>NZ_JAGMUJ010000034.1 GCF_019049255.1 Streptomyces sp. AC558_RSS880 | reverse complement strand
CGGACGACGAGCACTCACACCTCGCCCAACGACCGCCAACGCCAGCAGTCACAAAACCATCCCTAACTACCAACTACATAGATCAGATGCCCTCTTAGCGCGCCCATACGCAACCCGTTCCAGGATGTCCTGTGGCTCGGTCGCCGTCATGTGGAGATTCCCGGCCGAGGCGTGAGCTGGCCAAGGAGTTCGACTGGGCAGCGTCACCCGACCGGATACGGCTGTAGGCGCGTGCTGACCTCCCACCGCGTGCTCGCGTAATCGGACGAGGCCGGAGCAGTCCGCCCCTCTCCGGTCGCTGGCCAACGAACCAGGCTCGAGTGCACTGCGGTGCAGGAAGGGCGGTGCCGGGCCTGGTGCGGTACGACCATTGCACCCATACGGGCGGCGCACTCGCCAAACGCCTGATAGCGCCCCCTCAAGGGCCGTTATCAACGGCTCATGCTCACCTCTGTGCTACGCGGCCTGGCCGTCTCCTCCCTCGCCGTCCTGCCCCTTACGGTCCCCGCGCCCGTTCATGCCGCGGAGACGCTGCCGCTGGCCGAGGCCGTCACCCGTCTGCCGGTGGATACCGAGTCCCGCGACGGCTACAGCCGGGATGCCTTCCGCCACTGGAACACCGGCGCCAATCCGTCCGACGGCTGCAACACGCGCGCGGAGGTCCTGCTCGCCGAGGCCGTCGAACCCCCTGTGGTCGGGCCCGGCTGCCGGCTGTCGGGCGGGCGCTGGTGGTCGTACTACGACCAGGTATGGGTGACCTCGGCGTCCGGTCTGGACATTGACCACATGGGCCCACTCGCCGAGGCGTGGGACAGCGGCGCCTCGACCTGGTCGGCGCAGCGCCGCGAGGCATACGCCAATGACCAGGGTGCCCCGGCCAGTCTGGTCGCGGTGACCGCGCGTTCGAACCGGTCGAAGGCCGACCAGGACCCGGCCCAGTGGCTGCCGCCGGCCGCCGAGGTCCACTGCTGGTACGTCGCGGAGTGGGTGGGCACCAAGCTCCGCTGGAGCCTGTCGGCTGACGAAGCCGAGGTGATGGCGCTGCGCGAGGTGGCGGCGGGCTGCCCGGAGCAGAGGGTGACGTACGAACCGGCCCCGTAAACGGCGAGGCAAGGCAGTGCACGCGAACAAGGAGAGGCTCATGGCCGAAGCACGCAAAACACGATGCCGGGTTGTCACGGTCACGGCCGCGCTCACGGCCGCCGCCGGCCTGCTGCTGGTGACCGCTGCGCCGGCGAGTGCCGAGGTGAAGTCGACCTGCGGCACCTACATCTGCGTCGCCACCGCGTACCAGGGCCGCGACTACGTCCAGGACGTCACCGTCACCACGAGGGACGGCCTGCCGGGCACGCTGCGGGCGTTCGTCGGCGACTACCGGGGGAGCAAGGCGAACGCCTCGCGGGCGCGGTTCACCGTCAACCGGGAGATCAGGGCCTACCCGAAACTGGCCGTCTGCGGCGGCCTCGACCGCGGCGGCCGGGTCATCGAGAACCACTGCGTGATGATCCCCTGAAACCCGCACGGCCCCTCGTCGCACCACGCGCGCCGCGCACAGCGGCTCCAAAGACCGCAGACCACCGCCCCCGAGACGTCGATGATCACCCTGCACGGTCACGAACCCGCCCCACAGCCCTGACACGACAGTCCGGACGAGCGGTCACCGCGCGCGGCTGCGGCCGGGCACCGGCATCCGGCAGACGATCACCCGCCCCGACCGCCCCCGTCCACCCGCCTGCGTCATCGCCCAGGGCCGGACCGTGAAGGCGCCGCCCAAACAGTGACCGTGGCGGCGGCATGGAAGGCGCGCCATCGGGAGGGCAAGCACCTGCCGAAGGAGGAACAGCGGAGGAGCACTCGCAGCGAGCCGGGCCACTACCGCAGACGCCCGCGGCATCCCTATGCACCGGACATAAGAGGGCGGTTCGTGAGTTGATGTCCGTTTCTGTGTGAGGTAGGGGCGGTGCCGCTCATGTGGTGGGGGAGAGCTGTGCACGCACCCATTCGGGATCGGGGTTGACGTGCGGCTGGCCCGCCACCATGACGGTCGGCACGGTCTCGTCGCCGTCGTTGGCTGCCCTCACCGCCGTCGCCCCAGCCGGGTCGCGCCAGATGTCGACCCAGTGCAGCTGGTTGGCGCTGCGGCCCAACCGGATCCGCAGGCGCAGGCAGTACTTGCAGCCGGCCCTCCAGTAGACGATCGGTCGGCCGTCGACCGCGCTGCGGCGCTGAGCCTCCATCGCGCTGATCGACCGGGGGAACGCCAGCGGTGAGTTCAGCCCCGCGAGCAGGACAAACATCAGCAGTAGCAGGGGAACGGCGGCGCCGGGAAACCCCCTGACCGCCCACGCGGTCGCAACGAGCGAGCCGCAGACCAGGAACAGTATCGGCAAGATCCATGCGCGCGTCATGATGACGCAGGCTATCGGTGGCGCGTGAGAGGGAAGCGTCCGTTGGTGTCCATTTCCAGCTGGTCAGGGGCAGGGCCGCTGGCCGCGGTGCTCGGCCGCTACTGCTTCCTGGTGAAGCTGCCGACGTCTACCTCGGTGAGGATGCCGGGCTTGACCAGGCGTTTCAGCTTGGCAGGGACCGGTCGGGCCGGCCCTTCGCGCCACACCGGAACCTGCGACTTCGCCTTCGCCGCCACGGGCGGCGACGCCTGCACCTCTGCTTCCAACCCGGCACGGCCCGGTCGTTCGGCGGCCACCGCGTCGGCTGAATCGCCGCCCGGCGCGGACAGCACCGCACCAACGCGCTCGCGGGCGATCGTCCACTCCAGCCATTCTTGCTCGGTCGTTGCGAGCTCGGCCTGGATGCGGTCGGCTTCCTCGCGCAGCCCGTCCACACGACGACGGGCGGCAAGCTCGTACTGTTCCAGCAGTCCGACAACCGACGGCATCCGCAACCTCCACGGGAGCGACGAAACGACGGCCCATCACTCCCACACCGACGCCGCACCTATCCCTGACCAGCGAAAACGCAATCGCCAGACTCGGAAAGACAACAGCCTCTCAGGGTGGGGGTCCCCTTTTTGTGTCCACTCGCCGGGGTGTTCAGCCGTAGTTGTATTCCTTTGTCCGGGGTTTGACCGAGACCGGGGCGCAGTGGTCGTCGCACTCACGGTTTCGTGCAGCAGCGGCTCCACCGGGGGTGTCAGTGCCGAGACCAAGCGGATCGCGTGTCAGGTGCGCGGGCGAACAGGCTTCACCCTTCTTCGTCACCGCATCCTCCTCGGATAGTGGCGTGCTCTGACACCACCGAATGTGAGACATAGTCGCTTGCTTGACAGAGCCTCAACTCTTTTTCACTCAGCGTTACTTCATCAAGTGAGGAGGGTCACGTTTTGCGCGGTCGCGGAAGGGTTCAGTCCAGATTTGCGGTTCTATTTCGGAGATCAAATCCAGCCAGTGGGAGCTTTACTTGTTCCAATTCCGGCCTACTGGTCACTCAGGGCTTTGCCTTGTGGGCGTATGCGGGGCGGCGTCAAACTGTGCAAATCCAAGTGAAACTGCCCGCCCGAAGACTGAGTGTTGACGCCCCTGGACGCGCAGTGCACTTGACTCCACCGGGTAAACAGCTTTAACTCTGCGCGACTTGTAAAACTTTTGAAACTTTGGGGTAGGGGCTGTGGATTTTGGGGCGGGGGGCACAGTCATGCCCAAACGTCGTCGCGGGAGCCGGACGTGCCGTGGGGTGTCTGTGATAAGCGCGGCGATTGCGGCGCTGTTGACCACGGCGTTGGTGCAGCCGTCCGCGGCCCAAGCCGCAGCGTCGACGGCGGACTCCGAAGAGCTGTCGGAGGGGCAGAAGGCTCTCGCGGAGGCTCAGGAGTCCGGTAGCCGAGTCGAGGTGACGGGGCAGCGCTCCGAACGCACCACCGTCTTCGCCAATCCGGACGGCTATACCTTCACTTTGCAGGAGTCGTCGGTTCCCGTACGCGTCTCCAAGCCGGGAGGCGGCTGGGAGGCGCCGGATGCGACGTTGGAGAAGCGCGCGGACGGTTCGATCGCTCCGAAGGCCGCGGCGCCGCAGATCGTGTTCTCCAGCGGTGGCGGGAGGGATCCGCTGGCGCGGATCGCCAGCCAGGGCCGCTCGATCGAGCTGAGCTGGCCGGGCAGCCTGCCCGAGCCCGAGCTGGACGGCGCGAGCGCCGTGTATGCAAACGTGTTGCCGGATGTGGACTTGAAGGTCACCGCGACGGTGGAGAGCTTCCAGCACGTCCTGGTCGTCAAGACCCCTGAGGCTGCAGCCGACGAGAAACTGAAGAAGCTCACCTTCGGCCTGAAGACGACCGGGCTTGCGGTCCAGGAAGGCACGTCAGGGAGCCTGGCCGCGATCGACCCGAATGGCCAGACGGTGTTCAAGGCCCCGCCCGCGCGTATGTGGAACTCGGCTGGCAAGACGCTTGCCCAGCCGCCTGCGCCTCAGGCAGCACGCGCGGCGGCGGAAGAGACGGCCCTGGCCGACTCGGCCCCGTCTGCCCCGTCTGCCCCGTCCGACCTGGCCGAGTCGGCCGAGTCGGTCTCTTCCGGGTCCGGTGTGGAGCCGGGGCAGGGTGATCAGGTGGCGACGATGGACGTGGAGGTCGGCAAGGAATCCCTGTCGATCATCCCCGACCCTGAGCTCCTTGCCGAGAGGGACGCTTCGGTGTTTCCGCTGTTCATCGACCCGTCGGTGACGTGGGGTGAGTCGGAGCGGACTCTGCTGCGGTCGGACGGCTATGAGTCCTACGGCTGGGGCAATGGCGACGATGGCTGGGGCAAGGGTGCTGGCAAGTGCGGTACCTGGAACGGCTACTACTGCGGTCCGGGCTATGTGCAGAAGCTGTACTTCGAGTTCTCGCCCGCGAGTCTGAAGGGCAAGCACGTCCTGGACGCGACGTTCCGGGTCACCGAGCCGTGGGCGTTCCAGTGCGATCCGCGCTGGGTGGACCTGGTCCGCACCAACAACATCTCCTCCTCCACCACCTGGTCCTCGCGTCCCAAGGAATTGGACTTGATGGGTGATCGGCATGTCTCGGCGGGCCGGGGCGACTTGTGCAGCCCAGGGTTGCCGGATGCGGCGATCGAGTTCAACGACAACCCGGAGGAGACGAACGAGAACCTCACTCCTACCGTGAGGAACTTCGCGGCGGGCAAGTTCTCCCGGCTCACGCTGGAGATCCGGGCGCACGACGAGTCGGACACCGCGGCATGGAAGCGGTTCAAGAACGATGCCGTCCTCGAGGTCTCCTTCGTGGGTATCCCGGACAAGCCGAGTAAAATCGGGCTCGTGACCGGTTCGGGCACGGTGTGCTCGACCAACGAGTCGAACCCGACGATCGCCTCCGACCCGACGCCGGCGCTGACGGCGACGACGCAGACCAAGGCGGGCGGTGAGGAGGACGCGCAGCTGCGGATCGCCTTCGACGTCGACCGCAAGAACACCGATGGCACGTGGGCGGACACCAACGCTGGCACGAATGACTCGCGGCCCTCGACGGGATATGCGGGGGACGAGAAGAAGCAGACCATCACCTGGTCCACCCTCGCTGAGGGCCCCGTATACCGCTATCGGGCGTGGACACAGTCGTTCTACAACGGTTACAAGAGTCACCTGTCGAGTCCGTCGAACGGCTCCACCACCGGTTTCTGCTATTTCAAGGTCGACCCGACCGCCCCGAAGGCACCGAAGATCACCATCGGCAGTCCGTACAAGGAGTGCCTGCCCAACGACTGCCAGGCGCTGGGCGGCCCAGGGCAGAAGGCCACCTTCAGGTTCGCACCTGCCACGGGTGACACCGGTGTCGTGGTGTCGTATCAGTACACGATGTCAGGTATGACGACCTGGCCGACGGCCGACGGGTCGTCGGCCAGCGAGCCCGTGACGCAGGCGGGCACATACACGCTGTGGGCCCGGGCGAAGGACAACGTCGGCCGCTACGGAGCCTGGAGCACGGTCGACTTCCTGGTCGCCGCCGGAGCGGGGCCGATCGCGCGCTACCACTTCAACGAGGCCGCTGGCGTTGCAATCGACGCCGCCACCGACGACGGCAAGGACGATGCGACCCTGAGCGCCGGTGCGAGCCGGCCCAACTACGGGCGGCGCGGTCTGATCACCCATGACGCGCAGGGACAGCCGTTGGCGACTCCGGTCGACGACAAGGGTTTGAAGCTGGATGGTACCGGCGGCTATGCGGCGACCAGCGGCCCCGCAGTGGAGACCCGGTCCTCGTACACCATCTCTGCTTGGGCGCGGGTCACGCCGGGCACCACGGGCACCAAAACCGTGCTGAGCCAGGACGGCGGCAACAGCAGCCCGTTCTACGTCTCTTACGGCGCAGACGGGATCAAGGACTGGAGCCTGCGGGTGCTGACCGAGAAGGACGGTACCTACACCTGGAACAAGGCACGTGCCAAGCAGACCAGCCCCACCGGTGTCTGGACGCACCTGACGGCGAGCTTCGACGCCGACAACAACAAGGTCCGCCTCTACGTCAACGGAGTGCTCCAGTCCGAGGTGGATGCCGGTGCGCCCTGGTCGGCCACGGGCGGCCTGCAGATCGGCAGGGCGAAGTGGAGCGGTAACTACATCGACTACTTCGATGGCGTGGTGGACGAGGTCACGGTCTGGCAGCGCGCACTCACGCCGGAGGAGATCGCCAAGGACGCCAAGCTGCTGGTCTCGGAGCAGTTCGCCGGAGTGGAACTGATCGCGGACTGGAACCCCACCCGCGGCGTCGACGGCACCACGATCAAGGACACTGTCTCCTCCTACGGCAAGAGCCTCACTCTGGCCGGAGGCGCTGCAGTCACCGATGAGGAGATCGTCCTCGACGGCGTCGATGACGCCGCCACGACCGCAGGCCCTGTAGTCGACGGCAGCAGCTCATTCACGGTGACCACTGGCGTGACCCTGGACGGAGCGAAGCTGCTGACCAAGGACATCGGCTACATCGGGCAGGTCGCGGGCCAGCGCACCGCGGACGGTTCCGCATGGGGCCTGTGGTTCGAGCTCACCGGCAAGAAGACAGTGCTGGACGAGGAGACCATGGAGGAGATCACAGTGCCGGAGGGCAAGTGGCACTTCGGTCGTCTCGAGTCCGACGGCACGTTTTCCTCCGTCACCTCCGAAGAGACCGCGAGTGTGGACAGCGGCGCGCGGCTGACCGGCGTGCACGATTCGGTGGACGGCACGATCAGCCTCTACATCGGCTACAGCCAGAACGGTGACGCCAAGGCGTACACGGCGCAGATCGGCAGTGGTGATTTCGCCCTCGGCAAGGCATACGCGAGCGGTGGCTGGAAGCACTTCCTGCCCGCTCGGATCTCCGATGTGCGCCTGTGGGCCGGCGCGATGGTCAGTGCCGAGCAGATCGAGGTCACGGTGGGCGACTGACCTGCAGTGAGTGGTTGGGCAGCCTCAGGGGCTGCCCAACCGCCGCGCGGCCGGATTCTCCGGCCGTCTCCGTAACTTGATTGATCTTCCAATTTTCGTGAACCGGATGGGTACGAAACTCATGGTATTTGGCATAGGCACCTCAAAAAGAGGTGCGGGGGGTGTGCGGCGGTGGGGGCGACGTCTCGTCGTGCCCGCGGTGGCGTTGACGCTGCTGGCCCCAGTCGGTCAGCTGCCGACCGCGATGGCTGCCGAGCAGGGCCTGGGGCGCCCTGATGTGCCCAAACCCCGCGTGAGCAAGGTCGAAGAAGTCAAGGGCCTGGGCGCGAAGAAGGCACGCCAGAAGGTCTCCGAGGGCAAGAAGGCCGGCGAACAGCGAGCCCGCAAGGCCAAGGAAGAGCAGACAGCTGCCTGGCCCGAGCCCGACACGGCCACCACGACACTCTCCGCGAACAAAGCGGCCAAGGTGGACCTCGCGGGAACGCCTGTTGCCGCGCAGCCGGTGAAAAGCCGGAGCATGTCGGCGGCCGCAGGGTCCGTGGACTTCACGGTTCTCGACCAGAAGGCAGCCCACAAGACCGGCATCACCGGTGTGCTCTTCACAGCCAGCGCCGACACCGAGGGCACGGCGGAAGTCAGCGTCGACTACGGCGACTTCGCATCCATGATCGGTGGCGGCTGGTCGGAGCGCCTGCGTCTCGTGCAGCTGCCTGCCTGCGCGCTGACGACTCCGTCAAAGACGGAGTGCCGCAAGCAGACCCCGCTCTCCTCAGCCAACAATTTTGTCAAGCAGACCGTCTCTGCGCAGGTCCCGCTCGCCGAGACCAAGTCCGGTACCTCCACACAGCTTGGCTCGAAAAGCGCACCCACCGGTGTCACCGTATTCGCAGTGACGGCGGCGGCTTCCGGAGCGGGGCAGTCGTCCAAGGGGACCGGCGACTACTCCGCAACCGGACTCGCGCCGTCGTCGTCGTGGGAGGCCGGCGGCAGTTCGGGTTCGTTCACCTGGAACTACGGCCTTACCCTGCCTCCGGCCGCGGCCGGCCCCGCACCGAGCCTGGGCCTGTCGTACGACTCGGGCAGCATCGACGGACGCACTGCCTCCACCAACAACCAGGGCACCTCGGTCGGTGAAGGGTTCGCCTTCACCGAGTCCTACATCGAGCGTACTTACGGCAGTTGCGATGACGACGGCCATGACAAGGTCTTCGACCGCTGCTGGAAGTACGACAACGCCCGTCTCATCCTGAACGGCAGTTCCAGCCGCATCATCAAGGACAACACCACCGGTGCCTATCGTCTGGAGAACGATGACGCCTCCACGGTGAAGCGCTCGACCGGCGCGGACAATGGGGACGAAGGCGACGGTGAGTACTGGACCGTCATCACCGGGGACGGCACGAAGTACGTGTTCGGCCTGAACAAGCTCGAGGGAGCCGCTGATCAGCGCACCAACTCCACCTGGACGACGCCGGTCTTCGGTGACGACTCCGGCGAGCCCGGCTACGACAAGGGCAGCACCTTCGCCGATCGTTCGCTGACCCAGGCCTGGCGGTGGAACCTCGACTACGTCGAGGACATCCACGGCAACGCCTCGACCTACTGGTACACGAAGGAATCCAACCACTACCCGAAGAACAAGGCCACTACCGCCAACGCCTCCTACGTCCGTGGCGGTTACCTGAACGAGATCAAGTACGGGCTGCGCAAGGGCGCACTGTTCACGGACGACGCCGATGCGAAGGTGACCTTCTCGTACGCCGAACGCTGCACCGCCACAGACTGCACTGAGTTGACCGAGGACACGGCCAAGCACTGGCCCGACGTCCCCTTCGACAGCATCTGCACCAGTGGTGACACCGACTGCAATGCCGCGGGCCCGACCTTCTTCTCCCGCAAGCGTCTCACCGGCATCCACACCTTCTCGTGGAACGCCACCACCAGCAAGCACGACCCGGTCGACTCATGGGCTCTGACTCAGGAATACCAGGACGCCGGCGACATCGGGGACACCACCGACCACGTCCTGGTCCTCAAATCGATCAAGCGGACGGGCAAGGCCGGCACCGCGATCGACGTCAAACCGGTGGTGTTCACCTACCAGCTGCGCCCCAACCGGGTCGACGGTACGGATGACATCCTGCCGCTCAAGCGCCATCGCATCGAGACGATCACCTCGGAGACGGGGGCGATCACGACGGTGACGCTGTCGGCGCCGGAGTGCAAGCGCAGCGAGGTCCTCGAAGCCGCGCAGGACTCCAACACCCGCTCCTGCTACCCACAGTTCTGGCACATCAACGGCGCCACGGAAGCGTCGGTGGACTGGTTCCACAAGTACCGTGTACTCGCGGTCGGAGTTTCCGATCCGGCCGGGCAGAACGAGACGGTCGAGAACGCCTACGACTACTCGGGCGCTGCATGGCACTATGCCGATGATCCGTTCACGCCGAAGGATGAGCGGACCTGGTCCGAGTGGCGTGGCTACCGCGACGTCACCGTGTACGCCGGCGCGCTGGGCACCACCCGTTCCAAGACAGTCTCCCGCTACCTGCAAGGCATGCACGGGGACAAGAAGAAGGACGGCACCACCAGGACCGTCAGCGTCGAGCCACTGATGGACACCGACGTCGACTTCCCCGCCCTGACCGACAGCGACCAGTACGCGGGCCAGATGCTGCAGAAGGTCGCCTACAACGGCAGCCAGCCCATCTCGACCTCATACACCAACTACACCTCCAAGAACACCGCCACGCAGACGGTGCCCAACGCGGCCGCTCACATCGCGCGCTGGACACGTCCCAACACCTCCTACGCGAGCACCTACCTGACCGCGTCGAAGTCCTGGCGCACCCACGTCATCACCAACCGCTACGACGACCTGGGCATGGTCAAAGAAGTCGACGACTACGGGCAGAAGGGCCTGGGCGGTGACGAGACCTGCACCCGCACCTGGTACGCCCGCAACCCGGATGCCGGCATCAACAGCCTGGTCTCACGCACCCGGACCGTCGGCAAGGAATGCTCCACCGCCGACACCGCACTCGACCTGCCCGCCGACGACAAGCGCCGCGGCGATGTCCTCGCGGACACAGCGGTCGGCTATGACGGTGCGAACACGTGGTCGGAGGCGATGAAGCCGACCAAGGGACTGGTCACCTGGACCGGCCGCGCCAAGGGCTATGCCTCCAGCAGCCCGAGCTGGCAGACGATCACCAGCAGCGCCACCACGGACTTCGACACTCTCGGCCGCCTCACCAAGGTGACCGACGCCGACGGACAGCCGACCACCACCCACTACACTCCGGTCGCCGCCGGGCCGCTCACCAAGACCATCACCACCAATGCGCTGGGTCACAAGGCCACGAGCTTCCTCGACCCGCGCCGGGGGCAGGCGCTGCGCACGTACGACGCGAACCTGAAGAAGACCGAACTCGCCTACGACGCACTCGGCCGGCTCACCTCCGTATGGCTCCCCAACCGCTCGAGCGCCAGCCAGAGCCCCAGCTCCAAGTTCGCCTACCACATGGACAACAAGAACCAGTCCTGGGTGTCCTCCTCAACCCTGAAGAAGGACGGCGAAACCTACACCACCAGCTACGCCATCTTCGACTCGCTGCTGCGCCCCCTGCAGACCCAGTCGGAGACACCGCAGGGTGGCCGTCTGCTGACCGACACCCGCTACGACACCCGTGGCCTCCCGTACGAGTCCTACGCGGACATCTTCGACACCACCAGTACCCCCAACGGCACCTACACCCGCGCCGAATATGGTGAGGCACCCAAGCAGACCGGAACGGTCTTCGACGGGGCCGGCCGGGCCACCAAGACCACCCTGCACGTCATGGGCGTCGAGAAGTGGTCCACCACCACCAGCTACACCGGTGACTCCACCGCCACCACCGCCCTGGACGGTGGCACCGCCACCCGCACCATCACCGACATCCGCGGCCGTAGCCTCGAGACCCGTGAATACGCCGGTGGCGCCCCGGCCGACCCCCAGTACGGTGACAGCCCCGGCACCAGCTACGCGTCCACGAAGTTCCACCACACCCGGGACGGCCTGCAGACGCAGATCACCGGCCCGGACGACGCCAAGTGGTCCTACACCTACGACCTCTTCGGCCGCCAGATCACAGCCGTCGACCCGGACCAGGGCAAGAGCACCATCGAGTACGACGCGCTCGACCGGGCCGTCAAGTCCACCGACTCCCGCGACAAGGTGATCCTGACCGCCTACGACGTCCTCGGCCGTCCGACCGGGACCTGGGCCGGGTCCAAGAGCGACGCCAACCAGCTCACCGCCACCAGCTACGACGACCTGCTCAAGGGCCTGCCGGACAGCAGCACCCGCTACGTGGGCGGGAAGAACGGCCAGGCGTACACCAACACGATCACCGCATACGACACGCTGTCCCGCCCGGAAGTCAGCAAGCTGGAACTCCCCACCGGCGATCCGTTCGTGAAGGCCGGTGCACCGGCGACGCTGGAGTTCGAGACCGCCTACAACCCTGACGGCACCCTCAAGCAAACCAAGGAGCCGGCTCTGGGGGGCCTGCCCTCCGAGATCGTCGAGTACGACTACAACAAGCTCGGGCAGGTCACCTCGGTCGGCGGTTCCACCGGCTACCTCCTGGACGCCGAGTACTCGCCGATCGGCCAGCCCACCCAGCTCACGCTGGGCACCGCCGATACGGACGACCACAAGAAGTCCTATATCAACAACAGCTACGAGCTGGGCACCGATCGCCTGATCAGCAGCTACGTCACCGACGACACCCACGGCTACCAGCTGCAGAACCTCAACTACACCTACGACCAGGCCGGCAACGTCACCTCCATCGCCGACCCCACGACACTGGGCGGCACCAGCAGCGCCGAGACCCAGTGCTTTGCCTACGACGGCCACCGCCGCCTCATCGAAGCCTGGACACCCAGCTCCCAGAAGTGCTCCGACACCCGCAGCACCAGTAGCCTGTCCGGCCCGGCTCCGTACTGGACCAGCTACACCTACAACAAGGCGGGCCAGCGCACCACGGAAACCACCCACAAGACCGCCGGTGACACCAAGACCACCTACTGCTACACCAAACCCGATCAGCCACACTTCCTGACCGGCACCACCACCAAGAGCGACTGCACCAGCCCGGAAAAGACCTACACCCCCGACGCGACCGGGAACACCACCAAGCGCCCCGGCGCGACGGCGATCCAAGACCTCGCGTGGTCCGAAGAAGGCAAGCTCGCCAAACTCACCGAAAACGGCAAAGCCACCGACTACCTCTACGACGCCTCAGGTGAACTCCTGATCCGCAGCACCGCCGGAGGCGAAAGGGTGCTGTACGCCGGCGCCACCGAACTCCACCTGCGCGCCGACGGCACCACCTGGGCCCAGCGCTACTACACCGCCGGTGACCAGACCATCGCCACCCGCTCCAACGAAAACCTCAGCAACAAGCTCACCTACCTGGCCGGCGACCACCACGGCACGATGTCCCTGGCCATCAACGCCGACGCCACCCAGACCCACAGCAAGCGCTACACCAGCCCCTTCGGCGCCGAACGCGGCAAGCCCACCGGCACACCATGGCCCGACGACAAGGGATTCCTCGGCAAAACCAACGACGAAACCACCGGCCTCACCCACATCGGCGCCCGCGAATACGACCCAGCCATCGGCCAGTTCATCAGCGTCGACCCCCTCCTCAGCCTCGACCAACCCCAGTCCCTCAACGGCTACAGCTACGCCAACCAACACCCCGCCACAGCCTCCGACCCCACCGGTCTCAAAGAAGGCTGCGGTGGCACCTACGCCGTCAGTTCCTGCGGCAATATCCCTGGAAAGTCGGGAGTCAACAACGCAGTCAGCGGCGGCAACCCCGGCAGCCCCGGAAACTCCGGCAGCAAGAAGCCGTACGGCGGCGCGATCGGCGGATACCACGACGTCGGATACGGCCCCTCACAGGTACGTCATTCGTCACCATGGACGCCACCGCCGCCGACCTACTTCGAAGTCGTTGCCGCACCGGGACCCGAACCCGACCAGTTCGAGGAAGCGTTCTCCACAGCCCTCGCGAATCTGCAGTCTGACCGGATGACCAACTATCTTCCGGTCAACGAACTCATGGCCCTGGCCGGTGCGGCTACCTGCGAGGAGTACATCGAATGCTCCAAGGAGCTGTACAGCTACTTCGTCATTGACCTTCGCTTCTTCTCGGCGGAATCCGTCGAGTCAATGGGCCCCATGGTCGGAAGTATCGGAGGAACCCCGTACAGCCTTCGCGGCAAGGGAAACCCCCCGGCGAGCGGACCGTGGAAAGAAACATGCAATAAGTGCTTCCTCGCCGGGACTGACGTCCTCATGGCGGACGGCTCCACAAAGGACATCGAAGATGTGGAGTTGGGCGATGAGGTGCTGGCGGCAAACCCGGAAACCGGCGAGCTGGGCCCTCGTGAGGTAACCCGCCTCATCCGCACCGAAGACGATAAACACTTCAACACGCTCTCCATTGCCACCGACGACGGTATAGAAGAGCTCACGGCGACACATGAGCACCCGTTCTGGTCGCCCTCAGAGCAGAGCTGGATAGCAGCCGGCGACCTCACGTCGGGCATGACCTTGCTCACCGACGACGACCGCACCGTCATCGTCACAGCCAACAAGCCCTTCACTCAGCACGCTCGCACGTACAACCTCACTGTCGACGACCTCCACACGTACTATGTGCTGGCAGGCGAGACGCCGGTTCTGGTGCACAACAGTGGGCCGAGCTGCGGCTCTATCTGGGTCGATAGAAATCGAGTTGAACACCACTTTAAGCATGCTGAGGACTTCGGTATCTCCGGAAAATGGGGCAGGGGTATGAGAGAGAAGTATGCCGCAGCCCTGGAGCGGTTCGTCAAAAATCCGGGAAATGTCCGAATATCCGGAGATTATCGTGGAATCCCTGCCATTCATTACGTAAATATGAAGACGGGGCAGCATGTATCTGTGGATATGGACTCGGGGAAGCTTTTGGCTGCCTGGAAGAATGATCGAAATGATCAGCAGTTCTGGAGGCTCATGATGCATGGAAGGTTGAAGTAGTGCGTAAGTTTGAGGCGCTCCTCATTCTTGCGGAGGCGGTGGGCGAAGGCAGGCTGACAGCCTATGAATTCTCCGCGCTATGTCTGCCTCTCTATAAGTATTACCCCTCTCAGTACGCTTCAGAGCAGCACTATGAAGCGGCGTCGGATCTGTTTGTGATCGCAGACGACTACTGGGCAGGCGAGGGAGAGGCGCCATCTGACACGCTGAACGAGGAGCAAGTTAAAGCGGCGGCGGTCGAGATTGCCGCAAGAATGCGATCGTTGCTTGACTGATCGGTATTCGATCGGTAACACTTGAGAGAATACGGTCGATCTCATGCCCACGGTAGCAGCGAGTGTTGGTGCCGTGGGCCAGGGCGGCGTTGTTCAGGAGATGTATCCGGGTTGATGGGGCTTCAGGAGCTGGGGTAGGACCGCGGGATGGTTGCCGAGGGCTGACGCGGAGGCAGACACGACTTCCGGTGATCATGAGGTGTCGAGTCCCTGATCACCACGACGGAAGACCGTGCCTGCCCGCTCATCCTCGCTTATCCCGGGCCCTCTGGGCCAACTCACCGACGCCGCACCGACCACCCCCGATGACCTCCCCGGCCTGCTGACCTGCCTAAGTGTTGTCCCGTAAACGATCCCCGACATGCCGGTTGACCAGCGTCGTTGTCTCTCATCCGGCCAGTGTGAGGTTGTGCAGGCGGGCGATGCCGAGCATGGCGTGGTGGACGCCGTCGCCTTTGAGGCGGCAGTCGCGGAGGATCTTCCAGGTTTTCATGCGGGCGAAGGCGTGCTCGACGCGGGCGCGGACCTTGCGGTGTGAGCGGTTGTGCTCTTCCTTCCAGTCCGGGAGTTCGGCCTGGCCGCGTTCGCGTCGGTGCGGGATGACCAGGCCGGTGCCCAGGTAGCCGCCGTCGGCGATCACGATGGTGCGGCCGACGGCGTCCTTCGCACCTGAGATCTCCCATGCCTTGCAGTCGTTGCGGTTCCCCGAGACCGGCCGGCCGACGGCGACGACGAGCCGGGTGTCGGCGTCGATGACGACCTGGTGGTTGGTGGAGTACCGGTAGTTCTTGGACTGCTCGGCGACGGTGTGGTTGCGGGTGGGCACCAGGGTGCCGTCCACGATCAGCACGGTGTCCTTGCGGAACCGTTTGCGTTGCTGAAACGCGAACTTCGGGCCGAGGTGGTCGATGATGCGGTCCGCGGCCGACTTCGACACCCCGAACAGCGGCGCCAGTTGTCGCAGGGTGAGGTTCGTGCGCCAGTACGCGGCGACCAGCAGGACCCGGTCCTCCAGCGGCAGGCTCCAGGGTCGGCCCTTGCGGACTGGATCGGCACCCTCGCGCCGCAGTATGGTGACCAGTTTGCCGAACTGCAGCGGGCTCAGCCCGGTGAACGGGGCTATCCAGGAAGGTTCCGACGCCGTGATCACACCAGCCACCGCAAGATCGTCTCACCTGTCGGTGAGGCAGTTGGCGAGCCAGCCTGCTTGTTCCGCACGATTGACGCCGGCGTCGCCGTCCACCACGTAGGCCAACGCCTCCGCGAAGGTCGACCCCAGAGGCCAGAGGACGTTCGGGCCGACGGCCACGACGCGCCCGCTGGCCGCGATATACGACCTGAACTGGACCGACCACATCCCCAGAGGGCTGTAGTTCTCCGCGTATCAGCGCCCCAGCTTGGACGCTTCCGCGGCGGTGTCGACGCAGGCGTCCACGGGGTCTATGCGCAGTGACGAGGCAGGAACGCGAGCGGGGCAGCTCCTGATCGTCAGCTCACCGAACTCGGCCCAAACCCCGACCGCCATCTCGTTGAGCTCGAACCCAGCGGCTGCCAGTTGTTGTGTCCAGTCTCCAGTGGCGATCTTGCGACCTGCTGTCCATCCAGCAGCACCAAGCGCCTCCAACACCGATGGACCACAGCCCGTCAACGACTCACTGATGTGCTCTATGTGTCCTCCCCATCCCCTCGGTCGTGTCTGTTGCCGAAGTCTGCCGCACATCCGGATCAGCAGACAGGGCTACTGGTCGCGGAAGGTGCGGAGATCGTTTACGGGACAACGCTTAGTAGGACTCCGTTAGGTCTGTCTCGATCTTGATGTCGTGTGTGGCCTGCTGGGCAGGGGCTGGTGGCAGGTGGTGCAGATACCGGTCCAGCACCTCAGGATGCCCTGGAGGGCGTCGAGGGTCTGGTAGAGGGTGAGTCCGGTGTGGGTGCTTTTGGGGCCAGCCGCTGTTCAGTGAGGAAGGCGTGGGCAGCGGTCACGAGGGTGACGTGGTGGTGCCAGCCGGGCCAGGACCGGCCCTCGAAGTGGTCCAGGCCCAGGCCGTGCTTGAGTTCGCGGTAGTCGTGCTCGATGCGCCAGCGGACCTTGGCCAGACGGACCAGGTCGGCGATCGGGGTGTCGGCCGGCAGACTGGACAGCCAGTACTCGGTGGGCGTCTCGGCGCCTTCGGGCCACTCGATCAGCAGCCAGCAGTCGGGCAGCACCCCGTCCCACCAGCCCTGTTCGGCCGAGGCGGCGGCCCGGATCGGACGCTCGACGGCCTTGCCCGCGGGGCGGACACGCACGGCGGCGAAGCGGGACCGTAGCGCGCCGCGTAAGCCCTGCCGCCAGGTGAGGGAAGTGAACGCCTCCTGTCCGAGGCCGGCGGCCAGGGCTGCCACCGAGAGTGCGGGCCGGCGGTAGCGGGGCTGAGGCCAGCAGCCGATGGGACCCTTGCGGTCCGGGGCTATCGGCTTCGCGTCGAACGGGTGGGCACTCACGTCTGCGCGGATGGCCAGCACGTAGTCGATTCCCCGCTGGGCCAGGCCGGCCCGCAGGTGGGCGTTGGTGCCGTAGGCGGCGTCGGCCACCACGACCGGTGGCCGCATGCCCCAGTCGGCCAGGGTGTCGAGCATGTCGAGGGCCAGCCGCCACTTCTCGCGGTGCCAGGCCTCGGGCGGAACGCGGGTGATGGTGCGGCGTTCGGTGTCCGCGGCCCACTCCTTGGGCAGGAACAGGCGCCACTGCAGCGGGCAGGAGGAGGTGTCACTGGCGGCGTGGACGCTGACCGCGACCTGGCAGTTGGCGCGTTTGCCCAGGGCCCCGCAGTACTGCGGGGCCACGGCGACCGACATCCTTCCGTCCTTGGGCACCGACACGTCGTCGATCACCCAGGCCGCCGGATTGATCAGCGGCAGCATGCGCTCCGCGATCCGCCGCTGCACCGGCACCGGGTCCCAGGTGGACTGGTTCACGAACTGCTGCAGGTTCTGTTCGTTGCCGTCCGGCAGCCTTGCGGCCATGGCCTGGATCGACTTGCGGCGGCCGTCCAGCATCAAGCCCCGCAGGTAGCAGTCGCCCTTGCTCCGCTGGTCCTTGCGCGGCAGCGACGCGAAGACGTCCGCCACGTACAGCGCCGACTTCGCCCGGACACGGTTCACTTCATGTGCGTCCATCCACCCAACATGCCCAGGAACAGGCCGAACCCGAAGACCTAACGGAGTCCTATTAGGGGGCCGTGTTCAGCCCCCTGGTGCATCAGATTCCCTTTGCCTCGCGCCAGATCTTGAGCTGTGCGGCGATCTTCGTGTCCGCCGAGAGCTTGTCAGGGGTGCCGGTGAAAGCCCGGACAAGCTCGAGCATCACACGGTCTCCCCGTTCGGTGAGCTTGGGCGCCACGAGCTCCACGAGCTCGCCCCACTTTGCCTGCGACAGCGTGCCGCTCAGCTTCGGCCGAATCGACCGGAAGGCGAAGGACCGGAGCGCGTAGGCGGCCTGTGGGCCATCGAACCGCTTGATGAGCTCGATGTAGTACGGCTCGGCGTTCCAGGCGACGCCGTAGTTGTTCGTCAGGAAGGCGTCCACGAGCGTGGCGACGTAGGGGGCCGTCAGGAGCCCGGGCACCTCGCCGTGGCGGCCGACGACGTCGCGGAGGCGGCGCGCGACCGGCGGCTCGTTGTAGAAGTTATTCGTCCCCTGGTGCGCGCGCTTGAGGTCCTCAAGGGTTTCCTGGATCTCGACGAGCCGGTCGGACTCGGGGAGGTAGGCCGCGCCTCCGTCGACCAGCTCTAGGAGCTCCTTGGCCCGGTCGGCCCGGTCCTTGTCCGCGTTGGCTCGGAAGCGCGCGAGCTTCACTCCGAGTTCGCGGCGTGTGTCCTCGTTGATGAACGGCCAGAGCACGGGCCAGAGCAGGCGGACGTTGTCCAGGACATGCGGGTCAGCCGTGGGCGGCGTGTAGATGCCGAAGAGGCCGTTGGCCAGGTTGTTCGCCTGCTCCTGCGGGAGCGCGCAGAAGAAGGTGGCCGCGTCGGTGATGACGCTCTTTGAAAACGGCTCTGTCCGCAGTTCCGTGAAGGGACATATGGCAGGGACCGAACGTGCCGCATGTGGCACTCTGGCCGGATGGCAGGCAGCGACCGGGAACGTGCAGCAGAGGGCTGGATCTGGAATGAGAACGTCCAGCCCTTCTTGGCTCTCCTGGCGCGCTATGCAGGCTACGACTTCGATGACACCGACTGGCAGGCGGTCGAACTCGGCCTTGAGGCCACCGATGATGAACACCCGGATCGCTGGTACAGCTATCCACTCGTCGGATCGGACCATCACGTCGAAGTGCACCTTGCGCACGCCGTGGGTGGTGATGAGGTTTCTGTCCGCGTGGCGGGAACGTGCAACCCTGAGCTGCTGCTGAGGGCGGACACCCTGATAGCGGCCTTTGCCACCAGGCTCGTTGCATGAGGCGGGCATGAGTCACAGCCCTCATGGCTGGGTGAGATCCGGGTCCGGAGGAGTTCGAGCGAGGCTCGGCCGTACATGGCTCGCTTGAGCGTTTTCACCCGGTTCACGTGTCCTTCGACGACCCCGGAGCTCCAGGGCAGGGTGAGGCCGGCGGTGACGGCGTCGAGGTCCTGGCGGAGGAAGCCGGCGAAGCCCTTCATGGGCTTCGGAGCATCCTGCTCGGCTTGCCGGATCCACTCCAGCAGCAGGTATCCGCGCTGGTGACGGACGAGATCGGCAAACGCCCGAGCGAGGTCGCAGGCTCGGGTGATGTCCGGGCAGGCGAGCCAGACTTGAAGCAGCCGTTGGTCCTGGCTCTCGGTGAGAGTGTTACGGGGCCGCATGATCCACGAGGTGATCTTGCGAGGGCTGGGGATGTCGGCCCGGACTGGTTCGGCGGTGCCCGCGCGGAGGGCGGCGAGGTGTTTGCGGACGGCCTGGCGGCTGCCACGGTAGCCGCGAGCCTGGATCTCCAGGAACAGGCGTGTGCCGCTGACCTGGCCTTGGGCTTCGGTGAACCGGGCGTTGAGGTACGCCTTGAATGGCTCCAGGACGCCGTTGGGGCGGCGCTCGCGGGCGGAGGCCAGCAGCTCGTCGAGGTCGGTGTCGCGGAAGCGGCGCACGGTCTTGCGGTCGAGGTTCAGCCGGCGGGCGATGGCGCTGACGGTCCAGTGCTTCTCCAGCAGGCGGTGGATGTCCTCGTAGCGGTGGCGGGTGCGTTCGATGATCTGGGTGCGGGGCAGTTCCGCGGGCGGTAACAGCATCGGAGGCGGTTCCGGCACCTCGGTCACTGTCTCCTCCTCGGCACGTTTGCGCAGGCAGTCGCGGTGCTGGTGGCAGGTCTTCTCCACTGCCGCGGACAGGTTCTGTAACAGGTGCCAGCGATCAGCGACTTCCAGGGCACGAGGGGCGGCTTCCCTGAACGCCTTGGTGTAGGCGCTGGCCCGGTCCCGGCAGATGATCTCGGCACCGGGATGCTCGGTGAGCCAGGCTGCGAACGTCTCCGAGGTGCGGTCGGGCAGTACGTCCACGACCCGGCCGGCCTCGACGTCGACCAGCACGGTGCCGTAGGTGCAGCCCTTGCGGAAGGCGAACTCGTCCACCCCCAGCACCCGTGGGGCACGGTCCGGCACAGCCGGGGCCGTCAGTAGCCTGAGCAGCCGCGTCCGGCCCGCGGTCAGCCGCAAGCGGCGGCACAACCGGGCTGCGGGACGGCCGCCGAGCTCGATCGCGATCGAGCGCAGCCAGCCCGCCAGCCCGGTGCTGGAACGGCGGTAGCGCGCGGACAGGCCCGGAACCTGCTCGACGAAGGTCGTACAGCAACACTTCCACCGGTCGCAGAAGTACCGGCGCACCCGGAGCCGGACGATGACCCGGCGCGAGCCCAACGGCCGTTCATCCAGGGTGCGTTGATACGTGCTGTGCACGCGACGGGCCTGCTTGCGGCAGTTCGGGCACCGGCCTGGGCGGGCCGTCGACACCGCCTCCACCACCAGGACGCCGGAGGAGTCGTTCACCTCCTCCACCCGCACATCGATCCCGGGAAACAGCACATCCTCAACCGTCTTGCTCGCCACGACAAGAAGTACGTTGCTGAAACGATCCCGCGTTCCTGCTGCTGACCTGGGGATTCACGGAACTGCGGACAGAGCCATTTTCAAGAATTTTCATCATCGGTGAGGTACAGGTTCTCAACTGACTTCCGGTGTGTAGCCCGGTGTTCCGAGTCTTTTCACGGACGCCGGGCTGCGCAGCGTTGTGGCCTGCTGGTCGGGGATGCTGCAGCGGTGGTATCGGTAGCCTGATGGCTGTGCCTTTTTTCGAGGGGTGTTACGAAACTTCTGATGCATCCCTGTCGTAGCCGGGCTTGCGACCTGCGTAAATGTGCTGCTCACGGGCCGGGTGGGGCGGATGGGCTGGTGGGTGGCTAGAGTCGGCTGCGGACGGGCAGAACTGTGCCTGTACACCCGACCCCGCCTCGTGCGGGGTTTTTTGTTGTCTTCTTCGAGGGGCCCCGACACGGCTGGTGTCGGGGCCCCTCGGCGTATCCGGCTGGAGGAACACGCTCGAGATGGAAGTTGTCATCATGGCGGCCGTCTGTGCGCTGGCGACGCTGGCGGTCGTGGTGGTTGTGGGGATCGTGGCGTTCACCCACATCGCGACGAAGGTCGTCGGTCGTAGTCGCAGGGAGGATCTGCCGAAGGTGCTGGAGACGGTGGGCAGGACGCAGTCTGGCATGGTCGGCGTGCTGAGCCGCGGTGTGCGCCGCATGCTCCCGACGCCGGGTGCTTCCGCGCGCGCTACGGTTGCGGAACAGGCGCCGCCCCCGGCCGACGGGACGCTCACGGACGGCACCGGCGGCGCGGGGGTGGGCGGCCAGTGAGCAGTACGCAGACCAGCAGGACGCCGGCATACGGGCCCGCAAGGCGTCCCAGGCGCCAGGGCGGCAGAGCGTACGGGCCCGACCGGGACCCGGTGGCCAGGCACATCGGTGAGCCCTGGATCGACCGGGCCCTGCGCAAGGTGCTCAAGCCCCCAGAGGTGCGGTTGCTGTCCGATTGCCTCTGGGGTGCCCCGCCAGACCAGATCGGCCGCCGCATGGGCATCGACGAGACAGACGTCCAAAGGCTGGTGGCGGCCCTGCTGCACCGCATCAAGACCTCCGAATACGGGCCTGCCCTGCTTGAGGAGCTCCGCTCGTCAGGCGGGCCACGGTTCTCCCGACTGCTGTGGGAGGGCCGCAAAGGAGTACCGGTGCACCGATGCGAAAGAGCCGGATGCACTGCCCCGCCGTTCCTCCAGCGCGCCACCGGACGAGCCCGGCACTTCTGCAGCGACGCCTGCAAGCAGGCTGCCTACCGCCAACGCCGCAAAGCCAAGGAAGCGGCCACCCCCACCACACCCAAGCAGCGGCCCACACCCACCCCAAGACCCCAGGGCTACCTGCTGCGCGCCTACGACGACGTCCCCGAGCTGCCGGCGCCGAGACGTGAGCAGGGCTGGTTCTTTCAGTACGTGCAGCGCCGTATGCGCAGTCTGACCGAGCCCGCCACCTTCTATCCCGGCTATCCCGGTCCTCTCGCCAGGCCTCAGGGCACCGGACGCAGGGCGCTGCTGACCTTCATCAGCTCCCGCTCCATTCCCGCCCTCTACAAGGCACTGCCCCGGCCCTCGGCCACCTTCTGGCTCTCCTACTCCGGCCTTATGGTGGACGAGGCGCACAGGTCGTCGTTGCTAGGCCGCTTCGGGCTAGGAAGCCTCTCTGCTCGGCGCGCGGCGCTCTCGGGTAACGCCCACAAGACTGTTTTGAGGCCATCGCCTACGTTGACCAGCCCTCTGGAGGCGCCAGTGCCCGGCCGAGGACCGGTACCGAGGGTCTTCTGCCCGGTGCCAAGTGCCAGGCTTCCCTTGCTTTCCCCTCCCGCCTCCGGCCCGCCCCCACAGCCCCGTTACCCGAGCACCACGCCAATCCGGTCACGATCGCACGTCCCGATGAGACGTCGTCACACACGCAGAAGGAGGTGACAGACCTCCCCCTCCTCCTCCGGTGGCCGCTGACGCTCTCGACTGCGGCAGGGTGGCCTCGGTGGTTGATAGCCGTGGTCGGGGCCCGGCGCGCACCGGTACGCACCGGCGGTTACGGCCACCGGGAGTGCATCCAGTCGACGCGGTGGCAGGGTGTCCCACCGCCCGCCGGGCTTCCCCTGCCATGCGCTCGATGACTGCGCAATGGCCTGCGCAGTGCTGTGGCCTGCTGTGGTGAGGTCCGTGGTCGGGGCCCTGGTGGCCGTGGCCGGGGTCTGTGCAGTGCCTGGTCGGATCCCGACCACGGCTCTGACCATGGTGGTGGTTAGGGGTGTGGGGTGTGCATCCAGTCGACCCGCTGGTCGGGGTCGGTGATGGGACGCCACACGGGCACGGTGGGACCGTACTGAAGCAGGTCGGTCATGGGGGTGGCGAAGATGGGGACCTCGCGCAGGAACGCGGCGAGCTCGTGCCCCCGAGTGGCAGCGCGCAAGGCGCTGATACGGGTCTCGACACCTTCGGGGCCGGTGCCGTCGAGGACGAACAGCAGGCGGGGGAAGAGCGGGTAACGCTGCCGCCAGGTCTCTTGCGCTGGTTCGGGGAAGGGCTGTTGCCGCTGCCGGATCACGGGTGCGGGCGCGTAACTGTGGAGGCGGGCGTAGTTACCGAGTTTGGCGGCGAGGCGTTCGGGTCCCATGGTGGCGCGGTCGACTTCGACGAACGCCCGTAGCATCACCCCACCCCTGACATCGTTGCCGCCGTCCGTGCCATCCGTGCCGTCCGTATGGCTGGCGCCGTCTGTGCTGTCTGTCCGGCCGGTGCGGCGTTGGTAGTAGAGGAGGGCGTCGGGGATGACGGCTTCGCCGCCCCCGAGGGGGTGGTGGACTTCCGGGATCCAGTCCAGCGGCTGGCATAGGTCGCCGCGGCGGCGGGCGTCTTTCAGGAACGCCAGCGCGGTCTCGGTCACGGTCAGTCTGTGTCCGACTTTCAATCGCACCGCCGTTCGGTCCACCGCGCCCCGCGGGGGACGCCGGTCGCGCAGCTCGGGCCACTCGCAGGCGATCTGCGCCCCGTACTGGGTGGGATGCCATACCCGGGTGCGTCCGGCCTGGGGCAGGGTGATGCGGTCGACCAGGCCCTCCCCGCGCAGCTTCATCAGCCGGCGCCGCGTCTGCTCGATCCGTACGCCCGGGGAGATGATCAGGTGCATCTGCTCGGTGGTGGCCATCCGGTACTGGACCAGCACCGCCAGCGTCAGCCGGTCCCGACCACCCGTGTCGACGTCTGCCATCGTCGGCTCCCTCGTACAGCGGCACCCCTCCGTATCGGGCGCCGCATCTTCGCCTACGCCTTCCGGCACACCTACGCCCAGCGTCACGCGGACGCTGGCACTGAGCTGAACACCCTGCGTGACCTCATGGATCACAAATCGGCAGATACCACCATGGGGTACTTCAGAGTATCGATGGAGAAGCGTCGCAAGGCCGTCGAGACGGTGCGCCAGCACGTCGTCGACCGGTACGGCAATCCGGCGCCGACACCGTCTGCGACAGCGTATGAGGCCCGCTCGGTCGCCGTGCCGTTCGGCAACTGCAAGGAGCCTTCTAACGTAAAGGCCGGCGGCGGCAGTTGCCCGATTCGCTTCCAGTGCTCCGGGTGCGCCTTCTACCGTCCCGACCCCTCCTTCCTCCCTGCGGTCGAGGACCACATCCGTGCGCTCAAAGCCGACCGCGAAATGGCCAGGGCCCTGGGGACCGCAGAGTTCGTCGTCCGCAACTTCAGCGACCAGATCGACTCCTTCCAGAACGTCGTCACCAGCCTTCGCCGCCAGATCGAGGTGATGCCGGAGGAAGATCGGCGCCACCTCGAAGAGGCCTCCGCCGTCCTGCGCAAGGTCCGCGCAGCGGCAGCCCCGCCCACCCTGCCAGTCCTGCCCGTCCCCACCGTTCCCGCCCGGAGAAGTACCGATGAGTGAGTCCCGCACCCCGGCTCAGGTCCTACGCGATGCGCGACAGAAGGACTCGCGCGACAAGCGCACCCGCGTCCTGTCCGTTGTCGACCAGCTGGTCGCGGAGAACGAGCCGGTCACCTTCACCGGGGTCGCCCGAGCCGCAAATGTGTCTCACTGGCTCGTCTACGCCGAGGGCGTGCGCGAGCACATCGAGGCCGCGCGGCACCGTCAGGGACACGCCGCAGCCAGTGGCGCCCGCGCCGGCGCCAAGGAGCCAGTCGGCTGGAAGCTGGAGAAGCAGCTGCTCCAGGAGGACAATCGCCGCCTGCGTGAAGAAGTCGGTCGACTCAAGGCTGCGGTGCGTCGCTCTCTCGGCCAGCAGTTCGACCAGTTCGGTGCCGCCAACCTCGGCACCCGCGTTGATGAGCTCACCGCGGAGAACCAGCGCCTGCAGGCTGAGCGCGACGATGCCTTGGCCCGCGTCAAGGAGCTGACCGCGCAGCTCGGCGAGGTCCAGGACGATCTGGCCAGCGCCCGGATCAGTCTGCGCCGCATGATCCGTGCCGAGAACACTCCCTGAGCGCCTGGCCGCGGGGACCGCGGAGGGAACTCGCGCGGCGCCACCTCGCCGGGGGCGGCTCGAGGACGCTCAGGCGAGGGCGAAGGCGATGTAGGTGCCGACGGTGAGCCAGAGAAGGTGATGAGCTGGCGGGGCTTGAGGCAGGTGGACGCGGCGTGCATCCCGACCCCGGCGACAACGACGTACGGCAACGTCTGCTCGATGAGCAGCGCGGGTGGCAGCGCGATCTTCACCGCGATGACGCAGGCCGCGACAGCGCGCCAGAGACGGACATCCCGGTCGGTGAGATTGCCCGCGTGACAGCGGATGAAGCCGGGGACAGTGAACTGAGGCCCCGTCCAGATGCGCCCGCTCTTACGGGCGTTCACCCCGACGGAATATCAAGGCGCTCAACCAGAAGGCGACCCGCGAAGCGGGTTTCTATGCCCTGCGGGCGTTCGCTGCGACGGAATCCGGCATGCACTGCACGTACATCGCCGTCGCCAAGTTGCCTCCGTTTCTATGCCCTACGGGCGTTCGCTCCGACGGAATCTAGCGGTCAGCAGAAGCGAGTGCAGATCGCATCGTTTCCATGCCCTACGGGCGTTCATTCTGGCGGAATACGGGTCCTTCTGCTTGATCGCCGTGGCCGGCCTCGTTTCTAGGCCCTGCGGGCGTTCATTCCCGAGGAATGCGAGGACAATCGTTGGGAGATGCACCGCCTCAAGGGTTTCTATGCCCTGCGGGCGTTCACTCCGACGGAATAGAGACGATTCTGATGGAGTGGGACAGCTTCCGGAGGTTTCTATGCCCTGCGGGCGTTCACTCCGACGGAATCAAGCCTGAGCTGAACCTTCCCACCGGCGAGTGTTCCGTTTCTATGCCCTGCGGGCGTTCGTTCCGACGGAATGTCCTGGGTCAACCCGTGGGTCGACGCCCTGAACGCGTTTCTATGCCCTGCGGGCGTTCGTTCCGACGGAATCGTAAGGGAACTCGTTCGAGTCATCCGAAAGGGAATGGGTTTCTATGCCCTGCGGGCGTTCGTTCCGACGGGATGCTTCCCGTCCGACGGTGGCCGTGACCTGGGGAGATTGTGCCCGATGCGCGAGGGTGCGCGCCAGCGGCTCGTCAGAGGGGTGACCTGCATCACAGCTCACTGGAGTGGTGTGCTGACCTGCAGCAACGCGTCGCGCGAGAACCGGCCTTGAGAGCCCTCTGAGCGGGGGCGGTAACGCCCCTGGGCGGCGGGGTGTGGGCATGTGCGTCACACGATCCACACGCTGCAGTGGATCGCCGGAGACTCGTCACTCACGGGTGTGCCGGAGGGCGATTCACGTCACTCAGCGTCGTCCGTGCGCCTGCTGTGAGGCAAGCCGTCACATGGCGCGTGTGGAGAAGGGGTACGGCATTGTTGGTGATCCGCTGGAGGGGGGCGAACATGGTCACCCCGTGGGAGTCGGGCGCTGACCTCGGGATCTTGAGGTCGTGCAGCCGCGTTGATCTTGCCGGGTGGTGACTGCGGAGGTTTCATCCGTTTGAAGGGATCGTGGAGTTCGGCTTGCGCTGACGCTGTGTCATGACGTTAATGGTCTTCGCGTGTCACGTGAGTACCCCGTGACACGCCTGTCCAGACCGGCGGCTGTTGGGGGAGCAGCATGCACGTGACCGCTGACGAGTTCGTCAATCCGTACACGTTCGTGCAGGTCCCCAAGGAGCGGCCCGTCGGCTGGCGTGCGGCTCCGGCGGGGCACGACCGGCTGGGGCTGGGGCGGTTGGGCGGGGTGCTCACGGTGGAGTTCACGGCGCGCGGCCCGTTGCTGCTGCGGAACGTGTACGGCGACGAGCAGGAGGGCGTCTTCCCCACGCGCCGCGTGCCGGGTTTCGGGGAGCCGGTTCCGTATTTGCCGGGGTCCGCGCTGGCCGGAGCGGTCCGCTCGCTGCACGAGACGATGGCGGGCGGCTGTCTCAGGGTCTTCGACGGGGACTTCCGGCCCGGTTACCGCGATCAGGTCAAGCAGCAGGACCCGAGGATGCGCCTGGCGTTCGTCGAGAAGGTCGACGAACGCGGCGCGCCGGCGGTCGTGCGGCTGTGCGACGAAGCTGTATGGATCGAATCGGTCGCCCTGCACAAGGTGTTGGGCGGGCCCGCAGGCCTGTACTCGGGCGCGCGGGTCACGGTGATCGGCAAGCCCGAGGCCGAGATGAAGCGTCGGCTGATCAAAGAGCCTGCGGATGTGAAGGCGGGGGACGAGTCCGTCCTGCTCGTGACCGATGCCCGCACGCGGCGCGAGGTCCGCAAGAACTCCGACGGGCAGGGCCCCCGCAAGCTGAGGGGCCGCTACTACTGCGCCTCCGGCAAGCTGCAGCCCGACTCGCTGAAGGTGGAGCTGTCCGACAAGGTCTGGCAGAGCTACCTGGACGCGGTCGACGGGACCAACGACATGAGGGAGTTCCGCAGGAAGCCGACCACCGCGAAGGGCCGGGAAGCTCAGTTGCCGGTGCTGCACCCCAACGATCGGGGTGAGCGGCTGCTGGGTTACCGCGATCCGGCCCGACGGGAGCTCTACGAGGGACAGGTCGTGTGGGTGGACGCGGAGCGGTCTGGCGACACGGTCGTGCTGAAGAAGATCGCGCTGTCCGCGATCTGGCGGCACGCCGGCGGTACGGCGAAGGCCCGCGACCGTGTCCCTCCCGAGGCGCTGGCCTGCAGTGACCCGCAGCGACTGTGCCCGAGCTGCCGTCTGTTCGGGTCGGTGGACGCCGAGGGCGAGGACGGTCGCGGTGGAGCACGGCAGCGTGCCTACCGGGGCCATGTACGGTTCGGTGACGCGGTGCCCAGCGGCTCCGTACCGGCGCTGGCGGAGCACTGGCTGCCGCCGATGGGATCACCGAAGCCGGGTGCCGGGCAGTTCTACCTGAAGCGGAACGACGGCCTGGAGAACAAGACCGTCACCGAGCAGCAGGGAGACCCGCTGAGGGAGTGGGGCTGTCCCGATCCCAGGGCCGACGGGGCGGGCACGCGTCAGTTGCGCGGCCGTAAGCACTACTGGCTGACATCGGTGTCAGGTGAGCGGCCGTATTTCCGTGCCCGCTCGGGAAACCCGGAGGTCTTCCACGATCTGTACGGGCCGGACAACCAGATGCTTTCCAAGGGCCAGGCCGTCGCCGCGGGTTCGCGCTTCACCGCGCGCGTCTTCTTCGAGAACCTCGACGAGGCGGAACTCGGCGGGCTGCTGTGCGCGCTGAATCCGGGGTTGCTCCTGCACCCCTTCGACGACGAGCAGGGCGAGCGACCCGAGTACGGCCTCGCCGTCGGCGGCGGCCGGCCACTGGGCTTCGGTTCCTGCACCACCGAGATCACCCGTGTCGAGCTGGACACCGCGGCCGGCCGCTACCTCGGCGCGGACGCTCCCGTACCGGATCCGCGGTCCGCGGTGGCCGCCTTCCGCAAGGCGGCGGACAAGGCTCTGCGCGATGTCTGGAAGCGTGAGCTGACCAAGGTCCTGCGCCTGGACTGGTCGCCGGCCGACCGGGTCTGGTATCCGCCGGCGGGCAGGATCCCGCCCACCGGCCGCCCCTTCAAACCAGAGGTGCTCATGCCGAGTTTCACCTTCTGGAAGGAGACGTCGGGCGGCCGGGCCAAGGACGCGAACTTCCCGTACCGGCAGTTGCCGGCGGCGGCGCACCAGGAGCCGGGTATGGAGGTCATCGTGCAGAAGGAGAAGGATGGTGACCGGGGGTGACCGCGCAGCCGTACGTGTTCGTGGACTTCGGCGCGGTCCGTATCCAGTCCTACCTCTCCCGCACTCCCGAGTTGCGCGGGCGCCGTGCCGCCAGTGACGCCCTCGCCCGGGCCACCTCACCGGAGGCGGTCGGCAGGCGGATCGGAACGCTGGCGAAGATCAACGAGGATGCCGGTGACGCCGACGGGGTGGTGAGTCTCGTTTTCGCCCCGGCGGAGGGCGAGGACCCTGAGGTCCGGGTCCGTCAGCTGCAGGACCGTGTCTTCGCGCACCTGCGCAAGGCCCTGCCCGGGGCGGAGTTCCAGTCGGCGTGGGGGACCGGCGCGTCCTATCTCAGTGCTTACGCTCGGGAGATCAAGCCGCGGTTCGATGCCGGTGAGGTCCGCTACGACCTGCCGCCCACCGCGGAGTTCCCGCTGGCGCGGCCCTGCGAACTGTGCCACACCGACCCGGCCATCGGTGAGGAGCCGATCACCGGTGAGACGAAGCTCCTGTGCCCGGACTGCTCGATGCGGAACGTGGCCCGCCGGTCGTCGGCCGCCGACGACCGCAGTCCGGAGGGCCAGCTGAGGAGCTCCCTCCCGGTCACCCATACCGCCCCGGAGGACTTCACCGCCCTGGCCAGGCTGAGCGGCCCGGCCAAGGGCGGCAACCACCTGGCCACCGTCTTCATCGACGGCAACGCCCTGGGTCAGTTCTTCACGGCGCTGGCCTCAGACAGCTCCGTCTCGGCGCGGGCCAAGGCCCGCGTTTCCCGGGCCGTCTCCGACGCCACCCGGGAAGCGTTGACCACCGCCACGCTGCTGCTGCCGCTGACCGACCGGCTGGACCAGGTGTGCGTCGTACCGCACGTCGTCGGCGGGGACGACGTGCTGGTGAGTGTCCCCGCGGACCAGGCCTGGCACTTCGTCCTCGGCTTCCTCGACGAGTTCGGCGCACTCGTCCGCAACGGTGTCGCCGAGGTGCTCGGCGACGAGAGGCCGGTGCCCACGATCACCGCCTCCGCCGGTGTCGTGTTCGCCCACGCGAGCCACCCCTTCAACCTCGTCGTGGAGTCCGCAGGCCGGCGTCTGAAGGAGGCCAAGAACGCGGTGCGGGGCCAGGCCGCCTCCGTGCAGTGGCTCGACATCACCGCCGACGGCACCGAAGCGCCCCGGCACCAGCCGCTGCTCCTCTCCGACCTGCGCCGCAACGGCAAGCCGACCGAGGCCGCGGCGGCTCTCTCGCGACTCGCCGGCGTACCCGCCAGCCATCGGTCCACGCTCGCGGAAGCCATGCGTCAGGGCGACTGGGTCACAGCGGCGACCATCGCCCAGCGCGTGGGGCGGCACATGGACGCCGTCAGACCCTTCCTGCCTCCCCTCGACAGACCCGCCGGCAGCCCCGACGGCACTCCCGGCGACGGACCGCCGACCGGCATCGGCCTGGGTACGGCACTGGGCCTCGCGAGGTGGTGGCCATGCGCGTGACGATGACCTTCCACGGCCCGTTCCGTGTCTCGACCGGTCAAGGGCGCCCGGGAATCGACGCGACGGTCGACCCGGAGAACCTGCTGCCCGCCTCCACCCTCAAGGGCGTCATGCGCCGTTCCGCCGAGCGCCTGGTGCCTGACCTGCCCGACCTCGTGAGGACGGTCTTCGGCAGCCCCAGGCAGCCCACGGCCTGGTCGTGGGAGTCCGCCGTCTTCGCCGAGGAGCCGACCATCGCCGTACGTGCCCGTGTGCGCATCGACGAGAAGACCGGAGCAGCCACCCGCCACCACCTCATGTACGGCGAGGAGGTGTGGGCTCGCACCGCCGAGTTCTCCGTCACCCGCCACGGCCTGCTCCCCGAGAGCCCGGGGCCCGGGATGTCCGAGGACGACCACCTGACCGTGCTCGCCTGCGCCGCGGCCGGGATCCACTCCGTCGGTGCCGACCGGCGCCGCGGCCTGGGCTGGGTGCAGTGCGCCACCGCCGACCCCGACCTCGACGAGGCCCTGGTCGCCCGCTTCACCGCGCTCACCGAGCAGTGGAGGAAGCACCGTGCTTGACGTCCGCCTGACCGCACACCAGCCCCTGGCCCTCGGCGTCCGCCCGACGGGCACGGCGCCGACGGAGACACAGCTGCACGTGCCCGGATCCGCCCTGCGCGGTGCGCTCGCCGCGGCCTGGATCCGCGACCACGGGCTGCCGACGAAGGTCTCACCCGAGCTGAGGGAGGAGTTCATCGCCCTGTTCGAGAGCGACACCCTCTTCGGGTCGCTCTTCGCCGACGGGTCGGCGATCGTGCCGCTGTCCGTGCTGCGCTGCAAGTACCAGGGATGCGAAGGCGTCCACGTCGACGCGGCGTTCCCCGGCGACGAGATGCCGGCGGCCTGCGATGCCTGTGGCGGTCCGCTTGCCGCGGGACGTGGTGAGGTCGAGTTCTTCGGCGCGTCCGGCCGCCGGCTGGTCGTGCAGAGTACGCACCTGCAGATCGACGACGGAACCCAAGTGGCGGCGGACGGCCAGCTGTTCACCCGCCGCGCCCTGTCGCACCGGGACGCCGCCGGCGTCCCACGCCGGTTCCACGGGAGCATCACGCCGGGGCCAGACCTCCCGCCCGGCGCGGCAGCCTGGCTTCAGCAGCGGCGCGGCCTGCGGCTGGGCGGACGCCGCGGCACCCACGGCGGCGTCACCTACTCGGCCCGTACGGTGGCGCCGCAGCCCCTGGACACCGGCACCTCCGTCGCGCTGCGGCTGCTCGGCCCGGCGGTGCTCGCCGACGCGAGCGGCCTCCCGCTCGATCCGGCCGACCGGGAAGCGCTGCGGCACGCACTCGACGAGGAACTGTCCGAGGTGCTGGGCACCCGGATCGCCGCGGTGCAGCGCGTGTGGACCCGGCGCGAGCGGGTGGGTGGCTGGCACGCCGCCTCCAACCTGCCCAAACCCGTCGAACTCGCGGTCGGCCCCGGCACGGTCCTCCTCCTGGCCTTCGACCGGCCGCCCGCCCCGGAACGGCTCCGCGCACTCACTCGGCGGGGCATCGGGCTGCGCCGCAACGAGGGTTTCGGCGCTCTCACGGCGGACACGCGCGCCTGGTCGCCGCCCAGCGTACCCGTCGCGACGGCGGCTCCCGAGGCGTCGGCGGACCCGGCCGTGGCCTACGCAGAACTGCTGGAGCGGACCGGACACAGTGCGTGGTTCTGCGACCAGCTCCGCCCGTTCCTCGAGGAACTCGACGCGACCGGTGCCCGCGCGGGCACCGACATCCTCAGCCGCCCGCGGCTGCGGAACCTGACACAGGACCAGAAGGACGACATCGAGCGCATGCTGATCTCCGCCCCCGTCGACGTCCTGGACCGAACCCTGCGGCGGCTGGACGCGCTGCGCCGGCTCGGGGAGGCGAGCCGACGGTCATGAGCGTCATCCACCTGCTGCGCGCCGAACTCGAACTCACCACACCCGGCGGTGTGACTGCCCCGGAGAGCCTCACCATCGGCTCCGTCCTGCGCCCCGACCTGCCCATCGCCACCGACGGCTGGGGCAACCCGTACGTGCCGGGAACCTCACTCGCCGGCTCCTTGCGCGACCACACTCCCGAGGACGAGCGCGAGACGCTCTTCGGGACCGTGGAGCAGGCGGAGGACGGCGCTGCCACCAAGGTCGTCGCCTCCACCGTCCGTGTCCTCGGCACCCGCCTGGAGCTGCCCGTCGTGGAGCGCACCGTCCGGCGGCGCACCGCCGTCGACCGGCACAGGGCCGCCGCCCAGGAGAACACCCTGCACAGCCGCGAACTCCTGCCCGCAGGGACGAAGCTGCTGGTGTGGCTGCGCATCGACACCGACATGGTCCGGTCCGCCGTGGTCGACACGTTCATCGACCGCCTGACCACGTGGCGCCCCTACATCGGAGGCGGCCGCACCACCGGATACGGCCACGCCCGGTTGCTGCGGGTCCTGCACCGCGGCATCGACCTCGGCACCGCCGAAGGGGTGAGCGCCTGGTTGCTGAGCGGTGGCCCGGATCTGGTCGACGACCGTGCCACCGTCGTGTACGACCACGCCGAGCGCGGCGGCGCGACGCCAGCCCCACCTCTGTTCGACCATCCCTTGCGCTTCCGCGTCGCCGACGCCCTGCACATCGGGTCCGGGGAACGCCTGGAGCGTACGAACCGGACCGGCGTTGCCACCGTGCTCCGCGGCACCGACGGGCTCCCGCTCGTCCCTGGCACCATGTGGAAGGGCGTTCTGCGCGCCCGCTGCGAGTTCGTCCTCCGGTCCGTTGGCGCCGACGTCTGCGTCTCGGTCGGCGGAGCCGGCCTCTGCGGCGACTGCGACATCTGCGTCGCCTTCGGCTGGACCGAGAAGTCCGGCGCTCACGACGACACCCCCGACGAGGAACGCCGAAGGAGCATCGGCGCGCGCGGCCGGCTGCTCTTCACCGACACGCCTCTCCACGGCGGCCGGATCCGCACTCGCAACCACGTCGCCCTCGACCGCGTCTTCGGCGGCGCACGCGACGAAGCCCTGTTCACCGAGGAGACCGTCGAGGACGGCGACCTCACCCTCACCATCCGTACCGACGGCGAGATCCCGGAGACCGCGCGGGCCGCCCTCCTCTTGGCCCTGTGCGACCTGGCCGACGGACGACTGGGCGTCGGCGGCGGCACCACCCGCGGCTACGGCACCCTCGCGCCCCACCCCGACACCGCCGCCTTCCTCGACGGACAGCGCGGCCGGGCCGTGGCAGCCCTGCGCGCCCACCTCGACGCGACGACCACCGAGGAGGTCCCGGCGTGAGCACCGAACCCCGGCACACCGCCGTGCCGCTCGTGGTCCGCCTCGAGCGCCACGGCCGCATGCCCTGGCCCCGGGCCCGGGCCCTGCTGGTCGGCACCACGTGCGCATGGGCCGACCTGGACGGCTTCCACATCCTTCCGGCCACCGGGCTACCGGACGACCGACCACCGTTGGCCACCCACCTGTGGGCCTGGGCCGAGGACCGCTGCCTGCGCCTGCGTTTCGACGGCGCCCAGGCGCTGGTCGCCGCACTCCACACGCAGGGCGCGCCCCAGGAGACGGACGAGTCCGCTGTGCGGGTGCACGTACGTCCCGGAGTTCCGTGGCCGAGCGGTCACGACCGTGTCGGGCCTCTCCCGGCCGCCGCCGAGACCCTCACCTTCGAACTGCTCGAACTGGTCGGTCCCGCACCGGCGACGTTCGTCCGCGCCATGACCTGACGCACGGACCCGAAAGGCGACACACCTTGATGCATCCCTGGTACGTGCAGCTGGTCAGGCTCGTGAGGAGCCGCGAGGGGCTCGGCGCGATCCTGATCTTCGCGGGATCGGCCGCGGCCTTCGGCGTCGTACCCAACATCGTCGAGAAGATGATGGAGTCGGGCTGGGGCCACGTCGTCGTCTTCCTGCTCTTCTTCGTCGCTATGACTGCCGTTGTCACCGTCGGCTGGATCCTCCGGCGTGAGCGCGGAGTCGGCATCGTCATCGGGCTGTTCCCTCAGCAGAACCTCCAGGACACCCGTCTTAGGACGATGGCCGCGGCATCGAACAAGAACCACAGCAGCACCCTGGTCATCGAACCGAAGGTGCTGAGGCCCGACGGCGAGGCCCTCCCCGCAGCGGCCCGCATCGACCTGGTGGCCAACCTCATCGACGCCCGCGCCGAGGAGTACCGGGCGAACAGCGGCGACGGTGCGGTGATCCTCTACCCCCTCGCCCCCATCGGTGACGGCTTCCTCCTCGGCCGACGCCTCGCCGCGGACGCCCACCAGTCGCTGTCCGTCATGCACTACTCGCGCGCGGACGAGGAGACGGTCGTCGAGGGCGTCACTCTCAGCAACCGTCTCAGGAACTCCCTCTACCCCGCGCAACGAGCCGCGATCACGCCCTATCTCACCGAACCCCCCGGCAGCGCGCCGCGGATCGTCGAACACCCCGGCTGTCCCCCGGAGCACCGGCACCGTCTGGCCCTCATCGTCCGCGTGGCCGACGCGCCGAGCATGCTGGACGACGCCAAAAGCGTCGCCGCGACGGGCCGAGTACGCCGGCCCACGAACGACACCCATACCGGCTACGTCTTCGACCCCGAAGACATCGAAGCCTGTGGGCCGCCCTGCGGAGCCCACGTCGTCCTCGACACGGTCCGGGGAGACCTCCCCGACACCCCCGAGGTCTTCCAGGCGATGGCCACCCACATCTACGAGACCTGGCTCAACGCCTGCGCCGCGTGGAAGACCCGGTCCGGAGCGGACCATGTCGAGGGACAGTTGTTCATGAACCCGCCGCTGCCGATCGCCATGGCAGTCGGCTGGCTCATGCGGCACGCCGACGTCAGCGTCGTGCACCACCTCCCCCGACTCCTCAACAAGCCACCGATAGGGGTCCGTTCGTGAGCGGCGACGACAACACCCTGTCCGGTGTGCACGTCGCCCAGCACCCCCAGGAGCCCTGATGCCCCAGCGCTGGCACCTCCTCCTGCGCCCAGACCAGGCGACGCGCCGCAAGCACGTACTCCCGGCCCACCTGCACGGACTGGCCTGCCAACTCCTCGAAGGCGCCGGCGCCGACCACCACGGACAGGTCAAGCCCTTCTCCGTCACCCCGCTCGTCGAAGCACCCGACGCACCCGGGTGCGCGGCGTTCACCCTCGGCTGGCTCGACGACCGCACCATGCCGCCGCTGGAGAAACTCGTCGGAGAACAGGTCCGCCTCGGCTCCCAGCACTTCACCGTCGAGGACGTCCGAGGCGAAGGAGCCCCCTACGCGGCGTTGCTCTCGCTCCCCACCTCCCACCGGGCGGCGGTGGACTTCCTGTCCGTCACCTACTTCTCCCGCAGCGGCCGCTGGATCCCCCTCCCCGACCCCGAACTCGTCTACCGAAGCCTCGCCCGCCGCTGGAACGCCTTCGCCACCGGCCACCCGGTGTCCGACGAGACACTCACCGACCTCCTCGCGTCCGTCGCCCTCAGCGCCCACGACATCGCCAGCGCCGCCGTGGAACTCGGTCAGGGCCACCGCATCGGCTTCCGCGGCCACGCGACCTTCACGCTCCCCCGCCGCCCGAACACCCCCGCCGCCTCGAGCGTCTTCACCGCCCTCTCCCACTTCGCCGAACTCGCGGGAGTCGGCGCCCAGACCACCCACGGCCTCGGCTGGACCCGCGTGGACGTCTCGTCCCCCGAACGCTCGGCGCACCGATGACCGACCTGCGCCCCGTCTGCACCGTTACGCCGCCGCGGTCACCCCCTGCCTCGCCCCCGATCCACTCGTGCTCGTGTGACCATGCCCGCGCCCAGAAGCCCCTCAAAGCCGGTTCCCGCGCGTCTCGTTTCCGCAGGTCAGCGCGCCGCCACAGTTGACTGTGACGCAGGTCACCACCCTGACGGATCGCTGGCGCGCACCCTCGCGCATCGGGCACAATCTCTCCAGGTCACGGCCACCGCCGGACGGGAAGCATTCCGTCGGAACGAACGCCCGCAGGGCATAGAAACCCGAACTCCTCGATGCACCAAGTGTGCAGCTTCTCGAAATTCCGTCGGAACGAACGCCCGCAGGGCATAGAAGCTGCCCAGGAAGGTGACCCACGCCCAAGTCGCGAGGGTGGCGGATTCTGTCGGAGTGAACGCCCGTAGGGCATAAAAACTTCGGCGCCGACGACTTCTTGCCGCTCTTGCCCTTGTATTCCGCCGGAGCGAACGCCCGCAGGGCATAGAAACGTGGCGAACGGGAGCAGCCCGCTGTACTGGTTCACATTCCGCCGGAGCGAACGCCCGTAGGGCATATTGATCCGAAACGGTTTGGGTTCTGGGTCGTTGAGTGGGGCGCGGCCCTCGTCGCCTCCCATGCCCCCAAGATCGCGTCGAGGCGGTCCGCGTCCAGCCTCGCGGACAGGCGCCGCAGTGTCGATTCGTCCACCGAGCCCCGCACCAGGCCCAGCTGCTTCACAGCCACGGCTCCGACTCCCGGGCCCACTCCCCGATCGCCGTGAAACTCCGTGCTCCGGCCATCACCGCGCACACCGCAACCGCGATCAACGCACCCACAGGGTGACGGATCCCGCGCCGCCGGCGCGGATCGGGTACCCGACGGAGCAGGTCGACAAGGAGTAAACGATCCGGGACGGGCGTGCGAGCAGGTGCACAGATGCGAGATGATGGCATGGCGAGGGCGTTGTACCTCACACACCCCCAAAACCCCACGTCACAGAGCTACCAGACGACTTTGCCGGAGCCCTGGTGGTACGCCGCGTCGATGAGCACCACCGTGTCGCCGCCGCAGATCGCGGTGTCGAACAGGTCGCCGTGCGCCGGCGACAGCACCCGCAGGCCCGGCGCGGCGAGTAGGGGCTCGGACGCCGACAGCATCGGCCCGACGTACACGTGAGTCACTGCTGCCTCCTTCACGGTGAAGTGCGAGAGGCGCCCCTCCCCGGGGCCCGCGGGACCCACGAGATGGGAGGGGCGCCCAGGTTAAGGACGCGGACAGGCAGGGGAGGACATACTCCTCGTCCTCCACGTCGACGGCGACCACCACGGTCTGGGTGATCTCCTCCGTCCCCTCTACGGACGCCGAGATGCTGGCGGCGGCGATACCGGACTTGAACTGCCCCACGGTCTTCTCCTCGTACCGATCGACGACGGTGCAGACCGTCTGCCCGCATCCGGTGGTGCTCCGGGCCCCTGGGGCTTCGCGCCCGCCTGCCCGAGGTCGTTCACCTCGTCCTCGATCAGTTCGGGTGCCTCGTCCATGGTCCCCATCATGCCGACCCTCCCGCGTCCGGCGGCGAGGAACGTGCCTGATATGCCTGCACAGGCTATGGGCCTGTGACCAGCAGTTGCACTTGACAGATGCAGATAATTCCCTCGGCACGCCTCCGCTTCGGCCTCTTAGAGGTCGTTTTTTCCCGTTGTTTCATCCCGGAATCTGTGGTTGATGGTGCTTTGCGGGGTCGCGCCAGGAGATGGTGCTCTCGCCGGTGAGGCG
>NZ_JAGMUJ010000221.1 GCF_019049255.1 Streptomyces sp. AC558_RSS880 | reverse complement strand
TGTTCAGTGGTCAGGGGAGTCAGCGGGTGGGGATGGGGCGGGAGTTGTGTGCTTCGTTCCCGGTGTTCGCGGAGGCTTTCGAGGCGGCGGTGTTCGAGCTGGACCGGCAGTTGACCGGTCATGTGGTGTGTTCGGTGCGCGATGTGGTGTTCGGGGCGGAGGGCACTGAGGGGTTGCTGGACGAGACGGTGTTCACGCAGGCCGGGCTGTTCGCGGTGGAGGTGGCGCTGTTTCGTCTGGTGGAGTCGTTCGGGGTGCGGCCGGAGTTCCTGCTCGGGCACTCGGTGGGTGAGTTGGTGGCGGCGCATGTGGCGGGGGTGTGGTCGCTGGAGGATGCCGCGGCGGTGGTGGCGGCGCGGGGCCGGTTGATGCAGGCGCTGCCGTCGGG
>NZ_JAGMUJ010000033.1 GCF_019049255.1 Streptomyces sp. AC558_RSS880 | reverse complement strand
GCCCGCGCCGTCACCAAGGCCGTCGTGGCCGGCCGGCCCTTGGACGAGGTGGAACAGTCGCTGGTCGACGCCTGCGCGCGCATGGGCTCGGTCCGCCCCGTCACCCCGTCGGGCTGAGCCGAAGTTTCGCGACGTAGGGTGCAACCGACCCGCAGCCGGACAGAGTCTGTCCTGGCGATACGCGAAGCAGGAACGACCGGCGAGGAGTTGAACCGATCATGCAGTGTCCGAAGTGCCGTGCCCCGATGCACACCTACAACCGCAACGGTGTCCAGATCGAGCAGTGCAGTGGGTGCCGAGGCATCTTCCTCGACTACGGCGAGCTGGAGTCGCTGACCCGGCTGGAGGCCCAGTGGTCGCAGCCCGCGCCGCCGGCCCCGCCCGCCGCCCCGCAGGCCTACCCGGCCGCCCCGGCTCCCGCCTGGGGCGCCCCGCACGCCGGCCACGGCCACCACGGTCACCACCGCAACAAGAGCTTCGGGCACATGCTCTTCTCCAGCTGACGGACGCACGACGAAGCCCCCGGTCGGACGACCGGGGGCTTCGGGCGGTGTGGACGATACTGGGATTGAACCAGTGACCTCTTCCGTGTCAGGGAAGCGCTCTCCCGCTGAGCTAATCGTCCTCGGGACACGATCACTCCGCGGAGTGGTTCGTGTGTACTGCGTGCGCGATACTGGGATTGAACCAGTGACCTCTTCCGTGTCAGGGAAGCGCTCTCCCGCTGAGCTAATCGCGCGGGGGATCCGGAGATCCAGTGGACGATACTGGGATTGAACCAGTGACCTCTTCCGTGTCAGGGAAGCGCTCTCCCGCTGAGCTAATCGTCCTTGGAGGTGGAGACGGGATTTGAACCCGTGTAGACGGCTTTGCAGGCCGTTGCCTCGCCTCTCGGCCACTCCACCAGGAGTGTAGGGGACCGGGAAGCCCCCTCTTCCTTCGAGCGGACGACGAGGCTCGAACTCGCGACCTCAACCTTGGCAAGGTTGCGCTCTACCAACTGAGCTACGTCCGCCTGTCGTTTCGGTCGGCTTGCGCGTCCCGGCGACGAACTGAACTCTAGCGGATTCCGGGGCCAGTACAAAAACCCGTTTGTGCAGCGTGCTGCGCTGCGCCTGCTCACGGACATGCCCAGGTCACCGGAACCGTGCCCGCCATAGACTCGTCGTGTGCTGGACCTGCCCCCTCTCGCCCGCTTCGGCGACCGCGTCGCCACCGGTCTCCTCGACGTCACCGACGACCCCGCCGCCCTGGACTCCACGGGGTTCTGGGCCGTCGCCGCCGACTTCGAGGGCCGGCTGACCTGCGCCCGTTTCCGGGAGGTCCGGGAGCAGCCGGTTCCCGCCCCCGTGCCGGGGGCCTGGTGGGGGCCGGCGGCCGGTGACTGGACGTCCTCGCTCGACCGTGGCGCGTACACGACGGCCGTACGCCGTATCCGCGACCACATAGCCGCCGGCGAGGTCTACCAGGCGAACCTCTGCCGTGTCCTGTCCGCGCCCGTGCCGTCCGGCGCCGACGTGGACGCCCTCACCGCCCTGCTCGCCCGGGGCAACCCGGCGCCGTATGCCGGAACGATTCGCCTGCCCGGCCACGGGGTGGAGATCGCCACCGCGTCACCCGAACTGTTCCTGCGGCGGGAGGGCCGGGTCGTCGAGTCCGGGCCGATCAAGGGCACCGGGCGCACCGAGGCCGACCTGCTGGAGAAGGACTACGCCGAGAACGTGATGATCGTCGACCTGGTCCGCAACGACATCGGACAGGTCTGCGACACCGGCACGGTGACCGTGCCCGACCTGTGCGCCGTCGAGAAGCACCCGGGACTCGTCCACCTCGTGTCGACCGTGCGGGGCGAGCTGCGAGGCGGTGCGGGATGGCCCGAGCTGCTCGGTGCCGCCTTCCCGCCCGGCTCCGTCACCGGCGCGCCCAAGTCCAGCGCGCTGCGGATCATCGACGCGCTGGAGACGGCGCCCCGCGGTCCGTACTGCGGCGGCATCGGCTGGGTCGACGCCGACCGCGGCACCGGCGTGCTCGCGGTGGGTATCCGCACCTTCTGGATCGACCGGACCACGGGCGGTGACGCCGTCCTGCGGTTCGGCACCGGCGCCGGGATCACCTGGGGCTCCGACCCCGAGGGGGAGTGGCGGGAGACCGAACTGAAGGCCTCCCGGCTGCTCGCGGTAGCGTCGGGAACGTACGAGATGAGTGAAGGGACCCAGAGGTGAAGATCTGGCTCGACGGCGGGCTGCAGGACACCGAGTCCGCCCGCGTCTCCGTCTTCGACCACGGACTGACCGTGGGCGACGGCGTCTTCGAGACGGTGAAGGCCGTGGACGGCCGTCCGTTCGCGCTCACCCGGCACCTCGACCGGCTGACCCGCTCGGCCCGCGGGCTCGGACTGCCCGACCCCGACCTCGACGAGGTCCGCCGCGCCTGCGCCGCCGTCCTCGAGGCCAACCCGATGCCGCTCGGCCGGCTGCGCCTCACCTACACCGGCGGCCACGGCCCGCTCGGCTCCGACCGCGGTGAGCACGGTCCGACCCTCGTGGTCGCGCTCGGTGAGACCACCCGCCGCCCCGACTCCACCGCGGTGATCACCGTCCCCTGGACCCGCAACGAACGCGGCGCGCTCACCGGCCTGAAGACCACCTCGTACGCCGAGAACGTCGTCGCCCTCGCCCGCGCCCGCGAGCGGGGCGCGTCCGAGGCGCTGTTCGGCAACACCGTGGGACAGCTCTGCGAGGGCACCGGGTCGAACGTCTTCGTCGTCCTCGACGGCGAGCTCCACACCCCGCCCCTCGCCTCCGGCTGCCTCGCCGGCATCACCCGCGCCCTCGCCGTCGAGTGGACCGGCGCCAAGGAGACCGACCTGCCGCTGGACGTGCTGGAGCGGGCCGAGGAGATCTTCCTCACCTCCACCCTGCGCGACGTCCAGGCCGTGTACCGCGTCGACGGCCGCGAACTGCCCGGTGCCCCCGGCCCGGTGACCGCCAAGGCCATGCGGATCTTCGACGAGCGCTCCGGGACCGACCTCGATCCGTGACGGACCCGGAATTCGGCTGATCCCGGGCGCGGCACCGGGTAGAACACCGTTGATGACCACCACCCTGCGGCCGGCCGAGCCGCTTCAGCAGAATCCCGACGGCACGCGCTCGCGCCGCTACCAGGTGTGCGTGAACAGCCGTCCCGTCGGGGCGGTCCATCTCGGCACGCATCCCGTCTTCGGCGATGCCGTGGCCCGGATCATGAGCCTGCGCATCGAGGAGCCGGACCGCCGGCGCGGCCGGGGCACGGTGGCCGCGCTCGCCGCGGAGGAGGCGGCGCGCGGCTGGGGGTGCCGCCGTATCGAGGCGACGGTCCCCGCCGACGCCCGGGCCGCCCTCGGGCTCGCCACGGCGCTCGGCTACGTCGTGCGCAACCGGACCATGGAGAAAGCCCTCGGGGACAGCCCGCCCGTGCTTCCGGAAGGCAGCGTGGCCCGGCCCATGACCGAGGACGAGTTCGGGCCCTGGTCGGCCAAGGGTCAGGAGAATTACGCGGGGGACTGGATCCGGCGCGGGGTGCCGGAGGCCGAGGCGCGGGCCAAGGCGGCGAACGACCACGCCGCGCTGCTGCCCGACGGCCGCGCCACCGAGGACATGCTCTTCAGCGTCCTCGAACACGAGGGCACCCCCGTGGGCACCCTGTGGCTGTCGGTGCGCGGGGAGCGGGCCTACGTCTTCGACGTCGAGGCCGACGCCGCCCACCGCGGCCGGGGGCACGGACGCGCGCTCATGCTGCTCGCCGAGGCCCAGGCGGTCGCCGCGGGCAACCGGGTCATAGGCCTCAACGTGTTCGCCGGGAACACCCCGGCCGAGCGGCTCTACGACTCACTCGGCTACGGCACGACGCAGTACTCGATGTACAAGCCGCTCCTGTGACGGCGGGCGGGACCCGCGGGGCCCGGGGTCAGCCCTCCTGCCCGGCCAGCAGCCGGTCCGCGATCTCCTCGACGCGCTCGCGCAGGCCCTCCTGGCTCTTGCCGCCGTCGAGGCGCTCACCGCCGATGACGTACGTCGGGGTGCCCGTCACCCCGATCGCCTTGCCCTCGGCCTGGTCCGCGTCCACGATCAGGATGTGCCGTCCGTCGATCAGCGCGGTGTCGAACTCCTCGGCGTCCAGACCGAGTTCCCGGGCGACCTCGACGAGGAAGTCCTCTCCCCGGCGGTCCAGCTCCTCGACCCGTCCCAGCACGGCCTCGACGTACGGCCACCCCCGCCCCTGCTCCAGCGCCTCCTCGGCGGCCTGGGCGGCGGCGAAGGCGTGCTTGTGCTTCTCCAGCGGGAAGTGCCGCAGCCGCAGCTCCAGGCGGTCGCCGTAGCGGGCCCGCAGGGCACGGAGGTCGTCGAGGGCGGTGCGGCAGTCCGGACACTGCAGCTCGCACCAGACGTCGAGGACGGGGGCGGCGGGACGGGCGGGGGAGGAGTCGTTCATGGTCACAGTCTCCCAGCCGGGCCGCCCGCCACCCAATCGGAGGCAGGACGCTCCGGAGCGGGCCCGGACCCGAGGCCGGGGCCCGCCTTCCGGCCCGTCCGGGGCCGAAGGCCGAAGAAGGGGTGCTCACCGGCACCTGCGGAGGAGCGCCGACCCGGAGATGTCCCTGATGTCCGGCCGGAACATGGCCCTGCGGGGCCCCGCAGGTGCAGGATGGAAGGGACGAAGCGCCACAGCGCCCCCACCTGCCTGGAGGACCGGATGATTGCCGAGACCGTCTGCTCCGCCGTCTCCGCGGCAGGCCTGGGCATCGCGGTGATCACGGCCTACCGCAAACGCTTCCTCACGGCCGCCCGCATCGCCGCCTACTCGCTCGTGCCCCTCGGCCTGGTGATGACCGGCGTCGTCGACTGGCTGGCCGACACCGCCTTCAGCCCGACGGCATGGGCCGGTTTCGGAGTGCTCGGCCTGTCCTGGGTACTGTTCGCGACCACCCGCACCGTGGAGCGCCGGCGCGGCGGCACCCGTAAGGAGCGCAAAGCCGCGCGGGCCGCGGCACGACCCGAGGCGGTGGCACCCGGGGCCTCCGCGCCCTCCCTGGGCCAGGGAGCCCGCCCGGCGGCCCGTCCCGCTCCCGCCTCCCGGGGCGAGGACGACTTCAGCGACATCGAGGCCATCCTCAAGAAGCACGGCATATGACGCTGGCGCACCGCGGGTGAACGCGCGTGCGACCGGCAGAAACGTCACAGGGCGTCCCGGAGCGCCCGGAAGCGATCACAACCCGAACCGTAGATCGCGGAATCGGCGAACTCGCACGCACTCCGTGAGTGTTGATCGCGTCGGGTGCTCCCGATGCGTCATCATCACCGCGAGATGCTGGACACGACACAGAGCGATGCCGCGCCGCAGCAGGACGAGCCGCGTGGATGTCTCTTCGCCCTTTCCCAGCCACCGCTGATGATCTTCCTGGCGGTGATCGGGTGTCTGCTGCTCACGGCTGCCCTGCACGACCTGCTGTGGCTGTGAGCCGTACCCGCGGTACCCGGCGTCACCCGTCGGGACCGCGTCGGCACGGCATCGAACGGCTGCTCCGCCGGCCGCGGGGCGGCCCCGGGAGGTCAGCCCGCCGCCTCCTTGCGCCGCGCCCGGTAGGCGGCCACGTGCAGACGGTTGCCGCAGGTGCGGCTGTCGCAGTAGCGGCGCGAGCGGTTGCGGGAGAGATCGACGAAGGCGTGCCGGCAGTCCGGGGCCTCACAGCGTCGCAGCCGCTCCTGCTCCCCGGCGACCACGAAGAACGCCAGCGCCATCCCGCAGTCGGCGGCCAGGTGGTCGGCCACGGAGGCGCCGGGCGCGAAGTAGTGCACGTGCCAGTCGTAGCCGTCGTGGTCGGTGAGCCGGGGCGTGGTGCCCGCGGCCGCGACCAGCTCGTTGATCAGCGTGGCGGCCGCGCGGGCGTCCGGAGCGGCGAAGACCGCCGCGAACCGGCCGCGGATCTTGCGCACCGCAGCCAGGTCGAACTCCGTGAGCACCCCGACCTCGCTGACCTCGTGCTGCCGCACGAACTCCTCGAGGGCCGCGACGTCCGGCAGCCCCTCCGGTGTCGTGTCGTCCTCCGGCGCGGAGTTCACCAGATCCACCACGGTGTCGAGTGCGCACCGGGTGTCGTGGGTGATCAGCACAGTTCGCTCCCTGGCCTGGGGGTCGGGCGGGCGCCCGCCGATGCTGGCCGATGGTAGTGGCTCCGGCGCGCCCCGTACCTCCCCGCTCCGCACATGGCTTCGAATGCAACGCGCGGACCTCGGCCGTCGTTCCCGATCACCCGTTCGGCCGGCACCGGCCCGGCGTGCGCGCAGCGCAACGGCGCCGCCCGCGGAACCCCGCGGTGTCGGCGCCGTTGCGTGTGAGCCGTATGCGGCTGCCCGTATGCGGCTGTCCGGGCCCGAGCCGTCTCCCCGAGTCGACGGCGCCGGGCGGCTTCGTGAGCCTCGCCTAGCTTTCCGCCAGGATGTGCGAGAGCTCCTGGTCGAGATCGAAGTGCCGGTGCTCCGTACCGGGCGGCACGGCGGCGTCGGTGCGCTTCAGGAAGGACTCCAGAGCCCTTGCCGGGGCCTCGAGCAGGGCCTCCCCCTCCGGCGAGCTCAGGGCGATGCAGACGACGCCCTGACCGTGACTGCGCGACGGCCAGACACGGACGTCGCCGGTGCCCGTGGGGCGGTGAAGTCCCTCGGCGAGGAGGTCGCGGGCGAACACCCACTCGACGGTCTCCTCGGCTCCGGTGTGGAAGGTGGCGTGCACGGCGTAGGGGTCGGCCGTGTCGTACCGCAGGCCTGCGGGGACAGGCAGGGAGGACTCGCTCGACACAACGAGGCGCAGGTGCAGCTCGCAGCTGACCGTGGTGTTCATAAGCGCCAGGGCCTTTCGCTCAGTGTGCGCTCGGGGATTCGCACGTCGGCCAAATCGACATGCCACCTACGGTGCCGTTGTAAACCCCTCTGAGTGTTTTGCGTGGGTTTACGTAACTCTTCCGGCCGAGAGATCGTTCGCGCCCTGCGCCCATTCCGGTGATGTGTTTCGCTCGGGTAGTGTTTGGCTGTATGAACACGGGGAGTGACAAGTCTGGCGAGGCCGCGGTGGCGGCCCACGGGGTGACGGTGGACGAGAGCGAGAGCCGTGAGGAGCGAGGGCTCGGATCGCGCGCACCGGAGTTCGTCAAGGCACGCCGCGCGCTGCACCTGAGCTGGCAGGTCGGCGTCTTCATAGTCGGCCTCGCGGTCGTGGCGGCCGGTGCCGCGATGCTGGTGCTGCCCGGCCCGGGCTGGGTCGTGATCTTCGGCGGTATGGCGATCTGGGCGACCGAGTTCGTCTGGGCCCAGCTGGTGCTGCGCTGGACCAAGCGCAAGGTCACCGAGGCGGCCCAGCGGGCCCTGGACCCCAAGGTCCGGCGCCGGAACATCATCCTGACCTCGGTCGGCCTGGTGATCGTGGTCGCGCTGGCCGGGGTCTACCTGTGGAAGTTCGGCCTCGTGCTGCCCTGGAAGATCGAGGAGCAGTGACGCGCGGCGGGGAGCGGGTGCACCGCTCCCCGCCGGTCACGGGCACCCCCTGACATGGGGTAATGTTCTTCCTGCGTCCGGGCGATTAGCTCAGTGGGAGAGCGCTTCGTTCACACCGAAGAGGTCACTGGTTCGAACCCAGTATCGCCCACCGGATCATCAGGCGGCCCGGCTCACCAGTGGTGAGCCGGGCCGCCTCGTCGTGTGCGGCCGGCGTCGCGCGGTCGCGGCGGGGCGCCGCCGGGCGCGGCTCCCTCCCGTGTGTCCGAGGCGTTCCGCTTCCGGGCTCCTTCACCCAACCGTGACCTTCCGCCACGCTTGTCCCGGCCGGCCCCGTCGCGTTCGATCGGTCGGCCGCAGGGCGTCTACCTGGGTGTTTGTGGTCGGGTGGGGCCCTGCGGACGAGAGGGCCGCCGCCGGTGCCGGGGTGCGGCGCCCATGAATTCCTGTCCGAATCATTGACGTGCCCGTAGGCCCTCCGTAACTTGTGCCAGCAAGCGCTTACTTGAAACGATTCATGAGGCGGAAGCGAACGTCGCTGGGGAGGCTCATATGCAGCAGGGTGGGAATGTGGAGAGGCGGACGATCCTCAAAGCGGCGGGGGCCTCGCTGGCCGTCGCGGGGCTGGGTGCGACGGCCACCGCGTGCGGCGGCGGCAGTGGTTCCGGGGACGGGACGGTGACGCTCCGCTACGCGTGGTGGGGTGGCGAGCCGCGCACCATCGCCATCAAGAAGACGATCGAGCTCTTCGAGAAGAAGTTCCCGAAGATCAAGATCAAGCCTGAATTCACCGACTACGAGGCGTTCTGGGAGAAGTTCCAGACCCAGGCCTCCGGCGGGAATCCGCCGGACGTTTTCCAGAATGCGGTCGGCTTCCTGCGCAAGTACGACAAGCGCGGTGTTCTGCTGGACCTCAAGTCGCAGGCGGACGCCGGGAATCTGAACCTCGAGAACTTCCGCAACGGCGTCCTGGCCAACGGCCAGGTCGACGGCAAGCAGATCGCCGTCCCCGTCGGCGCCAACACCATGGCGCTCGTCATCGACCTCAAGGCCTTCGAGAAGGCCGGGGTGGAGGCGAAGTTCGGCTGGACCTGGGACGAGTACTTCGACGCGCTGCAGACGATCCAGGACAAGCTGAAGATCGCCGGTGACACCGGCTACTTCAGCATCATGTACCTCTACGACCTCTACCTGCGCCAGAACGGCAAGGCCTTCTTCACCGACACCGATCTCGGCTTCACCGAGGACGACCTGACGCAGTGGTGGGAGGACGGCTACAAGCGCGTGCGGTCCGGGCTCGTCGCCGACCCGAAGAAGGTCGAGCAGGTCAAGCCCAAGTCGGCGCTCTCCGCGGGCCTCGCGGCGTCCGAGTTCACCTGGGACAACTTCTCCATCCGCTACGAGGGCGAGGGCGAGTCGGACTACGGGCTCGCGCCGATCCCCACCACGGACGGCAAGGCCACCGGCCAGTACCTCGGTTCGCTGATGCTGAGCGCCTTCTCCGGGACCAAGCACCCCAAGGAGGTCGCCCAGTTCATCGACTTCATGGTCCACGACCCCGAGGTCGGCGAGATCATGGGCTACGACCGCGGCATCCTCGCCACCACCGAACAGTACGAGGCGTTCACGCCCACCGACGACAACAACAAGGGCGTCAAGGCGTACGAGGAAGAGGTCGCCGCGGCCGGCGTCCTCGGCAAGATCACCCCGCACCCGTCGGGCGCCGACGTCATCGAGGCGGCGTTCCTGCGCATCGGCGGCGAGGTCGCCCAGGGCAAGACCAAGCCGGCCGACGCCGCCAAGGCACTGTTCAGCGAGGCCAAGGCCGCGTTCGCCGGCTGAGGGGACGTACCACCATGACGCTCGTCAAGGAAGCGCCCGCGCGCCCGGCCGGGAAGCGGCCCGCCGCTCCCGCCGCCGGGCGGCGCGGGCGGCGCCGCGAGACTCTCGCAGGCTATCTGTTCATGTCGCCGTGGATCGCGGGGTTCCTGCTGCTCACGGCGGGGCCGATGATCGCGTCGCTCTACTACGCGTTCACCAGCTACAACCTGTTCACGCCGCCCCAGTGGGTGGGCCTGGACAACTTCACGACGATGTTCCAGGACCCGCGCTGGCAGAAGTCGGTCGAGGTCACCCTCAAGTACGTCGTCGTGGCGACCCCCCTGAAACTGCTGCTCGCGCTCGGCGTCGCGCTGCTGCTCGCCCAGAAGCGGCGCGGACAGGGCCTGTACCGGGCCGCGTTCTACATGCCCTCGCTCATCGGCGCCAGCGTCTCCGTCGGCTTCGTGTGGCGGGCGCTGTTCTCCGACGACGCGGTCGTGGACCGTACGCAGAAGATCTTCGGTCTCGACGTGGGCGGCTGGATCGGCAACCCGGACTACGTCATCTACGCCCTGGTGGCCCTGAGCATCTGGCAGTTCGGCGCCCCCATGGTCATCTTCCTGGCCGGCCTCAAGCAGGTCCCGCAGGAGCTGTACGAGGCCGCCGAGATGGACGGTGCCGGACCGCTGCGCAGGTTCTGGAACGTCACGCTGCCGATGATCTCCCCGGTGCTGTTCTTCAACGTGCTGCTGGAGTCCATCCACGCGTTCCAGGTGTTCGGCTCCGCCTACGTCGTCTCCGACACCCGGTGCGGACCCGCCGACGCCACGCTCGTCTACACCTGTTACCTCTACCAGAAGGGCTTCAAGGAGGCCCAGATGGGCTTCGCCTCCGCGATGGCCTGGACGCTGGTGGTCGCGGTGGCGCTCGTGACGGCGGTCCTGTTCTGGTCGCAGAAGAAGTGGGTGCACTACGAGGAGGCCGCCAAGTGACCAGTGCCACCAGCCCCGCCCTGCCCACCGCCGGCGAACGGCGGCGCGTCGGATCGATCGCCTGGCACGTGGGCGCGCTCCTCGTCCTCGCGGTCGTCCTCTATCCCGTGATCTGGGTGGTCGGCGCCTCGTTCAAGCCGAGCAAGGACATCATCGCCAGCCTCGACCTGCTGCCCACCGATCCGGTCTGGGCGAACTTCTCCGGGCTCGCCGACGGCATCTCCGGCATCCCCGTCAGCAGCTTCTTCTGGAACTCGCTGATGTACGCGGTCCTCGCCGTGGTCGGTGTCGTGCTGTCCAGCTCGCTGACCGCGTACGCCTTCGCCAAGATCCGGTTCGCCGGGCGGAACCTGCTCTTCACGCTGATGATCGGCACGCTGCTGCTGCCGTACCACGTGCTGCTCATCCCGCAGTACGTGCTCTTCCGCAACCTGGAGCTCACCGACACCCTGGTGCCGCTCGTCGCGGGCAAGTTCCTGGCCACGGAAGCCTTCTTCGTCTTCCTGATGGTGCAGTTCATGCGCGGACTGCCCAGGGAGCTGGACGAGGCCGCCAAGCTCGACGGCTGCGGGCACCTGCGCACCTACTGGTCGATCGTGCTGCCGCTGAGCCGGCCCGCGATCATCACCAGCGCGATCTTCACCTTCATCAACGCCTGGAACGACTTCATGGGGCCGCTGATCTACCTCAACACCCCCGAGAAGTACACCGTCTCGCTCGGCCTGATGATGTTCCGCGACCAGGAGGGCATCTCCAACTACGGCAGCATGATCGCGATGTCGCTGGTGGCGCTGGTGCCGGTCGTCGCCTTCTTCATGGCCTTCCAGCGCTACCTCATCGACGGCATGGCGACCTCCGGACTGAAGGGCTGAGGCGGTCACCATGGCGCAAGCACGTGTGAAGGCGCGCACCTCGCGCAGGGAGTCCGTGTTCGGCGAGCGCTTCGCGGTCTTCGCCGAGTGCCTGCTCACCGGCGTGTGGATCGCCGTGGCCTGCCTCGGGGTCGTCACCTACCCCGCGGCCTTCGCCGCCGGCGCGCGGCACCTGCGGCGCCGTACCACCCACCAGGGCGGCGGCCTGCGGGAGTTCGTCACGGACTTCCGTACGGCCGTGCGCGGCGGGTGGGCCGTCGGGCTCGCCGGGTGGGCGGTCGCCGTCGCGGTCTGGGTCGACGTCCTGGCCGCGCGGGCCGGACTTCCCGGCGGGCCGCTCGTCGGGGCCGTCGGTGTCCTCGCGCTGATCGGAGCCGCCGTGGCCCTGCTGCGGGCGGCCGCCGTCTGGGAGCCCGGTGCGACCTGGCGGGCGCTGCTCGCGGACGCCGGGCGGCGGACCGTGCTCGACCCCGCCGGGTCCTTCCTGGTCGTCTGCGGACTGGCCGTCGTGGCCCTGTCCGCGGGGTTCGTCCCGCCGCTGGCGGTCCCCGTCCTGGGGGCCGTCGCGGCGGCGGCCGTCGCCGTGGAGGAGCGGTACCGGCACCGCTGACGGGCGGTGCCCCTTCTCGAGGTCGGCGCTTCGGCGCCGCACCTCTTTCTGTCATGCCCTTGACATCACCTTGCTCGTCGCAACGGAAAGGAAAGGCCATGTCCCCCATCCCCCGCAGATCCCTGCTCAAGGCGGCCGCCGTCGCCGGAGCCGCCGCCCAGTTCAGCTGGGCCCTGGGAACGCCGAACGCCGCCGCCGCGCCCCGCGCGGAAGCCGCCGACGCCGACCCGGTCACCCTCGACTGGCTGGAGGACGGCGGCCTCGGCGCGGCCCCCGGCTCCACCGTCGGCGTGCCCTGGCCCAGGGGCGCCCACCAGGAGGACCAGACCTTCGCGCTGACCGACGCCGACGGGAAGTCCGTCCCCGTCCAGTCCTGGCCGATCGCCTACTGGCCCGACGGCTCCCTCAAGTGGACCGCGCACGCGGTGAGTTCGGGCTCCGGAAAGCTCACCCTGACCGCCGGGGCGCCCGCCGCACCCGAGAAGAAGGTCACCGTCGACCGGCGCGGCGGCACCATCGACGTCTCGACCGGCGTCATCACCGCGAGGATCGGCACGTCCGGCGCCACCCTCGTCAAGTCGGTCACCCGCGGCTCCACCGAGATCGCCAGGAACGGCCGCCTCGTCGTCCTGCGCCAGCCCGAGTACGAGGACGGCGACCAGACCACCGTCAGGACCGAACGCTTCGACGGCGCCGTCACCGACGTCACCGTCGAACAGGACGGCCCCGTCCGCGCGGTCGTCCGCGTCGACGGAAAGCACCGCAAGGGCCACCGCGACCTGCTGCCCTTCTCCGTCCGCCTCTACTTCTACGCCGGCGCCGACTCCTTCCGCATGGTGCACACCATCACCTACGACGGGAAGCAGGAACCCGGCAAGGCGAGCGGCGACTTCATCCGCGGCCTCGGCGTCCGCTTCACCGTCCCCCTGCGCGACGAGTCCTACGACCGCCACATCCGCCTCGGCGGCGAGGGCACCGGCCTGCTCCGCGAGGCCGTCAAGGGCATCACCGGACTGCGCCGCGACCCCGGAGCCGCCGTCCAGGCGGCCCAGTTCGCCGGCGAGAAGCTCCCCGACCCCGCCACCTGGGACCAGCGGGTCACCACCCGCCTCCAGTACATCCCCGAATGGGGCGACTACACCCTCTCCCAGCTCTCCGCCGACGGCTTCACCCTGCGCAAGCGCACCAAGAAGGGCTACGGCTGGATCGGCGCCGGCGGTGGCCGGCGCGCTTCCGGCTTCGGCTACGTCGGCGGAGTCAGCGGCGGCCTCTCCTTCGGCCTGCGCGACTTCTGGGAGAAGCACCCCGCCCAGCTCGACATCCGCGACGCCCACACCGACGAGGCCGAGGTCACCCTCTGGCTCTGGTCGCCCGAGGCCCAGCCCATGGACCTGCGCTTCTACCACGACGGCATGGGCCAGGACACCTTCCCCGAACAGCTCGAGGGCCTCAACATCACCTACGAGGACTACGAGCCCGGATTCGGCACCCCGTACGGCATCGCCCGCACCTCCGAACTCCTCTTCTGGGCCAACGACTCCACCCCGAGCGCCGAGAAGCTCGCCGAACAGGTCGAGGCCGTCCGCGTCCTCCCGCAGCTCGCCGCCCCGCCCAAGCAGCTCATCACGGCGGGCGTCTTCGGCAAGGGCCTGTTCGCCGAACCGGACCGCTCCACCCCGGCCAAGGCGAAGATCGAGGACCACCTCGACTTCCTCTTCACCTACTACAAGGACCAGGTGGAGCAGCGCCGCTGGTACGGCTTCTGGGACTACGGCGACATCATGCACACCTACGACACCGTCCGGCACCAGTGGCGGTACGACGTCGGCGGCTACGCCTGGGACAACTCCGAGCTCTCACCCGACCTGTGGCTCTGGTACGCGTACCTGCGCTCCGGCCGCGCCGACATCTTCCGCTTCGCCGAGGCGATGACCCGCCACACCGGCGAGGTCGACGTCTACCACATCGGCGAGTGGGCCGGCCTCGGCACCCGGCACGGCGTCCAGCACTTCGCCGACAGCGCCAAGCAGCAGCGCATCGCCAACACCACCTACCGCCGCTACTACTACTTCCTCACCGCCGACGAACGCGTCGGCGACCTCATGCACGCCAACGTCGACTCCGACGAGACCTTCCTCGTCCTCGACCCCATCCGCAAGATCCGCACCGAGCCGTACACGCCGGACCGCAACGCCCTGTCGATCGGCTTCGGCACCGACTGGAGCGGACTGGTCTCCGCCTGGCTCACCGAGTGGGAACGCAAGGGCCCCAAGTGGGAGAAGGCCAGGGCCCGCGTCCTCTCCACCATGGAGACCATCGCCGCCCAGCCCAACGGCTTCGTCCAGGGCACCGGTCTGTACGACCTCGACACCGGGAAGTTCGCGATCGCGGACGAGCCCGTGGTGGGCGTCTCCCACCTGTCCGCGGTCTTCGGCCTGGGCGAACTGTGCGCCGAACTCATCGACCTCGTCGACATGCCGGAGTTCAACGAGGCGTACTACGACTACTGCCGCTACTTCAACGCCACCAAGGCCGAGCAGGCGGCACGCTACGGCTCCCACTTCGGCAGCCTGATCCTCTTCCAGGGCCACTCCCGCCTCGACGCCTACGCCGCCGTGCGGACCGGTGACGAGAAGCTCGCGAAGCGGGCCTGGGACAAGTTCTACAACTCCGACGGCTACAAGGAGTCGGCGCCCTGGAAGACCGAGAAGGTGAGCGGCCCGACGGCCCTGGTCGCCGGCAGTGAGGCCACCTGGGTGTCCACTAACGACACCGCGCTCTACGGCCTCGCCGCCATCGAGCTGCTGTCGCTGCTGGGGGACCGGATGCCGTAGGCACATCACGGGCGCGGACGGGAACACTGTGTCCATGGACTGGAACCATCACCGCTTCCGCAGTCTGTGGACCCTGTCCGCGCCCGCCCCGGTGGTCTACCGGATCCTGGAGCGGATCGAGGACTACCCCCTGTGGTGGCCCCAGGTACGGGACGTCACCCGGCTCGACGACACCAGCGGGATCGTCACGATCCGCTCCCTCCTGCCGTACGACCTGACCTCGACCGTGCGGGAGGGCCGGCGCGACCCGGAGACCGGGATCCTGGAGGCCGGCCTGTCCGGCGACATCGACGGCTGGGCCCGCTGGACCGTCACCCGCCTGGGACCCCACGGCTGCCTCGCCCACTACGAGCAGGAGGTCGACGTCCGCAAGCCGCTGCTGCGCCTGCTCGCCGTGCCGGGGCGGCCCGTCCTCCGCGCCAACCACGCCCTGATGATGCGGGCCGGCCGGCGCGGCCTGGCCGCCCACCTGGAAGCGGTTTGAAGGAACCCTCCCCGGACCTGTATTGTTCAGTGCGTTCCCGGGCGATTAGCTCAGTGGGAGAGCGCTTCGTTCACACCGAAGAGGTCACTGGTTCGAACCCAGTATCGCCCACCGGGAAAGCCGGTCCGTCCCCGACGGACCGGCTTCTTGCATCCCCGGGGTGCTCTCAGGCCGCCGTCGGCAGATCCGGACGCAGCGGCCACGCCGGGTCCACCACCTCCTCCGTACCGGTGCGCGCGAACCACGCCTGGAGCCCCCGCGCCTGCGCCGCGTGCCACACCGCCTGCAGGGTGTGCAGCTCACCGGGAGAGAGCCGCTCCAGCCGGGAGGCGAAACGCCGCCCCACCGCCCGGGTCACCTCCAGCGCGGCCACCGCGTCCGCCGCCGCGTCGTGCGCCCCCTCCAGGGCGACCCCGTAGTGCGCGCACAGGTCGGTCAGCGTGCGCCGGCCCTTGCGATAGCGGTCCAGGTGCTTGTCCAGCACCCAGGGGTCCAGCACCAGCAGCGGCGCCCGCTCCAGCCAGCGGCCCAGCGACGACGCCCGGTGCCGGCGCAACTCCCGGTCCAGCAGCGTCAGATCGAACGGCGCGTTCATCACCACCAGCGGCCGGCCCACCCTGGCCTGCTCCGCCAGCGCCTCCGCGACCTCGTACATCACCGGCGCCGGCCAGCGGCCGTGGCGCTGCAGATGATCGTCCGTCAGCCCGTGCACCTCCGTTGCCCCGGCCGGCACCGGCACCCCCGGATTCACCAGCCAACGGACCACCCGCGGCCGGGTGCCCGGCGCGTCCTGCACGACGAGGGCGGCCGACACGATCCGGTCGGTCTCGACGTCCACACCCGTCGTCTCCGTGTCGAAAGCGGCCAACGGCCCTTCGTACCAGTACGCCATACCCAACAACCCCTCGTTCCCCATCGGCAGTCGACACACAGTCCGCTGCCCGAAACGGTGATACCCGGGCTGTTTGCGCCGTACGCCGGAAGGAGACAACAGGAGTACGGGTCCGCGCAGTTCAGCGGCCCGCAGCGGGGATTCACCAGTTGGGAAGGCTGTTGGCCATGGCCATAGCGCAGCCCGAGCGGGGCGGGCTGCTGCCCGAGCACGCCGCACCCGCTCGCGGCTCTCTCGCCACCACCGCCTGCATGGAGACACTGCAGGTCGGCTATCTGCACGCCGTCGCGGCCGCGGCCGGCTGCTCGTTGTCCCAGCCGTTCCCGGACAACGGCATCGACTGGCACGTCAGCCACAGCGCGCCCGGACACACCGTCGACGACGAGGTGACCATCAAGGTGCAGCTCAAGGCCACGTACCAGATCCCTCCGAACCCTCCGGGCCGCTCCTTCTCCTTCACCCTCGACAACGACCACCTGACGAAGCTCGCCCGCACGCCCGTGTCGGTGCACAAGATCCTCGTGGTGATGATCGTCCCGCGCTCGCGGGACCAGTGGCTGCGGGCCGGGCACGACCGGCTCGACCTGAGGCACTGCTGCTACTGGACCAACCTCGCCGGACAGCCGGTCACCGGCCGGCGCCGCACGACCGTGCGGATACCGACCTCACGCATCTTCGACGACCGGGCGCTGTGCGAGATCATGACGCGGGTCGGGACGGGAGGGACACCGTGACGCACCGCTCGACCGACGAGCCCCTGAGGCCCGTGCGTCCCCATCCCGCCGACGCCGCCTGGGAGGGTGCGCCGCCCGAGCCCGGTGCGGTCGACCCGGCCGTGCTCGCCGCCCTGCTGCAGCGGCACGGCTGGCAGCGACGCGGCGGCGCCCCCGGCCGCTACAGCCGCTGGACGCCGCCCGGACCGGGCCGCTCCGGCACCAGCCTGCTGGTGCCCGAGAGCCGTGCCTTCCCCGACAGCGAGGACCTGCTCGGCGAGGCCCTGCTCGCCCTGACCCGCAGCGGCACGCCCTCCGCCCGCGAGGTCCTCCTCGCCCTCACCGTCCCCAGCGACGAGATCCGCTGGTGGCGCGATGTGCCGTCCGGTCCCGGGGACGCCGCCCCCTGGACCGTCGAGGAGCGGCTGCGCACCGCCGCCCGCGCCGTGCTGCTCGCCGCCGCGCTCACCACGCGCGCGCGGGCCGGCTACCACGGCGCCCGGCACCGGCGCGCCGCCGCCGCCTCCCTGGCGAACGTCCTGGTCGGCCCCGCGCCCGGCGGTCGCCGGCTGACCGCGTTCGTGCCCGTCGCCACCGGCCGTCCGCTCGCCGTATGCCTGCACCAGGCGCTGCACGCCACCCGCGAGGCCGTCGACTACCGGCGGGCCACCGGCGGCATGGACGCCTTCGACTCCGCCGTGGAGGCGGGGGTCAGCCACGAGCTGACCGAGGCGCTGGTCGCCCTGGTACGGGGCTCGGAAGGCGCCCGGATCGCCGTGGAGTGGGCCCCGGCCGCCGGCGTCCCCGAGGGCTGCGCGGCCCCGGCCGAGCCCGTCGAGTTCTCGCCCGGCGACCTGCCCGCCCTGCGCGAGGCCGGCCTGCGCTACCTCCAGGCCGAGCCGTCCGTGCCGGTGCGGATCACCGGCACGGTGGTGCGGATGCGCAGGTCGGGGCCGCGCGGCGCGGGCACCGTACGGCTGCGGGTGCTGGCCGGCGCCGAGGTCCCGCACGTCCGGATCGCCCTGGAGGAGGAGGCGTACCGCATCGCCGGGCACGCCCACCTCGTCGGACTGCCGGTCCGGGTGCACGGCCGGCTGGAGAGCCGGGGCGGCTTCCGGCGCCTCACCGGGGCGGGCGAGGTGGTGCCCGTACAGGTCGACGACGCGGAGCGGGACCGCCTGATGAAGGCGCTCCAGGAGGACCTCGACTTCTTCGAGGAGGCCTGCGGCGGGGACTGAGGCGAGGATTGATTTCGCGGTGGGCGGCCCCGGGTCGGTACGATCCCAGGGAAGCGTGCGCTCCGGTATGGCGCCGCGACCCCCCTTCAGTCAGGAGAGACCGGTGTCAGACGTCCGTGTGATCATCCAACGCGATTCCGAGCGGGAAGAACGCGTGGTGACGACGGGCACTACGGCCGCCGAGCTCTTCGCCGGCGAGCGCTCGGTGATCGCCGCGCGCGTGGCCGGCGAGCTCAAGGACCTCTCCTACGAGGTCAGGGACGGCGAGACCGTCGAGGGCGTGGAGATCTCCTCCGAGGACGGCCTCAACATCCTGCGCCACTCCACCGCGCACGTCATGGCCCAGGCCGTGCAGGAGCTGTTCCCCGAGGCCAAGCTGGGCATCGGCCCGCCGGTGCGGGACGGCTTCTACTACGACTTCGACGTGGAGAAGCCGTTCACGCCCGAGGATCTCAAGGCCATCGAGAAGAAGATGCAGGAGATTCAGAAGCGCGGCCAGCGCTTCTCCCGCCGCGTGGTGACCGACGAGGCCGCCCGCGAGGAGCTCGCCGACGAGCCGTACAAGCTGGAGCTGATCGGCCTCAAGGGCTCGGCCTCCAGCGACGACGGCGCGGACGTCGAGGTCGGCGCCGGCGAGCTGACGATCTACGACAACCTGGACGCCAAGACCGGTGACCTGTGCTGGAAGGACCTCTGCCGGGGTCCCCACCTGCCCACCACCCGGAACATCCCGGCCTTCAAGCTGATGCGCAACGCCGCCGCCTACTGGCGCGGCAGCGAGAAGAACCCGATGCTCCAGCGCATCTACGGCACCGCCTGGCCGTCCAAGGACGAGCTGAAGGCGCACCTGGAGTTCCTCGCCGAGGCCGAGAAGCGCGACCACCGCAAGCTCGGCTCCGAGCTGGACCTGTTCTCCATCCCGGAGCAGATCGGCTCCGGCCTCGCCGTCTTCCACCCCAAGGGCGGCATCATCCGCCGGGTCATGGAGGACTACTCGAGGCGCAGGCACGAGGAGGAGGGCTACGAGTTCGTCTACACCCCGCACGCGACGAAGGGGAAGCTCTTCGAGACCTCGGGCCACCTGGACTGGTACGCCGACGGCATGTACCCGCCCATGCAGCTCGACGAGGGCGTGGACTACTACCTCAAGCCCATGAACTGCCCGATGCACAACCTGATCTTCGACGCGCGCGGCCGGTCCTACCGTGAACTTCCCCTGAGGTTCTTCGAGTTCGGCACGGTCTACCGCTACGAGAAGTCGGGCGTCGTGCACGGCCTGACCCGGGCCCGCGGCTTCACCCAGGACGACGCGCACATCTACTGCACCCGCGAGCAGATGTCGGAGGAGCTCGACAGGACGCTCACCTTCGTCCTGAACCTGCTGCGTGACTACGGTCTGACCGACTTCTACCTGGAGCTGTCCACCAAGGACGAGACCAAGTTCGTCGGAACCGACGAGGCGTGGGAAGAGGCCACGGAGACGCTGCGCCAGGTCGCCGAGAAGCAGAACCTGGAGCTCGTGGCGGACCCGGGCGGCGCCGCGTTCTACGGTCCGAAGATCTCCGTCCAGGCCAAGGACGCCATCGGCCGCACCTGGCAGATGTCGACCATCCAGCTCGACTTCAACCTGCCGGAGCGCTTCGACCTGGAGTACACGGCCGCGGACGGCTCCAAGACCCGCCCGGTCATGATCCACCGCGCGCTGTTCGGCTCGATCGAGCGCTTCTTCGCGGTGCTCCTGGAGCACTACGCGGGCGCGTTCCCGGCGTGGCTGGCGCCGGTGCAGGCGATCGGCATCCCGATCGGCGACGCGCACGTCGAGTACCTGGAGAAGTTCGCGGACACGGCCCGCAAGCAGGGGCTGCGCGTCGAGGTCGACTCCTCCTCGGACCGCATGCAGAAGAAGATCCGCAACGCCCAGAAGCAGAAGGTGCCCTTCATGGTCATCGCGGGCGACGAGGACATGGCCAACGGCGCCGTCTCCTTCCGCTACCGCGACGGTTCGCAGGAGAACGGCATTCCGGTCGACGAGGCCATCGCGAAGATCGCGAAGGTCGTCGAGGAGCGGACGCAGGTCTGACCGCGGATGACTCCGAGGCCCCCGGGAGCGATCCCGGGGGCCTTTTCCGCGCCCTCGCGGTGACGCCATATGCTGCACGCATGACGAGTGAGCCGGAGCAGCAGTGGGGAGTGGGCACGCAGGACGCGTTCCAGCGTCTGTGGACGCCCCATCGGATGGCGTACATCCAGGGCGAGAACAAGCCGAGCGGCCCGGGCGCCGACGACGGCTGCCCCTTCTGCTCCCTCCCGGCCAAGTCCGACGAGGACGGGCTGATCCTGCGGCGCGGCGAGCGGGTCTACGCGGTGCTCAACCTCTACCCCTACACGGGCGGTCATCTGATGACCGTGCCGTACCGGCACGTGGCCGACTACACGGACCTCACCGCGGAGGAGACGGCGGAGCTCGCCGAGCTCACCAAGCAGGCGATGACGGCGCTGCGTACGGCGTCGGGCGCCCACGGCTTCAACATCGGCATGAACCAGGGCACCGTGGCCGGCGCGGGCATCGCCGCCCACCTCCACCAGCACGTCGTCCCGCGCTGGGGCGGCGACACGAACTTCATGCCCGTGATCGGCCACACGAAGGTGCTGCCGCAACTGCTGGCAGACACGAGGAAGATGCTCGCGGAGGCGTGGCCAGTGGCTCCCTAGCCGCGGGCAGTCGTGCCCCCCGCTCGAGCGGAGCCGAGAGTGGGGGCGCGGCGGCACCTCGTCAGCGCCGAGCCGCGCACCCACCCCCGCCCCACCGCAACCCGCCGTACGTGACGCTTACGCGTCGTACAGGTCGGCCTTCTTGGGCGTGGCCTCCTGCACCGCGGCGCTGAGGGACGACGACCGCGCACCGAACTTCGTGGTGTCCACCCCGTTCTCCTCCAGCACCTTGATCGCCGCCGCGTGCACCACCCGCAGCACCGGCGTGGCCGCCCGCAACGCGTCGTCGGCCATGAACCGGTGCCGCCACGGCCTGTCCGCCCACGCGTGCCGCAGACCGAACGGCTCCGGCAGGCTCAGCTTGCCGCCCAGCCAGTACAGCAGCGGCGGGTACCAGGTCAGCGGCGCCCTGGCGGCCAGGCGTACCACCTCGTCCGAGTCGACCAGCGGGAGCTTCACCTTCCGGGTCTCCCAGAACTTGATCGACTTCTGGACCTCCTTCTCCTTGGCCGCCGGCTTGCTGGTGAACAGCGAGTGCACCGGACCCAGCGCGTGCCCGGTGACCTCGATGCGCAGCGTCTCGTGCAGCACGGTCACGGTGATCAGCATGGTGATCACCAGTTGGCCGTCCCACAGCGTCCACTGCACGCCCAGGTAGTGCCGGTCGCCCGCGCCGAACTGCTGCTTGTTGCAGATGTCCTGTATGGCGTGCGGCTTGATCTGGTACGCCTCGACGTCCGTGCCCTCCGGCCGGGACACCGCCGTGGCGTTCTCCCCGATCGGTGTGACGATCCAGTGCCGTACCGACGGCTTGGTGAAGCCTCCGGTGTGCAGCGGTCCCCGCTCCAGCATCCGCAGCCGGTCGTGGATGGCCTTGATGACGTCCCAGCTGCGGAACGGGTTGATCTCCCGGTCAGGGTCGACGGGCACCAGGTCCTCGGCGAGCTGCCAGCTGCCCCAGCGGGTGCCCATGCCGAGTATGCCCTTGGGCCCGGCGTAGAAGACCGAGTTGGACTGCTGCTCGGCGCTGAGCCGGGCCAGGGACTGGCGCAGTTGCTCGGCCGCCGTCTCGCCGGGGCTGCTCGGCACCGCCTCGGGCACCTTGGCGCCGACGCTGCTGCCGGAGAGCAGGCTGTCCCAGCGGTCGCGCAGGTCCTTCGCCGTACGCTCGCAGATCCGCTTGGCCCAGAACCAGCCCAGCACCGGGGCGACCACCGACGCGCGCGCGTACCAGCCCCAGAACCCGTCGAACGGCATGCGGATCAGGAACAGCACGGCGAGGGCGCCCACCGCGACCAGCAGGGTGGTGGCCAGCGCGCCGGCCCGCTTGTCCTCCCGCCTGGCCATCGTCGTGCGGATCTGGAAGACCAGCAGCCACACCACCAGGCCCGGCAGGAAGAGCAGCCCGCACAGGACCATGACGGCGCTCAGCCAGTTGTCCCGCTCGCGGCGGATGCGGTGCGCCGCCAGCGAGTGCTCGACCACCACCTGGGGCTGGATGCCGAAGGACTGGATGAGCGGCGCGCGGCCGGAGCCGAGCATCCGGTCGATGATCGCCCTGGAGAACGCCTCGCCCAGATTCGGCCGGAACAGCTTCACCCTCGGCTTGCTGACGGCCGACTTGTGCCACTCGTTGTCGGCCTTGAGTATCTCCTCGGCCTCGTTGTCCCGATAGGCCGCCGAGGCCAGCGCGAACGTCGGGGTCTGCCCCTCGTCGCCCGTGCGCGGCACCTGCGGACCGAAGAACTCCGCGTAACCGCTCTCAACGGTCATTCCCGCCCCCGATCGCCGCGACTGTCGTCTTGCGGCCTTCCCGACTTCCCTGCTGCGCACACCTGTTGATCAGGTCTTCAGCGTATCCGTACCCGCCGTCGTCCGTCGGCGGACGGCCGAAGCCGTCCGCCACCACGGAGTGAAGCATTCCGAAGTCGTCCCGGTGCGAGGCGCGTACGCGGGCGCCCGCCGGGTCCTTCCGGGGGCGCCCGTCGTCGGCTACGAGGCGGTGCGCGCCTCCTCCTTGACCCGTTCCGCCACGTGCGGCGGCATGGGTTCGTGCCGCGCGTACCGGCGGCTGAACCGGGCGGTGCCGTGCGAGAGGGAGCGCAGGTCGACGGCGTACCGGCCGATCTCGATCTCCGGGACCTCGGCCTTGACGAGGGTGCGTCCGCCGGGCGACTGCTCGGTGCCGAGCACCCGCCCGCGGCGGCCGGACAGGTCGCTCATCACGGCGCCGACGTAGTCGTCGCCGACCAGGACGCTCACCTCGGCCACCGGCTCCAGCAGGTGGATCTTCGCGTCCGCGGCCGCCTCCCGCAGGGCCAGCGCGCCGGCCGTCTGGAACGCGGCGTCGGAGGAGTCCACCGAGTGCGCCTTGCCGTCCAGCAGGGTCACCCGCACGTCGATGAGCGGATGCCCCGCGGCGACCCCCTTGACGGCCTGGGCCCGTACGCCCTTCTCGACGGACGGGATGAACTGGCGCGGTACCGCGCCGCCGACCACCTTGTCGACGAACTCGATGCCCGAGCCGTTCGGCAGCGGCTCCACCTCGATCTCGCAGATGGCGAACTGCCCGTGTCCGCCGGACTGTTTGACGTGCCGGCCGCGCCCGGACGCCTTGCCGCCGAACGTCTCCCTGAGCGACACCCGGTGCGGTACGACGTCGACCTGGACGCCGTAGCGGCTGCGCAGGCGCTCCAGGGCCACGTCCGCGTGCGCCTCGCCCAGGCACCACAGCACCACCTGGTGGGTGTCCTGGTTCTGTTCCAGCCGCATCGTCGGGTCCTCGGCCACGAGCCGGGACAGACCCTGCGAGAGCTTGTCCTCGTCGGGTTTGCTGTGCGCCTGGATGGCCAGCGGCAGCAGCGGGTCGGGCATGTCCCACGGCTCCATGAGCAGCGGGTCGTCCTTGGCGGACAGGGTGTCCCCGGTCTCCGCGCGGCTGAGCTTCGCCACGCACGCGAGGTCGCCCGCGATGACGTGGGAGACGGGCCGCTGCTGTTTGCCGAACGGTGTGGACAGGGCGCCGATCCGCTCGTCGACGTCGTGGTCCTCGTGGCCGCGGTCGGCGAGCCCGTGTCCGGAGACGTGCACGGTCTGGTCGGCGCGCAGGGTGCCGGAGAAGAGCCGGATCAGGGAGAGCCGGCCGACGTACGGGTCGGAGGAGGTCTTCACGACCTCCGCGACCAGCGGGGCGTCCGGGTCGCACGGTTTCAGCTCGCGCGGCCTGCCGTCGACGGTGGTCACGCTCGGGGTGCCGTGCTCCAGCGGGGTCGGGAAGCCACCGGTGATCAGCTCCAGCAGTTCGACCGTGCCGAGTCCCTGGCGGGCGCCGTCGGCGGCGGGCGCGGCGGCCAGGACGGGGAAGAACACCCCGCGTGCGACCGCCCGTTCCAGGTCCTCGATCAGCGTCCCGACGTCGACCTGCTCACCGCCGAGGTAGCGGTCCATGAGGGTCTCGTCCTCGCTCTCGGCGATGATCCCCTCGATGAGCCGGCCGCGGGCCTCCTCCATCAGCGGCAGCTGGTCCTCGCCGGGCTCGGACTCCTTGCGTTCGCCGGTGGAGTAGTCGAACAGCTTCTGCGACAGCAGTCCGGTCAGGCCCGTCACGGGCGCGTGCCCGTCGGGCCCCTCCGGGCCGTGCAGCGGCAGGTACAGCGGCAGCACGGCGTCGGGGTCGTCGCCGCCGAACGTCTCCGCGCAGACGCGGGTCATCTCCTCGAAGTCCGCGCGGGCCGCCTCCAGGTGCGTGACGACGATGGCGCGCGGCATGCCGACCGCCGCGCACTCGTCCCACACCATGCGGGTCGAGCCGTCCACGCCGTCCGAGGCCGAGACGACGAAGAGGGCCGCGTCCGCCGCCCGCAGACCGGCCCTGAGTTCCCCGACGAAGTCGGCGTATCCGGGGGTGTCCAGAAGGTTGACCTTGATGCCGTTCCATTCGAGGGGCACCAGGGAGAGCTGTACGGAGCGCTGCTGCCGGTGTTCGATGTCGTCGTAGTCGGAGACGGTGCCGCCGTCCTCCACGCGGCCCGCCCGGTTCACCGCCCCCGCGGTCAGCGCGAGAGCCTCCACCAGGGTCGTCTTGCCCGATCCGGAGTGGCCGACCAGCACCACATTCCGTACGGACGTGGGATGGTCGGCCGCCTGTGCCCTGCCGGCGGCTCCGGGGTGTGTGTGCGCCTTGTCGCCCATGATCCTGCCTCCCGTGCACGGTGAGGTCACTGTGGGCGCGGACCCGCGGAATCCGCGTGCGGTGCGGCTCCGGCGACGCCCGCGGTCCTTCGAGCTTTCCACTCCCTTCACGGTGCGTCCATACGAAGGACGTGATCCCGGCGTCCGGCCCCGCTCACGGCGGCGCCCCGCGGCCCGGGTGAGCAGGGGCGACGGGGTGGTCCCGGGCGGGGGAGTCCCACCGCGCGAGCGAAGCCGGGCGTGGGGGAGCCGGCGAGTGACGACAGCGCGGCCGGGGTGCCGTCCACGTCCTTCGGACAGCGGGGGAGCGCGCGCCGGGCACCGCGTCCCCGGCACGATCCGCCGGGCGGGGTCCTGCCTCCGCGCGGGCGTACGGGTGCCCCGCGGCAGCCCGCGCGTGCGCGTGACTACGATTGGGCCCGCCGGGTGGCCAGCAGGGGCCGCGCGGCCCCACCGACCGTCGGGAAGGCCATGCTGAACAAGTACGCGCGTGCATTCTTCACGCGTGTCCTCACACCGTTCGCCGCGTTTCTCATCCGGCGGGGGGTCAGCCCCGACACGGTCACGCTCATCGGCACCGCGGGAGTGGTCGCGGGCGCGCTGGTCTTCTACCCCAGGGGCGAGTTCTTCTGGGGCACGGTCGTGATCACGCTGTTCGTCTTCTCCGACCTGGTCGACGGCAACATGGCCCGCCAGCTGGGCCGCTCCAGCCGCTGGGGCGCCTTCCTGGACTCCACCCTGGACCGGGTCGCCGACGGGGCGATCTTCGGCGGCTTCGCCCTCTGGTACGCCGGGGGCGGCGACGACATCGCCCTGTGCGCGGTGTCGATCTTCTGTCTGGCCAGCGGCCAGGTGGTGTCGTACACCAAGGCGCGCGGCGAGTCGATCGGCCTGCCGGTCGCCGTCAACGGTCTGGTCGAGCGGGCCGAACGGCTGGTGGTCTCGCTGGTCGCGGCCGGTCTCGCGGGCCTGCACGCGTTCGGTGTGCCCGGCATCCAGTACCTGCTGCCGGTCGCCCTGTGGATCGTCGCCGTCGGCAGCCTGGTCACGCTGATCCAGCGGGTGGTCACCGTGCGCCGCGAGTCCGCCGAGGTGGAGGCCGCGGAGCGGCAGGAGGCCCAGGGGAGCGAGGCCGCGACGTGAGCACCCGGGAACGGCTGACCGACGCCCTGTACGGCGCCGGCTGGGGCACCGTCCGGAAACTTCCCGAGCCCGTCGCCGTGCGCCTCGGCCGGAGCATCGCCGACCTCACGTGGAAGCGGCGCGGCAAGGGCGTGCTCCGGCTGGAGAGCAACTACGCGCGCGTCGTGCCGGACGCGGGTCCGGAGCGGCTGGCCGAACTCTCCCGCGCGGGCATGCGGTCGTACCTGCGCTACTGGATGGAGTCCTTCCGGCTGCCCGCCTGGAGCCCCGAGCGCGTGGCGGACGGCCTCGACGTCAAGGACCTCCACCACCTGACCGACGGCATGGCGGCCGGCAAGGGCGTGATCCTGGCGCTGCCGCACCTCGCCAACTGGGACCTGGCCGGCGCCTGGGTCACCACGAAGCTCGGCATACCGTTCACCACCGTCGCCGAGCGGCTGAAGCCGGAGACGCTGTACGACCGTTTCGTCGCCTACCGCGAGGGCCTCGGCATGGAGGTGCTGCCGCACAGCGGCGGCTCCGCCTTCGGCACCCTGGCCCGGCGGCTGCGCGACGGCGGACTGGTCTGTCTGGTCGCCGACCGCGACCTGTCCGCCTCCGGTGTCGAGGTCGACTTCTTCGGCGAGACCGCCCGGATGCCGGCCGGACCCGCCCTGCTCGCCCAGCAGACCGGGGCCCGGCTGCTGCCGGTGACCCTCTGGTACGACGACTCGCCCGTGATGCGGGGCCGGGTCCATCCGCCGGTCGAGGTCCCCGGGTCAGGTACGCGCGCGGAGAAGACGTCTGTCATGACACAGGCGCTGGCCGACGCCTTCGCCACGGGGATCGCCGACCATCCGGAGGACTGGCACATGCTGCAGCGCTTGTGGCTGAAGGACCTCGATCCCGCGCGGGATCCCGCGACGGCCCCCGGGCAGGACCGGAAGGGGACCCCGTGAGGATCGGCATCGTCTGCCCGTACTCCTGGGACGTGCCGGGAGGCGTCCAGTTCCACATCCGTGACCTGGCCGAGTACTTCATCCGGCTCGGTCACGAGGTGTCCGTCCTCGCCCCGGCCGACGACGACACCCCGCTGCCGCCGTACGTCGTCTCGGCCGGCCGCGCGGTGCCGGTGCCGTACAACGGGTCGGTGGCCCGGCTCAACTTCGGCTTCCTGTCCGCCGCGCGGGTACGGCGCTGGCTGCACGAGGGCGCCTTCGACGTCGTCCACATCCACGAGCCGACCTCGCCCTCGCTGGGCCTGCTGACCTGCTGGGCGGCCGAGGGGCCGATCGTCGCCACCTTCCACACCTCCAACCCGCGCTCCCGCGCGATGATCGCCGCGTACGCGATCCTCCAGGCCGCCCTGGAGAAGATCAGCGCGCGGATCGCGGTGAGCGAGTACGCCCGCCGCACCCTCGTCGAGCACCTGGGCGGCGACGCGGTGGTCATCCCCAACGGCGTCGACGTCGACTTCTTCGCCAAGGCCGAGCCCAGACCGGAGTGGCAGGGCGACACCATCGGCTTCATCGGCCGGATCGACGAGCCCCGCAAGGGCCTGCCGGTGCTGATGAGGGCCCTGCCGAAGATCCTCGCCGCCCGGCCGCAGACGCGGCTGCTGGTCGCCGGGCGCGGCGACGAGGAGGAGGCGGTCGAGTCGCTGCCCCGGGAGCTGCGCCCGCGCGTGGAGTTCCTCGGCATGGTCAGCGACGAGGACAAGGCCCGCTTCCTGCGCAGCGTCGACCTGTACGTGGCGCCCAACACCGGCGGGGAGAGCTTCGGCATCGTCCTGGTCGAGGCGATGTCGGCGGGCGCGCCGGTGCTCGCCTCCGACCTGGACGCGTTCGCGCAGGTCCTCGACCGGGGAGCGGCGGGCGAGCTGTTCGCCAACGAGGACCCGGACGCGCTCGCGCGGGCGGCGGTACGGCTCCTGGAGGACCCGGAACGCCGCGCGGAGCTCCGTGACCGCGGCAGCGCCCACGTCCGCCGCTTCGACTGGTCGACGGTCGGCGCGGACATCCTGTCGGTCTACGAGACGGTGACGGCGGGCGCGGCGGCGGTGGCGACGGACGACCGCGCGACGGGGCTGAGGGCCCGGCTGGGCCTGGCACGGGACTGACAGCCGGGCAGGAGATGCCGCCCCCAGGGACGGAATCCGCGGCCGGCGGTACTAGCCTTGCCGCCCGTGACCGCAACCCTCATCTGGATCCTCGTCGCCCTCGTCGCCGTCGGCCTCTATCTGAGCTGGACGGCGGGACGCCTGGACCGGCTGCACGCCCGTATCGACGCCGCCCGGGCCGCGCTCGACGCCCAGTTGCTGCGCCGTGCCTCGGTGGCCCAGGAACTGGCCACCTCGGGTGTGCTCGACCCCGCCGCGTCGATCGTGCTCTACGAGGCCGCGCACGCCGCGCGGCAGGCGGTCGAGGAGCAGCGCGAGGTCGCGGAGAGCGAGCTCAGCCAGGCACTGCGCGCGGTGTTCGGCGACGCGCAGCAGGTGGACGCGGTCAGGGAGGCGCCCGGGGGAGAGGAGGCGGCCCTGGAGCTCGCCGAGGCGGTGCGCAGGGTGCCGATGGCCCGCCGCTTCCACAACGACGCCGTACGGGCGGCACGGGCGCTGCGACGGCACCGCAAGGTGCGCTGGTTCCGGCTGGCGGGACACGCGCCCTTCCCGATGGCCTTCGAGATGGACGACGAGCCTCCGGCCGCCCTGGTCGAGCGGGCGGCCTGACCGCGGTATCCGGCCGCACGGCGGACCGCCGTGCGGCCGAAAAGGATCCACCGGCTCCCCATTGGCCCTTGCTGTGGACTGCTCCGTTCACGTTTCCTCAGTGCTGCAGAAACCCCCTCCTTCCCCTCAGCGAGGTCATTCGTGTCCAGCACGCTCTCCGAAAACCAGGGTCCCGAGACCGGCACCGCCCGCGTGAAGCGCGGCATGGCCGAACAGCTCAAGGGCGGCGTGATCATGGACGTCGTCACGCCGGAGCAGGCGAAGATCGCCGAGGACGCGGGCGCCGTCGCCGTCATGGCCCTGGAGCGGGTCCCGGCCGACATCCGCAAGGACGGCGGCGTGGCCCGGATGTCCGACCCGGACATGATCGAGGGCATCATCGACGCGGTCTCCATCCCCGTGATGGCCAAGTCCCGCATCGGCCACTTCGTCGAGGCCCAGGTGCTGCAGTCGCTCGGCGTCGACTACATCGACGAGTCCGAGGTCCTCACCCCGGCCGACGAGGTCAACCACTCCGACAAGTGGGCGTTCACCACTCCGTTCGTCTGCGGTGCCACCAACCTGGGCGAGGCCCTGCGCCGCATCGCCGAGGGCGCCGCCATGATCCGCTCCAAGGGCGAGGCCGGCACCGGCAACGTCGTCGAGGCCGTGCGCCACCTGCGCCAGATCAAGAACGAGATCGCCCGCCTGCGCGGCTACGACAACCACGAGCTGTACGCCGCCGCCAAGGAGCTGCGCGCCCCGTACGAGCTGGTCAAGGAGGTCGCCGAGCTGGGCAAGCTCCCCGTCGTGCTGTTCTCCGCGGGCGGTGTCGCCACCCCGGCCGACGCCGCGCTGATGCGCCAGCTCGGCGCCGAGGGCGTCTTCGTCGGCTCCGGCATCTTCAAGTCCGGCGACCCGGCCAAGCGCGCCGCCGCCATCGTCAAGGCGACCACCTTCTACGACGACCCGAAGATCATCGCGGACGCGTCCCGCAACCTCGGCGAGGCCATGGTCGGCATCAACTGCGACACCCTCCCCGAGACCGAGCGCTACGCCAACCGCGGCTGGTGACCGTGATCATCGGTGTCCTGGCCCTCCAGGGCGACGTACGGGAGCACCTCGTCGCCCTGGCCGCGGCCGACGCCGTGGCCAGGCCGGTCAGGCGTCCCGAGGAACTCGCCGAGGTCGACGGCCTGGTCATCCCCGGCGGGGAGTCCACCACGATCTCCAAGCTGGCGGTCCTCTTCGGCCTGATGGAGCCCCTCCGCGCGCGCGTGCGCGAGGGCATGCCCGTCTACGGCACCTGCGCCGGCATGATCATGCTGGCCGACAAGATCCTCGACCCGCGCTCGGGCCAGGAGACCGTCGGCGGCATCGACATGATCGTGCGCCGCAACGCCTTCGGACGGCAGAACGAGTCGTTCGAGGCCGCGGTCGACGTCAGGGGAGTCGAGGGCGGTCCCGTGGAGGGCGTCTTCATCCGCGCCCCCTGGGTGGAGTCCGTCGGCGCCGGGACCGAGGTGCTCGCCGAGCACGGCGGCCACATCGTCGCCGTCCGCCAGGGCAACGCGCTGGCCACGTCGTTCCACCCGGAACTGACCGGTGACCACCGCGTGCACGGCCTCTTCGTCGACATGGTGCGCGCGTGCCGGGCGGCCGAGTCCTTGTAGGATTCCTGCGTTCGTTGCAGAGATGGGTTACGCGAAGGAGACAGGCAGATGTCCGGCCACTCTAAATGGGCCACGACGAAGCACAAGAAGGCCGTGATCGATGCCAAGCGCGGCAAGCTCTTCGCGAAGCTGATCAAGAACATCGAGGTCGCCGCGCGGATGGGCGGCGTCGACCTGGACGGCAACCCCACGCTCTACGACGCCGTCCAGAAGGCCAAGAAGCAGTCGGTGCCGAACAAGAACATCGACTCCGCCATCAAGCGCGGTGGCGGTCTCGAGGCCGGCGGTGCCGACTACGAGACGATCATGTACGAGGGCTACGGTCCGAACGGTGTCGCGGTGCTCATCGAGTGCCTCACCGACAACCGCAACCGCGCCGCCTCGGACGTGCGCGTCGCGATGACCCGCAACGGCGGCTCCATGGCCGACCCGGGCTCGGTGTCCTACCTGTTCAACCGCAAGGGCGTGGTGATCGTCCCCAAGGGCGAGCTGACCGAGGACGACGTCCTCACCGCCGTCCTGGACGCGGGTGCCGAGGAGGTCAACGACCTCGGCGAGAACTTCGAGGTGCTCAGCGAGGCCACCGACCTGGTCGCCGTGCGCACCGCTCTGCAGGACGCCGGGATCGACTACGACTCCGCCGAGGCCAACTTCGTCCCGACCATGCAGGTCGAGCTGGACGAGGAGGGCGCCAAGAAGATCTTCAAGCTCATCGACGCGCTGGAGGACAGCGACGACGTGCAGAACGTCTTCGCCAACTTCGACGTGAGCGACGAGATCATGGAGAAGGTCGACGCGTAACGCGTCCACTGCTCAGCGGGCCGGCGGGACACTTCCGTCGGCCCGTCGCCTTGTCAGTGGCACCCGATAGCCTGCACAAACAGGTGATCGAAGAAAGGGGCCGGCGCGTGCGCGTACTGGGGGTGGACCCGGGGCTGACCCGGTGCGGTGTCGGCGTCGTCGAGGGCGTCGCCGGGCGGCCGCTCACCATGCTCGGCGTGGGCGTCGTCCGCACGCCGGCGGACGCCGACCTCGGCCACCGCCTCGTCGCCGTCGAGCAGGGCCTCGAACAGTGGCTGGACGAGCACCGGCCCGAGTGCGTCGCCGTGGAGCGCGTCTTCAGCCAGCACAACGTGCGTACGGTGATGGGCACCGCCCAGGCCAGCGCCGTCGCCATCCTGTGCGCCTCCCGCCGGGGCATCCCCGTCGCCCTGCACACGCCCAGCGAGGTCAAGGCCGCCGTCACCGGCTCGGGCCGCGCCGACAAGGCCCAGGTCGGCGCCATGGTCACCCGGCTGCTGCGGCTGGACGCGCCGCCGAAGCCCGCGGACGCCGCCGACGCCCTCGCGCTCGCCATCTGCCACATCTGGCGCGCCCCCGCGCAGAACCGGCTCCAGCAGGCCGTCGCCCTGCACGCCTCGAGAACCCCCCGCACACCCCAAGCCCCGCACGCATCGAAAGGCCGTACGGCATGATCGCCTTCGTCAGCGGCACGGTCGCCGCCCTCGCTCCCGACGCCGCGGTGGTCGAGGTCGGCGGGGTCGGCATGGCCGTCCAGTGCACGCCGAACACGCTCTCCACGCTCCGCGTCGGACAGCCCGCGAAACTCGCCACCTCCCTCGTCGTCCGCGAGGACTCCCTGACCCTGTACGGCTTCGCCGACGACGACGAGCGCCAGGTCTTCGTACTGCTCCAGACCGCCAGCGGCGTGGGCCCCCGGCTGGCCCAGGCGATGCTCGCCGTGCACGCCCCCGACGCCCTGCGCAGAGCCGTCTCCACCGGGGACGAGAAGGCGCTGACCGCCGTCCCCGGCATCGGCAAGAAGGGCGCCCAGAAGCTGCTCCTCGAGCTGAAGGACCGCCTCGGTGAGCCGCTCGGCGCCCCCGCCGTCGGCGCACCGGTCACCAGCGGCTGGCGCGACCAGCTGCACGCCGCCCTGATCGGCCTCGGGTACGCGACCCGCGAGGCCGACGAGGCCGTGTCCGCCGTGGCCCCCCAGGCGGAGGCCGCCGGGGGCACCCCGCAGGTGGGGCAGCTGCTGAAGGCGGCCCTGCAGACGCTGAACCGCGCCCGATAGCCCGCGCCCCCTGGCCCGTACGAAGAGCTGAGGCACACGCACATGAACTGGGACGACACCACCGACACCTCCGCCGAGGAGCGGCTCGTCGGTGCGTCCGCCGACCGCGAGGACCAGGCCGTCGAGGCCGCCCTGCGCCCCAAGGACCTGGGCGAGTTCATCGGCCAGGAGAAGGTCCGCGAGCAGCTCGACCTCGTGCTGCGCGCCGCACGCGCCCGGGGGGCCACCGCCGACCACGTGCTGCTCTCCGGAGCCCCCGGCCTCGGCAAGACCACCCTCTCGATGATCATCGCCGCCGAGATGGAAGCCCCCATCCGCATCACCTCGGGCCCCGCCATCCAGCACGCCGGCGACCTCGCGGCGATCCTCTCCTCCCTCCAGGAGGGCGAGGTGCTCTTCCTCGACGAGATCCACCGCATGTCCCGGCCCGCCGAGGAGATGCTCTACATGGCGATGGAGGACTTCCGCGTCGACGTGATCGTCGGCAAGGGCCCCGGTGCCACCGCCATCCCCCTCGAACTGCCCCCCTTCACCCTGGTCGGCGCCACCACCCGGGCCGGCCTGCTGCCGCCCCCGCTGCGCGACCGCTTCGGCTTCACCGCGCACATGGAGTTCTACGAGCCCGCCGAACTGGAGCGGGTCGTCCACCGCTCGGCGAGCCTCCTCGACGTGGAGATCGACCCGGCGGGCGCCGCGGAGATCGCCGGCCGGTCCCGCGGCACGCCCCGTATCGCCAACCGCCTCCTGCGCCGCGTCCGGGACTACGCGCAGGTCAAGGCCGACGGGGTGATCACCAAGGACATCGCCGCGGCCGCCCTCGCCGTCTACGAGGTCGACGCCCGGGGCCTCGACCGGCTGGACCGGGCCGTGCTGGAGGCCCTGCTGAAGCTCTTCGGCGGCGGACCCGTCGGCCTGTCCACGCTCTCCGTCGCGGTCGGGGAGGAACGTGAGACCGTGGAGGAGGTGGCCGAGCCCTTCCTCGTACGGGAGGGCCTGCTCGCCCGCACCCCGCGCGGGAGGGTCGCCACCCCTGCGGCATGGGCGCATCTCGGCCTCACGCCGCCCCGCTCAGGAGCCCCCGGAAACGGACAAGGGGACCTGTTCGGGGCGTGACGGTGAGGAGGATGGCCCGGGCAGGAACGTCGGTGCCATGCTGAGCGTTGTTCCCTGCGCGCGGACTCGCTTAGACTCCGCCGATGCCGCCCTTGTCGGCGGCAGTACACACCCCCAACCATCAGGCCGTTCACCATCGCGGTCGTGTGAAGGAAGTTCCGACCCGTGAGTCTCCTGACCCTCCTCCCGTTCATTGTGCTCATCGGGGCCATGTTCCTGATGACCCGGTCGGCCAAGAAGAAGCAGCAGCAGGCCATCGACATGCGGAACCAGATGCAGCCCGGTTCCGGCGTCCGCACCATCGGGGGCATGTACGCCACGGTCAAGGAGGTCAGCGAGGACACGGTCCTCCTCGACGCCGGCCCGGGTGTGGAGCTGCTGTTCGCGAAGAACTCGATCGGTGCCGTCCTGAGCGACGAGGAGTACAACCGCATCGTCCACGGCATCGAGCACGACCTGAAGTCCGACGCCGACGTCGTTCCCGACGACGCCTCCTCCCTCACCGAGACCGACGACTCCTCCGACGCTGCCGCCGCCTCCGACGACACGCCTGTCGACCTCGGCAAGAAGGACGCGGCCGACGAGCCGGCCGACGCCGACGAGGCGAAGGCGGACGCGCAGTCGAAGAAGTCCGACGGCGACTCCGACGCGAAGTAGCCGTGTCCCGGGGCGCGCGGGTGCTGCCCGCGCGCCCCGGGACATGCCCGACTCGCACGGAGTCCCGACACCATGTCATGGCCGCCCGCCCGTCGATCCGGCGCGAGGCGGCCCGAGAGGGAGTACGAGAAGGTGGCAGCAGTCAAAAAGGGACGGAACGCGAGCGCCACAAGTAAGCCGTGGCGCTCGCTGGCTCTGATCCTGATCGCCATCGTGGCGCTCACCGGAGGGATGTTCGCCTCCGGGCACACCACTCCGCGTCTCGGCATCGACCTGGCCGGTGGTACGAGCATCACGCTGGCGGCGGTCCCCGAGGCCGGCCAGGAGTCCGCGATCAACAAGACCAACATGAACACCGCGGTCTCCATCATGGAGCGGCGGGTCAACGGTCTGGGTGTCTCCGAGGCCGAGGTCCAGACGCAGGGCACCCGCAACATCATCGTCAACATTCCCAAGGGCACGAACTCCGAGCAGGCCCGGGAACAGGTCGGCACCACCGCCAAGCTCTACTTCCGTCCCGTCATCGCCACCGAACTCGCCGGTGGCGGCGCCGCGCCCACGCCCAGCGCGACCGGCGACGGCTCGGCACAGGACTCCGACAAGGACAAGGCGACCGACAAGGCGACCGACAAGGCCACGGAGAAGGCGACCGACGGTTCCTCCCCGTCGGCGAGCGCCACCACCCAGGGCCGTGCCGTCACCGACGCCCTGAAGGCCGACGAGACGCCGGCCGCCTCCCCGAGCGGCGCGGCCGAGGACGAGGCCGCTCCCTCCCCGTCCGCGACCGGCGGCACCTCCGGCGACGCGGACAGCAAGCTCCAGGCGCAGTACGCAGCGCTCGACTGCACCAAGGAGAGCGTCCGCGCCAAGGCCGGTGACGGTTCCAAGGCCAGCGACTCGACCGTCGCCTGCGGCCAGAACTCCCAGGGCCAGTGGCAGAAGTACATCCTCGGCCCCGCCGCGGTCGACGGCACGGACGTCGACGAGGCCAGCGCCGTCCTGAACACCCAGACCGGTGCCGGCTGGGTCGTCACCATGGACTTCACGGACAAGGGCGCCAAGAAGTTCGCCGACATCACCGGCCAGCTCGCCCAGAACCAGTCCCCGCAGAACCAGTTCGCCATCGTCCTGGACAACGAGGTCGTCTCCGACCCGTACGTCAGCCAGGCCCTGACCGGCGGCAACGCGGAGATCTCCGGCAACTTCACCCAGCAGTCGGCGCAGGAGCTGGCCAACATGCTGTCCTACGGCGCCCTGCCGCTGACCTTCCGCGAGGACAGCGTCACCACCGTCACCGCCGCGCTCGGCGGTGAGCAGCTGAAGGCCGGTCTGATCGCCGGTGCCATCGGCCTCGCCCTGGTCGTCATCTACCTGCTGGTCTACTACCGCGGCCTGTCCTTCATCGCGATCCTGTCGCTGCTGGTGTCCGCCGCCCTCACCTACGTGATCATGTCGCTGCTCGGCCCGGCCATCGGCTTCGCGCTGAACCTGCCGGCCGTGTGCGGTGCCATCGTCGCGATCGGCATCACGGCGGACTCGTTCATCGTGTTCTTCGAACGGGTCCGGGACGAGATCCGCGAGGGCCGCACCCTGCGTCCCTCCGTGGAGCGGGCCTGGCCGCGCGCCCGGCGCACCATCCTGGTCTCCGACTTCGTCTCGTTCCTCGCCGCCGCGGTGCTCTTCGTCGTCACCGTGGGCAAGGTCCAGGGCTTCGCGTTCACGCTCGGTCTGACCACCGTGCTCGACGTCGTGGTGGTGTTCCTCTTCACCAAGCCCCTGCTCACGCTGATGGCCCGCCGGAAGTTCTTCGCGAGCGGCCACAAGTGGTCCGGTCTCGACCCGAAGGCGCTGGGTGCGAAGCCTCCCCTGCGCCGTACCCGCCGTCCCTCCGCCCCTGCCCAGACGAAGGAGGCGTGAGAGATGTCGAAGCTCGGCACCCTCGGCGCCCGACTGCACCACGGCGAGGTCGGCTACGACTTCGTCAAGAACCGCAAGCTCTGGTACGGCATCTCCATCCTGATCACCATCACGGCCATCGTCGGCCTGGCGGTGCGCGGCCTGCACATGGGCATCGAGTTCCAGGGCGGAGCGGTCTTCACCACCCCGAAGAACATGAGCGTCTCGGTCGCCGCGGCCGAGGAGTACGCGGAGGACGCCTCCGGTCACGACGCGATCGTCCAGAAGCTCGGTGACGGCAGCCTGCGCATCCAGGTCGCGGGCATCGACACCAACACGTCGGACAAGATCAAGGACACGCTCGCCGAGGACCTCAAGGTCGACGGTGAGCAGATCAACGCCGAACTGGTCGGTCCCAGCTGGGGCGAGCAGATCGCCAACAAGGCCTGGCAGGGCCTCGGCATCTTCATGATCCTGGTCGTGATCTACCTGGCGATCGCCTTCGAGTGGCGCATGGCACTCGCCGCGTTCGTCGCCCTGATCCACGACATCACCATCACCGTCGGCATCTACGCCCTCGTCGGCTTCGAGGTCACGCCGGGCACGGTGATCGGTCTGCTGACCATTCTCGGTTACTCGCTGTACGACACGGTCGTCGTCTTCGACAGCCTCAAGGAACAGACGAGAGACATCACCAAGCAGACCCGCTGGACGTACAGCGAGATCGCCAACCGCTCCATCAACAGCACCCTGGTCCGCTCCATCAACACCACGGTGGTCGCGCTGCTGCCGGTGGGCGGCCTGCTGTTCATCGGTGGCGGTGTCCTCGGTGCCGGCATGCTGAACGACATCTCGCTGTCGCTGTTCGTCGGCCTCGCCGCCGGCGCGTACTCCTCGATCTTCATCGCCACCCCGCTCGTGGCCGATCTCAAGGAGCTCGAGCCGTCGATGAAGTCCCTGAAGAAGCGCGTCCTGGCCAAGCGCGCCCAGGGCGCGGCCACGGGCGAGGCAGAGGAGTCCCCGGTCACCGACGAGGACTACGGCGACGAGCCCGAGGACGCCGCACCCGCGGTCGTCGGCCCGCGCGACCAGTCGGCCGCCCGCACCCGCGGCCGGGGCCGTTCCTCCGGGAAGCGCCGATGACAGAGATCAGAGAACTGCTGCTCAGCCGCATCCGGGACGTGGCGGACTACCCGGAACCGGGCGTGATGTTCAAGGACATCACCCCGCTCCTGGCGGACCCCGCGGCGTTCGCCGCGCTCAGCGACGCCCTGGCCGACATCGCCCGCGCCACCGGCGCCACCAAGATCGTCGGTCTGGAGGCCCGTGGATTCATCCTCGGCGCCCCGGCCGCCGTCCGCGCGGGCCTCGGCTTCATCCCCGTACGCAAGGCGGGCAAGCTCCCCGGAGCCACCCTCAGCCAGGCGTACGACCTGGAGTACGGCTCCGCCGAGATCGAGGTGCACGCCGAGGACCTGAGCGCGGCCGACCGCGTTCTGGTGGTCGACGACGTCCTCGCCACCGGCGGCACCGCCGAGGCGTCGGTCCAGCTCATCCGCAGGGCGGGCGCCGAGGTGGCGGGCCTGGCCGTACTGATGGAGCTCGGCTTCCTCGGCGGTCGCGCCCGGCTGGAACCGGCCCTGGCCGACGCCCCGCTGGAGGCGCTGCTCACGGTCTGACCAGCGGTGTCGCACGCGAACCGCGCACAGGGAACACCGCTCGGGCGGGCCCGGAGGAATCCGGTGCCCGCCTCGGGTGTTTCAGGGACAGACCGTCCTCACGACCGCCCGCAGGCGATCCGCGGCCACGGGATCGCTACCATGGGGTGTCCGGAGCCTGACCGGGGGACCCGGATCGCGCACGAGGAGCCCTCTTGCCAGACGAGGCCCAGCACCTGACCGCCGCCAAGCCCGAGTCCGCCTCGGCGGCCGCGGCCAAGCCCGCGCCGAGCGCGCCCCACGCGAAGAACGACACGCGCGGGCCGGTCCAGCATGCCCAGTCGGCGCCCGTCGACAAGCCCGAGCAGCCGCGCCCCAAGCCGGCCCCTCCCGAGCGTTCGGCCACCCTGGCCCGCCCCAACACCGGCCAGCCGCGCTCCGGCTCCTCCAACCGCGTCCGCGCCCGCCTCGCCCGGCTCGGCGTCCAGCGCGCGAACCCGTACAACCCGGTCCTCGAGCCGCTGCTGCGGATCGTGCGCAGCAACGATCCCAAGATCGAGAACGCCACGCTCCGCCAGATCGAGCGCGCCTACCAGGTCGCCGAGCGCTGGCACCGCGGCCAGAAGCGCAAGAGCGGCGACCCGTACATCACGCATCCGCTCGCCGTCACCACCATCCTCGCCGAGCTGGGCATGGACCCGGCCACGCTGATGGCCGGACTGCTGCACGACACCGTCGAGGACACCGAGTACGGCCTGGAGGACCTGCGCCGCGACTTCGGCGACGTGGTCACCCTGCTCGTCGACGGCGTCACCAAGCTGGACAAGGTCAAGTTCGGCGAGGCCGCGCAGGCCGAGACCGTGCGCAAGATGGTCGTCGCCATGGCCAAGGACCCGCGCGTCCTGGTCATCAAGCTCGCCGACCGCCTGCACAACATGCGCACCATGCGCTACCTCAAGCGCGAGAAGCAGGAGAAGAAGGCGCGCGAGACCCTGGAGATCTACGCGCCGCTCGCCCACCGCCTGGGCATGAACACCATCAAGTGGGAGCTGGAGGACCTCGCCTTCGCGATCCTCTACCCCAAGATGTACGACGAGATCGTCCGCCTGGTCGCCGAGCGCGCGCCCAAGCGCGACGAGTACCTCGCCATCGTCACCGACGAGGTGCAGCAGGACCTGCGCGCCGCCCGCATCAAGGCGACCGTCACCGGACGCCCCAAGCACTACTACAGCGTCTACCAGAAGATGATCGTCCGCGGCCGTGACTTCGCGGAGATCTACGACCTGGTGGGCATCCGCGTCCTCGTGGACACCGTCCGCGACTGCTACGCGGCCCTCGGCACCGTGCACGCGCGATGGAACCCGGTCCCCGGCCGGTTCAAGGACTACATCGCGATGCCCAAGTTCAACATGTACCAGTCGCTGCACACGACGGTCATCGGCCCCGGCGGCAAACCCGTCGAGCTGCAGATCCGCACCTTCGACATGCACCGCCGCGCCGAGTACGGCATCGCCGCGCACTGGAAGTACAAGCAGGAGGCCGTCGCCGGCGCCTCCAAGATCCGCACCGACGCGCCGAAGTCGTCCGGCAAGGACAAGGACGCCATCAACGACATGGCGTGGCTGCGGCAGCTCCTCGACTGGCAGAAGGAGACCGAGGACCCCGGCGAGTTCCTGGAGTCGCTGCGCTTCGACCTGTCCCGCAACGAGGTCTTCGTCTTCACCCCCAAGGGTGATGTCATAGCGCTTCCCGCCGGTGCCACGCCGGTGGACTTCGCGTACGCCGTCCACACCGAGGTCGGCCACCGCACCATCGGGGCGCGGGTCAACGGCCGCCTGGTCCCGCTGGAGTCGACCCTCGACAACGGCGACCTGGTGGAGGTCTTCACCTCCAAGGCGGCCGGCGCCGGACCCTCCCGCGACTGGCTCGGCTTCGTCAAGTCGCCGCGCGCCCGCAACAAGATCCGCGCCTGGTTCTCCAAGGAGCGCCGCGACGAGGCCATCGAGCAGGGCAAGGACTCCATCGTCCGCGCGATGCGCAAGCAGAACCTGCCGATCCAGCGCATCCTCACCGGCGACTCGCTGGTCACGCTGGCGCACGAGATGCGCTACTCGGACATCTCCGCGCTGTACGCGGCGATCGGCGAGGGCCATGTCTCCGCGCAGAACATCGTGCAGAAGCTCGTCCAGGCCCTCGGCGGCGAGGAGGCGGCCACCGAGGAGATCGACGAGTCGGTCCCGCCGGCCCGCGGCCGCGACCGCAAGCGCCGCTCCAGCGCCGACCCCGGTGTCGTCGTCAAGGGCGTCGAGGACGTCTGGGTGAAGCTCGCCCGCTGCTGCACGCCGGTGCCCGGCGACCCGATCATCGGCTTCGTCACCCGCGGCAGCGGCGTATCGGTGCACCGCAGCGACTGCGTCAACGTCGACTCGCTGTCCCGGGAGCCCGAGCGGATCCTCGACGTCGAGTGGGCGCCCACCCAGTCCTCGGTCTTCCTGGTCGCCATCCAGGTCGAGGCCCTCGACCGGTCCCGGCTGCTGTCGGACGTCACGCGTGTGCTGTCCGACCAGCACGTCAACATCCTCTCCGCGGCCGTCCAGACCTCCCGCGACCGCGTCGCCACCTCCCGCTTCACCTTCGAGATGGGGGACCCGAAGCACCTCGGCCACGTCCTGAAGGCCGTACGCGGCGTGGAGGGCGTCTACGACGTCTACCGGGTCACCTCGGCCCGCAACCGCACCTAGAGGACGACAGACACACGGGAGAGGGGCTCCCGCACCCCAGGTGCGGGAGCCCCTCTCCCGTGTGCCGTGCGAGCGGTCAGCCGCCGAACTCCTGCAGACCCTTCAGCGCCTGGTCCAGCAGGGCCTGACGGCCCTCCAGCTCCCGCTCGAGCTTCTCCGCCTTGGCGGTGTTGCCCTGCGCCCTGGCCTGCTCGGCCTGGCCCTTCAGCTTGTCCACGGCGGCCTGGAGCTGACCGGTCAGACCCGCGGCACGCGCGCGTGCCTCCGGGTTCGTCCGGCGCCACTCGGCCTCCTCGGCCTCCTGCAGGGCCCGCTCCACGGTGTGCATCCGGCCCTCGACCTTCGGGCGGGCGTCCCGCGGCACGTGGCCGATGGCCTCCCAGCGCTCGTTGATCCCGCGGAACGCGGCCCGCGCGGCCTTCAGATCCGTGATCGGCAGGAGCCTCTCGGCCTCCTCGGCCAGCTCCTCCTTGAGCTTGAGGTTCTCCGCCTGCTCCGCGTCCCGCTCGGCGAAGACCGAGCCGCGGGCGGCGAAGAAGACGTCCTGGGCACCGCGGAAGCGGTTCCACAGATCGTCCTCGTGCTCGCGCTGGGCGCGGCCCGCGGCCTTCCACTCCGACATCAGCTCGCGGTAGCGGGCGGCCGTCGCCCCCCAGTCCGTCGAGCCCGACAGCGACTCGGCCTCGGCGACCAGCCGCTCCTTGGCCCGGCGGGCGTCCTCACGCTGCGCGTCCAGCTGCGCGAAGTGCTGCTTGCGCCGCTTGGAGAACGCCGACCGCGCGTGCGAGAACCGGTGCCACAGCTCGTCGTCCGACTTGCGGTCCAGCCGGGGCAGACCCTTCCAGGTGTCCACCAGGGACCGCAGCCGCTCACCGGCGGCCCGCCACTGGTCGGACTGCGCCAGCTCCTCCGCCTCGGCGACCAGCGCCTCCTTGGCGTGACGCGCCTCGTCGGACTGCTTGGCCCGCTGTGCCTTGCGCTCCTCGCGGCGCGTCTCCACCAGCTCCACGAGCTTGTCCAGCCGGGCCCTGAGGGCGTCCAGGTCACCGACCGCGTGGTGCGCGTCCACCTGCTCGCGCAGGTGCCCGATCGCGGTCTGGGCGTCCTTGGACGACAGGTCGGTGGTCTTCACTCGCTTCTCGAGGAGGCCGATCTCGACAACCAGGCCCTCGTACTTGCGCTCGAAGTAGGCCAGCGCCTCCTCGGGGGAGCCGGCCTGCCAGGAACCGACGACCTGCTCGCCGTCGGCCGTACGCACGTACACGGTCCCCGTCTCGTCGACGCGGCCCCACGGGTCGCTGCTCACAGCGCCTCCTCCACATGATGCCGTCGAGGGGGCCTCGAAGCTCCCCCGGGCATCGTCCACAGTTTCGTCACGGCCAACATAGGCGACCGACGGGATGCCTGTCCGCATCCCGCGCGACCGAAATTTCGCAGTTGGGGGTCAGGATTTGGTGACGGTCGCCTTGTCGATCACGACCGTCGCGTTGGGCGCCCCGTCACCCGCTCCGGTGCTCTCCCCGGCGTCGGCGATCTTCTTCAGCACCTTCATACCGGCGTCCGAGACGGTGCCGAACGGGGTGTAGCTGGGCGGAAGCTGGCTGTCCTGGTAGACCAGGAAGAACTGGCTGCCGCCACTGTCCTTCTGCCCGGTGTTGGCCATCGCGACCGTGCCCGCCGGGTAGATGTTGTCCTTCAGGCTTTTGTCCTTCAGGTTCTCGTCCGGGATCGTGTAGCCGGGACCGCCGGTACCGGTGCCCGTCGGGTCACCGCACTGCAGCACGTAGATGCCGTTCGTGGTGAGCCGGTGGCACTTGCTGTGGTCGAAGTAGCCCTTCTTCGCCAGGAAGTCGAACGAGTTGACCGTGTGCGGGGCCGCCGACGCCTTCAGCGCCACGTCTATCCCGCCACAGGTCGTGTCCAGCTTCAGGGTGTACTTCGCCGACTTGTCGATGGCGACCGCCGGCTCCTTCTTCCAGGTCTCCGACTTGACCTTGCCCTCGGCGGGCTTGTCGCACGGGTCGGGCGCCTTGCTCGGCGCCGAGGCGCTCGGCGTGACCTCCGCGTTCGCGTTGGTCTTGTCGTCGTCCTGCTTGAGCGTCCCGGTCGTGTACAGCGCGAGGCTGCCCACGAGGACCACACCGAGCACGGACGCGATCACCGAGTTGCGGATCCGCGACTTGCGCCTCGCTTCGGTGCGCCGCTGCTGCTGCCGCAAGAACTTCTCCCGGGCGAGCTGACGCCGCCGCTGTTCCTGGCTGACCACCGGGTTCTCTCCTCATGCGTCTCGTGTGCCGGCCGGTACGCGTGCGTGCGTGCGGTGAGCCGACCGCCTGCGTGTGCCCCGTACCGTATATGGGTTCGCTGAGGAATCGGCAGCGCCGGTAGGCTCTGACGACGGGCGCAGCCCCGTCGCAAGCCTCTCGTATCGACACAACGAAGGACGATCGTGCTCATTGCCGGGTTCCCCGCCGGGGCCTGGGGGACGAACTGTTATCTCGTCGCCCCCGCCGCCGGTGAGGAGTGCGTGATCATCGACCCCGGCCACCAGGCCGCCGACGGCGTCGCGGAGGCGGTCCGCAAGCACCGGCTCAAGCCCGTCGCCGTCGTCCTCACCCACGGCCACATCGACCACGTCGCCTCGGTCGTCCCGGTCTGCGGAGCGCACGACGTACCGGCCTGGATCCACCCCGAGGACCGGTACATGATGCGCGACCCCGAGAAGGGCATCGGCCGCGCCATCGGCATGCCGCTGATGGGCGAGCTGACGGTGGGGGAGCCGGCCGACGTCAAGGAGCTCACCGACGGCGCGAAGCTGGAACTGGCCGGTCTGGAGCTGGCCGTGTCCCACGCGCCGGGCCATACCAAGGGGTCGGTGACCTTCGGCCTGCCCGAGGCGGCGGACATCCCGCCGGTCTTCTTCTCGGGCGACCTGCTGTTTGCCGGCTCCATCGGACGCACCGACCTGCCCGGCGGTGACATGGCCGAGATGCTCGACTCGCTGGCACGCGTGTGCCTGCCGCTCGACGACTCGACCGTGGTGCTGTCCGGCCACGGCCCCCAGACGACCATCGGCCAGGAGCGCGCCACCAACCCGTATCTGCGGCAGGTGGCGGCCGGCCAGGGAGCCACGACCGAGGCTCCCCGACGAGGAATGTGACGAGAGACTTCCGTGAGCACCTTCAAGGCCCCCAAGGGCACGTACGACCTGATCCCGCCGGACAGCGCCAAGTACCTCGCCGTCCGCGAGGCCATCGCCGCCCCGCTGCGGGGCTCCGGCTACGGCTACATCGAGACGCCCGGCTTCGAGAACGTCGAGCTGTTCGCGCGCGGTGTCGGCGAGTCCACCGACATCGTCACCAAGGAGATGTACGCCTTCGAGACCAAGGGCGGCGACCGGCTCGCCCTGCGCCCCGAGGGCACCGCCTCCGTGCTGCGCGCGGCCCTGGAGGCCAACCTGCACAAGGCGGGCAACCTCCCGGTCAAGCTCTGGTACTCCGGCTCGTACTACCGCTACGAGCGCCCCCAGAAGGGCCGCTACCGCCACTTCTCCCAGGTCGGCGCCGAGGCGATCGGTGCGGAGGACCCGGCCCTCGACGCCGAGCTGATCATCCTCGCCGACCAGGCGTACCGCTCGCTGGGCCTGCGCGACTTCCGCATCCTGCTCAACAGCCTCGGCGACAAGGAGTGCCGCCCGGTGTACCGGGCCGCGCTGCAGGACTTCCTGCGCGGCCTCGACCTGGACGAGGACACGCTGCGCCGCGCGGAGATCAACCCGCTGCGCGTCCTGGACGACAAGCGCGAGTCGGTGCAGAAGCAGCTCACCGGCGCGCCCCTGCTGCGCGACTACCTCTGCGACGCCTGCAAGGCGTACCACGAGGAGGTCCGTGAGCTGATCACGGCGGCGGGCGTGGCCTTCGAGGACGACCCCAAGCTGGTGCGCGGCCTGGACTACTACACGCGCACCACCTTCGAGTTCGTCCACGACGGCCTGGGTTCCCAGTCCGCGGTGGGCGGTGGCGGCCGCTACGACGGCCTGTCCGAGATGATCGGCGGCCCCGCGCTGCCGTCCGTCGGCTGGGCCCTGGGCGTCGACCGCACGGTGCTGGCCCTGGAGGCGGAGGGCGTCGAACTCGAACTCCCCGCCACCACCAGCGTGTTCGCCGTCCCGCTCGGCGAGGAGGCCCGCCGGGTGCTGTTCGCCAAGGTCACCGAACTGCGCAAGAACGGCGTGGCGGCGGACTTCTCCTACGGCGGCAAGGGCCTCAAGGCCGCGATGAAGGCCGCCAACCGCTCGGGTGCCCGCTACGCCCTGGTGCTGGGCGAACGCGACCTCGCCGAGGGCGTCGTCCAGCTCAAGGACATGGAGTCCGGTGAGCAGACGGCGGTCGGCGTCAACGAGATCGTGGCGGAGCTGGAGTCACGGCTCGGCTGACCCCCTCGCCCATGAAGGAAGGCGCCGGATGCCCGCGCGGGGCATCCGGCGCCTTCGTCGTCAACGCGCACGGGCGGCTTCACCCGGCCGGACGGTCCGAGGGGAGCGTGTGTACGGCCGCCCCACGGACATCGGCCGAAACCGCACGCTCACGGGCGAACGCCGGTACGTCCTTGTGCACGCTCGACGGCGGACCACAGTTCCGTACGGCACAATGGCCCCTGCCCGAAGCAGGTCCACACTCCCCAGTGACGGAATCGGCGTGATGAGCAAGACGACAGTCAGGGACGTCGACATGGAGCCCGAACCCTCGGCCGCACCGCGGCGCACCGCCTCCGTGCCGCGCACGGAGGGCGCGAGCCGGGCGTTCGCCCTGCTCCTGGTGATCACCGGTGCCGCCGGCGTGCTCGCCGCGTGGGTGATCACGCTCGACAAGTTCAAGCTGCTCGAGGCCAAGGTCAAGGGCGAGACGTTCGTCCCCGGCTGCAGCCTCAACCCCGTCGTCTCCTGCGGCAGCGTCATGGAGAGCGACCAGGCCTCCGTCTTCGGCTTCCCCAACCCGATGCTCGGCCTCGTCACCTACGGCATCGTCGTCTGCGTCGGCATGAGCCTGCTCGCCCGGGCCCGCTTCCCGCGCTGGTACTGGCTCACGTTCAACGCGGGCACCCTCTTCGGCACCGTGTTCTGCGCCTGGCTGATGTTCCAGTCCCTGTACCGGATCAACGCCCTGTGCCTGTGGTGCTGCCTGGCCTGGGTCGCCACGATCATCATGTTCTGGTACGTGACGTCGTTCAACATCCGCCAGGGCTTCCTGCCCGCCCCGGGCTGGCTGAAGGGCTTCTTCGACGAGTTCACCTGGGTCATGCCGGTCCTGCACATCGGCATCATCGGCATGCTGGTCCTGACCCGCTGGTGGGACTTCTGGACCAGCTGACCGCCCGCCCCGGGCTGTCGGTGCGGTGCCTTAGGGTTTCAGCGTGGAGCCCGACCTGTTCACCGCCGCAGCCGAAGAACGCCAGGAGAAGGACCCGACCGGCAGCCCCCTGGCGGTCCGGATGCGCCCGCGCACCCTCGACGAGGTGGTGGGCCAGCAGCACCTGCTGAAGCCCGGCTCCCCCCTGCGCAGACTGGTCGGCGAGGGCGCGTCGGGCCCCGCGGGACCCTCCTCGGTGATCCTGTGGGGGCCGCCCGGCACCGGCAAGACCACCCTGGCCTACGTCGTCTCCAAGGCCACCAACAAGCGCTTCGTCGAGCTGTCGGCGATCACCGCGGGCGTCAAGGAGGTCCGCGCGGTCATCGACGGCGCCCGCCGCGCCTCCGGCGGGTACGGCCAGGAGACCGTCCTCTTCCTCGACGAGATCCACCGCTTCAGCAAGGCCCAGCAGGACTCCCTGCTCCCGGCCGTGGAGAACCGCTGGGTCACCCTGATCGCGGCGACCACCGAGAACCCCTACTTCTCGGTCATCTCCCCGCTGCTCTCCCGCTCCCTCCTCCTCACCCTGGAACCGCTCACCGACGACGACATCCGGGACCTGCTGAAGCGCGCCCTCACCGACGAGCGGGGCCTGAAGAGCGCCGTCACGCTTCCCGGGGACACCGAGAACCACCTCCTGCGCATCGCCGGCGGCGACGCCCGCCGCGCGCTGACCGCCCTGGAGGCCGCCGCCGGGGCCGCGCTCGACAAGGGCGAGCCGGAGATAACCCTGGCCACGCTGGAGGAGACGGTCGACCGGGCCGCGGTGAAGTACGACCGCGACGGCGACCAGCACTACGACGTCGCCAGCGCCCTGATCAAGTCCATCCGCGGCTCCGACGTGGACGCCGCCCTGCACTACCTGGCCCGCATGATCGAGGCCGGCGAGGACCCCCGCTTCATCGCCCGCCGGCTGATGATCTCCGCGAGCGAGGACATCGGCCTGGCCGACCCGAACGCCCTGCCGATCGCGGTCGCCGCCGCCCAGGCCGTCGCCATGATCGGTTTCCCGGAGGCCGCCCTCACCCTCAGCCACGCCACCATCGCCCTCGCCCTCGCGCCCAAGTCCAACGCCGCCACCACCGCGATCGGCGCCGCCCTGGACGACGTACGCAAGGGACTGGCCGGCCCCGTGCCGTCCCACCTGCGGGACAGTCATTACAAGGGCGCGACCAAGCTCGGGCACGGAAAGGGCTACACCTACCCGCACGACCTGCCCGAGGGCATCGCCGCACAGCAGTACGCGCCGGACGCCCTGAAGGACCGCGAGTACTACGAGCCCACCCGGCACGGCGCGGAGGCGCGGTACGCGGACGCGGTGGAGTGGACCAGGAAGCACCTCGGTCGGAAGCGGTCCTGACCACCCTGTAGAATCAGCCGGAGTGCTGAGTCCCGTGTCCGGCTCCGGTCGGCGCCTCAGGCGGGACACCCAGCCGGATCCTTCGATCCAGGAGCGTCGCGCACCGTCGTAGGTGTCGCGGGCAGCCCACCACCCCCCGGACAGTCCCGGGACCGGTCGGTGGGCCGTTCGTGTGCTGCACGTATGTGCCCAGACCAGGGGAGCGGCTACCCGTCAAGTCCCTCGCGGGCCTGAGGGGAATTCCCCGGCTGCGGATGCGACCTCCCGTAACCCTGAGGCAGCCGAAAAGGAAAAGGAAAAGAAGTGGCGAACCAGTCCCGCCCCAAGGTCAAGAAGTCGCGTGCCCTCGGCATCGCGCTGACCCCGAAGGCCGTCAAGTACTTCGAGGCCCGCCCCTACCCGCCGGGTGAGCACGGCCGTGGCCGCAAGCAGAACTCGGACTACAAGGTCCGTCTGCTGGAGAAGCAGCGTCTGCGCGCGCAGTACGACGTGTCCGAGCGCCAGCTCGTCCGCGCCTACGAGCGTGCCTCCAAGGTCCAGGGCAAGACCGGCGAGGCCCTGATCATCGAGCTCGAGCGCCGTCTCGACGCGCTGGTCCTGCGTTCGGGCATCGCCCGCACGATCTACCAGGCCCGCCAGATGGTCGTCCACGGCCACATCCAGGTCAACGGCAAGAAGGTCGACAAGCCCTCCTTCCGTGTCCGCCCGGACGACGTGGTGCAGGTCCGCGACCGTTCCAAGGAGAAGACCCTCTTCACGATCGCCCGTGAAGGCGGCTTCGCCCCCGACGGTGAGACCCCGCGCTACCTCCAGGTGAACCTCAAGTCCCTGGCGTTCCGCCTGGACCGTGAGCCGAACCGCAAGGAGATCCCGGTGATCTGCGACGAGCAGCTCGTCGTCGAGTACTACGCCCGCTGATCCCAGCAGGCACGCGGTATCCCGAGCCCGCCGTTCCCCCGCCCTTCCCGGCGGGGGAACGGCGGGCTCGACTCGCTCCGTACCACTCCGCATCGCTCCGTATCGCGACTTCACCGGTGGCGGACGGTAATCCGGTACGGAGTCCCGTCACCGGCGCGATAGGCTCGACCCCACGACTTTCTCGATGTTCAGGCGCGTTTCAAGGGAGCGGGTGCACACAGTGTCCGGTGGCGAGGTGGCCGGAATCCTGGTGGCCGTGTTCTGGGCGATCCTGGTCTCCTTCCTCGCCGTCGCGCTGGCGAGGCTGGCCCAGACGCTCCGGGCGACCACCAGGCTGGTGGCGGACGTGACCGACCAGGCCGTCCCCCTGCTGGCGGACGCCTCGGCGGCGGTGCGTTCCGCGCAGACCCAGATCGAACGGGTCGACGCGATCGCCTCCGACGTCCAGGAGGTCACCTCCAACGCCTCCGCGCTGTCGACCACCGTGGCCTCCACCTTCGGCGGTCCCCTGGTCAAGGTCGCGGCCTTCGGCTACGGCGTGCGCCGCGCCGTCAGCGGCCGCAAGGACGACGCCCCGGCCAAGCAGCCGAGGCGCGACGTGATCGTGGGCCGCACCGTCCCGGGCGCGCGGCGTGACAAGCGGACCCGGGGAAAGAGGGACTGACCCAGCGATGTTCCGCCGAACGTTCTGGTTCACCACCGGCGTCGCCGCCGGAGTGTGGGCCACCACCAAGGTCAACCGCAAGATCAAGCAGCTGACGCCCGAGCACCTCGCCGTCACCGCGGCGAACAAGGCGATCGAGGCCGGCGGCAGGCTCAAGGACCGCGCGGTCGACTTCGCGCTCGAGGTCCGCGACAACATGGCCCGGCGGGAAGCCGAACTGGGCGACGCGCTGGGACTCAACGCCCCCGTCGACCGCGAACTCCCCGCGCCCCGGAGCTACGCCGTCATCGAGAACCGCAACAACCCCAAGTACGTCGAGGGCCCGGCGCAGAAGCCGACGCACCAGACGTACCCGACGTACCCGTACAACCGGAATGAGGACCACTGATGGAGTCGGCCGAGATCCGCCGCCGCTGGCTGAGCTTCTTCGAGGAGCGCGGGCACACCGTCGTCCCTTCGGCGTCGCTCATCGCGGACGACCCGACTCTGCTGCTCGTCCCGGCCGGCATGGTGCCCTTCAAGCCCTACTTCCTGGGCGAGGTCAAGCCGCCCTTCGACCGCGCCACCAGCGTGCAGAAGTGCGTGCGCACACCCGACATCGAAGAGGTCGGCAAGACCACCCGCCACGGCACGTTCTTCCAGATGTGCGGCAACTTCTCCTTCGGCGACTACTTCAAGGAAGGCGCCATCAAGTACGCCTGGGAGCTGCTCACCAGCTCCCAGGACGAGGGCGGTTACGGCCTCGACCCCGAGCGCCTGTGGATCACCGTCTACCAGGACGACGACGAGGCCGAGCGCATCTGGCACGACGTCGTGGGTGTCCCGTCCGAGCGCATCCAGCGCCTGGGCAAGAAGGACAACTACTGGGACATGGGCGTCCCCGGCCCCTGCGGCCCCTGCTCCGAGATCAACTACGACCGCGGCCCCGAGTTCGGCGTCGAGGGCGGCCCCGCCGTCAACGACGAGCGGTACGTGGAGATCTGGAACCTCGTCTTCATGCAGTACGAGCGGGGCGAGGGTCCGGGCAAGGACTACCCGATCCTCGGTGACCTGCCGAGCCAGAACATCGACACGGGCCTCGGCCTGGAGCGGCTCGCCATGATTCTGCAGGGCGTGCAGAACATGTACGAGATCGACACCTCCATGGCCGTCATCAACAAGGCCACCGAGCTGACCGGCGTGGCCTACGGCGACGCCCACGCCTCGGACGTCTCGCTCCGCGTGGTCACCGACCACATGCGCACCTCCGTGATGCTCATCGGCGACGGCGTCACCCCCGGCAACGAGGGCCGCGGCTACGTGCTGCGCCGCATCATGCGCCGCGCCATCCGCAACATGCGCCTGCTCGGCGCCACCGGTCCGGTCGTCAAGGACCTGGTCGACGTCGTGATCGGCATGATGGGGCAGCAGTACCCCGAGCTGATCACCGACCGCGAGCGCATCGAGAAGGTCGCCCTCGCCGAGGAGAACGCCTTCCTCAAGACGCTGAAGGCCGGCACCAACATCCTCGACACCGCGGTCAGCGACACCAAGGCCGCCGGCGGCACGGTCCTCGCCGGCGACAAGGCCTTCCTGCTCCACGACACCTGGGGCTTCCCGATCGACCTCACCCTGGAGATGGCCGCCGAGCAGGGCCTCTCCGTGGACGAGGACGGCTTCCGCCGCCTGATGAAGGAGCAGCGGGAGCGCGCCAAGGCCGACGCCCAGGCCAAGAAGACCGGTCACGCCGACCTCGGCGCCTACCGCGCGATCGCCGACCGGGCCGGGGCCACCGACTTCATCGGCTACACCGACACCGAGGGCGAGTCGACGGTCGTCGGCATCCTCGTCGACGGCGTCTCCTCGCCGGCCGCCACCGAGGGCGACGAGGTCGAGATCGTCCTCGACCGCACCCCGTTCTACGCCGAGGGCGGTGGCCAGATCGGCGACACCGGCCGCATCAAGGTCGACACCGGCGCCGTCATCGAGATCCGCGACTGCCAGAAGCCGGTGCCGGGCGTGTACGTCCACAAGGGCGTCGTCCAGGTCGGCGAGGTCACCGTCGGTGCCAAGGCCCACGCCTCCATCGACGGCCGCCGCCGTACGGCCATCGCCCGCGCCCACTCGGCCACCCACCTCACCCACCAGGCGCTGCGCGACGCCCTCGGCCCGACGGCCGCCCAGGCCGGCTCCGAGAACCAGCCCGGCCGCTTCCGCTTCGACTTCGGCTCCCCGTCCGCCGTACCGACGGCCGTGATGACCGACGTCGAGCAGAAGATCAACGAGGTGCTCGCCCGCGACCTCGACGTGCGCGCCGACGTCATGGGCATCGACGAGGCCAAGAAGCAGGGCGCCATCGCCGAGTTCGGCGAGAAGTACGGCGAGCGCGTGCGCGTCGTCACCATCGGCGACTTCTCCAAGGAGCTGTGCGGCGGCACCCACGTGCACAACACCGCCCAGCTGGGTCTGGTGAAGCTGCTCGGCGAGTCGTCCATCGGCTCCGGTGTGCGCCGTATCGAGGCCCTGGTCGGCGTGGACGCCTACAACTTCCTCGCCCGTGAGCACACGGTCGTCGCCCAGCTCCAGGAGCTGATCAAGGGCCGTCCGGAGGAGCTTCCGGAGAAGGTCTCCGCCATGCTCGGCAAGCTCAAGGACGCCGAGAAGGAGATCGAGAAGTTCCGCGCCGAGAAGGTGCTCCAGGCCGCCGCCGGTCTCGCCGAGTCCGCCAAGGACGTCCACGGCATCGCCCTCGTCACCGGTCAGGTCCCCGACGGCACCACGCCGGACGACCTGCGCAAGCTGGTCCTGGACGTGCGGGGCCGCATCCAGGGCGGCCGGGCCGTGGTCGTCGCCCTGTTCACCGTGAACAACGGCAAGCCGCTGACGGTCATCGCCACCAACGAGGCCGCCCGCGAGCGCGGCCTCAAGGCCGGTGACCTGGTGCGCACCGCCGCCAAGGCCCTCGGCGGCGGCGGTGGCGGCAAGCCGGACGTCGCCCAGGGCGGCGGCCAGAACCCCGCCGCCGTCGGTGAGGCCGTCGACGCCGTCGAGCGGCTCGTGGCGGACACCGCCAAGTGAGCGAGGACCAGCGGGACACCCCGGCGCTGCGCCGGGGCCGCCGTCTCGCCGTCGACGTGGGGGACGCCCGTATCGGGGTCGCCTCGTGCGACCCCGACGGGATCCTCGCCACGCCGGTCGAGACCGTCCCCGGCCGGGACGTCCCCGCAGCCCACCGCAGGCTGAAGCAGCTCGTCGAGGAGTACGAGCCGATCGAGGTCGTCGTCGGTCTCCCTCGCTCCCTCAAGGGGGGCGAGGGCCCGGCCGCGGCCAAGGTCAGGGGCTTCGCGCAGGAGCTGGCCCGCGGCATCGCGCCCGTCCCGGTGCGCCTGGTCGACGAGCGGATGACCACGGTCACGGCGAGCCAGGGACTGCGAGCCTCCGGCGTCAAGTCCAAGAAGGGCCGCTCGGTCATCGACCAGGCCGCCGCTGTGATCATCCTCCAGCAGGCACTGGAATCCGAACGGGTGTCAGGCAGGCCACCCGGCGAGGGCGTCGAAGTGGTCATCTGATCGCGATACGGTAACGTTCCGCGCGATGCGGACGGTGTTCGAACAGCCGCCGCACAGAGAGAGGCGGGACAGGAGCCGTGGTCTTCAGGTGGCCGCGCGCCCGCTGCCTCGCGGCTCTAGGGGATCGATGACTGAGTATGGCCGGGGCCAAGGCTCCGAACCGTGGCATCCGGACGACCCGCTGTACGGGGACGGCGGATGGGGCGGACAGCAGACCCAGCAGGGTCAGCAGTCCCCCTACGGCGGCCAGCCACAGCACTATCCGCAGCAGCCGCAGACGCACCAGCAGTACGGCGACTGGGGCACCGGCGAGCAGCACGGGTACGGCGGGCAGCAGTACCCGCAGTACGACCAGCAGCAACAGCCGCAGTACGACCAGCAGCAACAGCCGCAGTACGACCAGAACGGCTGGCCCACGGGCTCCTACCCGCAGGACCCCTACGCCGCCGACCCGACGGACCCGTACGCGCAGCAGTCCGGGACCTACGGCGGGGAGCAGCCCGACCACTACGCGACCCCCGACGCCTACCCGCCGCCCGAGCCCCCCGGCCGCCGCCGCGCCGACCCCGAACCGCAGACGGACTGGGACCCGGGCCCCGACCAGGGCGAACACGCGTTCTTCGCGGGCGGTGGTGACGAGGACGACGCCGGCGACGACGAGCCGGGCGACCGGAGCGGGCGCGGCGACCGCCGGGGCCGGGGCGGCAAGGAGAGGAAACGACGCAGCGGCCTGGCCTGTCTCGTCGTGGTCGTGGTCTTCGGCGGCGGCATCGCCGGTGTCGGCTACTTCGGCTACCAGTTCTACCAGGATCGTTTCGGCAGCGCCCCGGACTTCGCGGGGGCCGGCAACGGCGAGCAGGTGACCGTCACGATCCCCAAGGGCTCCGGCGGGTACGCCATCGGCCAGGAGCTCAAGAAGGCGGGCGTGGTCAAGAGCGTCGACGCCTTCGTCGCGGCCCAGTCGGCCAACCCGCAGGGCAAGAGCATCCAGGACGGCGTCTACACGCTGCAGAAGGAGATGTCGGCCGCGAGCGCGGTCGAACTGATGCTCAGCCCCAAGAGCCGCGACAACCTGATCATCGCCGAGGGCAAGCGCAACGTCGCCATCTACGAGCTGATCGACAAACGTCTCGAACTGGACAAGGGCACCACGGCCAAGGTCGCCGAGAGCAAGTGGAAGAGCCTCGGCCTGCCCGACTGGGCGGTGAACCACGGGGACGTCAAGGACCCGCTGGAGGGCTTCCTCTACCCGTCGAGCTACGCCGTCGCCAAGGACCAGAAACCCGAGGCGGTACTGAAGCAGATGGTGGCTCGTGCCACCGAGAAGTACGAGGAGCTGGACTTCGAGGGGAAGGCCGAGAGCCTCGGTCTCGAAGGGCCGTGGGAGCTGGTGACGGTCGCGAGCCTGGTACAGGCGGAGGGCAAGACCCACGAAGACTTCCGCAAGATGTCCGAGGTCATCTACAACCGCCTCAAGGCCACCAATACCGAGACGAACCAGAAACTCCAGTTCGACTCGACCTTCAACTACCTCCTGGGCCAGAGCGAGATCGACATCTCCGAGTCGGAGATCAACAGCAACCCCGACCCCTACAACACATACACCAACAGGGGCCTGCCGCCCGGCCCGATCGGCAACCCGGGCGAGGAGGCCTTGCAGGCCGCGCTGGATCCGACGGGCGACGGCTGGATGTACTTCGTGGCCACGGACGGCATGCACAAGACCGAGTTCGCCAAGACCATCGCGGAGCACGAGAAGCTCGTCGAGAAGTTCAACGCGTCGAGGGGCAACTGATGTCGACCGCCCGCAGGGCAGCCGTACTCGGCTCACCGATCGCCCACTCGCTCTCCCCGGTGCTGCACCGCACCGCCTACGCCGAGCTGGGCCTGGAAGGCTGGACGTACGACCGTTTCGAGGTCGACGAGAAGTCCCTGCCCGGCTTCTTCGACACGCTCGGGACCGAGTGGGCGGGACTGTCGCTGACCATGCCGCTGAAGCGGGCGGTGATCCCGCTGCTCGACTCGATCAGCGAGACCGCGACGTCCGTCGAGGCGGTCAACACGGTCGTCCTCACCCCGGACGGCCGCCGGACCGGCGACAACACCGACATCCCCGGAATGGTCGCCGCCCTGCGCGAGCACGGCATCGACAAGGTGGAGTCCGCCGCCATCATCGGCGCGGGCGCCACCGCCTCCTCCGCCCTCGCCGCGCTGGCCCGGATCTGCTCGGGCGAGGTCACCGTGTATGTCCGCAGCGAGGCCCGTGCGACGGAGATGCGCCAGTGGGCGGAGCGGCTCGACGTCGCGGTCCGCATCGCCGACTGGGACGACGCCGAGCAGGCCCTGCACGCCCCGCTGGTCGTCAGCACCACCCCGGCCGGCGTCACGGACACCCTCGCCAGGGCCGTCCCGGAGCGTCCGACGGCCCTCTTCGACGTGCTCTACGACCCGTGGCCGACCGTTCTCGCCGCCCGCTGGTCGGCGTACGGGGGCGCCGTGGTCAGCGGACTGGACCTGCTGGTGCACCAGGCGGTGCTCCAGGTGGAGCAGATGACGGGGCGTTCACCGGCCCCGCTGGACGCCATGCGAAAAGCGGGCGAGCGGGCTCTCGCGGCCCGCTAAGATCCACCCTCGGTTCCGCAGGGGGCGGAACAGGGGAGGGGAACGCGTTCCATGTCCGCAGGCATGCCGCTGGCGTCGGTGAAGTCCCAGATATTCGAGTCCGTGCTGGGCTTTCTGCCCGACTGGGTGCAGATCACGGTGCTGGCCCTGATCGTGCTCGCCGTCGTCGCGTCCTGGGTCGTCAAGATCAAGCGCAAGATCGCGTACCGCCGCGCCGTCCGCAACGGCCGGCCGATCCACGCGGCGGCCCAGCACGGCCAGGGCAGCGGCGCGGACCATCTGGGCGCCTACGCACCGCAGCCGAACAGTCCCGCGCCGCAGGCCGCCCGGCAGCCGAGCGGCGCCGACCACCTGGGCCAGTACGCGCCGCCGCGCCGGCAGGGCGGCGACGCGGACCGGCGGGATCCGCAGCCGAGCGGCGCCGACTTCCTCGGCGCCTACGCGCCCCAGCCCCGCCAGGGCGACGGCCCGGCCTGATTCCTCCGCCGCCCGGCCCGTGATCCCGTCCGTCCGCCTGATGGACCGACGGCCGGATGCCCGGCCCGGACGTGGGAGGATCGGAGGTGGCGGACCGGGGCCGCGCACCCCGTCACGCCACAGCCGTACACGAGGACACGTGTACGCAGGGCAGTACCGGGGCGCGAGCATTGAGGAGCACCGTTGAGCAGGTTGCGCTGGCTGACCGCGGGGGAGTCGCACGGTCCCGCACTCGTCGCGACGCTGGAGGGCCTTCCCGCCGGCGTGCCGATCACCACGGACATGGTGGCAGACCACCTCGCGAGGCGGCGGCTGGGCTACGGTCGCGGCGCCCGGATGAAGTTCGAGCGCGACGAGGTCACCTTCCTCGGCGGCGTCCGGCACGGTCTGACCCTCGGTTCCCCGGTCGCGGTCATGGTGGGCAACACCGAGTGGCCGAAGTGGGAGCAGGTCATGGCGGCCGACCCGGTCGACCCGGAGGTGCTGGCCGGCCTGGCGCGCAACGCCCCGCTGACCCGCCCCCGCCCCGGCCACGCCGACCTGGCCGGCATGCAGAAGTACGGCTTCGACGAGGCCCGGCCGATCCTGGAGCGCGCCTCGGCCCGCGAGACCGCGGCCCGCGTGGCGCTGGGCGCGGTGGCACGGTCGTACCTGAAGGAGACGGCCGGCATCGAGATCGTCAGCCACGTCGTCGAGCTGGCCGCGGCCAAGGCGCCGTACGGCGTCTACCCGACCCCCGCCGACGTGGAGCGGCTGGACGCCGACCCGGTGCGCTGCCTGGACGCGGACGCCTCGAAGGCGATGGTCGCCGAGATCGACCAGGCCCACAAGGACGGCGACACCCTCGGCGGCGTGGTCGAGGTGCTGGCGTACGGCGTCCCGGTCGGCCTCGGCTCCCACGTCCACTGGGACCGTCGCCTGGACGCACGCCTGGCCGCCGCCCTCATGGGCATCCAGGCCATCAAGGGCGTCGAGGTCGGCGACGGCTTCGACCTCGCCCGCGTGCCCGGCTCCAAGGCGCACGACGAGATCCTCGCCACCGACGAGGGCATCAAGCGGGCCTCCGGCCGCTCCGGCGGCACCGAGGGCGGACTGACCACCGGTGAGCTGCTGCGCGTACGCGCGGCGATGAAGCCCATCGCCACCGTGCCGCGGGCGCTGAAGACCGTGGACGTCGTCACCGGCGAGGAGACCGCCGCCCACCACCAGCGTTCCGACGTGTGCGCCGTGCCGGCCGCCGGCATCGTCGCCGAGGCCATGGTCGCCCTGGTCCTCGCGGACGCGGTCGCGGAGAAGTTCGGCGGCGACAGCGTCACCGAGACCCGCCGCAACGTGACGTCGTACCTCGAGAACCTGGCCATCCGATGAGCTCACCGGTCATCGTGCTGGTCGGCCCCATGGGCGTGGGCAAGTCCACGGTGGGGCAGCTGCTGGCCGAGCGGCTGGGGGTCGGCTACCGGGACACCGACGACGACATCGTCACCGCCGAGGGCAGGACCATCGCCGACATCTTCGTCGACGAGGGCGAGCCCGCCTTCCGCGCCATCGAGAAGCGCGCGGTGCGCACGGCGCTCACGGAGCACGACGGCGTCCTGGCGCTCGGCGGCGGCGCGATCCTCGACGCGGAGACGCGCGCCCTGCTCGCCGGACAGCGGGTCGTGTACCTCTCGATGGACGTCGAGGAGGCGGTCAAGCGCACCGGCCTCAACGCCGCCCGCCCGCTGCTCGCGGTCAACCCGCGCAAGCAGTGGCGCGAGCTGATGGAGGCGCGGCGACACCTGTACGAGGAGGCCGCCACCGCCGTCGTACCCACGGACGGCCGCACCCCCGAAGAGGTCACGGAAGCCGCCCTGAACGCACTGGAGTTGAAGGAAGCATGAGCGAGGCAGTGACGCGGATCGCCATCGGCGGCACGGCGGGCACCGACCCCTACGACGTCCTGGTGGGACGTCAGCTCCTCGGAGAGCTGGGCGGGTTGATCGGTGACCGGGCCAAGCGGGTCGCGATCGTGCACCCCGAGGCACTCGCCGAGACCGGCGACGCGCTCCGCGCCGACCTGGCCGACCAGGGCTACGAGGCGATCGCCATCCAGGTGCCCAACGCGGAGGAGGCCAAGACCGCCGAGGTCGCCGCCTACTGCTGGAAGGCACTGGGCCAGTCCGGCTTCACCCGCACCGACGTCATCGTCGGCGTGGGCGGCGGCGCCACCACCGACCTGGCCGGCTTCGTCGCCGCGACCTGGCTGCGCGGAGTCCGCTGGATCGCGATCCCGACCACCGTCCTGGCCATGGTGGACGCGGCCGTGGGCGGCAAGACCGGTATCAACACGGCCGAGGGCAAGAACCTGGTGGGCGCCTTCCACCCGCCCGCCGGCGTCCTGTGCGACCTGGCCGCCCTGGACTCCCTCCCGGTCAACGACTACGTCTCCGGACTCGCCGAGGTGATCAAGGCCGGCTTCATCGCCGACCCGGTGATCCTGGACCTCATCGAGTCCGACCCCCAGGCCGCCCGCACCCCGTCGGGCCCGCACACCGCGGAGCTGATCGAGCGCTCGATCCGGGTCAAGGCGGAAGTCGTCTCGTCCGACCTGAAGGAATCGGGTCTCCGCGAGATCCTGAACTACGGTCACACCCTCGGCCACGCCATCGAGAAGAACGAGCGCTACAAGTGGCGCCACGGCGCGGCGGTCTCCGTCGGCATGCACTTCGCCGCCGAACTGGGCCGTCTCGCGGGCCGCTTGGACGACGCCACCGCGGACCGCCACCGCACGATCCTCGAATCGGTCGGGCTCCCCCTGCACTACCGCTACGACCAGTGGCCCAAGCTGCTGGAGAACATGAAGGTCGACAAGAAGTCCCGCGGCGACCTGCTGCGCTTCATCGTCCTCGACGGCCTCGCCAAGCCCACGGTGCTCGAAGGCCCGGACCCGGCCGTCCTCCTCGCAGCGTACGGCGAGGTCGGGGAGTAGCCCCGGGCACTCATCACCGCCCCCGGCCGTTCACACAACGGCGGCAGGGGGCGGTACCGTTCGGTAGCACGCGGGTCACCCCCGCTGTCAGCGCCCCATCGCCTGTACGAGACGGAGTGGCACCGGATGCAGCACGCAGTGGGTTCTCCGCTGCCGCCGCCCCACCAGCCGGGGCACGGACCGGCCGTCGGCTGGTCACCGGCCGCACACCACCCGGGCCAGCACCCGGGAGCGCACCAGGGACCCGTCCCTGTGCCCGGACCTCCTCCGGCACCGGGCTATCCCGCGCCTCCGCCCGGTCCCACCCCGCCCCCCGCGGGCCCGCGGCACGCCTCGATGCCCCCGCCGCCGGACACCACCGGCCACGTACCGCTGCCGCCCGGCGGCCCGGTCGCCATGCCCAGCTCGCCGCAGGCTCCCGCGGTCCCCGACCCGGCCGGCACGATCATCGCCGTGCTGCTCATAGGCCCCGCGGGCGCCGGCAAGACGAGCGTGGCCAAGTACTGGGCGGACCACCGCCGGGTCCCCACGGCCCACATCAGCCTCGACGACGTACGCGAGTGGGTCCGCTCCGGTTTCGCCGACCCGCAGTCCGGGTGGAACGACAACTCCGAGGCGCAGTACCGCCTGGCCCGCCGCACCTGCGGCTTCGCCGCCCGCAACTTCCTGGCCAACGGGATCTCGTGCATCCTCGACGACGCGGTCTTCCCCGACCGCCCGGTCGTGGGCCTCGGCGGCTGGAAACGGCACGTGGGCCCCGGCCTGCTGCCCGTGGTCCTCCTCCCCGGCCTGGACATCGTCCTGGAGCGCAACGCGGAACGGTCCGGCAACCGGCGTCTCAGCGACGAGGAGGTGGCCCGTATCCACGGCCGGATGGCCGGCTGGTACGGCTCGGGCCTCCCCATCATCGACAACTCCCAGCTGGGCATACCGGAAACGGCCCGCATCCTGGACGACGTCCTGGCCCGTGCGATAGCGAGCCCTCCACAGTGGTGAACGCGGGGCCCCTGTAGCCACCCCGTGCCGCCCTGGGGGCACGACTGCCCGCAGCCGGGTATTGCAGTTGCAGTTGCAGGACCGTGCCGCAGACGCCGACGGACCAAAGCGGGGTGTGGGGGTGCGGCGGAGCCCGCCGCTCACCTGGTCCCCGCCCGGGTCCACTGTGACAGCACCGGAGGGGCGCGACTGCGGCGGGCGAGCCGCACCCCCACACCCCCGACCCCACGACGCGCCCCTGCCGCACCCCCACTCGGCCCCGCTCGACCGGCGACATCCAGCCACCGCTCCTACGCTCGAAGAATGTCAGAGGTCTACGCGGTCCGCCGGACGCGGCTACGGGAATGCTGCAACGCGGGCGGCAGCGCGGCGGCGCTGGTGTCCCGGCCCGCAAACGTGCGCTACCTCGCCGGCGCCGCCCCCGAGGGCGCCGTGCTCCTGCTGGGCAGGACCGAGGACCTGCTGGTCTGCGCCGGCCCACCCGACGACCGCTCACCGCAGAGCCGCCCCGACGAATCCCTCCGTGTGCACGTCGTACCCGGCATCGGCGGCGACGCCACCCTCGCGGCCGCCGGCCTCGCCGTCGGCCAGGGCGTCGACTCCCTCGCCGTCGAGGAGCACCACCTCACCGTCACCCGCCACCGCGCGATCCGCGACGTCGCCCCCCGCCTCCGCCTCACCGGCATCGGCTGCGCGGTCGAACAGCTCCGCGTCGTCAAGGACGAGGAAGAGATCTCCTGCCTCCGCATCGGCGCGGAGATCGCCGACCAGGCCCTCGGCGAACTCCTGGAGTCCATCCTCGTCGGCCGCACCGAACGCCACCTCGCCCTGGAACTCGAGCGCCGCCTGGTCGACCACGGTGCCGACGGCCCCGCCTTCCCCACCTCCGTCGCCACCGGCCCGAACGCCGGCCGCCCCGGCCACCGTCCCACCGACCGCCGCGTCGAGGAGGGCGACTTCCTCTCCGTCTGCCTGGGCGCCACCTACCGCGGCTACCGCTGCGAGATCGGCCGTACGTTCGTCATCGGCACGGCCCCCGCGGACTGGCAGATCGAGCTCTACGACCTGGTCTTCTCCGCCCAGCGTGCCGGCCGCGAGTCCCTCGCCCCCGGCGCCGCCTGCCGTGACGTGGACCGCGCGGCACGCCACGTCCTGGATTCCGCCGGGTACGCCGAGGCACTCCCCAAGCTCACCGGTCACGGCGTCGGACTCGAAATCGACGAGGACCCTCAATTGACCCCCGCGGCCATGGGTAAACTGGACGCTTGTGTGCCGGTCACCGTCGAACCGGGGGTCCACCTCCCGGGCCGGGGCGGAGTCCGGATCGATGACACGCTCGTCGTACGCCCCGAGGCGGACGGCGGACCCGAGCTACTCACCATCACGACCAAGGAGCTGCTCGCGCTCTAGCCCCACGCTGGGCGCGGGCGCACGCCCCGGCCGTCGTCCACGTCAGTCCAGTCCAGGAGATTCCGCAACCGTGGCTTCCACGAACGACCTCAAGAACGGCATGGTGCTCAAGCTCGAAGGCGGCCAGCTCTGGTCCGTCGTCGAGTTCCAGCACGTCAAGCCCGGCAAGGGCCCGGCCTTCGTGCGCACCAAGCTCAAGAACGTGCTCTCCGGCAAGGTCGTCGACAAGACCTTCAACGCCGGCGTCAAGGTCGAAACGGCCACCGTCGACAAGCGCGACATGCAGTTCTCCTACATGGACGGCGACTACTTCGTCTTCATGGACATGGAGACCTACGACCAGCTCATGGTCGACCGCAAGGCCGTCGGCGACGCCGCCAACTTCCTCATCGAGGGCTTCACCGCCACCGTCGCGCAGCACGAGGGCGAGGTGCTCTTCGTCGAGCTCCCGGCCGCCGTCGAGCTGACGATCCAGGAGACCGAGCCGGGCGTCCAGGGCGACCGCTCCACCGGCGGCACCAAGCCGGCCACGCTGGAGACCGGCCACCAGATCCAGGTCCCGCTCTTCATCACCACCGGTGAGAAGATCAAGGTCGACACCCGTACCAGCGACTACCTCGGCCGGGTGAACAGCTAACCGTGGCTGCCCGCAACACGGCCCGCAAACGCGCCTTCCAGATCATCTTCGAGGGCGACCAGCGCGGCGCCGAGGTCCTGACCGTCCTCGCCGACTGGGTCCGGCACGCCCGGTCCGACACCCGGCAGCCGCCGGTGAGCGAGTACACGATGCAGCTCGTCGAGGGCTACGCGGAGCACGCGCAGCGCATCGACGAACTGCTCGCCCAGTACTCGGTCGGCTGGACGCTCGACCGGATGCCGGTCGTCGACCGCAGCATCCTGCGGCTGGGCGCCTACGAGCTGATCTGGGTCGACGAGACCCCGGACGCCGTGGTCCTCGACGAGATGGTGCAGCTGGCGAAGGAGTTCTCCACGGACGAGTCGCCCTCCTTCGTGAACGGGCTGCTCGGTCGGCTCAAGGAGCTCAAGCCGTCCTTGCGCCGGGAGTAGAAGCGCCCCGTAGGGGCGCGGGGAACCGCGCGCTCAGCCCTCGACGGCCCGCGGCCGACAAGAGACCGCGGCCGGCTGACGAAAAACCGCCGGGGTGGCCGGAACCATGAGGTTCCGGCCACCCCGGCGGCACGTTTCTGCGTACCCGCGGAGCGGTTACGCCTCCTCGTGCGTGGCCACCGCGCGGCGGGCGTCCGCGTCCAGGACGCCCCAGCTGATCAGCTGCTCGGTGAGGACCGACGGCGACTGGTCGTAGATGACGGCGAGGGTACGCAGGTCGTCCTGGCGGATCGAGAGCACCTTGCCGTTGTAGTCACCGCGCTGCGACTGGATCGTCGCCGCGTAGCGCTGCAGCGGGCCCGCCTTCTCGGCCGGCACCGTGGCCAGCCGCTCCAGGTCCAGGACCAGCTTCGGCGGCGGCTCGGCGGCGCCGCCCGGGGTCGTACCCGGCAGCAGCTCCTGCACCGGAACGCCGTAGAAGTCCGCCAGCTCCGCGAGGCGCTGCACGGTCACGGCGCGGTCGCCGCGCTCGTACGAACCGACCACGACCGCCTTCCAACGGCCCTGGGACTTCTCCTCGACACCGTGGAGGGAAAGGCCCTGCTGGGTGCGGATCGCCCGGAGCTTGGCCCCGAGCTGTTTGGCGTATTCGCTGGACATATAGCTCCCCGGCACTGTGTCGACGCGACTCTGGCTGGTTTCCATGCCGCGCGGCTGGTAACTCACTGTGAGGTTACGCAGCGTTACTCTCGTGCGTCAAGCCGAATGGTCCACACCGACTCTTCCGTGGTAGCGAAGATCGGCTACGCCATTGGAGTGATCGGGGGTGTCGTTCCGTGTGTATTCCGGCCTGATAGCCTGAGTGGCGCAATCCGACGTCCTTTAAGGTCCGTCCCGTGAGGCGGAGAAGGAGGTCCGTTTCACATGGACACGCAGGACACGCAGGACACGCAGGACAAGCAGGAACCGCAGTCCGATGCGCGGCCCGTTCTCGAAGGCCCCGACATCGCCCGGGTGCTGACCCGCATCGCCCACGAGATCGTCGAACGCGCCAAGGGCGCCGACGACGTGGTGCTCCTCGGCATCCCGACCCGAGGCGTCTTCCTCGCCCAGCGGCTCTCCGCCAAACTGGAGCAGATCACCGAGCGCAAGATCCCGGTCGGCTCGCTGGACATCACCATGTACCGCGACGACCTGCGCATGCACCCGCCGCGTGCGCTGGCCCGCACCGAGATCCCCGGTGACGGCATCGACGGCCGGCTGGTCGTCCTCGTCGACGACGTGCTCTTCTCCGGCCGCACCATCCGCGCCGCCCTCGACGCGCTGAACGACATCGGGCGCCCCCGCGCGGTGCAGCTCGCCGTCCTCGTCGACCGCGGCCACCGCGAACTGCCCATCCGCGCCGACTACGTCGGCAAGAACCTCCCCACGTCGCTGCGGGAGACGGTCAAGGTCCTGCTCGCCGAGGAGGACGGTCGCGACACCGTGCTGCTCGGCGCCAAGCGGACCGCCCAGTAGCACCGCGGAGCGCACGCCGACGGCGTGCGTCGGCCCGGCACGCCCACGCGCGTACCCGTCTGCCCGATTTCGCCTCATTGAACTGCCTTACGGAGCCTGACAGATGCAGCGTCATCTCATCTCGGCCGCCGACCTCACCCGCGACGACGCCGTCCTGATCCTCGACACCGCCGAGGAGATGGCCCGGGTCGCCGACCGGCCGATCAAGAAACTCCCGACCCTGCGCGGCCGGACCGTGGTGAACCTCTTCTTCGAGGACTCCACCCGCACCCGCATCTCCTTCGAGGCCGCCGAGAAGCGGCTCTCCGCGGACGTCATCAACTTCACCGCCAAGGGCTCCAGCGTCTCCAAGGGCGAGTCCCTGAAGGACACCGCCCAGACCCTGGAGGCCATGGGCGTCGACGCCGTGGTCATCCGGCACGGCGCCTCCGGGGCCCCGTACCGCCTCGCCACCTCCGGCTGGATCGACGCCGCCGTCATCAACGCGGGCGACGGCACCCACCAGCACCCCACCCAGGCCCTCCTCGACGCCTTCACCATGCGGCGCCGGCTGGTCGGCCGGGACGCCGGACTCGGGCAGGACCTGTCAGGACGGCGCATCACCATCGTCGGCGACGTCCTGCACAGCAGGGTCGCCCGCTCCAACGTCGACCTGCTGCACACCCTCGGCGCCGAGGTCACCCTCGTCGCCCCGCCGACCCTGCTGCCGGTCGGCGTGGACACCTGGCCCTGCGAGGTGTCGTACGACCTCGACTCGACGCTGACCAAGTCCGACGCGGTGATGATGCTGCGCGTCCAGCGCGAGCGGATGAACGCCGCGTTCTTCCCCACCGAGCGGGAGTACTCGCGCCGCTACGGCCTCGACGGCGACCGCATGGCGCGGATGCCCGAGCACGCCATCGTGATGCACCCCGGCCCGATGGTCCGCGGCATGGAGATCACCGCCGAGGTCGCGGACTCCGACCGCTGCACCGTGATCGAGCAGGTCACCAACGGGGTCTCCATCCGGATGGCCGTCCTCTACCTGCTGCTGGGCGGCAACGAACCCGCCGTGACCCACGCCCGTACCACCGAGGAGAAGTAAGAACATGAGCAAGATCCTGATCCGCGGTGCGAAGGTGCTCGGCGGCGAGCCGCAGGACGTCCTGATCGACGGCGGAACGATCACCCGGGTCGGCACCGGCCTGCCCGCCGAGGGCGCGGAGGTCGTCGAAGCCGGCGGCAAGGTCCTGCTGCCCGGCCTGGTCGACCTGCACACCCACCTCCGCGAGCCCGGCCGCGAGGACTCCGAGACCGTACTGACCGGCACCCGCGCGGCGGCGAGCGGCGGCTACACCAGCGTCTTCGCCATGGCCAACACCTTCCCGGTCGCCGACACCGCCGGCGTCGTCGAGCAGGTCTGGCGGCTCGGCCAGGAGTCCGGCTACTGCGACGTGCAGCCCATCGGCGCCGTCACCGTCGGCCTGGAGGGGAAGAAGCTCGCCGAGCTGGGCGCCATGCACGAGTCCGCGGCCGGCGTCACCGTCTTCTCCGACGACGGCAAGTGCGTCCACGACGCCGTGATCATGCGCCGCGCGCTGGAGTACGTGAAGGCCTTCGGCGGCGTCGTCGCCCAGCACGCCCAGGAGCCGCGGCTGACCGAGGGCGCCCAGATGAACGAGGGCGTCGTCTCCGCCGAACTCGGCCTCGGGGGCTGGCCGGCCGTCGCCGAGGAGTCGATCATCGCGCGGGACGTGCTGCTCGCCGAGCACGTCGGCTCCCGCGTCCACATCTGCCACCTGTCGACGGCGGGCAGCGTCGAGATCGTCCGCTGGGCCAAGTCCCGCGGCATCCGCGTCACCGCCGAGGTCACCCCGCACCACCTCCTCCTCACCGACGAGCTGGTCCGGTCGTACAACCCGGTCTACAAGGTCAACCCGCCGCTGCGCACCGAGCGCGACGTGATGGCCCTGCGCGAGGCGCTCGCCGACGGCACGATCGACATCGTCGCCACCGACCACGCCCCGCACCCGCACGAGGACAAGGACTGCGAGTGGGCCGCCGCCGCCATGGGCATGGTCGGCCTGGAGACCGCGCTGTCCGTGGTGCAGGAGACCATGGTCGACACGGGGCTGCTCGACTGGGCCGGCGTCGCCGACCGCATGTCCTTCACGCCCGCGCGCATCGGACGGGCCGAGGGCCACGGCCGTCCCGTCTCGGCAGGTGAGCCCGCCAACCTCACCCTCGTCGACACGGCATACCGTGGTCCCGTGGACCCCGCGGGCTTCGCCTCGCGCAGCCGCAACACCCCGTACGAGGGCCGTGAGCTGCCGGGCCGTGTCACGCACACCTGGCTCCGGGGCAAGGCCACGCTCGTCGACGGGAAGCTCACGTGACACCTGTACTCCTGCTGGCCGCCGAGAAGGAATCGGCGGAAGTGACCGACTGGGCCGCCCGGATCGGCTGGGTCGTCGGACTCGCCCTCTTCGTGGCGCTCGTCTACTGGCTGATGCGCGAGGGCTGGAAGTGGCGCGGCACCCTCCAGGGCGACCTGCCCGAGCTGCCCAGCGCGCCGGACGACCCCGGCCCGGCGAGACTGAGCATGAGCGGCCGCTACCACGGCTCCACCACCGCCGGTCAGTGGCTCGACCGCATCGTGGCGCACGGCCTGGGCACCCGCAGCCGGGCCGAGCTCACGCTGACGGACGCCGGACTGGACGTCGTACGCCCCGGCGCGAACGACTTCTTCGTCCCGGCCCACGCGCTGCGCGAGGCCCGGCTCGACAAGGGCATCGCCGGCAAGGTCCTCACCGAGGGCGGCCTGCTGGTCGTCACCTGGGAGCACGGCGACAGGCTGATCGACTCCGGCTTCCGCTCCGACCACGCGGCCGAGCACAACGAGTGGGTCGAAACACTGAACGACATGATCAACAAGACGGAAACGGAAGGCGCACGATGACGACCTCCACCCGGGGAGCCGGCAAGGCTCCCGCCGTACTCGTCCTGGAGGACGGCCGGATCTTCCGCGGCCGGGCCTACGGGGCCGTGGGGGCCACGTTCGGTGAAGCCGTGTTCTCCACCGGCATGACCGGCTACCAGGAGACCCTCACCGACCCGTCGTACCACCGCCAGGTGGTCGTGATGACCGCCCCGCACGTGGGCAACACCGGCGTCAACGACGAGGACATGGAGTCCAAGAGGATCTGGGTCTCCGGCTACGTCGTCCGCGACCCCGCGCGCGTGCCCTCCAGCTGGCGTTCCCGCCGCACGCTGGACGACGAGCTGGCCGCCCAGGGCGTCGTCGGCATCTCCGGCATCGACACCCGCGCCCTCACCCGCCACCTGCGCGAGCGCGGCGCCATGCGCGTCGGCATCTTCAGCGGTGACGCCATCCAGGACGACGCCGCTCTGCTGGCCCGTGTCCAGGAAGCACCCCAGATGACCGGCGCCGACCTGTCCGCCGAGGTCGCCACCACCGAGCCGTACGTCGTCCCCGCGATCGGCGAGAAGAAGTTCACCGTCGCCGCCGTCGACCTCGGCATCAAGGGCATGACCCCGCACCGCATGGCCGAGCGCGGCATCGAGGTGCACGTCCTGCCGGCGACCGCCACCGTCGAGGACGTGTACGCGGTCGACCCGGACGGCGTTTTCTTCTCCAACGGCCCCGGTGACCCGTCCACCGCCGACCACCCGGTCTCCGTCATGCAGGGCGTCCTGGAGCGCGGCACCCCGCTCTTCGGCATCTGCTTCGGCAACCAGATCCTGGGCCGCGCCCTCGGCTTCGGCACCTTCAAGCTGAAGTACGGCCACCGCGGCATCAACCAGCCGGTGCAGGACCGTACGACCGGCAAGGTCGAGGTCACCGCGCACAACCACGGATTCGCCGTCGACGCCCCGCTCGACAAGGTCTCCGACACCCCCTACGGCCGCGCCGAGGTCTCCCACGTCTGCCTCAACGACAACGTGGTGGAGGGCCTCCAGCTCCTCGACAAGCCGGCCTTCAGCGTCCAGTACCACCCCGAAGCGGCAGCGGGCCCGCACGACGCCGCCTACCTGTTCGACCGCTTCGTGAACCTCATGGAGGGCCAGCGTGCCTAAGCGCACCGATATCCAGTCCGTCCTGGTCATCGGCTCCGGCCCGATCGTCATCGGCCAGGCCGCCGAGTTCGACTACTCCGGCACCCAGGCGTGCCGCGTCCTCAAGGCCGAAGGGCTGAGGGTCGTCCTGGTGAACTCCAACCCGGCGACGATCATGACCGACCCGGAGATCGCCGACGCCACCTACGTCGAGCCGATCACCCCCGAGTTCGTCGAGAAGATCATCGCCAAGGAGCGCCCCGACGCGCTGCTGCCCACCCTGGGCGGCCAGACGGCGCTCAACACCGCGATCTCCCTGCACGAGAACGGCGTCCTGGAGAAGTACGGCGTCGAGCTGATCGGCGCCAACGTGCAGGCGATCCACAAGGGCGAGGACCGCGACCTGTTCAAGGAGGTCGTCGAGGAGGTCCGCAAGAAGATCGGCCACGGCGAGTCCGCCCGCTCCTACATCTGCCACTCCATGGACGACGTCCTCAAGGGCGTCGAGGAGCTCGGCGGCTACCCGGTCGTCGTCCGCCCGTCCTTCACCATGGGCGGCGCCGGCTCCGGCTTCGCGCACGACGAGGAGGAGCTGCGCCGCATCGCCGGTCAGGGCCTCACCCTCTCGCCGACCACCGAGGTGCTCCTGGAGGAGTCCATCCTCGGCTGGAAGGAGTACGAGCTGGAGCTGATGCGCGACAAGAACGACAACGTCGTGGTCGTCTGCTCCATCGAGAACTTCGACCCCATGGGCGTGCACACCGGCGACTCGATCACCGTCGCGCCGGCGATGACGCTGACCGACCGCGAGTACCAGGTGCTGCGCGACGTCGGCATCGCGATCATCCGCGAGGTCGGCGTCGACACCGGCGGCTGCAACATCCAGTTCGCGGTGAACCCGGCCGACGGCCGCGTCATCGTGATCGAGATGAACCCGCGCGTGTCGCGTTCCTCGGCGCTCGCCTCCAAGGCGACCGGCTTCCCGATCGCCAAGATCGCCGCCAAGCTCGCCGTCGGCTACACCCTCGACGAGATCCCGAACGACATCACCCAGGAGACCCCGGCCTCCTTCGAGCCGACGCTCGACTACGTCGTCGTGAAGGCCCCCCGGTTCGCCTTCGAGAAGTTCCCGAGCGCGGACTCCACCCTCACGACCACCATGAAGTCGGTCGGCGAGGCCATGGCCATCGGCCGCAACTTCACCGAGGCCTTCCAGAAGGCGCTGCGCTCGCTGGAGAAGAAGGGCAGCCAGTTCACGTTCGTCGGCGAGCCCGGCGACAAGGGCGAGCTGCTGCGCGAGGCCGTCCGGCCGACCGACGGCCGGATCAACGCCGTCATGCAGGCCATCCGCGCGGGCGCCACGCCCGAGGAGGTCTTCGAGTACACGAAGATCGACCCCTGGTTCGTCGACCAGCTCTTCCTCATCAAGGAGACCGCCGACGAGCTGGCCGCCGCCCCCGAGCTGACCCGCGACCTGCTCGCGGAGGCCAAGCGGCACGGCTTCTCCGACCAGCAGATCGGCGAGATCCGCGGCCTGCGCGAGGACGTCGTCCGCGAGGTCCGCCACGCGCTGGGCGTCCGCCCGGTCTACAAGACGGTCGACACCTGCGCCGCTGAGTTCGCCGCGAGGACGCCGTACTTCTACTCCTCCTACGACGAGGAGACCGAGGTCGCGCCGCGCGAGAAGCCCGCGGTGATCATCCTGGGCTCCGGCCCGAACCGCATCGGCCAGGGCATCGAGTTCGACTACTCCTGCGTCCACGCCTCCTTCGCCCTGAGCGACGCCGGCTACGAGACCGTGATGGTCAACTGCAACCCGGAGACCGTCTCCACCGACTACGACACCTCCGACCGGCTCTACTTCGAGCCGCTCACCCTGGAGGACGTCCTGGAGATTGTCCACGCCGAGCAGCAGGCCGGACCGGTCGCGGGCGTCGTCGTCCAGCTCGGCGGGCAGACCCCGCTCGGCCTGTCGCAGGCGCTGAAGGACAACGGCGTGCCGATCGTCGGCACCTCCCCGGAGGCCATCCACGCCGCCGAGGACCGCGGCGCCTTCGGCCGGGTCCTGGCGGAGGCCGGACTGCCGGCCCCCAAGCACGGCACCGCCACCACCTTCGCCGAGGCCAAGGCCATCGCCGACGAGATCGGCTACCCGGTCCTCGTCCGCCCGTCCTACGTGCTCGGCGGCCGCGGCATGGAGATCGTCTACGACGAGACCCGGCTGGAGTCGTACATCGCCGAGTCGACCGAGATCAGCCCTTCCCGGCCGGTCCTCGTCGACCGCTTCCTCGACGACGCCATAGAGATCGACGTGGACGCCCTGTACGACGGCGAGGAGCTCTACCTCGGCGGCGTCATGGAGCACATCGAGGAGGCCGGCATCCACTCCGGCGACTCGGCGTGCGCCCTGCCCCCGATCACCCTCGGCGGCTTCGACATCAAGCGGCTGCGCGCCTCCACCGAGGCCATCGCGCGCGGTGTCGGGGTGCGCGGTCTGATCAACATCCAGTTCGCGCTGGCCGGGGACATCCTGTACGTCCTGGAGGCCAACCCGCGCGCCTCGCGCACCGTGCCCTTCACCTCGAAGGCGACCGCGGTGCCGCTGGCGAAGGCCGCCGCGCGGATCTCGCTGGGCGCCACCGTCGCCGAGCTGCGCGCCGAGGGCCTGCTCCCGGCGAACGGCGACGGCGGCGAGCTGCCGCTGGACGCGCCGATCTCCGTCAAGGAGGCCGTGATGCCGTGGTCCCGCTTCCGGGACATCCACGGCCGCGGCGTCGACACCGTCCTCGGCCCGGAGATGCGCTCCACCGGCGAGGTCATGGGCATCGACTCCGTCTTCGGCACGGCGTACGCCAAGTCGCAGGCGGGCGCGTACGGCCCGCTGCCGACCAAGGGGCGCGCGTTCATCTCGGTCGCCAACCGCGACAAGCGCTCGATGATCTTCCCGGCGCGTGAGCTGGTCGCCCACGGCTTCGAGCTGATGGCCACCTCCGGCACCGCCGAGGTGCTCCGGCGCAACGGCATCAACGCCACGGTCGTGCGCAAGCAGTCCGAGGGCCCCGGTCCGAACGGCGAGAAGACCGTCGTCCAGCTCATCCACGACGGCGAGGTCGACCTCATCGTCAACACCCCGTACGGCACCGGCGGCCGCCTCGACGGCTACGACATCCGTACGGCCGCCGTGGCACGGTCCGTGCCCTGCCTGACGACGGTCCAGGCGCTCGCCGCCGCCGTCCAGGGCATCGACGCGCTCAACCGCGGCGACGTGGGCGTCCGCTCACTGCAGGAACACGCGGAACATCTGACCGCGGCCCGCGACTAGCAGCAGCCCGCAGGGGGACACCGGAAACGGTGTCCCCCTCTCCATGAGGACACCATGTACAAGATTCTCTTCACCCTGCTCTTCCGGCGGATGGACCCCGAGCAGGCCCACCACCTGGCCTTCCGCTGGATCCGTCTCGTCGCGCGCGTCCCCGGCCTGCGCACCTTCGTCGCCGCCGTGCTCGCCCCCCGCCACAAGGAACTGCGCACCGAGGCCCTCGGACTGCGCCTGCACAGCCCCTTCGGCCTCGCCGCCGGCTTCGACAAGAACGCCGTCGGCATCGACGGCCTGGCGATGCTCGGCTTCGACCACGTCGAGATCGGCACGGTGACCGGGGAGCCGCAGCCCGGCAACCCCAGGAAGCGGCTGTTCCGCCTGGTCGCGGACCGGGCCCTGATCAACCGCATGGGCTTCAACAACGAGGGTTCGCTGGCCGTCGCGGCCCGCCTGGCCTCCCGCACGCCCGTCTTCAGGACGGTGGTCGGCGTCAACATCGGCAAGACCAAGGCCGTCCCCGAGGACGAGGCCGTCGCCGACTACGTGAAGTCCGCCGAGCGGCTGGCGCCGTACGCCGACTACCTGGTCGTCAACGTCTCCTCCCCGAACACGCCCGGACTGCGCGACCTCCAGGCCGTGGACCACCTGCGCCCGCTGCTCGCCGCCGTCCGCGAGGCCGCCGACCGGACCGTCCCGGCCCGCCGGGTGCCGCTGCTGGTGAAGATCGCCCCCGACCTCGCCGACGAGGACGTCGACGCGGTCGCCGACCTCGCCGTGGAACTCGGCCTGGACGGGATCATCGCCACCAACACCACCATCGCGCGCGAGGGACTCGGCCTGACGTCCTCGCCCGCCCTCGTCCAGGAGACCGGCGGTCTCTCCGGCGCCCCCCTCAAGGCGCGCTCCCTGGACGTGCTGCGCCGCCTCTACGCGCGCGTGGGCGACCGGATCACCCTGGTCGGCGTCGGCGGCGTCGAGAACGCCGAGGACGCCTGGCAGCGCATCCTGGCCGGTGCCACGCTGGTCCAGGGGTACAGCGCGTTCATCTACGAGGGCCCCTTCTGGGGCCGCGCCATGCACAAGGGGCTCGCCGCGCGGCTGCGCACCAGCCCGTACGCCACGCTCGCCGACGCGGTGGGCGCCGACGTGAGGACGACGGTATGACCGGCCCGGAACCCTTCGGCGCGCGGCTGCGCCGCGCGATGGACGAGCGCGGCCCGCTGTGCGTGGGCATCGACCCGCACGCCTCCCTGCTCGCCGAGTGGGGCCTGAACGACGACGTCACGGGCCTGGAGCGGTTCAGCCGCACGGTCGTCGAGGCGGTCGCCGACCGGATCGCCGTGCTCAAGCCGCAGAGCGCCTTCTTCGAGCGCTTCGGCTCGCGCGGGGTCGCCGTCCTGGAGAAGACGGTCCGGGAGGCGCGGGAGGCCGGGGCGCTGGTCGTCATGGACGCCAAGCGCGGCGACATCGGCTCCACCATGGCCGCCTACGCCGAGTCCTTCCTGCACAAGGACGCGCCCCTGTTCTCCGACGCGCTCACCGTCTCGCCGTACCTCGGCTACGGCTCGCTCAGCCCGGCCGTCGCGCTGGCCCGGGAGACCGGCACCGGGCTGTTCGTGCTGGCGCTGACGTCCAACCCGGAGGGCGGCGAGGTCCAGCACGCGATCCGCGCCGACGGGCGCACCGTCGGGGCGACCATGCTCGGGCACCTGGCCGTCGAGAACGCCGGCGAGGAGCCGCTCGGGTCCTTCGGCGCGGTGGTCGGCGCGACGCTCGGCGACCTCTCCTCGTACGACCTGGACATGGGCGGGCCGATCCTCGCGCCCGGTATCGGCGCGCAGGGGGCCACGGCGGCCGATCTCCCGGCGGTCTTCGGCCGCGTGGTGCGCAACGTCGTGCCGAACGTCAGCCGGGGGGTGTTGCGCCACGGTCCCGACGCGGTCGCTCTGCGTGACGCCGCGGAGCGGTTCGCGGAGGAGATCAGGACCGCCGTGACGCGGGCCTGAACCGGCGGACGGGGGAATCCGTGGTCGCCGGACTCTGGATACATCCTCAAATCCGGGGGATTATGTCTTAAATGTCCGGCCTGGCGGAGGCTGACCAGGACTTTTCCGCAGTTCTCGCTGACTCCGGCGGAGTTGGCCGCTAGTCTCCGACGGAGAGTGAACGGGCGACGGTGTCGCTCGTGACTCCTCAGGTGTGGGGCGACTAGGTTCCTCACCGGTCCGTATCCGACAGTTCGACATCCGAGGTGACGTAGGCGTGGCTCTTCCGCCCCTTACCCCTGAACAGCGCGCAGCCGCGCTCGAAAAGGCCGCCGCGGCTCGCCGGGAGCGGGCCGAGGTCAAGAATCGACTCAAGCACTCCGGCGCCTCCCTTCACGAGGTCATCAAGCAGGGCCAGGAGAACGACGTCATCGGCAAGATGAAGGTCTCCGCCCTGCTTGAGTCCCTGCCGGGCGTGGGCAAGGTCCGCGCCAAGCAGATCATGGAGCGACTGGGCATCTCCGAGAGCCGCCGCGTGCGCGGTCTCGGTTCCAACCAGATCGCCTCCCTGGAGCGCGAGTTCGGCAGCACTGGTTCCTGAGTACGGGCCAGTCCGGGACCGGCGTCCCGGGCAACCCGTGATTGCTGGAATAATCGCTGCATGACTGAACGTCCGCGGCTGACCGTGCTCTCCGGCCCCTCCGGGGTCGGCAAGAGCACGGTCGTCGCCCATATGCGCAAGGAACACCCCGAGGTCTGGCTCTCGGTGTCGGCGACGACCCGGGCGCCCCGTCCCGGGGAGCAGCACGGAGTCCACTACTTCTTCGTCACCGACGAGGAGATGGACAAGCTGATCGCCAACGGCGAGCTGCTGGAGTGGGCCGAGTTCGCCGGCAACCGCTACGGCACCCCCCGCGCGGCGGTGCTGGAGCACCTGGAGGCGGGTGTGCCGGTGCTGCTGGAGATCGACCTCCAGGGCGCACGGCAGGTCCGTGAGTCCATGGCGGAGGGCCGGCTGGTGTTCCTGGCTCCTCCCTCCTGGGAGGAGCTCGTGCGCAGGCTCACGGGCCGGGGCACCGAGTCGCCCGAGGTCGTCGAGCGCCGGCTGGAGGCCGCGAAGATCGAACTGGCGGCCGAGCCGGAGTTCGACACCACCCTGGTCAACACCTCCGTCGAGGACGTGGCCCGCGAGCTGCTAGCCTTGATGAACGTCGTGTGATCGTGAGCAATCGTTCACCGGTCGCGCCGACTGAATCTTTCCCATCCATCGGAAGGTAGAGCGTGTCCTCTTCCATCTCCGCGCCCGAGGGCATCATCAACCCGCCGATCGACGAGCTTCTCGAGGCCACGGACTCGAAGTACAGCCTCGTGATCTACGCGGCCAAGCGGGCCCGCCAGATCAACGCGTACTACTCGCAGCTCGGCGAGGGCCTGCTCGAGTACGTCGGCCCCCTCGTCGACACCCACGTCCACGAGAAGCCGCTCTCGATCGCCCTGCGCGAGATCAACGCGGGACTGCTGACCTCCGAGGCCGTCGAAGGCCCCGTTCAGTAACCGGTCGGTAGGTCGTACCAGCTGTTCGCAGCTGACTTCTCCACAGGCCCGGCAGCACGTCTGCCGGGCCTGTGGTGTCTCATGGGAGTGGTCGCACATTTCCGAGGTCCGGGGAGAGACGGTGGACAAGCCGAAGGTCGTTCTGGGGGTCAGCGGCGGCATCGCCGCGTACAAGGCCTGTGAGCTGCTCAGGCGGCTGACGGAGTCGGGGCACGACGTCCGGGTCGTCCCCACCGCCTCCGCGCTGCACTTCGTCGGCGCCGCCACCTGGTCCGCGCTCTCCGGGAACCCGGTCTCCACCGAGGTCTGGGACGACGTCCACGAGGTGCCGCACGTCCGCATCGGACAGCACGCCGACCTGGTGGTCGTCGCCCCCGCCACAGCGGACACGCTGGCCAGGGCGGCCCACGGCCTGGCCGACGACCTCCTCACCAACACCCTGCTCACCGCCCGCTGCCCGGTCGTCTTCGCCCCCGCCATGCACACCGAGATGTGGGAGCACCCGGCCACCCAGGAGAACGTGGCCACCCTGCGCCGCCGCGGCGCCGTCGTGATCGAACCGGCCGTCGGCCGCCTCACCGGCGTCGACACCGGCAAGGGCCGGCTGCCCGACCCGGGCGAGATCTTCGAGGTCTGCCGCCGGGTGCTGGCCCGCGGTGTCACCGTGCCCGACCTCGAGGGCCGGCACGTCGTCGTCAGCGCCGGAGGCACCCGCGAGCCCCTCGACCCCGTCCGCTTCCTCGGCAACCGCTCCTCCGGCAAGCAGGGCTACGCCCTCGCCCGCACCGCCGCCGCCCGCGGCGCCCGCGTCACGCTGATCGCGGCCAACACCGCCCTGCCCGACCCGGCGGGCGTGGACCTCGTCCGGGTCGGGACCGCCGTGGAGCTGCGCGAGGCCGTCCTCGGCGCCGCCGCCGACGCGGACGCCGTGGTCATGGCCGCGGCCGTCGCCGACTTCCGGCCGGCCGCCTACGCCACCGGCAAGATCAAGAAGAAGGACGACCAGGAGCCCGAGCCCATCACCCTGGTACGGAATCCGGACATCCTCGCCGAGATCTCCGGTGACCGGGTGCGCGCCGGACAGGTGATCGTCGGCTTCGCCGCCGAGACCGACGACGTGCTCGCCAACGGCCGCGCCAAGCTGAAGCGCAAGGGCTGCGACCTGCTGGTGGTGAACGAGGTGGGGGAGCGCAGGACCTTCGGCTCCGAGGAGAACGAGGCCGTGGTGCTGGGTGCCGACGGCAGCGAGACCCCCGTCGCGCACGGCCCGAAGGAAGCCCTGGCCGAAACCGTGTGGGACCTGGTGGCCGAACGCCTCGGATGAGTGATTCATTCTTCGTCCGCGGTTCCCCGAAACCCGGCTCGTTCGGGGCGTGGCGCCTCTGGCCAACCTGGCCCGGCATGGGCAGAATGCCCGTGCCGCAGGTCACAGCGCTCTCGCGAGACGAGACAGGGGGACCCGTGGCGAAGCGCGACCGATAAACTGTTCCACGGACGGCGTCGGGTGCAGCCCCCGCCGTCCGCCAATGATCAGCCAGCAGCCGCTGCAACCCCAGGGAGCGTTGTGTCCCGTCGTCTGTTCACCTCGGAGTCCGTGACCGAGGGTCACCCCGACAAGATCGCTGACCAGATCAGCGACACCATTCTCGACGCACTCCTCCGTGAGGACCCGACCTCCCGGGTCGCCGTCGAGACCCTGATCACCACCGGCCTGGTGCACGTGGCCGGCGAGGTCACCACCAAGACGTACGCGGACATCGCGACGCTGGTGCGCAACAAGATCCTGGAGATCGGCTACGACTCCTCGAAGAAGGGCTTCGACGGCGCCTCCTGCGGCGTGTCGGTGTCGATCGGCGCGCAGTCCCCGGACATCGCGCAGGGCGTCGACGCCGCCTACGAGGCCCGCGTCGAGGGTGACGACGACGAGCTCGACCGGCAGGGCGCCGGCGACCAGGGCCTGATGTTCGGCTACGCGACGGACGAGACGCCGACGCTGATGCCGCTGCCGGTCTTCCTCGCGCACCGCCTCTCCAAGCGCCTCTCCGACGTGCGCAAGAACGGGACCATCCCCTACCTGCGCCCGGACGGCAAGACCCAGGTCACCATCGAGTACGACGGCGACAAGGCGGTCCGTCTGGACACCGTGGTCGTCTCCTCCCAGCACGCCTCCGACATCGACCTGGAGTCGCTGCTCGCCCCCGACATCCGCGAGTTCGTCGTGGAGCCGGAGCTGAAGGCGCTCCTGGACGAGGGCATCAAGCTCGACACCGAGAAGTACCGGCTGCTGGTGAACCCGACCGGCCGCTTCGAGATCGGCGGCCCGATGGGCGACGCCGGCCTGACCGGCCGCAAGATCATCATCGACACCTACGGCGGCATGGCCCGCCACGGCGGCGGCGCCTTCTCCGGCAAGGACCCGTCCAAGGTGGACCGCTCGGCGGCGTACGCGATGCGCTGGGTCGCCAAGAACGTGGTGGCGGCCGGCCTGGCCTCCCGCTGCGAGGTCCAGGTGGCGTACGCCATCGGCAAGGCGGAGCCGGTCGGCCTGTTCGTCGAGACCTTCGGCACCGCCAAGGTCGACACCGAGAACATCGAGCGGGCCATCGACGAGGTCTTCGACCTCCGCCCGGCCGCGATCATCCGCGACCTCGACCTGCTGCGCCCGATCTACGCCCAGACCGCCGCCTACGGCCACTTCGGCCGTGAGCTGCCCGACTTCACCTGGGAGCGCACCGACCGCGTGGACGCCCTGCGCAAGGCGGCGGGGCTGTAAGCCCCACCCCGCGTCTCCCCGAGGCCCGGCGCCCCCTTCCGAGGGGCCGCCGGGCCTCGGCGCGTACGGAGCGCCGTACCTGTCCGTGCACGCCGCACAGGTACGTACGGCGCTCGTGGTGCGGCGGCGTCACGGCCCGGTGCGCAGGGCACGGACACGTCCGGGTGAGGACCCTCGCGGGTTCGAACCCCGCTGCCGGTCCCGGACCGGTACGGCCGAGCGGCCCGAGGCGGAAGCGCCTTCGGGCGTCCGTACCCGGGGCCGATCCCGCGCCCGGCGCCGCTGTCAGTCGCGTTTGGTAAGAATGCAGGCGTGAGCAGCGAGAACGGACAGCCGGAGGGCGGCGCGGAGGGCGCGCCGCCCGAGCAGCTCGCGCTCATCCGGGAGAGCGTGCGCAAGGCCAAGGCGCCCCGGGCCAAACCACGCACCTGGCGCGGCGCCGCGCTCGCCGGGGAGCTGCCCGTCGCCCGGGTCCTCGTCGACAAGGGCGTGCTCCACCTCGACCGCTACTTCGACTACGCCGTGCCCGAGGAACTGGACGCCGACGCGCAGCCGGGGGTGCGGGTGCGGGTGCGGTTCGGGGCCGGACGGCACCGGGTGCGGGAGGGGCGGCGCGAGGGCGGCGGACTGATCGACGGGTTCCTCGTCGAGCGCCTCGCCGAGTCCGACTACTCGGGACCCCTGGCGGCACTGGCGCAGGTGGTCTCGCCCGAACCGGTGCTCGGCGAGGAACTGCTGGGCCTCGCCCGCGCGGTCGCCGACCGGTACGCGGGCAGCCTCGCCGACGTCCTCCAGCTCGCCGTGCCGCCGCGCAACGCCCGCGCGGAGCGACGGCCCTCGCCCGACCCGCTGCCGCCGCCCCCGGCGCCCGCACCCGGCTCCTGGGAGCGGTACGAGCAGGGGCCGGCCTTCCTGGAGTCGCTGGCCTCGGGAGGCGCCCCACGGGCCGTGTGGAACGCGCTGCCGGGGCCGCGGTGGAGCGAGGAACTGGCCCGCGCCGTCGCCGCGACCCTGGCCTCCGGGCGGGGCGCGCTGGTCGTCCTGCCGGACGGGAGGGCCGTGGCCCGCGTCGACGCGGCGCTCACCGAACTGCTGGGGGAGGGGCGGCACGCGGTCCTCACCGCCGACGCCGGGCCGGAGAAGCGGTACGCGCGGTGGCTCGCCGTGCGGCGGGGCTCCGTACGGGCCGTCGTCGGGACACGGGCGGCGATGTTCGCGCCGGTGCGGGACCTCGGACTGGTCGCCGTCTGGGACGACGGCGACGACAGCCACAGCGAGCCGCACGCCCCGCAGCCGCACGCCCGTGAGGTGCTGCTGCTGCGGGCGGCGCAGGACAAGTGCGGCTTCCTGCTGGGCAGCCGGCACTGCACCGTGGAGGCCGCCCAGCTGGTGGAGACCGGTTGGGCCCGGCCGCTGGTCGCCGGGAGGGAGCGGGTGCGGGCCGCCGCGCCGCTGGTGCGGACCGTGGGGGACGGGGACCTCGCGCGTGACGAGGCCGCCCGCGCGGCGCGGCTGCCGAGCCTCGCCTGGCAGGCCGCCAGGGAGGGGCTGCGGCACGGGCCGGTGCTCGTGCAGGTGCCCCGCCGTGGCTATGTGCCGCGGATGGCGTGCGCCGGCTGCCGGGCCCCCGCCCGGTGCCGGCACTGCTCCGGGCCGCTGCAGGCACAGGGGTCCGACGATCTGCGGTGTGAGTGGTGCGGGCGCGAGGAGAGCCGCTGGCACTGCCCCGAGTGCGGCGGGTTCCGGTTGCGGGCCCAGGTGGTCGGGGCGCGGCGGACCGCCGAGGAGCTGGGCCGGGCCTTCCCCGCGGTCCCGGTGCGCACCTCGGGGCGCGAGCACGTACTGGACACGGTGCCGGGGTCACCCGCGCTGGTGGTGAGCACCCCCGGCGCGGAGCCGGTGGCCGAGGGCGGATACGCGGCGGCGCTGCTGCTGGACGGGTGGGCCATGCTGAGCCGGCCCGATCTGCGGGCCGGGGAGGACGCGTTGCGCCGCTGGATCGGCGCGGCGGCGCTGGTCCGGCCGCAGTCGGCGGGCGGCACGGTGGTCATAGTCGCCGAGCCGACCCTGCGGCCCGTGCAGGCGCTGGTCCGGTGGGACCCGGTCGGGCACGCGGTACGGGAACTGGCCGAGCGGGGCGAACTGGGGTTCCCGCCGGTGTCCCGGATGGCGGCGGTGTCGGGGCCGGGCGAGGCGGTGGCCGAGTTCCTCCGCGCGGTGGAGCTGCCCGCGCGGGCGGAGATCCTGGGTCCGGTGCCCCTGCCGGTCACCCCGGCGGGCCGCCCGCGCCGGCCGGGCGCACCGCCCCCCGGTGAGCACTGGGACCGGGCGCTGGTCCGGGTGCCCCCCGGCAACGGCGCCGCACTGGCCGCCGCGCTGAAGTCCGCCCAGGCGACACGCACGGCCCGGGGCGGGACCACCCCCGTATGGGTCCGCATCGACCCTCCGGACATCGGCTGAACCCGCCGGGACGCGCCGCGCCCTCCCGGGGGCGGTGCGTCCGGGAGGGCGCGGTGAGGGCGGCGAGCGGGGGCTCAGCCGTTGCGGGGGGAGGGCAGGGCCGTCGGGCGTGGGTCGTCGAGGAGGGACGGACTGCCGGCCGTGGGCTGGGTCGGCATGGAGTGGGCCGCGGGGACCGTCGGCACCGTGGTGACGCCGGCGACCGCGTTCACCGCGCGGGTGCCCGGCGCCTCCGCGGCGGCCTCGGCGGCCGCCGACGCCTGGGCGGCGGCACGGCGGGCGCCGTAGCGGCGGTGGACCGCCTGCTTGGTGACCCCGAGCGCCGAGCCCACGGCGTCCCACGAGAAGCCCAGGGAACGGTCGAAGTCCACGGCCGCCGTGACCAGGGTCTCGACACTGTCCCGCAGCTCCTGGGCGAGACGGACCGTGGGGGCGGGAGCACGTCCGTAGACGACGAAGCCCGTGGAAGGGCCGGAGCGGCGTGGGCGGTAGACGTTGCCCAGCTGGGCGGTGAGCGTGCGCAGCGCGTCCACCTGCCGGCGGACCCGCTCGATGTCCCGCACCAGCAAGTGCAGGCTGGCCCGAGCCTGGGCGTCGTGGGTTGCGTGGTCGGCCATGAACAAGCCTCTCGAACCGGCGTGAAAGGAATCAGGCCCGTGTCGGGGCCCTTGGTCAACTCTTTCTTGACCAACGCGTATGCGCTCCACTGGTCACGGGGTGGGGGCGTGGCGGCATATGCGTACGCCCCCGCGTGGGGTGCGCCTCGGCCTTCGGCCTCGGCGTGTCCTCCACCCGCGCACCACCCGTTCCCGGTGAGTCGAGAGGCGGAGGTTCGCCGTGGGGCTGCCTCGCCGTCGGCGGCTCTCCCCGCACGGGTGGCTCCGTCGACACCCATAGACTGGTGCGCTGCCCGTGTCCGTCCTCGCCCGAGAGGCCCCAAGCACCCCATGAAGCTCGTCTTCGCCGGTACCCCCGAGGTCGCCGTTCCCGCACTGGACGCTCTTCTCGCCTCCGGGCGGCACGAGGTGGCCGCCGTCGTCACGCGGCCCGACGCGCCCGCCGGGCGGGGGCGCAGGCTCGTCGCCTCCCCCGTCGCCGAGCGGGCGGAGGAGGCCGGGATCGAGGTGCTGAAGCCGGCGAAGCCCAGGGACCCCGAGTTCCTGGAGCGGCTCGAGGAGATCGCGCCGGACTGCTGCCCCGTCGTCGCCTACGGCGCCCTCCTCCCCAGGGCCGCCCTCGACATCCCCGCCCGGGGCTGGGTCAACCTGCACTTCTCGCTGCTGCCCGCCTGGCGCGGCGCCGCACCCGTGCAGCACGCCATCATGGCCGGCGACGAGATCACCGGCGCCGCCACCTTCCTCATCGAGGAGGGCCTCGACTCGGGCCCCGTCTACGGCACCGTCACCGAGGAGATCCGCCCCACCGACACCAGCGGCGACCTGCTCACCCGGCTCGCCTTCGCCGGCGCCGGCCTGCTCGCCGCCACCATGGACGGCATCGAGGACGGCACCCTGAAGGCCGTACCGCAGCCCGCCGACGGCATCAGCCTCGCCCCCAAGGTCACCGTCGAGGACGCCCGCGTCGACTGGGGCACCCCGGCGCTGCGCGTCGACCGGGTGGTGCGCGGCTGCACCCCCGCGCCCGGCGCCTGGACCACCTTCCGGGGCGAGCGCCTGAAGATCGTCCAGGCCGCCCCCGTACCGGACCTGACCGACCTCGCGCCCGGGCAGCTGTCCGTCGGCAAGAACAACGTGTACGTGGGCACCGGTTCGTACGCCGTGGAGCTGCTGTGGGTGCAGGCCCAGGGCAAGAAGCCGATGCGGGCGGCGGACTGGGCGCGCGGGGTGCGGATCGCCGCCGGGGAGACCGTCGGCGCCTGACGCCCCCGGGATCTCCACGACGTAGGCTGGAGAGCGCACTTCACCCCACATCCGGAGCACCTTTTTCGTGAGCGACCAGCCCCGTCGGCCCCGCAGGCCCGCCAAGCCCTACCGCCGGCCCAAGAAGGACCCCGTCCGCATCCTCGCCTTCGAGGCCCTGCGGGCCGTGGACGAGCGGGACGCGTACGCCAACCTCGTCCTGCCCCCGCTGCTGCGCAAGGCGCGCGAGAACGGCGACTTCGACACACGCGACGCGGCGCTGGCCACCGAGCTGGTGTACGGCACGCTGCGCCGCCAGGGGACGTACGACGCGATCGTCGCCGCCTGCGTCGACCGGCCGCTGCGCGAGGTGGACCCGCCGGTGCTGGACGTGCTGAACCTCGGCGCGCACCAGCTGCTCGGTACGCGGATCCCGACGCACGCCGCCGTGTCCGCCACCGTCGAGCTGGCCCGGGTGGTGCTCGGCGACGGCCGCGCCAAGTTCGTCAACGCCGTGCTGCGGAAGATCGCGCAGGACGATCTCGACGGCTGGCTGGAGCGGGTCGCGCCGCCCTACGACGAGGACCCCGAGGACCACCTCGCCGTCGTGCACTCGCACCCCCGCTGGGTCGTCTCCGCGCTGTGGGACTCCCTCGGCGGCGGGCGCGCCGGCATCGAGGAGCTGCTGCGGGCCGACAACGAGCGGCCCGAGGTGACCCTGGTCGCCCGTCCCGGGCGGGCGACGACCACCGAACTGCTCGACGAGGAGGCCGCCGTCGCCGGCCGCTGGTCGCCGTACGCGGTGCGGCTGACCGAGGGCGGGGAGCCGGGCGCCGTCCCGGCGGTCGCGGAGGGCCGGGCCGGCGTGCAGGACGAGGGCAGCCAGCTCGTCGCGCTCGCGCTCGCGAACGCGCCCGTCGAGGGTCCCGACCGGATGTGGCTGGACGGGTGCGCCGGACCGGGCGGGAAGGCCGCGCTGCTCGGCGCGCTCGCCGCCGAGCGGGGCGCGGTGCTGCTGGCCTCCGAAAAGCAGCCGCACCGGGCCGGTCTTGTGGCGAAGGCGCTCGCCGGGAACCCGGGACCGTACCAGGTCGTCGCCGCGGACGGGACGCGCCCGCCGTGGCGCCCCGGCAGCTTCGACCGGGTGCTGGTCGACGTGCCGTGCACCGGCCTCGGTGCCCTGCGCCGCCGCCCCGAGGCGCGCTGGCGGCGCCGCCCGGAGGACCTGGACGGCTTCGCCCCCCTCCAGCGCGGGCTGCTGCGCACCGCCCTGGAGTCCGTACGGGTCGGCGGTGTCGTCGGCTACGCCACCTGCTCCCCGCACCTCGCGGAGACCCGGGCCGTGGTCGCCGACCTCCTCAAGCAGTTCCCGGAGGCCGACCTGATCGACGCCCGGCCGCTGCTGCCCGGCGTACCGGATCTGGGCGAGGGCCCCGACGTACAGCTGTGGCCGCACCTGCACGGCACCGACGCGATGTACCTGGCCCTCATCCGCCGGACCGGCTGAGGCTCTCCTCGGGCTCGCTCACCTCGCCGCCGTCCTCGCGGGCCAGCCGGTGCGGCCACCACACCTTCGGGCCCACGTCCAGGAACAGGGACGTGACCAGCACCGACCGCACGACGAAGGTGTCCAGCAGCACGCCCAGGGCGACCGCGAAGCCGATCTCGGCGAACGCGACCATGGGCAGCGTGCCGAGGGCGGCGAAGGTGCCGGCGAGGACCAGGCCCGCCGAGGTGATGACGGCGCCCGTGGCCGCGAGGCCGGTGACCACGCCCGGCCGGGTGCCCTGACGGGCGGCCTCCTCGCGGATGCGGGTGGTCAGGAAGATGTTGTAGTCGATGCCCAGGGCCACCAGGAAGACGAAGACGAACAGCGGGAAGTCGGTCGACTCGCCCGCGTAGCCGAAGACGTGCCGGAAGGCCAGGGCGCTGAGGCCGAGCGCCGCCGCGAACGACAGGATCACCGTCGCGATCAGCAGCAGCGGGGCGATCAGGGCGCGCAGCAGCACGCACAGGATCAGCAGGACGACCACCAGCACCAGCGGGATGATCAGCGTGTTGTCGTGGGTGGTCGCCTCGTCCATGTCCAGCAGCGCCGCCGTACCGCCGCCCACCTGCGCGTCGGCGTCCGGTACCGCGTGCACGGCGTCGCGCACCCGCTCCACGGTCTGCTTGGCCGCCTCGCTGTCCGACGGGGCGGTCATGGTGGCCTCGAAGAGCACCTTGCCCTCGAACGACGGCTTCGTGCCCGGGGGCACGCCGAGGGACTCCGGGACGACCCCCTCCGTACCGGCGACCGCGCGGCCGACCTGCTCGGCCTGCGCCCGGTTGCCGACGACGACCAGCGGATCGCCGCTGCCGGCCGGGAAGTACCGCGCGGAGACCTCCTGCCCGGTGATCGAGTCCGGTTTCCCGGTGAACGCGTCCGCGTTGCCGATGCCCTCCGCGCGGAGCTGGATCAGGCCCAGCGAGCAGACCGCCAGCACCACCGCCGTCACACCCCAGACCAGGCGCGGACGGCGGGCGATGCGGCGGCCCGTGCGGGCCCACACGCCCCGCTCGGTCGGGTCGGGGGCGCCGTGGTGCGGGATCACCGGCCAGAAGATCCACCGGCCGCAGATGACCAGCAGCGCCGGGAACAGCGTCAGCATGGCCAGCAGGGCGACCGCGACACCGATCGCGGCGACCGGGCCGAGTCCCCGGGTGGAGTTCATCTCGGCGGTCAGCAGCACCAGCATGCTCAGCACGACGGTCGCGCCGGAGGCGAGCACCGCCGGGCCCGCGCGGTGCAGGGCCAGCGCCATCGCCTCGTGCCGGTCCTCGTGCCGGCGCAGCTCCTCCCGGTAGCGGGCGACCAGCAGCAGGGCGTAGTCGGTGCCCGCGCCGAAGACCAGCACCGTGAGGATGCCGGCGCTCTGCCCGTTGACCGTCAGTCCCGCGTGCTCGGCCAGGAAGTAGATCAGGGCCTGCGCCGTGAACAGCGCGCAGATCACCGCGAGCAGCGGCACCAGCAGCAGGGTGGGGCTGCGGTAGGTGATCAGCAGCATCACGACGACGACGGCCATCGCGGACAGCAGCAGCGTGGAGTCGATGCCCTCGAACGCCTCGGCGAAGTCGGCGGACGTGCCGCCCGGGCCGGTGATGTGCACCGCGAGCCCGTCACCGCTCCCGCCGACGGCGTCCCGGACGGAGTCGACCGCGGGGCCGATCCGCTCCCAGCCCTGCGCGTCCATCGTGATCGGCACGAAGACCTGCGCGGCACGGGGGTCGGCCTCCCGGTCGAAGACCGGGCCGAGGGTCTCGTCGCCCCTGATGCCGTGGTCGCTCAGCCGCTCGAGCCGCTCCACGTCCTCGGCGATCCGCGCCCGGTCGGCGGCCGTCAGCCCGCCGTCCCGCGCGTAGACCACGATCGCGGGGATCTGCTCGGGCCGGAAGTCCTCGGAGATCTCCAGCACCTGCGTGGACTCGGCGGACCCCGGCAGCCACGACGCCGCGTCGTTGTCCTGCGCGTCGGTCAGCTTCTGGGCGAACGGTGCCGTCAGGAGCAGCACCACGACCCACAGCCCGAGCACCAGCCACTTGGAACGCCGCCCGCACACGAGATGCGCGACACCACGGCCACCTGTCATGGAGACCTCCACAAGAGCGCCCTGGAGAGGCGCGGGGCAGTAACGTCTGCGGCTCCGCCGGGCGGGCACGGCCGGCCACGGCCGGCCCGCGGGCTACGCACAACCGTCCCCGCACGGGACCCGCGCACACAACCCCCGGAGGGCATGGCAGTCTTGACGCATGGCCCCGCAGATCAGCCCCAGCATCCTGTCCGCCGACTTCGCCCGCCTCGCCGACGAGGCGAAGGCGGTGGAAGGAGCCGACTGGCTCCACGTCGACGTCATGGACAACCATTTCGTCCCGAACCTCACGCTCGGCGTGCCGGTCGTAGAGTCGCTCGCCCGTGCGACGGACACCCCGCTGGACTGTCATCTGATGATCGAGGCCCCCGATCGATGGGCGCCCCAGTACGTGGAGGCGGGGGCCGGTTCGGTCACCTTCCACGTCGAGGCGGCCACCGCGCCCGTGCGGCTCGCCCGGGAGATCCGCGCCAAGGGCGCCCGTGCCTCCATGGCGCTGAGGCCGGCGACCCCCATCGAGCCGTACGAGGACCTGCTCCCCGAACTCGACATGCTGCTGATCATGACGGTCGAGCCGGGGTTCGGGGGCCAGGCCTTCCTCGACATCATGCTTCCGAAGATTCGCCGCACCCGCGAGTTGATCAACAAGCACGGTCTCGAGCTGTGGCTCCAGGTCGACGGCGGGGTCTCGGCGTCCACCATCGAGCGGTGCGCCGACGCCGGCGCCGACGTCTTCGTCGCGGGTTCCGCCGTGTACGGGGCGACGGACCCGGCCGAGGCGGTACGTGCACTACGCAACCAGGCGGAGGCCGCGACGGCCAAGGCGTCGTGGGCATGCGACCACTGAGCGTCAGGAACATGAACGGCGCCCGGCAGGGCTGATCGACCGCGCCGGATCTGCAAGGATGAACGGCGAATCCAGAGTGTGAACAGCAGTGAGGAGATCGCCGTGTCGGGTATGTCGGCGGGCCGGTCAGCCATGCGGATGGGACCCGCTGAGCTGGTGCAGGCGGCGGCCATGGCCCGCCGCTTCTACCTCGAGGGCAAATCCAAGATCCAGATCGCCGAGGAGTTCGGCGTCAGCCGCTTCAAGGTGGCCCGGGTCCTGGAGACCGCCCTCGAACGGGATCTCGTGCGGATCGAGATCCGCGTGCCGGCCGAGCTGGACGCCGAGCGCTCCGACGCGCTCCGCGCCCGGTACGGCCTGAGGCACGCCGTCGTGGTCGAGTCCCCGGCCGAGGCCGCGGAGACACCCGACCCCGAGAACCTGGGAGAGGTGGCCGCCGACCTGCTCGGCGAGCTGGTCAACGAAGGGGACGTGCTGGGCCTGGCCTGGGGCAGGTCCACCATCCACATGGCGGCGGCCCTGGACCGGCTGCCGCCCTGCACGGTCGTGCAGCTCACGGGCGTGTACGACGCCGGGACCGCCGAGCGCGGCTCGGTGGAGGCCGTGCGGCGCGCCGCGCAGGTGTCGGGCGGCGACGCCCACCCCATCTACGCGCCGATGCTGCTGCCGGACGCGGCCACCGCCCAGGCACTGCGCCACCAGACCGGCATCGCGCGGGCCTTCGAGTACTTCGACAAGGTCACCGTCGCCTGCGTCTCCATCGGTTCCTGGGAGCCGGGCATCTCCACGGTGCACGACATGCTCAGCGACGAGGAGCGGGCGCACTACGCCTCCCTCGGTGTCGCCGCGGAGATGTCCGCGCACCTCTTCGACGCGGAGGGGCGCCGGGTCGGCCGGGACCTGGGGGAGCGGTGCATCACGGTCAAGACCGACCAGCTGCGCCGGGTTCCCGAGGTCGTCGCGATCGCGGGCGGTCAGCGCAAGGGGCCCGCGATCGACGCCGTACTGCGCTCCGGTCTCGTCACCAGCCTGGTGACGGACACGTCGGCCGCGGACTACCTGATGACGGCGGGGACCACCCCGCGGTCCGCCCTCAACCGCGCGGACCCGGACGGCCCCTGAGAGCGGGTGAGGCGGGGGCGGGCCCGGCGGCATCGGCCGCACGGTGCTGCGACAGGCCCTGCTCCCGTGTCCCGCCGCCTGCCCGCTCGCCCTGCCTGCCGGCCGCCCGTCCGCCGGTGACGACGGGCCGGCGCCCGCGTGGGCCGACGGCACGGACACCGTCCGGGCGGCCGGTCCGCCCGCCGAGGCGTGCCGCACCCCGGAGCTCATCGACGCGGGCGGCCCCTTCCCGTACGACCAGGACGGCGCCGTCTTCGGCGACTTCGAGGGCCTGCGGCCCCGGCACGGACGCGGTTGCTCCCACCGCCTGGTTCGGCCGCGACCGGGACGCCCCCGCCTACTCCCTCTCCGATCTCACCGTCCGGCCCGAGGGCGCCGTGGAGCGGGGGCCGCTGATCGTCGTACGCGGCCGGCGGGCGTACGCGGCGGCGCGTTCCGCGGAGCGGGCGACCGCCCGGGGCGTGTTCGCCGAGGCGGCCGGCCGGACGCCGCCCCCATCGTGGCCCCGGCTCTTGGAGGATCCTCCGAGCAGGGCTCTGACCAGCCTGGATGATCCGCCCGGAGATGGCGTTCCGGTCGACATGGGACAATGAAGTACGTGCTCTTCCCCCTGGCTGACCTGTCCGGGGGCCACCTCTGATCGACTGGGATGTGCAGCACGTGCGTTTCCTCAACGACATCCAGCCCGCGTACGACCTGACGTACGACGACGTCTTCATGGTGCCGAGCCGCTCCGCGGTCGGCTCGCGGCAGGGCGTGGACCTCAGCTCCCCGGACGGCACGGGCACCACCATCCCGCTGGTCGTCGCCAACATGACCGCCATCGCCGGCCGCCGCATGGCCGAGACCGTGGCCCGTCGCGGGGGGCTCGTCGTCATCCCGCAGGACATCCCGATCGAGGTCGTCACCGAGGTCGTCTCCTGGGTGAAGGGCCGCCACCACGTCCTGGACACCCCGATCGTGCTGGCCCCGCACCAGACCGTCGCCGACGCGTTCTCCCTGCTGCCCAAGCGGGCGCACAACGCGGGCGTCGTCGTCGACGACGAGCACAGGCCGATCGGCGTGGTCACCGACACCGACCTCTCCGGAGTGGACCGCTTCACCCAGCTCGAAGAGGTCATGTCCAAGGACCTGATCCTCATCGACGCGGACACGGACCCGCGCGAGGCCTTCCACACCCTCGACGCCGCCAACCGCCGCTACGCGCCCGCCGTGGACCAGGGCGGCCGCCTGGCCGGCATCCTCACCCGCAAGGGCGCCCTGCGCGCCACCCTGTACACCCCGGCCACCGACGCGCAGGGCAGGCTCCGCATAGCCGCCGCCGTCGGCATCAACGGCGACGTGGCCGGCAAGGCCCGGCAGCTGCTGGACGCCGGCGTCGACACGCTCGTCATCGACACCGCGCACGGGCACCAGGAGTCGATGATCAGCGCGCTGAAGCTGGTGCGCGACCTCGACCCGCGGGTGCCGATCGTCGCCGGCAACGTCGTCGCCGCCGCGGGCGTCCGCGACCTGATCGAGGCCGGCGCCGACATCGTCAAGGTCGGCGTGGGCCCCGGCGCCATGTGCACCACCCGCATGATGACCGGCGTCGGCCGGCCGCAGTTCTCCGCCGTCCTGGAGTGCGCCGCCGAGGCGAAGAAGTACGGCAAGCACGTGTGGGCCGACGGCGGTGTCCGGCACCCGCGCGACGTGGCGATGGCGCTCGCCGCCGGCGCGTCCAACGTGATGATCGGCTCCTGGTTCGCCGGGACCCACGAGTCCCCGGGCGACCTCCAGCACGACGCGGACGGCCGCCCCTACAAGGAGTCCTTCGGCATGGCCTCCGCGCGTGCCGTGCGCAACCGCACCTCGGAGGAGTCGGCCTACGACCGCGCCCGCAAGGCGCTGTTCGAGGAGGGCATCTCCACCTCCCGCATGTTCCTCGACCAGGCCCGCCCCGGTGTCGAGGACCTGATCGACTCGATCATCGCGGGCGTCCGCTCCTCCTGCACCTACGCGGGGGCCGGATCGCTCGAGGAGTTCGCCGAGAAGGCCGTCGTCGGCGTCCAGAGCGCCGCCGGCTACGCCGAGGGCAAGCCGCTGCACGCCAGCTGGAGCTGACGGCCCCCCTCCCCGCCCGGCCCCCGTCGACCCCGCCCCGGGATCGACGGGGGCCGGCGCGCAACGGTCGAAAGCCCCCGCGCAACGAACACCCGCGTCCCCGCCGGCAACGCAATGATCTTGCGTGGGTGCGCAAGGTTGCTGCATTTCAGGAGCAACGAAGAACCTCGTAGGGTTACGCGCTGTACGTGGTGCGGCGAGGACCCCGCTCGACGGGTCCCGGCTGCCGCGGGACGTCGTCGGTCCCTGCCGCGGAAGACCGGCAGCGACGAAGGAGTCAGCGCGTGCTCGACCAAGGCGCACCCCCGCACAACGGCAGTCCCGCCGCCCCGCCGTCCCCGGGCGTCGCCGCGCGCCTCATGCGTCGCAAGCCCGTGGAACGCCTGGTCGCGGAGGGTGGCCAAGGTGAGGGCGGCTCCCTGCGGCGGTCCCTGGGACTGTGGCAGCTGACCATGATCAGCATCGGTGCCACCCTCGGCACCGGCATCTTCGTCGTCCTCGGCGAGGCCGTCCCCAAGGCCGGTCCGGCCGTCACGCTGTCCTTCGTCATCGCCGGTCTCACGGCCCTCTTCTCCGCCCTCTCCTACGCCGAGCTGGCGGGCACCATCCCGGTCTCCGGCTCCTCCTACTCGTATGCGTACGCAACGATGGGCGAGCTGGTCGCCTGGGTCTGCGGCTGGTGCCTGATGCTGGAGTACGGCGTCTCGGTCGCCGCCGTCGCCGTCGGCTGGGGCGAGTACCTCAACGAACTGCTCGACGGCACCATCGGCGTCACCATCCCGGCGGCGCTGTCCGCCCCGCCCGGCGACGGCGGCGTCTTCAACCTGCCCGCGCTGATCGTGGTCCTGCTCGCCATGGCGTTCCTGATGGGCGGCGCCCGCGAGTCCGCCCGCGCCAACACGATCATGGTCGTCGTGAAGATCGGCGCGCTGGTGCTGTTCTGCGCCATCGGCGTCCAGGGCTTCCGCTCCGGCAACTACGAGAACTTCATGCCGCTCGGCATGGCCGGCGTCAGCGCCGCCGGGGCGACGCTCTTCTTCTCGTACATCGGCTTCGACGCCGCCTCCACCGCCGGTGAGGAGGCGAAGAACGCCCAGCGCGACCTGCCCCGCGCCATCCTGCTGTCGCTCGCCATCATCACCGCGCTGTACGTCCTGGTCGCCGCCGTCGCCGTGGGTGCCAAGCCCTGGCGGCACTTCACCGACTCCGAGGCCGCGCTCGCCCAGATCATGCGCGAGGTCACCGGCCAGGGCTTCTGGGGCACCCTGCTGGCGTTCTGCGCCGTCATCGCCATCGCCAGCGTCGTCCTGACCGTGCTCTACGGCCAGACCCGCATCCTGTTCGCCATGTCCCGGGACGGCCTCGTGCCCAAGGCGTTCGGCAGGGTCAGCCCGAAGACCGGCACGCCCCGCACCAACACCGTGATCGTCTCCCTCTTCTGCGGTGTGCTGGCCGCCGCGATCCCGCTCGGCCAGCTCGCCGACGCCACCAGCATCGGCACCCTGTTCGCCTTCGCGCTGGTCAACGTGGCCGTCGTGGTGCTGCGCCGGACGCGTCCGGACATGCCCCGCACCTTCCGGGTGCCGCTGTCGCCGCTCATGCCCGCCGTCGGCTTCGCGTTCTGCGTGTGGATGATGGGCAGCCTGTCCACGATCACCTGGGTGGTCTTCGGTGTCTGGATGGCCGCCGGACTCGTGTTCTACTTCCTGTACGGCTACCGCCGTTCCCGGCTCGCCGCCCCCGCCGCACCAGAAGCGAAGTGAACCACCCGCAGTGCTGAACGATCTCGACGAACGCATCGTGCACGCCCTCGCCGAGGACGCCCGCCGCTCCTACGCGGACATCGGCCAGCTCGTCGGCCTGTCCGCCCCCGCCGTGAAGCGGCGGGTGGACCGGCTGCGCGCCACCGGGGCCATCACCGGGTTCACCGTACGGGTCGACCCGGCCGCCCTCGGCTGGCAGACGGAGGGGTTCGTCGAGATCTACTGCCGCAGCAACACCTCCCCGGAGACCATCCAGCGGGGGCTGGAGCGCTACCAGGAGGTCGTGGCCGCCTCCACCGTCACCGGTGACGCGGACGCGGTCGCCCAGGTCTTCGCCTCCGACATGCGCCACTTCGAACGGGTCCTGGAACGCATCGCGGGCGAGCCGTTCGTCGAGCGGACCAAGTCCGTGCTGGTGCTGTCCCCGCTGCTGCGGCGGTTCTCGTCGGGATCGCCCGCCTGAGACGCCGCGGGCGCCGTAGTATCGGTGTCATGACCTGGCGACATTGATCCACCAGCCGTGCCTCCCGAGGGCCGCCTCGGACGCCGTACGTCCTCCACGTCCGGTGTCCGAACCGCCCCTACGGGAAGGCCTCATGACTCCCACGCCCACGCGTGTCACCGACGTCCGCGTGCGACGGCTGACGACCACGCTGTACGGCTACGCGTTCCTCGAAGACTTCATCCTGCTCTACCCGGTGTACGCGCTGCTGTTCAGCGACACCGGTCTGTCCGTCGGGCAGATCTCCTCCCTGTTCGCCCTGTGGTCGGTGACCGGCGTACTGCTGGAGGTCCCCTCCGGTGTCTGGGCCGACGCCGTCTCCCGCCGCCTGCTGCTGTGGCTCGGCCCGCTGCTCACCGCCGCCGGCTTCGCCCTGTGGGTGCTCGTCCCGTCGTACGGTGCCTTCGCCCTCGGCTTCGTGCTGTGGGGCGCCGGCGGAGCGCTCGGCTCCGGTGCGCTCGAGGCCCTGGTCCACGACGAACTGGAACGGCTCGACGCGGCCGGCCGCTATGCCCGGGTCATGGGCCGGGCCCGCGCGGCCGGACTGGTCGCGGTGATGGCGGCGATGGGACTGGCCGGTCCGGTGTTCGCCCGGGGCGGCCACACCGCCGTCGGGGCCGCCAGCGTGGCGGTGTGTCTGCTGGCGGCGGCCACGGCGCTCCGGTTCCCCGAGCACCGCTCCCCGAAGACCGGACACGAGAGCTGGACGGCGACCCTGCGCGCCGGGCTCGCCGAGGCCCGCGCCGACCGGTCGGTGCGCGGGGCGCTGCTGCTCGTTCCGGCCGTGAGCGCCGTCTGGGGAGCCCTCGACGAGTACACGCCGCTGCTGGTGCGGGGGACCGGCGTCGCGGACGGGACGGTTCCCTGGCTGCTCCTGCTGGTCTGGGCCGGTGCCACCGCGGGAAGCCTGCTGGCCGGTGAGGGTGAGCGGCTCGGCACGACCGGGTTCGCCGCGCTGCTCGCCGGTGCCGGCCTCGCCCTGGCCGTCGGCGCGGCCGGCGGTTCCCCCTGGGGGCTGGGTCTCGTCGCCCTCGCCTTCGGTGGCTTCCAGGCGGCGACCGTGCTGGCCGACGCCCGCCTCCAGCGGCGCATCGGGGACACCGGCCGCGCCACCCTCACCTCGGTGGCGGGCCTGGGCACGGAGCTGGCGACGGTCGCGGTCTACGGCGGCTACGCGCTGATCGCCTCGGGCGGCGCGCACAGTACCGCTTTCGCGGTGTTCGCGGTGCCGTACCTGGCGACGGCGGTGCTGCTGCTCGTCGGGACCGGAGCCGGGGCCGCCAGGACACGCCCGTGAACGGCGCCGGTCCGCGCGATCCCGCCCCCACCCTCCCACCAGGCTCGTCGGGCCGCCGACGCCCCGGGAACGGGCGCCGCGCAACGAATCGCCGCCGCCCCCGGACCGGACGCAACGAACCGCTCACCGACGCGCAACGGCTCCGCCTTGTCCGCCCGAGCCGGCCGACCGTACCTTCTATCTGGCCCCCCGAACCCCCGCGTACCGACGAGGAACACGCATGCGCACCGCCCTGCTCCAGAGCTCCGGCCGGCCCGGATCCGTCGCCGAGAACCTCAAGGTCCTCGACGAGGCGGCCGCCCGTGCCGCCGCCGCGGGCGCCGGGCTGCTCGTCACCTCGGAGCTGTTCCTCACGGGGTACGCGATCGGCGACGACATCGGCCGGCTCGCCGAGCCCGCCGACGGCGACGCGGCCGACGCGATCGCGGAGAGCGCCGCCCGGCACGGCCTGGCGGTCGCCTACGGCTACCCCGAGCGGGACGGCGAGCGCGTCTTCAACTCCGTGCAGCTGATCTCCGCCGACGGCACCCGCCTCGCGAACCACCGCAAGACCCACCTCTTCGGCTGCTTCGAACGGGACCACTTCACACCGGGCGAGCAGCCCGTCGCCCAGGCCGAGCTGAACGGCCTCACCGTCGGCCTGATGATCTGCTACGACGTCGAGTTCCCGGAGAACGTGCGCGCCCACGCCCTCGCCGGCACCGACCTCCTGCTCGTACCGACCGCGCAGATGCACCCGTTCCAGTTCGTCGCCGAGCACATGGTGCCGGTGCGGGCCTTCGAGAACCAGATGTACGTGGCGTACGTCAACCGGGTCGGCCGCGAGGGCGAGTTCGAGTTCGTCGGGCTGTCCACGCTCGCCGGACCCGACGGGGTGGCCCGCACCCGCGCCGGCCGCCAGGAGGAACTGGTCCTCGCCGACGCCGACCCGGTGTTCCTCGCCGCCTCCCGCGAGGCGAACCCGTATCTGGCCGACCGCCGCCCCGGCCTCTACGGGTCCCTCGTCTGAACACCCCCACCCCCCGCTTCACCTGTGCAAGGAGTCCGTACCCCATGACGTCCACCGTGCCCAACGCGATCGAGCACGCCGACGAGCAGCAGCCGCCGATCACCATGTTCGGCCCGGACTTCCCGTACGCCTACGACGACTTCCTCGCCCACCCGGCGGGCCTCGGACAGGTACCGGCGACCGAGCACGGCACCGAGGTCGCGGTGATCGGCGGTGGCCTGTCCGGCATCGTCGCCGCGTACGAGCTGATGAAGATGGGCCTGAAGCCGGTCGTGTACGAGGCCGACCGGATCGGCGGCCGGCTGCGCACCGTGGGCTTCGACGGCTGCGACGACTCCCTGACCGCCGAGATGGGCGCGATGCGCTTCCCGCCGTCCTCCACGGCGCTCCAGCACTACATCGACCTGGTGGGCCTTGAGACCCGTCCCTTCCCCAATCCCCTCGCCGAGGCGACACCGTCCACCGTCGTCGACCTCAAGGGCGAGTCGCACTACGCCGAGACCCTCGACGACCTGCCCCAGGTCTACCGGGACGTGGCCGACGCCTGGGCCAGGTGCCTCGAAGAGGGCGCCGACTTCTCCGACATGAACCGCGCCCTGCGCGAGCGCGACGTCCCGCGCATCCGCGAGATCTGGGCGAAGCTGGTCGAGAAGCTCGACAACCAGACCTTCTACGGCTTCCTCTGCGACTCCGAGGCCTTCAGGTCCTTCCGGCACCGCGAGATCTTCGGCCAGGTCGGCTTCGGCACCGGCGGCTGGGACACCGACTTCCCCAACTCCATCCTGGAGATCCTCCGCGTCGTCTACACCGAGGCCGACGACCACCACCGCGGCATCGTCGGCGGCTCCCAGCAACTGCCGCTCAGGCTCTGGGAGCGCGAGCCGGAGAAGATCGTCCACTGGCCGTACGGCACCTCGCTGAAGTCCCTGCACAAGGACGGCGAGCCCCGCCCGGCGGTCACACGGCTCAACCGCACCGCGGGCAACCGCATCACGGTGACGGACGCCGACGGGGACATCCGGACCTACCGGGCGGCGATCTTCACCGCCCAGTCCTGGATGCTGCTGTCCAAGATCGCCTGCGACGACTCGCTCTTCCCGATCGACCACTGGACCGCCATCGAACGCACCCACTACATGGAGAGCTCCAAGCTCTTCGTGCCCGTGGACCGGCCGTTCTGGCTCGACAAGGACGAGGAGACCGGGCGGGACGTCATGTCGATGACGCTCACCGACCGGATGACCCGGGGCACCTACCTCCTGGACGACGGCCCGGACAAGCCCGCCGTCATCTGCCTCTCCTACACCTGGTGCGACGACAGCCTGAAGTGGCTGCCGCTGTCCGCGAACGAGCGGATGGAGGTCATGCTGAAGTCGCTCGGCGAGATCTACCCGAAGGTCGACATCCGGAAGCACATCATCGGCAACCCGGTGACCGTCTCCTGGGAGAACGAGCCCTACTTCATGGGCGCCTTCAAGGCCAACCTGCCCGGCCACTACCGCTACCAGCGCCGCCTGTTCACCCACTTCATGCAGGAGGAGCTGCCCGAGGACAAGCGGGGCATCTTCCTCGCCGGCGACGACATCTCCTGGACGGCCGGCTGGGCGGAGGGCGCCGTCCAGACCGCGCTGAACGCGGTCTGGGGCGTCATGCACCACTTCGGCGGCGAGACCGACCCGACCAACCCGGGCCCCGGCGACCTCTACGACGAGATCGCCCCGGTCGAACTCCCCGAGGACTGAGCCCGCCTCCCCGCTGCCGGGTCAGTCCGGCAGCGGGGTGAGCAGCATGCGGCCGGCGAAGCCCACCGCCGTGTCCAGGCGTTCGGTGAACTCCCCGGCGACGTCCGGCAGTCCGCGCAGCGCCCACAGGGCGCGGGCCGCCGTCCAGGCGGCTTCCCGGGCGCGTTCCAGGCTCCACGCGCCCAGCAGATGGGTCAGCGGGTCGGCGATCCGCAGCAGTTCGGGCCCCGGGGTCAGCTCCTCGCGGATCCGGTCCTCCAGCGAGAGGAGGAGATCGCCCACCTGGTCGAACTCGTCCTCCAGATCGCAGGGTTCGCAGGCGAGCGTACGACAGGTGTCCACGACGGCGAGCGCGAGATCGTGGCCGATGTGCGCGTTGACGCCCGCGAGCGCGAACTGCAGCGGGCGTACTCCGGGATGCCGGCGGAACTGGAACAGCGGGCGCCAGCAGGCCGGTGGCCGCCGCTCCTGAGACACCGCGTCCACCGCCGCCAGATAGCGCTCCGCGAACCGCACGTCCAGCGTGATCGCCGCCCGCGCGTCCGGGAACCGGCCCGCGTCGATCCGCCGGTCCACGGCCTCCGTGACGGCGAGGTAGACACGGTTGAACACCGCGACCCCGTCCCGCGCGGGCAGGACCGCGTCGAGCGCGCGCATACGGGAGATGACCCCGTCCACAGGTGTGGGGACTTGTTCGCATTGCGGCATGAGCGCAGAGTCGCACCTTTAGGGTGGGACCAGTGGCGGCGGGCCCGACGCTTCCCCGGAACGGGGGAACGCGCCCGTCGTGGGGGAGGGGGAGCAGTACTGTGTCAGGCCCGCGTGCCCAGCGCCTGTCCGCGCGAAGGGCCGAGCGCCGGCGTGCCGCCCGGCGCGGCGCGATGGTCGCGGCGGCCTCCGTGGTGGTCGCGGTCGGCACCGCCGCCGGGATGATGTCGGCGGTCGGCGACGGACGCGGCGCGGACGAGGCCCGCCCCGTGGTGACCTCGTCACCGCGTCTGGAATCGCCGCCCGCCGTGCCGTCGCCGTCGCCGTCGTCCTCCCCGTCGGCGTCACAGTCCCCTTCTCCCACGGCGAGTCCGAAGAAGGAGGCGAGCCCGAAGGCGTCCGCGGCAAAGGCCGAGGAGAAGCGGTGGACCGCCCCCGTGTCGACCCGTCTCTACCGCCACCCCGACTCCCAGGTGCTGGACTGGGTGCGGGACAACCCCGACGACCCGCGCCGCGCGGTCATCGAGTCCCGGATAGCCGACCGGCCGGCGGCCGTGTGGTTCGCGGACCACTCCCCGGACTCGATCACCTCCCGGGTGCGTGCCGTGGTGGCGGGCGGCGCGGCGCAGGGCCGGGTGCCCGTGCTCGTGCCGTACGTGATTCCCGACCGCGACTGCGGCGGGCACTCCCAGGGCGGGGCGCCCGATCTGGCCGCCTATGACGCCTGGATCGACCGGTTCGCCGCCGGACTGGGCGACAGCGAGGTCATCGTGATCCTGGAGCCCGACTCGATCGCCCAGTCCGAGTGCCTCTCCGCCGGGCAGCGCGCCGACCGCTTCGCCTCGCTGGCCCGGGCCGGCCGGGTGCTGAAGGAGGCCGGTCCCCGGGCACGGGTCTACTTCGACGCCGGGCACTCCGGCTGGAACGCACCGGCCGAGCAGGCCGCCCTGCTGCGGCAGGCCGGGGCCGCCTCGGCCGCCTCCTCCGACGGCGTCTTCAGCAACGTCTCCAACTTCCACGCCACGGCCGACGAGGTCGCCTACGACCGTGCCGTGCTCGACGCACTCGGCGGCCCGCCGAGCCTCGGCGCGGTGATCGACACCAGCCGCAACGGCAACGGCGCCCCGGCGGACGGCGCATGGTGCGACCCGGCCGGCCGCAAGCTGGGCCGGACCCCGACGCTGAGCACCGGGGAGACCGGCATCGACGCCTACCTGTGGGTGAAGCTGCCGGGGGAGTCCGACGGCTGCAAGGGGGCGCCGGGCACCTTCACCCCCTCGTACGCCTACGACTTGGCGCGCTGATCATCCTCGGCGCCGTCGGTGTCGTAGGAGGACGTGCCCTCGTCGAGCAGCGGCTCCTGCGTCTTGAGGTGGGCGGGCGCGAAGGCGCGCAGCGCGTGGTAGCCGGTGATGACGACCAGCGTGCCGAGCGCGATGCCGCTGAGCGAGAAGGTGTCGGTGAACTCCATCGAGACGTTGCCGACGCCGATGATGATGCCCGCCGCGGCCGGCACCAGGTTCAGCGGATTGCGCAGGTCCACCTTGGCGTTGGTCCAGATCTGCGCGCCGAGCAGGCCGATCATGCCGTACAGGATGACGGTGATCCCGCCGAGCACCCCGCCCGGGACGGCCGCCACGACCGCGCCGAACTTCGGGCAGATGCCGAACAGCAGGGCGAAGCCGGCGGCGGCCCAGTACGCGGCCGTGGAGTAGACGCGGGTCGCGGCCATCACGCCGATGTTCTCGGAGTAGGTGGTGTTGGGCGGGCCGCCGACCGCGGTGGACAGCATGGAGCCGACGCCGTCGGCGGAGATGGCCGTGCCGAGCTTGTCGTCGAGGTTGTCGCCGGTCATCTCACCGACCGCCTTGACGTGCCCCGCGTTCTCGGCGATGAGCGCGATGACCACCGGCAGGGCGACCAGGATCGCCGACCACTCGAAGGACGGGCCGTGCAGGGTCGGCAGGCCGATCCAGTCGGCCTGGCCCACGCCGGACAGGTCCAGGCGCCAGTGGTCGGTGACCTGGCCGCTCGCGTCCGCCGAGTGGATCTTCCCGAAGATCCGGTCGAGCGCCCAGGACAGGGCGTACCCGAAGACCAGCCCGAGGAAGATCGCGATCCGGGACCAGAAGCCGCGCAGGCAGACCACGGCCAGACCGGTGAACAGCATCACGGACAGGGCGGTCCACTGGTCCTGCGGCCAGTAGGTGGAGGCGGTCACCGGCGCCAGGTTGAAGCCGATGAGCATCACCACCGCGCCGGTGACGATCGGCGGCATCGCGGCGTGGATGATCCGCGCCCCGAACCGCCGCACCGCGAGACCCACCAGGAACAGCGCGGCCCCGACCACGAACACGGCGCCGGTGACGGTGGCGCTGGAGCCGCCGTCGGCCCGGATGACCGCGGCGACGCCGACGAAGGAGAGCGAGCAGCCGAGGTAACTCGGCACCCGGCCGCGGGTGGCGAGCAGGAAGACGGCGGTCGCGACACCCGACATCATGATCGCCAGGTTGGGGTCCAGACCCATGAGCACCGGGGCGACGAAGGACGCCCCGAACATCGCCACGACGTGCTGGGCACCCAGACCCGCCGTGCGCGGCCAGGAGAGCCGTTCGTCGGGGCGGACCACCGCGCCGGGGGCCGGGGTGCGTCCGTCGCCGTGCAGTGTCCAGCGGACGCCGAGATCCATGGGCTGTCGCTTTCGTCGTGTGTGCAGCGTGTCCGGACCATTGTGGGGGCTGGGCAGCGGTGCTTCGTACAGGTGGGCGGGCGTGACCGACCCGGCTGAGCGTCTGCTTAGGATGAGGGCGCGCCGCTGTTCGATGTAAGCGGCACTCATCCCGTACGTCCCAGGAGTCCCGCCCGTGACCGCCGAAGCCCCGCTCGCCCCCGCCCTGTCGTACGGCCGGCTGATCCCCGTGACCGTCCACTTCGACGACCTCGACGCGCTGGGGCTGCTGCACAACGCCCGCTATCCGCTGCTCGTCGAGCGGGCGTGGACCGAGCTGTGGCAGGAGAAGGGCGTCCGCTTCGACGGCGACTGGGTGGCGGCCGGCGACGCCTGCAACGCGGTCCGGGAACTGCGCATCGGCTACGAGGCCCCGGTGACCCGCGCCGGCACGTACGCGGTCCACCTGTGGCTGGAGCGGCTCGGCACGACCGGACTCACGTACGGCTTCCGCTTCTGCTCGGCGGACGGGACGGTGACCTACGCGCGGGGCAGCCGGGTGCTGGTGCGGCTGGACGCCACGACCCTGCGCCCGGCGCCCTGGAGCGAGGCGTTCAGGGACGGGGCTCGGGAACTGCTGCGTCCGGACGCGTGACCTTCACACGGTCTCCCGCGCGCAGCACGCTCGCGAAGCCCGCGATGCCGCACGACAACACCGTCACCAGGACGAACGACACCATCAGGCTGGTCGCCTGGGCCAGCAGGCCGATCGCGCTCGGGGCGATCAGCCCCGAGGTGTAGGTGATGGTCGCGACGCCCGCGATGGCCAGGCTCGGGTTGGCGCCGCTGCGACCGGCGGCGGCGAAGCACAGCGGCACGACCACCGCGATGCCGAGCCCCATCAGCGCGAACCCGGCCATCGCCGTCGCGGGGTGCTCGGCGAACACGATCAGCAGTCCGCCCAGCAGGGCGACGACCCCGCTCGCACGGACCGTGCGCACGGCGCCGTAGCGGTCCACCACGTGGTCCCCGGCGATCCGGGCGACCGCCATGGTGAGTGTGAAACCGGTGGTGCAGGCGGCCGCGAGACCGGCCGAGGTCTCCAACTGGTCGCGCAGGTAGACCGCCGACCAGTCCAGGCTCGCGCCCTCCGCGAACACCGCGCAGAAGCCGATCGCGCCGATGAGCAGCGAGGAGCGGGGCGGCAGCGCGAACCGCGGCGGCGGTTCCTCGTTCGCGGCGGGCTGCAGATCGAGCACCCAGGTACAGGCGGTCACGCCCACCACCGTCAAGACGGCGGCCGCGAGCGCGTGGTGCAGCCGGGCGTCCGCGCCCAGGTGGGCGGCGAGCGTGCCGACCGCCGAGCCGACCAGGGCGCCGGCGCTCCACATGCCGTGCAGCCCGGACATGATCGACTTGTCGAGCCGGTTCTCCACCTCCACGCCCAGCGCGTTCATCGCCACGTCGGACATGCCGGCCGTGGCGCCGTAGACGAACAGGGCCAGACAGAGGGTCAGCAGGTTCGGGGCGGCCGACGGCAGGACCAGCGCGAGCGTCCACATCGCGATCAGACCGCGCAGCGCCGTGCGGGCGCCGAAGCGGTGGCTGATGCTTCCCGCGAGCGGCATCGCGACGGACGCGCCGAGCGCGGGGAAGGCGAGCGCGAGGCCCAACTGCCCGGCGCTCACCCCGGCGTGGTCCTGGATCCAGGGGACGCGGGTGGCGAACGAGCCGGTGACGGCGCCGTGCACGGCGAACACGGCGGCCACGGCGTACCGCGCCCGCCTCACGTCACGCTGTCGGTGGACCACTGCGCTCATCGTCCCGCCCCTCCCGGCCGTCGGTTCCCGTACGCGCCGCCGTAAACTATCAGGAACCCTGCCTGAAAGATATGGGGTATCCGGAGGCGGAGCAGGCGCCGGCCGGTCCCGCCGATCTGGAAGGATCCCGGCATGGCCGCATCCCCGAGCACCGCCAGAGCGATCAACGACCGGCTCGCCCTGCGCCTGCTCCAGCAGGAAGGCCCGCTGACCGCGGGGCAGTTGAAGCAGCTGACCGGGCTGTCCCGGCCGACCGTCGCCGACCTCGTCGAGCGGCTCACCGCCGCCGGACTCGTCGCGGTGGCCGGCGAGGCGGGGGAGCAGCGGCGCGGACCCAACGCCAAGCTGTACGGCATCGTCGCGGACCGGGCGCACCTGGCCGCGCTGGACGTCCGCACCGAGGGCGTCACCGTGGTCGTGTCGGACCTCGTCGGCGGGGTACTGGCCGAGGCCGCCCTGCCCATCACCGGGGACGCGGGGACCGGACCGGCGGTCGAACAGGCGGTCGCACTGGTCGAGCGGACGGCGAAGGAGGCGGGCGCCGACCGGCTGCACACCGTCGGGATCGGGGCGCCCGGGCTGATCGACCCCGCGAGCGGCGAACTGCGCGACTCCACGGGCCTGCCCGAGTGGCACCGGCGCCTGGTCGCCGCGCTCCAGGAACGGCTCCCCGAGGCCCGGGTCAGCGTGGAGAACGAGACCAACCTCGCCGCGCTGGCCGAGCAGCGCGACGGAGCGGCCCGCGACCGGGACACCTTCGTCCTGCTGTGGCTGGGCCACGGCACCGGCGCCGCCGTGATCCTCGACGGCACCCTGCGCAGGGGCGCCTCCGGCGGCACGGGCGAGATCGGCTTCCTCCCGGTCCCGGGCACCCGCGGTCTGCCCTCGGCCACCGACTGCGGGGGCGGCTTCCACTCCCTGGTGGGGGCGGCGGCGGTCGCGGAGCTGGCGGAGGAGTACGGCGTCGTGGCGGAGCCGGGGACCGAGCCGCCGGCGGCGGGTGCGGTACGGACGGCCGTCGCGTCGGCCGGACCCGCCTCCCCGTCCGGGCCCGCCTCCCCGGAGACACGCTTCCTCGACGCCCTGGCCGACCGGATCGCGGTGGGCGTCGCCTCGGTGGTCGCGCTGCTCGACCCCGGCCACGTGGTCCTGGGCGGCGAGATCGGCCAGGCCGGCGGCGAGGCACTCGCCGCGCGGGTGCGGGACCGCCTGGCCGCCCTCTCACCCCTGCCCGCCGACGTACGGTCCAGCACCCTGGGCGGCGGCGCGGTGCTCCGCGGAGCCCTCCTGACGGCCCGCGACCAGGCCCAGGACGAACTGTTCGGCGCGCCCGGGCACTAGCCCTCCGCTCATCGGTGTGGGGCGCCGGTTCCGAACCGCTTCGTCGGGTACTCGTCGAACGCGCCCCTGCCGACCGCTCGTTCGGACACCCGGCGCTCCCCGGCGGAACGCCCCGCGTCGGCCGGGACGGATCGGTCACCGCCGGACGTGACATCGGTCCCGGGACCCGCCCCGTACGGAGTCCGGCTTCTCCGGGGCCGGCACCGGACGCATCCGTGTGTGGTGAGGCCCGGCGGCGGGCAAGGGCCGTCGTCACCGCCGCCGGGCCGGTTCTTCGGGAGGGTCAGCAGGCTCCCTGGTCCCGCCAGACCCCCCATTCGCCGGTGGTGCCGGGCTCCTCGCCCCGCGTCCACCACTGCGCCTTCCAGACGCGGCCCTCGTGGGAGACCACGCTGCCCCCGCCGTACGCGGCCGAGGCGTTCCACGCCGGGTCCGCGCAGTCGCCGGGCTCACCGGGCGGAGTCGTCGGCGGGTCCGTCGGCGTCGTGCCGCCGCCCGGCTCGACGACGGTCGTCCCGCGCGCCAGGTCCGCGGCGAGGGCGTACTTCCTGCCGCCGATCGTCACCGTCCAGTTCGACGGGGTCGACACCGGCAGGTAGTAGTTGAACGACAGGTCCACGGTCGCCCCCGGCGCCAGCGACTGCCACGCCGGCAGCTTCAGCGACACCCGGTGGAAGTCGCCCTTCAGACCGCCCACGTTGCCGCCCGTGTGGTCGCTGCTGATGACCTTGGTACCGAAGCCGGACTGGTCGGAGGCGTTCCCGGGGGCCGCGGTCGCGTAGTCGAACTGGAACTCCGTGCCGCCCGGCAGCGCGGTCTTCGTGTGGTTCGTGATCCGCAGCTTGGGCGTGATCGGGTAGTTGGAGTCGCCCAGCTTGAAGTCCGTGAACTCCACGTCCACGTTCACGGCCTCCGCCGGCAGGTCCGCGTTCGACTTCCTCGCGCCGTACGGCGCGGCCGACTTGAACTTCTCGTACATCAGGGAGGTGAGCGTGTCGCCCGTCTCGTACTGGCCCTTGGCGGCGTTCCAGGCGTAGTCGCCGGCCAGCTCCCAGATCATCGTGCCGCCGATGCCGCGGTCCGCGACGTAGTCGGCCTTGGCGGCGACCGACTGCTCGTCCTCGGTGGAGAGGAAGACCTTCTTCTCGGCGTTCCACAGCCAGGGGGCGACCAGCGTGGAGTCGTACTTGCGGGCGTACGTCCCGGTCAGCTTCGTGTCCGCCGGGAAGCCGTAGTCGGTGACGTAGTCGCCGACGATGCCCTTCTCGAGGTTCTTGGCGTGCCACATCGGGTTGGAACCCGCGGGGGACTCCTTGCCGTCGGTGTCGAGGTCGTGCCAGAGGTTGTCGATGCCGACGGCGCCGTCACCGCACTTGGTCAGGCCGGAGCCCGCCGGACAGGAGGACGCGGCGGCCCTGCCCCACAGACCGTCGGTTCCGCCCTGGACGTTCTTGTGGCCGCGCGTGTAGTACGGCAGCCCGATGTTGATCCGGCCGGCCGGCATGGAGCCGCGGAAGTAGTGGTAGGCCCAGTCGGTGTTGAGGTAACCGATGCCGCCGTACTGGGCGCTGCCGTAGACGTTCGCGGCGGCCAGCTCGGCGTCCTTGCCGTCGTCGAACAGGGAGGCGTTCGGGCCGACGTACTCGTTCCAGGCGCCGTGCAGGTCGTACGACATGATGTTGACGTAGTCCAGGTACTTCTGGACCTGGAAGGTCTCCATGCCGCGCAGCAGATAGCCGGACGAGGGGGCGGCCACGGTGAGCATGTAGTGCCTGCCGTCGGCGGCTCCGGCCCGGTCCAGCTTCTCGCGCAGCGTCTTCATCAGCGCCGCGTAGCCCTTGACCAGTCCGGCCCGGCGGGCGTTGGCGAAGGGCCAGTCGAGCGGGTTGCCCGCGTCCTTCATCGTCGTCGGGTACTCGTAGTCGATGTCGACGCCGTTGAAGCCGTACGTCCGGATGAAGTCGACCGCGGAGTCGGCGAAGGTGTCGATGCCGGCCTGGTTGACCGAGCCGTCGGCGTTGGTGGCCATCGAGTAGAAGCCGCCGGAGTTCACACGGGCGCCGCTGTCGTCGAAGTAGCCGCCGGTCTCGGCCCAACCGCCCACCGAGATCAGCGTCTTGACGTCGGGGTGCTGCTTCTTGAACTTGTTGAGCAGGTTGAAGTGGCCCTTGTAGGGAAGCCGCGGGTCCATCTCCGCGCCGGCCACCCCCGGCCACGTCATGCCCGTCGCCGGGTTGGTGGCGCCGTCCGAGCCGACGGAGAGCTTGTTGCCCTTGTCGACGTGCGCGAACGCGTAGTTGATGTGGGTGATCTTGTCCCACGGGATGTCGGACGCCAGATAGGCGGGCTTTCCGTCCTTGCCGGTGCGCCAGCCGGTGAAGTAGCCGATCACCCGGCGCTGGTGGTCGGCGCCCATCTTCTCCCGGCCGGCCGAGTCGTAGACCGAGCAGTACGGGACGTCGACGCCCGGCGTCGAGTACAGCCCGTCGGGACGGCAGGACTCCTGGTCGGCGGCGTGCGAGACGGTGGCCGGGAGGGCGGCGAACAACAGGCCGGTGACGGCGGCGGCGGAGGCGAGCAGCGCGGGTCTCGCTCCGGGGCGTGAGGGGGACGGCACAGTGGGTTCCTCTCCACGGAAGTTGGCTCGGACCCTAAGAGGACTAGACCACAGCGTCAATAGGTATGGACCAATTCGGTGGACCGTCAGGAGCGTCGCGGCGGGGGGTCGTTCCTCGTGCGACCCTCGGCAGTCCCCGTGTCACTTCCTGTGAGGCACTCCACACCCCTCGCCCGCATGGACGGTGGTCGGTCGTGGCACACTGGCCCTGTACCAGTAGCAGCGCACTCCGGGGTCGGTGAAAGTCCGAACCGGCGGTTACAGTCCGCGACCCGGTCGCCTCCAGCGGCCGGTTGACCAGGTGAAATTCCTGGACCGACGGTTAAAGTCCGGATGGGAGGCAGTGCGCGGCGGGCGGGCATCCATGCGCGCCGCCGTACCGGTTCGCCGTCCGGGCGAGCCCTGTCCGGCGTCGCTCCCGGTGTCCTCGTCCGCGATTTCCGCCGTCATCGGCAGCCCCGGAGTCCGTGCCCGAAGAGGCAGGAGGACCCGGGAAGTGTTCACCGGAATCGTCGAAGAGCTGGGCGAGATCACCGCCGTCGAAACCCTCGACGACGCCTGTCGCTTCCGGCTGCGCGGCCCCGTCGTCACCGAAGGCGCGAAGCACGGCGACTCCATCGCCGTCAACGGCGTCTGCCTCACGGTCGTCGAGCACGAGGGCGACGAGTTCACCGCCGACGTCATGGCGGAGACCCTGAAGCGCTCCAGCCTCGGCGTCCTCGCCGTCGGCTCCCGCGTCAACCTCGAACGCCCCACGGCCGTCGGCTCCCGCCTCGGCGGCCACATCGTCCAGGGGCACGTCGACGGAACCGGCGAGATCCTCGGGCGCGAGCCGTCGGAGAACTGGGAGATCGTGAAGATCTCCCTCCCCGCCGGCCTCTCCCGCTACGTCGTGGAGAAGGGCTCCATCACCGTCGACGGCATCAGCCTCACCGTCGTCGACGCCGGGCCCGACTTCTTCACCGTCAGCCTGATCCCCACCACCCTCGCCCTGACGACCCTGGGTCTCAAGCAGCCCGGCGACCCGGTCAACCTCGAGGTGGACGTCATCGCCAAGTACGTCGAGCGGATGCTCGGCGACCGCGTCACCGGTGAGGGGGCGGCCCGGTGAACTGGCTCAACTCCGAGGCCTTCACCCTCTTCGACCAGCACATCAAGTGGTCGGACATGATCGGCAACGTGGTCGGTCTGATCGCCCTCGCCCTCGGTTGGCGCCGCTCCCTGTGGACCTGGCCCGCCCAGTTCGTCTCCGGCCTGATCCTCTTCACGGCCTTCGCCACCGCCCACCTCTCGGGCAGCGCCGGCAAGCAGATCGTCGTCATGCTGGTCGCCGCCTGGGGCTTCTGGCAGTGGAACCGCGGCCGGCGGCAGGCGCAGGACGGCTCCATCGCCGTACGGTTCGCGACCAACCTCGAACGAGTTCTCCTCGTGGGCGCCGCGGCCGTCGGCACCCTCGCCGTCGGCGGACTGTTCACCGCCTACCCGTCCCTGTCCTGGGACCCCTGGCCGGACGCCTACATCTTCGTCGGCACCATCGTCGCCATGTACGCGCAGGCCCGCGGCATGGTCGAGTTCTGGTTCGCCTGGCTGCTCGTCGACCTCGTCGGCGTCCCCCTGAACTTCGCCAACGGCTTCGCCTTCTCCGGCTTCGTCTACGTCATCTACGGCGCACTGGTCCTGTGGGGCCTGCGCGACTGGTGGCTGCGCTCCCGCGACGCGCGGCCCGCCCTGGAAGGAGCGCCGGCATGAGCGCGGCACCCGTTCTGTACAGCACCGACGGCTACGAGGATCTCACGCTCGACCCGGTCGAACAGGCGATCGCCGACATCGCGGCCGGCCGCCCGGTCGTGGTCGTCGACGACGAGGACCGCGAGAACGAGGGCGACCTCGTCATCGCCGCCGAGAAGGCCACCCCCGAGATCGTCGCCTTCATGATGAGCGAGTGCCGCGGCCTGATCTGCGCCCCCATGGAGGGCGGTGAACTGGACCGGCTCGGCATCCCGCTGATGGTGGAGAACAACACCGAGTCCATGCGGACCGCGTTCACCGTCACCGTGGACGGCTCGGGCGCCCACGGCGTGACCACCGGCATCTCCGCCGCGGACCGCGCGACCACGCTCCAACTGCTGGCGAGCGGCACCGCGCAGGCCGACGACTTCGTCCGCCCCGGCCACATCTTCCCGCTGCGCGCCCGCGAGGGCGGCGTGCTCGTGCGCAACGGGCACACCGAGGCCGCCGTCGACCTCGCCCGCCTCGCCGGTCTGCGCCCGGCCGGCGCCATCGTCGAGATCGCCGGCGAGGACGGCACCATGCTCCGGCTGCCCGAGCTGATCCCGTTCGCCCGCAAGCACGGCCTGACGATCATCTCCATCGAGGACCTGATCGCCTACCGCCGCTCCGCCGAACCCACCGTCCGTCGCGAGGCCGAGGTCCGTCTGCCCACCTCGCACGGCACCTTCACCGCGTACGGCTACCGCTCCACCGTCGACGGCGTCGAACACGTCGCCCTCGTCCACGGCGACATCGGCGACGGCGAGGACGTCCTCGTCCGCGTCCACTCCGAATGCCTCACCGGTGACGTCTTCGGCTCCCGGCGCTGCGACTGCGGCCCCCAGCTCGACGCCTCCCTGGACCGCATCCAGGCCGAGGACCGGGGCGTGGTCGTCTACCTGCGCGGCCACGAGGGACGCGGCATCGGCCTGATGTCCAAGCTGCGCGCCTACGAACTCCAGGAGCGCGGCCGGGACACCCTCGACGCCAACCTCGAACTCGGCCTGCCCGCTGACGCCCGCGACTACGGCGCCGGCGCGCAGATCCTCGCCGACCTCGGCGTCCGCAGCGTCCGCCTGATGACCAACAACCCCGACAAGTCCGACGCGCTCGCCCGTCACGGCATCGAGGTCACCGCGCGCGAGCCGATGCCCGTCACCGCGGGCGAGCACAACCTCCGCTACCTGCGCACCAAGCGGGACCGGATGGGCCACGACCTGCCCTGGCTGGACACGCCGACCGTGCCCGCCTGCGGCAACCAGTAACGAGAACCACCGAGGAGAGACGTGAGCGGCAAGGGTGCACCGGAACTGTCCGTACGCGACGTGGGGGACCTGCGGGTCGCCGTCATCGCGGCGCAGTGGCACGAGAAGGTGATGGACGGACTGGTGGACGGCGCCCTGCGCGCCCTGCACGACCTCGGCATCGACGAGCCGACCCTGCTCCGGGTTCCGGGCAGCTGGGAACTCCCGGTCGTCGCCAAGGTCCTGGCCGGCCGCGGCTACGACGCGGTCGTCGCCCTCGGCGTCGTCATCCGGGGCGGCACGCCCCACTTCGACTACGTGTGCCAGGGCGTCACCCAGGGCCTCACCCAGGTCTCGGTCGACACCGGCGTCCCCGTCGGCTTCGGCCTGCTCACCTGTGACAACGAGGAGCAGGCCCTCGACCGCGCCGGACTGCCCGGCTCCAGCGAGGACAAGGGGCACGAGGCGGTCACCGCGGCGGTGGCGACCGCGGCCTGCCTGCGTTCAGTATCCGAACCCTGGCGGTGAGCAGGCCCCGTCACCGCGTAGGGTAAGGACCACCATGTCCAAGAAGACGTTCGAGGAGCTCTTCACCGAGCTCCAGCAGAAGGCCGCCCACGGCGACCCCGCCACCTCCCGCACCGCCGAGCTGGTGGACAAGGGGGTCCATGCCATCGGCAAGAAGGTCGTCGAGGAGGCCGCCGAGGTCTGGATGGCCGCCGAGTACGAGGGCAAGGAGGCGGCCGCCGAGGAGATCTCGCAGCTGCTCTACCACGTCCAGGTGATGATGGTCGCCCGCGGCATCTCCCTCGACGACGTCTACGCCCACCTGTAAGAACCGACGTTCGCGACCCACCCCTCCCACACGAAGGAAGCCGACCTCATGCTGCGCATCGCCGTCCCCAACAAGGGTTCACTGTCCGGCCCTGCGGCGGAGATGCTGCATGAGGCCGGCTACCAGCAGCGCCGCGAGTCGAAGGAGCTGCGGATCGTCGACCCGGGGAACGACGTCGAGTTCTTCTACCTCCGTCCCCGCGACATCGCCATCTACGTCGCCTCGGGGCAGCTCGACATCGGCATCACCGGCCGTGACCTGCTGATCGACTCCGGTGCCGACGCCGAGGAGATCCTGCCGCTGGGCTTCGCCCGCTCCACCTTCCGTTTCGCCACCAAGCCGGGCACCGTCGGCGACGACCTGGCGGACCTGAAGGGCAAGACGGTCGCCACCTCCTACGAGGGCATCGTCGCCAGGCACCTCGCCGACAACGGCATCGACGCCTCCGTCGTCCACCTCGACGGCGCCGTCGAGACCGCCATCCAGCTCGGTGTCGCCCAGGTCATCGCGGACGTCGTCGAGACGGGCACCTCGCTGCGCAACGCCGGCCTGGAGGTCGTCGGCGAGCCGATCATGAAGTCCGAGGCCGTCGTCATCCGCCGCACCGGCGCGGACGGCGAGGAGCCCAAGGTGCGGCAGTTCCTGCGCCGCCTCCAGGGCGTCCTGGTCGCCCGGACGTACGTGATGATGGACTACGACTGCCGTGTGGAGCAGCTCGAGAAGGCCGTCGCCCTCACCCCCGGCCTGGAGTCCCCCACCGTGTCCCCGCTGCACAACGAGGGCTGGGTCGCCGTCCGCGCGATGGTCCCGTCCAAGGAGGCACAGCGGATCATGGACGACCTGTACGACATCGGCGCCCGCGCCATCCTCACCACGGCCATCCACGCCTGCCGCCTCTGACCGGGTCCGGAGCACCACCATGTCCGACACGACCGCGGGCCGGCTGCCCGAACTGCCCGTCACCTTCCGTCCGGGCCGCACCCGCGCGGTGCTGCTCACGGCCGGCACCGCGCTCTTCGTGGTCATCACCCTGATCGCGCTGCTGCTGGACCAGCTCGGCCCGGGGGAGCGGATCAGCTTCGTGTTCACCGCCGCGCTGCTGGCCGGCGTGCTGTTCCTGTTGGCCCGGCCGAAGGTCGACGCCGACGAGACGGGCGTCACCGTCGTCAACATCGTGAGCCGGCGCCACCTGGAATGGGCGGAGATCCTTCAGGTGAACCTCCGTCTCGGTGATCCCTGGGTCTTCCTCGACCTCAGCGACGGCACCAGCCTGCCCGCGCTCGGCATCCAGCCGGGCATCGCCAGACAGCGGGCCGTCGCCGACGCGCGGGCCCTGCGGGCGCTCGTCGAGGCCCGTTCCACGGCCGGGCCCGAGGCACCCCGGAGCTGACTCGGGGCCACCCCTCCGGGACGGTTCGGGGCCGGGCTCCGGGAAGCACCGGGGACGTCCACCTGCCGCAGTCGCCCATGTCTTGATTAATCTGGTGGGCACAGGCGCGACGACCGCGCCTGTGCCCCTGCCGCCCCGCCCGGTGCACAGGGGCTCCAGCTACCCGAGGAGTGACCCTCTCCGGCGATGGACGGATCGTCCTGTAGTACCTGCGCCGCCCCCTGCCGACATAGCGCGGACCCGTTCCCCGAGGTCCGCGCGCATGTGGAGGCGGCGGCATCATGACCACCCCCCTGCTGCTCCTCGCAGCCGCATTCCTGCTGATCCTGGCCAACGGATTCTTCGTGGCCGCGGAGTTCGGCCTGGTCACCGTCGAGCGACCGGACGCCGAACGGGCCGCCGCGGGCGGCGACCGGCGCGCCCGCCGGGTCGTCGAGTCGCTCAGGGAGCTCTCCTTCCAGCTCTCCGGCACCCAGCTCGGCATCACCATCACCTCCCTCGTCGTCGGCATGCTGGCCCAGCCGGCGCTCGCCGGACTGCTGCGCGGCCCCTTCACCGGCATCGGCATCCCCGAGGGCGCGGTCCCCGGCGTCTCCGTCGTCGTCGGCATGCTGCTGGCCTCCGCGGTGCAGATGGTGATCGGCGAACTCGTGCCGAAGAACTGGGCGGTCTCCCGCCCCCTGCAGGTCGCACGCTTCGTGGCCGGCCCGCAGCACGCGTTCGCCCGGCTCTTCCGCCCGGTCATCGCCGGGCTGAACGCCGTGGCCAACCGCCTGGTGCGGGCCATGGGCCTCGAACCCGCCGAGGAACTGGCCTCCGCCCGCACCCCCGGCGAACTCGTCTCCCTGGCCCGGCACTCCGCCCGGGCCGGCGCCCTGGAACAGGACACGGCGGACCTCTTCGTCCGCACCCTGTCCCTCGGCGAACTGACCGCACAGCACGTCATGACGCCACGCGTGAAGGTCAGCGCCCTGCAGGCCTCGGCGACCGCCGAGGACGTGGTCAACCTGACCCGGGCCACCGGCCTGTCCCGCTTCCCCGTCTACCGGGAGCGCATCGACGAGATCGTCGGCATGGTGCACCTCAAGGACGCCCTCGCGGTGTCCGTGCACGACCGGCTGCGCACCCCCGTGGGCCGCATCGCCCGTCCGGCGCTGCTCGTCCCCGAGACCCTGCCCGTACGGCCGCTGCTCACGCGGCTGCGCAGCGAGCAGCCCATCGCGGTCGTCGTCGACGAGTACGGCGGCACGGCCGGCGTCGTCACGCTGGAGGACATCGTCGAGGAGATCGTCGGCGAGGTGCGCGACGAGCACGACGGACAGGACGTCCCCGAACTCGCCCCCGCCCCGCCCGAGGACGGCAACCCCGCCTGGGACGTCGACGGCGGTGTCCGGGTCGACATCCTGCTGCGCATAGGCCTGGAGGTGCCCGAAGGCCCCTACGAGACGGTGGCCGGCCTGGTCGCCGATCTGCTCGGCCGGATCCCGGCCGTCGGCGACCGCGCGGAACTGCCCGGCTGGCGGCTGTCGGTACGCCGGGTCGGCCACTACCGCGCCGAACGCGTCCGCCTGGTCAGAACGGCCCCGCTGCCCCTGGTGGAGGTGGCCGGATGAGCGTGCTGCAACTCCTCTTCGCCGGGCTGCTCGTGCTCGGCAACGGGTTCTTCGTCGGCGCCGAGTTCGCGCTCGTGTCGGTCCGCCGCAGCCAGATCGAACCGCTCGGCACCGCCCGCGCCCGCCAGGTGCTGTACGGCCTGGAACACCTGCCGCAGATGATGGCGGCGGCCCAGTTCGGCATCACCGTCTGCTCGCTGACCCTGGGCGCCGTCGCCGAACCGACGGTCGCCCACCTGCTGGAACCGGTCTTCGCGTGGATGCACCTGCCGCACGGCATGATCCACCCGCTCGGCTACGTCATCGCGCTCGCCGTGGTGGTCTTCTTCCATCTCGTCATCGGCGAGATGGTCCCGAAGAACCTGGCGATGGCGGCCCCCGAGAAGGCCGCGCTGTGGCTGAGCCCCGGCCTGGTCTGGTTCGCCCGTCTGTGCAAGCCGGTCACGATCGCGCTCGGCGCCTGCGCCCAGGCCGTCCTGCGGCTGTTCCGCGTCGAACCGAAGGACGAGGTCGAGGCCGTCTTCACCAGCGAACAGCTCAACCGGCTGGTGGAGGACGCCGGCCAGGCCGGTCTCCTCGACCCCGAGGAGGCCGAGCGCCTGGAGGACGCGCTGGAGCTGGGCTCCCGCCCGGTGACGGACGTCCTGCTGGACCGCGAGTCGCTGGTGACGGTCACGCCCGCGGTCACCCCGGGGCAGATCGTGGAGCTCACCGCCCGCACCGGGTACTCCCGGTTCCCGGTGGCCGCGGACAGCGGTGCCTTCATGGGCTACCTGCACGTCAAGGACGTACTGGACCTGGAGGACTCCGACCGTGCCGTCCCGCAGCACCTGTGGCGCCCGATGACGACCCTCCGCCCCGAACTCCCCCTGGACGACGCCCTCACGGTGATGCGCCGCGCCGCGACCCACCTGGCCCAGGTCTCCGACGCCTCCGGCAAGGTCCTGGGCCTGGTCGCCCTGGAGGACGTCCTGGAACTCCTGGTGGGCGAGGTCCGGGACCCGGCCCACCGAGAAGTGACGGTCACCCCCCAGAGGGCGAGCGGAACCCCGGAGGAAGCCCTGGCGACGTAACTCCTGTAGCTGCGGGCAACCACGCCGCCGCCTCAGCTGCGGGCAGCCATGCCGCCCCAGCTGCGGGCAGTCGTGCCTCCCCCAGTGCCTTAAAGGCCTGGGAGGTGCCCCCAGGGCGGCACGGGTGGGCGCAGCGGCACCCCTTCAGCGGGGCGAGCGGAAACCACCCGGCGGGGCCATCCCCACCCACCGGGGCCTCACAGCCCCGGTGGGTCCGCCGGCCCCCGCCCCGACAAAACCTCGCCGTACGCCTGCATCAGATCCGGCAACCGCAACGTCGCCAGATCATCCCGGCTCAACGCCCCCGGGTACACCGACAACCGCAGATCCCGGTACGCACAGCTCTTCTCGTACAGCGTCCGCAGAAACCGCCCGTTCCCCAGCTCGTCGATCCACCCCTGATCCACCACGTGCCCGGCGATCGACCGCAGCTCGTCCAACGCCTCCTCGTCCCACACGTCCCCGTTCTCCTCCGCCAGCACCTCACCGATCGAGGTCAGCTCCAGCGGCCGGTACGAGGGGAAGTCCACCCGTGTGGTGAACCGCGAGGACAGCCCGGGGTTCGCGGCCAGCAGCCGGTCCATGCCCTCCGGATACCCGGCGAGGATCACCACCAGATGGTCCCGGTTGTCCTCCGCCCGCTTCAACAGCACCTGAAGCGCCTCGTCCCCGTACGCGTCCCCCTTGCCGTACCCGGAGTTGGACAGGGAGTACGCCTCGTCCACGAACAGCACCCCGCCCAGCGCGGAGTCGATCAGCTCATTGGCCTTCACCGCGGTCTGCCCCAGATACTCACCGACCAGATCCGCCCGCTGGGCCTCCACCAGATGGTCACCGCCGAGCAGCCCGAGGGCGTAGAACACCCGGCCGAGGATGCGGGCCACCGTGGTCTTGCCGGTCCCGGACGGTCCGGAGAAGACGAAGTGGCGTTTCGGTGGCTGCACCGGCAGCCCCTGCCCGGCGCGCAGCCGCGCCATGTTCAGCTGCGCCGACAACGCCTTGACCTGGCGCTTCACCGGCTCCAGGCCCACCATGCGCTCCAGCTCGGCGAGCGCCTCCTCCAGCAACGCGGGGTCCGTGGGGCCGGTGGGCAGCGGTGACGTCCCGGTGCCCGCCCGCTCCCGCACGCCCGCAGCGGTGACCGGAGGCAGGGGGCCCGGCACGGGCTCGGGCTCGGGCAGCCGCAGGTCACGCCCCTCGGTGCCGAACAGGGGATCGAGCATGTCGGGGCCGTCCACGGCATCCTGCCCGGCCCCGGTGAGCGTGATCGCGGCGAGATCCGCGGAGTCGTCGTACCCGTCGCCCTCGGCGATCGCGGCGAGCCGGGCGGAGGTGTCCATGAAGGCCGGATCGACCCGGTGCACGGCCCGGTACAGGGGGAGCGCGGCGGCGCTGCGGCCGGTTCCCTCGTGGGCGCGGGCCAGCCAGTAGCGCAGCTCCTTGCGCTGCGGCTGTTCGCTGCGGCACCGCATCAGCGCCGCCGACAGCAGCGGTTCGGCCTGTCCGTACATCTCCAGTCGCACCCGCGCCATGCCGCCGAACAGGCCGGCCTCGATGCCCAGCATCGGGTCATCGACGAGGGAGTCCGTGTACCGGACCAGCTGCTCCCAGTCCTTGACCAGGTAGGCGCGGCAGGCGTGCAGGAAGCGGACCTGCGGATCGGCGTCCACCGGGGGCAGTCCGGCGAGCGCCCGGTCCAGCTCGGGGACGTGGCGCCCGTCCAGCCAGTGGGAGGCGTGCGCCAGCAGCAGGTCGCGGGGGCTCTCCAGCACCGGCTGCACCCACCAGCCCAGCCAGTACCAGGAGTTGAGGGTGCGGCGGTGCCGGGTGCGCTGCTCGCCGAAGCGCTCCCGGTGCCGGAACATCCTGAGCAGCGCGGTCGTCGTGTCGACGCGCAGCGCGTGCAGCCCCAGCCAGCCGTCGGCCATCCCCGGGTCGATCCGCACCGCGGCCCGGAACTCCTCCTCCGCCTGCGGATAGGCGCCCATCGTGTAGGCGTCCACACCCCGCAGCCAGGCGAGATCGGCCGGGGCCTGCGGGTCCTGCGTGCCGAAGTCCATCACGTCCCCCACGAACCGTGCCCCCGTCGGTGTGCCGGCCGGCCCGCGTCCGTCGGCTCCCGTTGGTCGAACCGCTGTGCCGCGGACCGGAGTTGCAAGGTGCGCGAAGCAGCGTCCGTAGGTCGCACCGAGGGCATCGTACCTGCGGCGGCGTCACGTCCGTAGGGTGCCGTGCACGCCGAAGGGCGAGGTGGGAGGGGGAGCGCGAAGCACGCGCGGTGACCCAGGGTGATCGTCATATGCCGCTGAGCGCCCGAAAAGCGCGAAGAGGGCAGAACGAAGCCCCCGATCACGGGGGAACAACCGGGGGCTTCGCGTCTGCCGGCGGCTCCGAAGAGCCGCACATTGAGAACGTAAGACCTGTACGCGCCCCCGGTCAAGCCGAGTTGGGGTACTTCGGCAACTTGTCCGGGACCGCTCTTCACAGGTTCACCACAACGCGGATGACCCATCACCGTGCGTGATCGGAGGGGGTGGCTCACCCGCCCCGGCAGGCCCGGGAAGCAGCTCGTATCCCTTCGGACGCTGCCGTACCAGAAGGCCGGCGAAGGGCCGTGAGGGATCGCCGGTGAAGTGCTCGCGCTCCGCGCGGACCCAGCCGTCCCAGAACCCCCGCTGTTCCGCTCCGTCGCGGGCCCGTCCCCGTGACCAGGACTCCTCCCGGGGGAGATCCATCCACAGCAGCAGCGCCAGATGCGGGCGCAGGGCCCGGCGTCCCGCGCCGACGCCCTCCACGACGATCACGGGGGCGGGCGGCAGCGGGCGGGGCGGTCCGAAACGGCGGGTCCGCCAGTCGTAGGGGGAGTAGTGCGCGGTCTCGCCGCGGCCGAGCGGCTCGATCACCTGGCTCAGCAGCCGTCCGGTCCAGTCGAACAGTTCGGTGTGGCTGGCGATGTCGTCGAGCCGCAGCACCGGAGCGCCGTCCAGGGCCCCGGCCAGTCGCACGGCGAACGTCGACTTCCCCGAGCCGGCGTGTCCGTCGACACCGACGAGCCGGACCGGGCCGCACGAGGGGGCGAGCCGGCGGATGCGGGAGGCGAGAGCGTGAAGGGCCGGTTCCTGGGGCGGGGAAGGTGGAGGGCTCACCGGAGCACTCTAGGCCCCCGGACGGACGAGCCCGGATGCCCGGACGGAGAAGCCCCCGAGCCCTCGGCCGGACAGGCCCGCCGCGGGTCCCGCCATTGGTCGAGTCCCATGTCGGTCGGACTCGGCACGGCCGGGGTGCTGGCAGGATCCGCCCGGCTGCGTTCATAGTTGGCGCACACCCGCTCCATCCGGCGGACGTACGCCGTCCGGCCGGCCGTGCCTTGGTCCTGTCCCGACTCCGACACCTGGGGGTCCTCCACCCATGAGCAGAGCCGAACTGCCCTCCCGCAGATCCCTCCTGGCCGCGGCGGTCGTCGCCGCCGTCGCCGGGAGCGCGGGCCCGGCGTCCGCCGGCATCCCGACGGCCGGTATCCCGGCCGGACGCGCCACCGACACCGCCGGCACCGGCCGGACCGCCGCCCGTCCCGTCGACAACCGGGCCTGGACCTCGTACGCCGACTGGCGCGGCGGCACCGCCGACGGGACCCGTGCCGTCGCCGGCGCCCGCCCCGGCCTCGTGATCGCGCGGCCCGCCGGCACCACGGACTACACCGACCCGCACACCGGCCGCACGGCCGCCTGGGAGTACGCGACCTGGACCTCGCCCGTGCACCGTCCCGGGGTTCCGGCGACGGAGGTCATCGCCTCCTGGAACGCGCACACCCCCGAGGGCACCTGGCTCCAGATCGAGCTGAAGGGCACGTACTCCGACGGCACGGACAGCCCCTGGTACGTCATGGGCCGCTGGGCCGCCGGCGACCAGGACATCCGGCGCACCTCGGTGGACGGCCAGAGCGACGGGAAGAGCACCGTCTGGACGGACACGCTCTCCGTGGACGACACGGCCTCGGGCCCGCGCGTCGTCTCGTACCGGCTGCGGCTGACCCTCCACCGCCGCCCCGGCACCCGGCTCACCCCGACGGTGTGGCGGCTCGGCGCCATGGGCTCCGACGTCCCCGACCGGTTCACCGTCCCCGCCTCGGAGCCCGGCCTCGCCGGGGAGCTGGTCGTCCCGCGCTACTCGCAGGAGATCCACAAGGGCCAGTACCCGGAGTACGACAACGGCGGCGAGGCCTGGTGCAGCCCCACCTCCTCGCAGATGATCATCGAATACTGGGGAGGGCGGCTCACCGAGGAGCAGCTGTCCTGGGTCGATCCGTCCTATGCCGACCCGCAGATCTGCCACGCGGCCCGGTACACGTACGACTACCAGTACGCCGGCTGCGGCAACTGGCCGTTCAACGCCGCCTACGCGGCCACCTTCGACGGCCTCCAGGGCGTGGTCACCCGCCTCGGCTCCCTCACCGACCTGGAGACGCTGATCGCCGCGGGCATTCCGGCCATCACGTCGCAGTCGTTCCTGGCGGAGGAGCTGACCGGGGCGGGGTACGGCACCTCCGGGCATCTGATGACGGTGATCGGCTTCACCGCCGACGGCGATGTGATCGCCAACGACCCCGCCTCGGACGACAACGAGGCCGTGCGCCGTGTCTACGACCGGCGCGAGTGGGAGAACATCTGGCTGCGGACCAAGCGGTACAACGCCTCCGGGAAGGTCGTCTCCGGCACCGGGGGGATCTGCTACCTCTACTTCCCGGCCCGGCCGACCCCGCGGCAGCGCAAGGCGCTCGCGGCGGTGGGCGTGCGCTGAGCCGGTCCGTCCGACGGGCCCGGTCGACCGGGCCCGTCGGACGGCTGTGACCAACCTCTCGGCCACAGAGGCCGCCCACGGTGGCAAGGTGGACGTCAGTCGCAGGGGGAGTCCACCGCACCACAGAGACCAGCGAGAAGCCATGACCGCGAACGCAGCCACCGTCACCCGCGCCCGCACCGGCGGCCCCCGGGAGGACGGCCCGAAGATCTTCGAACACGCCATGGGATGGACCCTCGTCGTGGTCCTCGCGATGTTCGTGACCCAACTGGGACTGCTGTAACCCGAAGTCGCGGGGATGCCGGTCCGGGCCCTCCGGACGACCTGACATACTGCGGCGGGATGTCCCACCGCCCGCAGGAAGACCTGGGTCGAAATTGAACATCAGCCGGCAGCCCGCCGTACGCCCCGCGGCGCGCGGTACCGAGCGTTCGTCCGCGCGTCGCGCCGAACTCATCGCCATCGGGCGGAGGTTGTTCGCGGACACGTCGTACGACGCGCTCTCGATGGACGACATCGCACGCCAGGCGCAGGTCGCCAAGGGGCTGATCTACTACTACTTCCACTCCAAGCGCGGCTACTACCTGGCGATCATCGAGGACTCGGTGGCCGGCCTGGTCTCCTTCGCCGCGGGTGGGGCCGGACTGCCGCCCGTGGAGCGGGTGCACCGCACCATCGACAGCTATCTGCGGTACGCCGAGCACAACCAGGCCGCCTACCGCGCGATCGTCAGCGGCGGCGTCGGCTTCGACACCGAGGTGCACGCGATCCGGGACGGGGTGCGCGAGGCCATCGTCGCGACCATCGCCGAGGGTGCCTACGGCCGTACGGACATCGCGCCGGTGGCGCGGATGGGGCTGCTGGCCTGGGTGTGCAGCGTGGAGGGCGCCGCGCTCGCGTGGATCGACCGCGGTGAACTGTCCCGCGAGACCATGAGCGAGCTGCTGGTGAAGACGCTCGGCGGGGCCATGCGCGCCATCGAGGAGCTGGACCCCGCCCACCCGGCCCCGGCACCCGCCCGCCGCGACGGCTGACCCGGACCCGGACAGCGGCCGGGGTGCTCCTTCTTCGGTTCGCGCAGCTGGTCGAAGGTGCCGAGCGGTGGCTGGTCCCAGGTGTCGGCGACGACGCCGACGGACTCGGTGACCGTGCAGGTGCGCTCGGTCGCCGCGCAGAGGTCGCCGATGGCGCACGTGCCGCCGGTGACGTCGCCGAAGGCGTGGTTGATGTGGGTGGGCCCGTCCGCGGAGCCCGACGTCCCGATGTTCTTGACGTAGTACTCGCGGTCGTAGGTGCCCCATTCGGTGAAGCACCCGATGACCTCGGCACCGGCGGCGGCCTCCTGAGCCGAGGTCGCGGCGGTCGCGGTCGGGGCGCCCGCGCGGCGAGCGGTCCGGCGTCGAGCACGGCGGTGCACGCGGCGGACACGAGCGCCCGCAGGGTGCGGGGACGGTAGGGGGAAACACTAGGAGGACTAGACCAGTTGGTCAATGGTTCGAACCGATCGCGGCGAAGGGAGTTTCTTGAAGTGAGCGGTCGTTAACGGGTGACTTGCTGCGGCCGATCGGGCATACTCGCAGCGCACAGCCGCTGGTCAGCAGCTTCCGAGACCCGGGAGTGCGAGCATCGGCCAGGCACCGATACGACCCCGGCGGAGCCGCCCCCACCCAAGGCGCACGCCGATGTGCCCGAACAGGGAGGAGAGCGTCGCCATGCCCGACCGCGCCCCGCAGCCGGTGGACCGGCAACTGCCCACGGACGAGGCCCGGGACCTGATCTCGCTCGTCCGCGACATCGCGCAGCGCGAGGTCGCCCCGCGGGCGGCCGAGGAGGAGGACGCGGGACGCTTCCCCCGCGAACTGTTCACCCTGCTCTCCGAGTCCGGCCTGCTCGGCCTGCCCTACGGCGCCGAGTACGGCGGCGGCGACCAGCCGTACGAGGTCTACCTCCAGGTCCTCGAAGAGCTCGCCGCGGCCCGCCTCACCGTCGGCCTCGGCGTCAGCGTGCACACCCTGGCCTGCTACGCGCTCGCCGCCTTCGGCGCCAAGGAGCAGCAGGCCGAGCATCTGCCCGCGATGCTCGGCGGCGGCCTGCTCGGCGCCTACTGCCTCTCCGAGCCCGCCTCGGGCTCCGACGCGGCCTCCCTGCGCACCAAGGCGGTGCGCGACGGGGACGACTGGGTGATCACCGGCACCAAGGCGTGGATCACCCACGGCGGCATCGCCGACTTCTACACCGTCATGGCCCGTACCGGCGAGGAGGGCCCGCGCGGCATCACCGCGTTCCTGGTGCCCGGTGACGCCGAGGGGCTGAGCGCCGCCGTGCCGGAGAAGAAGATGGGGATGAAGGGCTCGCCGACCGCCCAGGTCCATCTCGACGGCGTCCGGGTCCCCGACGCGAGGCGGGTCGGTGAGGAGGGGCAGGGCTTCGCGATCGCCCTGTCGGCGCTGGACGGCGGCCGGCTCGGCATCGCCGCCTGCGCGATCGGCCTGGCCCAGGCGGCGCTGGACGAGGCGCTCGGCTACGCGGCCGAGCGGCGGCAGTTCGGCAAGCCGATCGCCGACTTCCAGGGACTGCGCTTCATGCTCGCCGACATGGCCACGCAGATCGAGGCGGGACGCGCGCTGTACCTGGCGGCGGCCCGGCTGCGCGACGCGGGGCGGCCGTTCGCCAAGCAGGCCGCCATGGCCAAGCTGCACTGCAGCGACACGGCGATGCGGGTCACCACCGACGCCGTGCAGATCCTCGGCGGCTACGGCTACACCGCGGACTTCCCCGCCGAGCGCTACATGCGTGAGGCCAAGGTCCTGCAGATCGTCGAGGGCACCAATCAGATCCAGCGCATGGTCATCGCCCGCCATCTCGCGGGCCCGGAGACCCGCTGAGCCGGCCGGGCCCCCGCCAGGGCGCGACGAGCCGGGTCCACTCCGGATCCTGCCGCCCGGGCACCGTGCGGCCCCGGTCGGCCCAGGTCCGCATGAGGTCGCGGTAGATCGGCGGATCCGGGAGCCGGGGCGGCGCGGGCGCGACCGCCTCCGTGGGCGGCGGCACGAGGACACGGCGTTGACGCCCGGTCGTCGAGTACGTGGGGGTCGTCATACCCGGGCAACGTGGAAGCGGCCCGACGGGTCACCGACCTCCGGAACAGGACGTGCGTTCGCGGCCGTCCCGCGCGGACGGGGGCGGCGGACCGCGCCGCCCCCGTACCGGTGTGTGCTCAGGCGGCGTGCCGCCGCATCGCCGGGACCCGGATCGGACGCGAGCCCGGACCGCCGACGTGCGAGAAGGGCTGGGTGCGCCAGTCGAGTCCCTGAGGGAGCGTCAACAGCAGGGCGGTGTCCTGCTCCTGGGGAGTGACGGACTCGTCGGCCGGCCGTGCCTCGGCGGCCCGGCGGCCGGTGCCGGCGCAGACCGTGAGCCCGAACGGGTTCCACGGCGAGGCGCACAGCGCGTGCTCCGGCAGGACGTCCTCGTCCGCGAGCAGGGCGATGGGCTGCGCGCAGTCCGGGCAGACGACCCGGTACATCTCGAAGGTGTCGTAGGCGTCGAGTTCCTCGTCCGGGGCGTCGGGTTCGACGTACTCCGGATCGAGCTCGACGACCGGCTGCTGCCGCTTGGACGTGGTACGACCAAGGCGCTTAAGACTCTGCATTGGGTTCTCCCCCTCGGGCTGGGCCGTGAAGGCACTGCGGCCTCGACCACAGCAAGCACTTCCCGTCCCCCCTCCGGGGTAATCACGGGGACATCACGGAGACCGTTCGAAAGGTGTGGCGTTCGTCACATGCCATGTGCGGATGCCCCGTGCGGGGGCTTTGTCCCCCCGGACGGCGCGCGGCGGTCCCCGGTGCGTCACGAACCGGGCATGACCTGGGCGGCTCAGGTATCCGAGGAGATCAAGCGCACTGTAGGTTCTTGCGCCATGGAGGAGCTGGACCGACAGATCGTGCAGCTGCTCGTCAAGGACGGGCGGATGAGCTACACAGACCTGGGCAAGGCCACGGGCCTGTCCACGTCGGCCGTGCACCAGCGGGTGCGCCGGCTGGAACAGCGTGGCGTCATCCGCGGCTATGCCGCGGTCGTCGACCCGGAGGCCGTCGGTCTGCCCATGACCGCCTTCATCTCGGTCAAACCCTTCGACCCCAGCGCCCCCGACGACATCGCGGACCGTCTCGCCGGCGTCCCCGAGATCGAGGCCTGCCACAGCGTCGCGGGCGACGAGAACTACATCCTGAAGGTGCGCGTCTCCACACCGCACGAACTGGAGGAACTGCTCGCCCGCGTGCGCTCACTGGCGGGCGTCTCCACCCGTACGACGGTGGTCCTCTCCACACCGTACGAAGCCCGCCCGCCGCGCATCTGAACCACAGCCCCTCCGGCGTTCGAGGAGCGGGGCTTTGGGGCCGGGAAGGGGCGGCGGGGCGGTCACAGTGGGGCGGTAGTGGCCCCCACGGGCCGTCTCCTCGCGGTGAGACGGCCCTGCGTGCGGAGCACCCCGCGCGACGCGCGAAACTGTGGGGCATGAGTGAACGCACCGTCCCGTCCCGCACCGTCCTGCTCCGCCGCGGGGAGGTCCACAGTCCCGCCGACCCCTTCGCGACCGCGATGGTCGTCGAGCGCGGTCAGGTCGCCTGGGTCGGCTCCGAGGGCGCCGCCGACGCCTTCGCGGACGGGGTCGACGAGGTGATCGACCTCGACGGTGCGCTGGTCACCCCCGCCTTCACCGACGCGCACGTCCACACCACGGCCACCGGCCTCGCCCTCACCGGCCTCGACCTGTCCACCGCCCCTTCCCTCGAGGCCGCGCTGGCCCGCGTACGGGAGTTCGCCGCCGCCCGTCCGGACGACCGGGTCCTCCTCGGTCACGGCTGGGACGCCGCCCGCTGGCCCGGCGGCCGGCCCCCGACCCGCGCGGAACTCGACGAGGCCACCGGCGGCCGCCCCCTCTACCTCAGCCGGATCGACGTCCACTCCGCGGTCGTCACCACCGCGCTGCTCGACCTCGTCCCGGGCGCCGCCACCCGCGAGGACCGCCCGCTCACCGGGGACGCCCATCACGCCGTCCGCGCCGCCGCCCTGGCCGCCGTCACACCGGCCCAGCGCACCGAGGCCCAGCGCGCCGCCCTCGACCACGCCGCCTCCCTCGGCATCGGCACGGTCCACGAGTGCGGCGGACCGGAGATCTCCTCCGAGGACGACTTCACCGGACTGCTGCGGCTCGCCGCGGAAGAGAGCGGCCCGCGCGTCGTCGGCTACTGGGCCGAACAGGACGTCGCCAAGGCCCGCGAACTGGGCGCGATCGGCGCCGCGGGCGACCTGTTCGCCGACGGCGCCCTCGGCTCGCACACCGCGTGCCTGCACGAGCCGTACGCCGACGCCGCCCACACCGGCACCGCACACCTGGACGCGGCCGCCGTCGCGGCCCACGTCGTCGCCTGCACCGAGGCCGGTCTCCAGGCCGGCTTCCACGCCATCGGTGACGCCGCCGTGAGCACCGTCGTCGACGGCCTGCGGGCCGCCGCCGGCACGCTCGGCCTCGCCCGCGTCCGCGCCGCCCGGCACCGTGTCGAGCACGCCGAGATGCTCACCCCCGAGACCGTCGCGGCCTTCGCCGAACTCGGTCTGACCGCCTCCGTCCAGCCCGCCTTCGACGCCCTGTGGGGCGGCGAGGACGGCATGTACGCGCGGCGCCTGGGAGCGGAGCGGGCCCGCTCCCTGAACCCCTTCGCGGCGCTGCTGCGGGCCGGCGTCCCGCTCGCCTTCGGCTCCGACAGCCCGGTCACCCCCCTCGACCCCTGGGGCACGGTCCGGGCCGCCGCCTTCCACCGCACACCGGAGCACCGGGTCTCCGTGCGCGCCGCGTTCACCGCGCACACGCGCGGCGGCTGGCGGGCGGTCGGACGCGACGACGCGGGCGTCCTGGTGCCCGGGGCCCCCGCCGACTACGCCCTCTGGCGCACCGGTGAACTCGTCGTCCAGGCCCCCGACGACCGGGTGGCGCGCTGGTCCACCGACCCCCGCTCCGGCACCCCCGGCCTGCCCGACCTCGCCCCCGGCCGTGACCTGCCGGTCTGCCTGCGGACCGTGGTCGGCGGGCGCACGGTGTTCGTACGGCCGGGCGAGTGATCTACGGGGGTGGCACGGTGGCGATCATGCACCGGGTCCCCGTCTCGCGACCTGCGCATCCTCGCCGCTGACCAGGCATTTGAACCACATTACGCAGGTCAAACGACTGTTGACAGGCGGCGGCGGGGGGCCGATAGGTTCGGCCGGGTCCACCACCGGACGCCCGACCGGAGAACGTCCGGCCACTCGGGTCAGCGCCGCTGGGTCAGGGACGGCGCGCCGCACCGGAGCACCGTCACTGGGAGCCAGGCTCAGCGGCGGCGCGGTACCGAGGGACGTTCCAGCCGGCCGGGGAGGTGTGACCCCGGGTGGGGCCCGGGTGCTCAGTAGACAACGGCTTCAGGGCGATCCGCAGCCGGCGGGTCCCGGGCCGGCCCGAAGGGCGCCGGGCCCCCATCCGCTGCCCTCTTCGCACACCCAAAAAGTGAGTTCTTACCCGATCTTCGGTAAACGACACCACCATATGAACGTCCTGTCACGTCGGCGCAGGCCGTGCCCACTATGGTGGGATCCTGCGCACAGGACATGAAGGGGCAGCAGTGAACGACGGCGACGGGACCCTCGCGGCAGGATCCCAGGGGAGGAACTTCGGCCCGCTCGGCACGGCTTTGGTGATCATCCCGACCTACAACGAGGCGGAGAACATCAAGGCGATCGTCGGCCGGGTGCGCGAGGCCGTTCCCGAGGCGCACGTTCTCGTGGCCGACGACAACAGCCCCGACGGCACGGGCAAGCTCGCCGATGAACTGGCCGCCGGGGACGACCGCGTCCAGGTGTTGCACCGCAAGGGCAAGGAGGGCCTGGGCGCGGCCTATCTCGCGGGCTTCCGCTGGGGCATGGAGCACGGCTACGGCGTGCTCGTCGAGATGGACGCCGACGGTTCCCACCAGCCCGAGGAACTGCCTCGTCTGCTGACCGCCCTCAAGGGCGCCGACCTGGTGCTCGGTTCGCGCTGGGTGCCCGGCGGCCGGGTGGTGAACTGGCCCAAGTCCCGTGAGTTCATCTCGCGCGGGGGCAGCCTCTACTCGCGCGTGGCGCTCGATCTGCCGCTGCGCGACATCACCGGTGGCTTCCGCGCCTTCCGCCGCGAGACGCTGGAGGGCCTCGGCCTCGAGGAAGTGGCCTCCCAGGGGTACTGCTTCCAGGTCGACCTGGCCCGCCGCGCGGTGAAGGCCGGCTACCACGTCGTCGAGGTCCCCATCACCTTCGTCGAGCGCGAACTCGGCGATTCCAAGATGAGCCGCGACATCCTCGTCGAAGCGCTGTGGCGGGTCACGGCGTGGGGCGTGGGGGAGCGGGTCGGCAAGGTCCTCGGGCGCGGTGACGACAAGCAGCGAGCGGAGCCGGACGTCAAGCAGCCCGAGCCGGACGTCAAGCAGCAAGTGGAGCCGGACGCCAAGCAGCCCGAGCCGGACGTCAAGCGGTCCGAACCGTAGGCGTACGACCGCCCGTTCGTCCCGGTGATCCCGCTTATCCCGTGCTGAGCCGGGCCCAGGCACACTGGGAGCATGACGACTGGCGCTCAGACCCCGTATCCCGCCCGGCCCCGGCGCTCCCGGCTGCGCACCTTCCTGCCGCTGGGTGTCGCCGCATGGCTCGTGCTGGAGATCTGGCTGCTCACCATGGCCGCCGGGGCGTCGAACGGACTGGTGGTCTTCCTGATCCTGGTGGCCGGCCTCGTCCTCGGCTCGGCCGTCATCAAGCGGGCCGGCCGACGGGCCTTCAAGAACCTGACCGAGACGCTGCAACAGCAGCAGGGCGGGGTGCTGTCCGAAGCCCGGCCGAACAGCGAGGGCAACGGCCTGACGATGCTGGGCGGCCTGCTGCTGATCATCCCCGGTGTGATCTCGGACGCGGTGGGGCTGCTCCTGCTGGTGCCGCCGGTGCAGAAGGCCGTGAGCCGTCACGCCGAGCGCACCTTCGAGCGCAAGCTCCGCGAGGCCGCGCAGGGCTCTCTCGGGGACGCCTTCCAGCAGGCCCGTATGCGCAGGCCCGACGGCAAGGTCGTCCAGGGCGAGGTCGTCCGGGACGAACCCGGAGGCGCTCCGGGGGACACCCCGCAGGGACCGCGCCCGCCGCTCACCCGCTGAGGGCGGGCCGGGTCCCACAGCTGGGTCCCCCGCACGCACACAGGACCGCGGGCGCCGTACGTGACGTACGGCGCCCGCGGTCCTGTGCCACTGTGCGGCTTCGCTCAAGCCCCCGGCGGGATCAAGCCGACTTTCGGCTGTCCCTGGGGTGAACCGCGATGTTCATCGCACCGGAGCGCAGAACGGCGAGACGCTCCTCGAGGACCTCTTCGAGTTCCTCTCGGGTGCGCCGCTCCATCAGCATGTCCCAATGCGTACGCGCGGGCTTGGCCTTCTTCTCCTCGGGGCCGTCGCCGTCCACCAGGAGTGCCTGGGCACCGCAGACCTTGCACTCCCACTCCGGCGGGATCTCCGCCTCGACCGAGAAGGGCATCTCGAAGCGGTGCCCCTTCTCGCATGCGTACTCCACGGCCTGGCGCGGGGCCAGGTCGATGCCGCGGTCCGTCTCGTAGCTGGTCACCACGAGGCGCGTGCCGCGAAGAGCTCGCTCACTCATGAATCGTGCCTCCCGGGCTTGTCGCCCACAGGACAGGTGTCGCTGTCGTCGTCATCCGGTCAACGTCCGGGCGGCGGTAAAGATTCCCGTCCGGAGTCCCGATCCGGGTCATGTGTCGCCGTCGTAGCCGCAGCCTTGTCAACCAGTGCAGTACCCCCCGACGTCCGGTTTGTCACATCTGCAAGGAGATGCGACTCAGCGTTCGGCATCTTTGACGCGCAGTAACGGTACGCCTGGCAGGCCAAACGCGTACACTACAGCCCTTTCGCGCCCAGCGCTAAATCCTTTCGGGAACCGGGTTGCCCGCTTCGGCGATCGCCCGCCGCACCGGCACCCGTGCGAGCAGCACGAAACCCAGGACGAAGAAGCCCACCAGGGAGATGATCGCGTCCCGGTAACTGCCCGTCAGCTGGTAGGTGAGACCGAACAGCAGCGGCCCGAGCCAGCTCGTCCCGCGGTCGCTCACCTCGTACGCGGAGAAGTACTCGGCCTCCTTGCCGGGCGGAACGAGGTGGGAGAAGAGCGAGCGGGACAGCGCCTGGCTGCCGCCGAGGACCAGACCGATACCGGCCGCCAGCACGAAGAACCACGCGGGGGCGCCGGCGGGCAGGAAGTACCCGGCGGCCAGGGTCAGGGTCCAGGCGACCAGGGAGCCGAGGATCGCGCGCTTCGCACCGTACCGCCGGGCCAGCCGGCCCAGCGCCAGGGCGCCCGCCACCGCCAGCACCTGGACCAGCAGCACGGCCACGATGAGCGTCGACTGCCCGAGCCCCAGTTCCTTCGAGCCGTACACCGAGGCCTGGGTGATCACCGTCTGGATGCCGTCGTTGTAGACGAGGTACGCCAGCAGGAACGCCAGCGTCAGCGGGTGCCGGCGCATGTCGCGGACGGTCGCCGCCAGCTGACGGAAGCCCGGCAGGGCCGCCTCCCGCGCGGGAGCACGACGGTCGCGCAGCCGGCGCAGCGGCACCAGCGCGAAGGCGCCCCACCACAGACCGGCCGACGCCAGACAGATGCGCACCGCCGTGCCCTCGGAGACACCGAAGCCGTCGTGACCGGTGTAGAGGACGAGGTTCAGAACGAGGACCAGGGCCCCGGCCGCGTAACCGAAGGCCCACCCGCGCGAGGAGACCGCGTCGCGCTCCTCGGGCGTGGCGATCTGCGGGAGGTAGGAGTTGTAGAGCATCATCGCGACGGACTGCGCGGCGTTCGCCACCACCAGCAGCACGCCGCCGAGGAGATAGCGCTCACCGCCGAGGAAGAACATGCCGGCGGTGGCCGCGGCCCCGGTGTAGGCGGCGGCCGCGAGCAGCGGCTTCTTGCGTCCGGCGCGGTCGGCGGCGGCGCCCACCAGCGGCATCACCAGCACGGCCACGATCACCGACAGGGAGACCGAGTAGGCGAAGAAGGACCCCGCGCGCACCGGTATGCCCAGTGGGTGGACGAATCCGTCCGCGTCCGCCGCGGCCTCGGCGACCGACGTCAGATAGGGGCCGAGGAACACGGTGAGCACGCTCGTGGAGTACACGGAGCAGGCCCAGTCGTAGAAGTACCAGCCGCGCTGCTCGCGCCGCCGGCCGGCGGCCTCGTCCGGCGCCGGTGACCGCACGGTGTCGGTGTCCACCCGTGCCCTCGCTTCCCCGTGAGCGCGCGGAGGCGGCCGGGCGCGGGGTCTCAGACCCAGATGCCGCGGTCCTCCATGACCTTGCGCAGTGTGTCGATGTGATCGGTCATGATGCCATCCACCCCGAGGTCCAGGAGCCGGTGCATCCGGTCGGCCTCGTTGATGGTCCACACGTGCACCTGCAGGCCGTGCGCGTGGGCGGCCCGCACGAACCGGTGGTCGACCACCTGGATGCCCGACTGCTGTTCGGGGACCTGGGCGGCGACGGCCGACCGGCGCACCGCGGCCGGCAGTCCCCAGGACCGCAGCCGCAGGTTCAGCACGCCCCGGGTGCCGTACGAGGTGGCCAGCCGCGGGCCGGCCAGCCGCTGGGCGCGCACCACCCGGGCCTCGGAGAACGATCCGAGGCAGACCCGGTCCCAGGAGTCGGTGCGTCCGATCAGGTCCAGGAAGGGCAGGAGGGCCGGTTCGGCCTTCACGTCGACGTTCCAGCGCACCTCGGGGAAGGTCTCCAGGAGCTCCTCGAACAGGGGGACCGGTTCCTCGCCCGCCACGCGCGCGTGCGCCACGTCCCGCCACGGCAGATCGGCGATCCGGCCCGCGCCGTCCGTCACCCGGTCGAGGGTCGCGTCGTGGAAGGCGACGAGCCGGCCGTCGCGCGTGGCGTGGACGTCGGTCTCGATGTACCGGTAGCCCGCCTCGACGGCGCGCCGGAACTGCCGGACGGTGTTCTCCAGGCCGTCCGCCGCACCGCCCCGGTGGGCGAAGGCGATCGGGCCGGGATGGTCGAGGTAGGGGTGGCGTATCCGCGGGGTCACGGACGCAGTATCGCGCGCCGTGGTTGACCGGCGGCAACGACCGTGCTGCCGTCGGATGCCGGGGGGACGGCGAAGACCCGCAGGAACAGCTGGGCGAGCGGGCCGATCGTCACCGCGTACAGCAAGGTGCCGACGCCCACCGTGCCGCCGAGGACGAAGCCGGTGGCGACGACCGCGATCTCGATGGCCGTGCGGACCAGACGGACCGACACCCCGGTGCGCCGGTGCAGGCCCGTCATCAGTCCGTCACGCGGGCCCGGGCCGAAGCGTGCCGCGATGTACAGCCCGGTCGCCGCGCCGTTGAGCACGATGCCCGCCGCCATCAGCGGCACGCGTACGGCCATGGTGTGCGCGTCGGGGACCACGGCCAGGGCCGCGTCCATCGCCGCGCCGATCACCAGCACGTTGGAGACGGTGCCAAGGCCCGGCCGCTGACGCAGCGGGATCCACAGCAGCAGCACCGCCGCGCCCACGAGCGTCAGCACCACGCCCATGGACAGTCCCGTCCGCTCGGACAGGCCCTGGTGCAGCACGTTCCACGGTTCGAGGCCGAGCCCCGACCGGACCAGCAGCGCCGAACTCGCGCCGTACAGCGCCAGACCCGCGTACAGCTGGAACAGTCGCCGCGCGAGATGCCCGTTCCGGGACGAGTACCTGGCCAAAACGTGCCCCCTGTGGTGGAAGTGGACCGACGCGTGACACCATGTGGCTTGGTCGATGGTGCCATCCAGGGCCAATCCGGGGAAGGTGGACTGATTCTCGTGGTGCAGTGGACCTCCGCAGTGGGTGCGGCGCAGCTCGCCCGGCTGCTCAACTCCCAGCAGGACCGCCCGGCCGGTCCCGGGACCCGCCGCCCGCCCGCCTACCGCGCGCTCGCCGACGGCATCCGCCTGCTGGTGCTGGAAGGGCGCGTACCGGTGGCCGCGCGGCTGCCCGCCGAGCGGGAGCTGGCCCTCGCCCTCTCCGTCAGCCGTACCACCGTGGCCGCCGCCTACGAGGCGCTGCGCACCGAGGGGTTCCTGGAGTCACGGCGCGGCGCGGGCAGCTGGACCGCGGTCCCGGCCGGCAATCCGGTGCCCGCGCGGGGACTGGAACCGCTGCCGCCCGAGGCCCTCGGCTCGATGATCGACCTCGGCTGTGCCGCGCTGCCCGCGCCCGAGCCCTGGCTCACCCGGGCCGTCCAGGGCGCGCTGGAGGAGCTTCCGCCGTACGCGCACACCCATGGCGACTATCCCGCCGGGCTGCCCGCGCTGCGCTCGATGATCGCGGACCGCTACACCGCGCGGGGCATCCCGACCATGCCCGAGCAGATCATGGTGACGACCGGCGCCATGGGTGCCATCGACGCCATCTGTCACCTCTTCGGGGGACGCGGTGAGCGCATCGCGGTCGAGTCGCCGTCCTACGCCAACATCCTCCAGCTGATGCGGGAGGCCGGCGCCCGGCTCGTCCCCGTCGCCATGGCCGAGGGACTGACCGGCTGGGACATGGACCGCTGGCGCCAGGTGCTGCGCGAGGCGGCGCCCCGGATCGCGTACGTCGTCGCCGACTTCCACAATCCGACCGGCGCGCTCGCCGACGAGGACCAGCGGCGCCGCCTGGTCGACGCGGCGCGTTCCGCGGGCACGGTGCTGGTCGCCGACGAGACGATGAGCGAGCTGTGGCTCGACGCGGACGTGGAGATGCCCCGCCCGGTGTGCGCCTTCGACCCCGCCGGGTCCACGGTGATCACGGTCGGCTCGGCGAGCAAGGCCTTCTGGGCCGGCATGCGCATCGGCTGGGTGCGCGCGGCCCCCGACGTCATCCGCAGCCTCGTCGCCGCACGCGCGTACGCCGATCTAGGCACGCCCGTACTGGAACAGCTGGCCGTGAACTGGCTGTTCGGCACCGGTGGCTGGGAACAGGCGGTGGAGGTACGGCGCGCCCAGGCCCGGCAGAACCGGGACGAGCTGGTGACCGCGGTGCGGCGGGAGCTGCCCGACTGGGAGTTCGAGGTGCCGCGCGGCGGGCTCACGCTGTGGGTGCGCACCGGCGGCCTCTCCGGCTCACGCCTGGCCGAGGCGGGCGAACGGGTGGGCGTCCGGGTGCCGTCCGGCCCCCGCTTCGGCGTCGACGGAGCGTTCGAGGGCTACGTACGGCTGCCCTTCACGGTGGGCGGCGCGGTGGCGGAGGAGGCGGCGGCCCGCCTCTCCGCGGCAGCTCGCATCGTCGAAACAGGCGGCACGTCCGGCACGGAGACCCCCCGCACATTTGTGGCGTAGCCAAGGGACGGTCGTTCAGGTAGGCACCGGTGCCCCTCTGACTGCGGGCAGTCGTGCCTCCCCCAGTGCCTTAAGGGCCTGGGAGGTACCCCCAGGGCGGCACGGGTGGGCGCAGCGGCACGTGCCACAAGGCATCGCTCCAACGGCAGGACCCGGGGGGCACCGACGGTCGGCTAGGTGGTGGGCTCCGCCACCGCCGCCTCGGCGCCGACAGCCTCGGAGGGCGCCTCCGCCGGTCCCTCGGTCTCGGCGGAGGCCGCCGCGGCCACCTTCTCCACCCTCACCTTGTCGAGGCGCACGGCCTCCACCACCCCCGCCTCCAGCCGCTCCGGCTCCTCGTCCGCGGGTGTCGTCCGAGGCGGCAGCAGGTCGAGCACCGCCTGCCGCTCCGCGTCGCTGGTCGCGTCGTCGTACGGGTCCGGCGTCGCCGGAACCTGAAGACGGTGGACCGGCCCCGAGCCCAGCCGGGCGTACCCGCGCCCCGGCGGGACCTGGTCGACCGGGGTGGTGTGCGGCGGCGCCCCCAGAACGGCCCTCAGCTGCTCCGCCGTCGCGGGCCCGAGGACGACCCGCGCGCGCGTGTGCTGCCGTACCGGGTCGCTGAGGCCCTCCAGGCCGTCGAGCTGCTCGGCGACGACCACGGTGACGTTCGCCGGGCGGCCGTGCCGCAGCGGAACCTGGAGCAGCGACTGGGGGTCCTGGTGACCGTCCGCGGCGGCCAGGTGCGTGAACGCGCTCGGCCGGTCCAGCAGCAGCCACAGGGGACGCCTGGTGTCCTCGGGCGGCGGGTCACCCGCCTGATGCGCGCGGTTGGCCGCGATCAGCCGGCGCTCCGTCTCGTGCGCGGCCCACTCCAGGCTCGTCAGCGCCCCCGTCAGCCCGCACTCCACGGCGAGCACGCCGTCCCGGCCGGTCAGACAGGCGTACTCGCCGGTGCCGCCCCCGTCGACGATCACCACGTCGCCGTGGTGGAGGGCCTGCAGGGCGATGGAGCGCAGCAGTGTCGAGGTGCCGCTGCCCGGCTGGCCGGTCACGAGCAGATGGGGCTCGGTGGAACGGATGCCGGTGCGCCAGACGACGGGCGGGACATCGCGCCGCTCCTCGCCGTGGACGCCGTGGGTGAGCGGCAGCGTCCGCTGCACCCCGGTGGGGTCGGTGAAGCCGAGCACCGTCTCGCCGGGGGCCGTGACGAAGGGCTGGGCGGCGATGTCGGTGGGCAGGGGGGCGAGGACGCGGACCGTGAGCTGGTTGGCCTCCTCGTCCCACGCGAAGTGGTACTCGCGGCCGCGCCCCGACTTCGCGCCGAGCAGGTGCTCGATCCGCGCCCGTGACTCCGGCTCGCCGTCGGTGAAGTAGGCGGGGTAGCCGATCACCAGGTGCGCGATCCGGCCGGTGGCGTCGAACTCGTACTCGGAGAAGACCTTCTCCCAGTCGCCGCCGTGGGCGTAGAGCGGTTCGGGGTCCTCGGCGGCGGAGAAGTACGGCACCAGGGCCTCGTAGAGCGACTTCAGGCGCTGGACCTGTGACGCGTCGGGCCCGGCGGGCGCCGACGGGGCGCGGTCCCGGCCCTGCCAGGCCGCCGCCGCCATCAGGGTGATGACGGCGAGCAGGGGACCGTACGGCGCGAGCGCCACGACCAGCAGGACCGACGCCACCAGGAAGAGCAGCGCGCCGCGCCGGTCCTTGGGGGTGTCGGCCCACCTGCGCCGCCCGGCCGAGGCCAGCCGGCGCAGACCGCGTGTGATGGTGATCAGCGGGTGGAGGACGTCCGTGGCGCTGTCGGCCGCCGTCCTGGCCAGCTCCCGGCTCCGGGCGAGCTGTGCGCCGCCGTTGCTCAGGATGCGGGGGAGGGGGCGCCGGGCCACTGCTGTCTCCAGAGGGTGTGTACGGGCGGGTGGTGCGTGGTCGGGCGGATCAGAACTTGAATCCGCCCAGGAGGCCGGCCAGGCTTTCGCCGCCCGCCTTGATGCTGGGTGCGATGGCCGTGCTGGCCAGATAGAAGCCGAAGAGCATCGCCACCAAGGCGTGCGACGCCTTCAGTCCGTCCTTGCGGAAGAAGATGAAGACGACGATGCCGAGCAGCACCACGCATGAGATCGAGATGATCATGTGAGTTCTCCTGGTTCGCGGGGACAGTCACCATGAGTACGTCCAGGCTCACAGAATGTATCTATACGATAAAAGGTGCAACTGGGTCGATTCGCGGCCTTTCCCCCGCATGGGTCTGCCGTGATCATTACCTCGGGCGCAACAGGTCATGTGCCCGGCGAGCCAGTACTCTGGCGATTCACCCGTACGGCTCTGCACCGCTCGCAGACGTACGTCCTGTCCCCGATGCGTGAAGCACGTGCAGTGAGAGGCGGTCCCGCGATGACTGAAGCCCCCGACCCCGAGGTCGTGGAGCTGGCGACCAAGATCTTCGATCTGGCCCGGCGCGGCCGGACCGAGGAGCTCGTGGCCTACGTCGACGCGGGCGTGCCGGCCGACCTGACCAACGACCGGGGCGACTCCCTCGTGATGCTCGCCGCGTACCACGGTCACGCCGAGGCGGTGCGCGCCCTGCTGGAGCGCGGCGCCGACGCCGACCGCGTCAACGACCGGGGCCAGACGCCACTCGCGGGAGCGGTCTTCAAGGGCGAGACCGAGGTGATCCAGGCCCTCCTGAAGGGCGGCGCGGACCCGTCCGCGGGCACCCCCTCGGCCGTCGACACGGCCCGGATGTTCGGTCGTACGGAACTGCTCGAACTGTTCGGCGAAGGCTGAACGACACGCTCCGACCAGCGACGACACGGAAAACGGGGGAGGCGGTACAGGGCCGCCGAAATTTCGGTCGCGGTAGATGTGACCGCCGGGTCATCATGACGACGTGATTCACGGACGCGATGGCTGGGCAGGTGTTGCCGCACCGCGCGGGCCGTGATGCGGTCCGCATGGGCCACCGACGAGAGGCAGAGAGAGATGGTCTACAGCAAGCAGGAAACGGCGGGCGCCCCGACGTGTTGTCACGCGGCCAGGTAATGCACGTCCCCGGTTGCGTCGACGCTTGATGTGAGGCTGTTTCCCATGTTCGATCCGGTCATAGCGCCCAGCGGTACGCTGCTCGGCCTGCTCCAGCGGGGCCGTGGTGACGGCACGCTGCACGCGCTCACCGCCCCGCGCTCCGAAGCGCTCACGGCGCTGAACCACTGTGTGCTGCGCGACCCGCGCCACGACTGGCAGGTGGAGAACCGCTCCCTCTACTACGCCCGCCTCTACCTCGATCTGCACGGCGAACTGGACGCGATCGAGGCCCACCTCTTCGACCCCGAGGACGTCCTCGACACCGACGAGTCCCGCACCGGACTCGCCCTCGCGGTCCTCGGGCACCTCGCCTCCTACGGCAGGCGGGAGGCCCTCGACCTGTTGCGCAGGTACGCCGCCCACGGCACCAACTGGGCCTGGGCCCTGGACGAGCTGGCGCTGCGGGACGACGACGCGGGCCTGCGCGCCCTCGCCGCCCCGGTCCTCGCGCGGTTCGCCACCGACGCCGAGGGCGAGGCGGAACTCGCCGCCACCGTCCGTGACGCCTTCGAACCACGGCCCTGGCGACTGTGGGCCGACGATCCCCGCGAGGCCGTCGCCACGCGTGTGCGCGCCGCCCAGGAGGCCGGGTCCTTCGACCGCTGGCAGCGGCAGATGCGCCCCACCGGGCCCCGTCCCGGCTGGAGCGTGCGGGCCGTGTTCGAGTGGGCCCAGCAAGGCGTCGAGCGCGGCGCCGCGCTCCATGTCCCGGCCGCCCGCTGCCTCACCGCCGTGGCGGGCCCCGAGGACCGGCCCGAGATCGTCCGGGCCGCCCAGGACGGCACCGAGGGAGCCCGGTGCACCGCCCTGCGGTATCTCGCCGACAGCAACGACCCCGACGCCCTCGGCCTGATCGAGGGCGCCGTGGCCACCGGCTCGACGGCCGTCGTGGAGGCCGCCCTCGACGCCTTCGAACGCATGCGCAGTCTCGCCGCCGTCGACCGGGCGCGCGGCTGGGCCCGCCGGCCCGACCCGCTCGGCGCCGCCGCCGGCCGTGTCCTCGCCTGCCGGGGCGGCGTCCAGGACCGTGACCTGGTCCTCGCGGCGCTGAGGGAGGCGGTACGGGGCGAGGGCCCCGACGCGCCCACCCTGTGGACCCTCGTCGACGGCGCCGGACGCCTCGGCATCGCCTGCGCCGCCCCCGTGCTCCGCCACGTCTACCGCGAGACCGCCTCGTCCCATCTGCGGGGCCGCGCCGCCCGCGCCCTCGCCGCGACCGACCCCTCCTACGGCACCGGCTTCGCCGTCGAGTGCCTGTGGGACTGCGAGGAGTCCACCCGCGAGATCGCCGCCCGGCACGCCGAGACCGGGGACACCCGGGTCGTGGAGCGCCTGCGCAGGCTCGCCGCGGACCCGGCCGAGGAGGCCGAGGTGCAGACCGCCGTGCGCAGCCGGATCGGTCCCGAGGAGCCCGCCGTGTGACCGCCTTCCGCGAGGCCGGTGAACGGCGGATGGCCCGTGGGTCAGGTGTACGTGGATGCCGCCTGACCTGCGCGGGTGAGGGAGGCAACGCTCACGGCGCGTTCCCCGCCAGGAAAGATCCACGTTGACGTGACCACGTCCGGCGCGGCGACAACACCGGTATGCGTGTCGTCATCGTGACCGAGTCCTTTCCCCCCGATGTGAACGGCGTGGCCCACTGCGCGCTCCAGACCGCCCGACACCTCGTCGACCGCGGCCACGCCCCCCTCGTCGTCGCCCCCGCCATCGCGGACGACGACCCCGACGGCGGGGCGCCCTGCCCCGTCGTCCGCGTCCCCTCCCTTCCGCTCCCCGGCTATCCCCAGGTCCGCGTCGCCCTCCCCAGCCGGCGCCTGGCCGCCGCGATCGCCGAACACCGGGCCGACGTCGTCCACCTGGCCAGCCCCTTCGTCCTCGGCGTGCGCGGCATGGCGGCCGCCGCCCGCCTGGGCCTGCCCGCCGTCGCCGTCTACCAGACCGACCTCGCCGGATACGCCCGTACGTACGTGGGCGCCGGAGAGGCGGCGGCCTGGCGGCGCATCCGCTCCGTGCACACGGCCGCGGACCTCACCCTGGCCCCGTCCGGCGCCGCCCTGCGCGACCTGGAGGCGCACGGCGTGCCCCGGGTCCGGCTGTGGCCGCGGGGTGTGGACACCGCCCGCTTCCGGCCCGGCCTCCGCGACGAGGCACTGCGCCGCACCCTCGCCCCGAACGGCGAGCTCGTCGTCGGCTACGTGGGCCGGCTCGCCCCGGAGAAGCAGGTCGAACTGCTGTCGGGGGCCTGCGAGCTGCCCGGCGTGCGGGTCGTGGTCGTCGGCGACGGGCCCAGCCGGCCGGCGCTGGAACAGGCGCTGCCCGGCGCGGCCTTCCTCGGCCGCCGCACCGGCGAGGACCTCGCGCGGATCTTCGCCTCGCTGGACGTCTTCGTGCACACCGGACCGTTCGAGACCTTCTGCCAGACCGTGCAGGAGGCGATGGCGAGCGGGGTGCCCGTGGTCGCGCCCGCGGCGGGCGGCCCGCTGGACCTGGTCGCGCACGGCCGCACCGGACTGCTCGTCCCGCCGCGCGACGCCGCCGCCGTACGCGACGCGGTGTGGTCCATGGCCGCCGATCCCGCCCTGCGGGCCGCGTACGGGGCGGCCGGGCGCGCGACGGTCGAGGGACGCACCTGGGCGGCCGTCGGCGACCAGCTCATCGGGTACTACGCCGATGTGCTCGCCGGGCGCAGGACGGCGGTGGCGGCGTGAACGGGTCGCTGCGCATCGTGCGGCTGGCGAACTTCGTGGCGCCCGCGTCCGGCGGGCTGCGCACCGCGCTGCGGGAACTCGGCAAGGGCTACCTGGGGGCGGGGCACCGGCCCGTGCTCGTCGTCCCCGGTGAGCGGGAGAGCGACCGCGAGACCGAGCAGGGGCGGGTGATCACCCTCCCGGGCCCGCTGCTGCCCGGCACCGGCGGCTACCGCGTCCTCACCGACAGACAGCGGGTCGCCGGCCTGCTCCAGGACCTGGCCCCCGACCGGCTCGAGGTGTCCGACCGTACGACCCTGCGCTGGACCGGCCGATGGGCCCGGCGGGCCCGCGTTCCGGCGGTCATGGTCTCCCACGAGACCGCCGACGGGGTGCTGCGCACCTGGGGACTGCCGGAGCGGGCCGCCCGGCGCACCGCCGACGCCCTCAACACGCGTACCGCGCACACGTACGCGCGCGTGGTGTGCACCACCGAGTTCGCCGAGCGGGAGTTCGTGCGCATCGGGGCCCGCAACGTCGTACGGGCCCCGCTGGGCGTCGATCTGGTGGAACGGCACCCCGCGCTGCGCGACCCGGGACTGCGCGCCCGGTACGCGCGCGTGCCGGAGACGTTGCTCGTGATGTGCTCCAGGCTGTCCCTGGAGAAACGGCCGGGGACCGCGCTGGACGCGCTGGAGGCGCTGCTGCGGCGCGGGCGGCGGACGGTGCTGGTCGTCGCCGGGGACGGCCCGCTGCGGGCGCGGCTCGAACAGCGCGCGCGGGAGCGCGGGCTGCCGGTCGTCTTCCTCGGGCACGTGCGCGACCGGAGGCTGCTGGGCGCGCTCCAGGCGTCCGCCGACGTGTGTCTGGCACCGGGGCCCGCCGAGACCTTCGGGCTCGCCGCGCTGGAGGCGATGGCGTGCGGCACACCCGTGGTGGCGAGCGCGTCGTCGGCGCTCCCGGAGGTGATCGGCGCGGCGGGCGCGGTCGCCGAGGACCGCGGGGAGGCCTTCGCGGACGCCGTCGAGTTGCTGCTGGAGCGCGCGGAGACGGACCGGCGCGAGGCGGCACGCGCGCGTGCGGAGCGTTTCGGTTGGGGGACGGCGGTGGCGGCGTTCCTCGCGGCGCACGACGCGCCGGTGACGGTGCCGGAGGCGGCGGCCGATGGTGCTGCCCCGGTGCGGCCGGTCGTGTCCCGGGGGCTCTCGTGAGACCGCTGCGGTTCGTGGCCCTCGGGGACTCGCTGACCGAGGGGGTCGGGGACCGGACCGGCGGCGGATGGCGCGGCTGGGCCGCACTGCTCGCGCCGTCGCTGGGTGCCGGGCCCGTGCGGTTCACCAACCTCGCGGTGAGCGGGGCACAGACGCGCGACGTGCTCGAGCGGCAACTGCCCGCCGCGCTGGAGCAGCGGCCCGACCTCGTCTCCGTCGTCGTCGGCGTCAACGACACCCTGCGCCGCACCTTCGACATCCGTGACGTGGTGGCACGGCTGGACCGGGTGTACGCGGTCTGCACCGGCCAAGGTGCCGTGCTGCTGACCGCGTGCCTGCCCGATCCCGGCGGGATGCTGGGACTGCCGGGGGCGCTGGCCCGCCCGCTCGCCCGGCGGCAACGGGCGGTGAACACCGTGGTCCACGCCCTGTCCGACCGGTACGGCGCGGTGCACCTGCACGCCTGCGAGGGCGACTGGATCACCGACCGCGCGATGTGGAGTGCGGACCGGCTGCACCCCGGTGAGCCGGGGCACCGCCAACTGGCCCTGCGCTTCCACGCGCTGCTGGCGGAACGCGGTCTCGCGACCGGGCCCGCTCCGTCACAGGAGCCGGACTCCCCGGTTCCCACCAGGTGGGAGAGCCTGCGGTGGCTGGCCACGGCCGGCACCGGCTGGGTGGCCCGCCGGTGCACCGACCTGCTGCCGCAACTGCTCTCCCTGGCCGTCGACGACATGCGCCACCACGCGCGGGGCACCGGCGTCCGCCTGGACCTGCGCACCTCCGCCGCCGTCTCGGCGGCCCTGGCCGCGTTGTCGACGGGGGAACAACGCCCCGGCGCCGCCTAGGAGCACCGGCGGCGTACGGCGACGAAGCGGACCGGCGTGCCGGGGCGCGCCTGTGCGGCGGCCGGGAGGTCGGCGGGGCGGACGACCGCGATCACCGGGTAGCCCCCGGTGGTCGGATGGTCGGCGAGGAAGACCACCGGCGTGCCGTCGGGCGGCACCTGGACCGCGCCCAGCACCATGCCCTCGCTGGGGAGTTCGTCCCGCCGGGCCCGTTCCAGGGCCGGCCCGGCCGTGCGCAGCCCGATGCGGTTGCTCGCCGGCGACACGTGGTACGTGCGGGACGTGAAGAGCCGTACGGCGGCCGGGGTGAACCAGTCGTCGCGCGGGCCCGGCGTCACCCGCAGCACGAGCTCGTCCGGGGGCGCAGGCTGCGGGGCGACGTCCCCGCGCGCGTAGACCTCCCGCGGGGTGCCGAGGGGGAGCACGGCGTCGTCCGTGAGGGGGGCCGGGCCGAGACCGGAGAGCAGGTCCGTGGAGCGGCTGCCGAGCACCGGTTCGACGGCGATCCCGCCGGAGACGGCCACATAGGCGCGTACTCCGGAGACCGCCGCGCCGACGTCCAGCACGGATCCGGCACGCACGCGCACCGGCGCGCCCCAGGCGGCCGGCCGGCCGTCCACGGTGACCGGGCAGGGAGCCCCGGTGACCGCCACGGTGACCGTCGAACGGGGCCGCAGGGAGCAGCCGTCGAGGGTCGTCTCCAGGACGGCCGCGTCCGGCGGGTTGCCGGTCAGCCGGTTGGCGAGCGCCGCCGCGGGCCCGTCCAGCGCCCCGGAGCGCGGTACGCCGAGGTGGGCGTGGCCGGGGCGGCCCCGGTCCTGCACGGTGGTGAGGGCTCCCGCGCGCACGACGGCGAGCGCACGGTCCGTCATGTCGCGGACCCCGCCGCGGTCACCGGGACGAAGCGCACCCGCGTACCGGGGGAGAGCAGCGCCGCGGGCACGCGCGCGTGGTCCCACAGCACGAGGTCGGTCGTACCGATCAGCTGCCAGCCGCCCGGCGAGGACCGCGGGTACACGCCCGTGTAGGGACCCGCCAGCGCCACCGAGCCGGCCGGGACGGCGGTGCGCGGAGTGGTCCGGCGGGGCACGTCGTAGCGGGCCGGCAGACCGGTGAGGTAGCCGAAACCGGGCGCGAACCCGCAGAAGGCGACACGGAACTCGGTGCCCGCGTGGACGCGGGCCACCTCCCGCGCGGGGACACCCCAGTGCGCGGCGACGTCCGCGAGGTCCGGGCCGTCGTAGCGCACCGGGATCTCGACCGTCTCCCGCGCGTGCGGGGGCACGGGCGGGAGACGGAGGGCGGTCAGCTCGGCGGCCAGCCGGGCCGGATCGGACAGGCCGTCGAGCAGCACCGTGCGCGCCGCCGGGACGATCTCGCCGGCCGGCAGCGAGCCCTCCGCGCGGCGCCGCAGCAGCTCCGCGTGGAGCGCCTGGGCCTCGTCGCCCGAGGAGACCTCGACGAGCAGGGCGTCCTCGCCGACGGGCAGCACCCTCATACGAAGGCCTCCACCCGCACCCCGGACGCCTCCAGCGCGTCACGCACCCGTCGCGCCAGGTCCACCGCGCCGGGCGTGTCACCGTGCAGGCACAGGGAGCGCGCCCGCACCTCGATGCGCCGTCCCGAGTGCGCGTCGACCTCCCCGTGGCGGGCCAGGTCCACCGAGCGGGCCACCACCGACTCCGGGTCGGTGACCACGGCGCCCTCCTGCCGGCGCGGCACCAGCGTGCCCCCGTCGGTGTACGCCCGGTCGGCGAACGCCTCCGTGACCACCGGCAGCCCCGCCTTCCGGGCCAGTTCCAGCAGCCGGGAGCCGGGCAGGCCGAGCACGGGCAGCGTGGCGTCCGCCAGGAGCACCCCGTCGACGACCGCGCCGGCCTGCTCCTCGTCGCGCACCACCCGGTTGTACAGCGCCCCGTGCGGTTTGACGTACGCCACGCGGGCGCCCGCCGCGCGGGCGAACACCTCCAGGGCGCCGATCTGGTAGGCGACCTCGGCCGCCAGTTCGGCGGGCGGCACGTCCATCGCGCGCCGCCCGAACCCGGCCAGGTCCCGGTAGGAGACCTGGGCGCCGATCCGCACCCCGCGCCCGGCCGCGAGCTCGCACACCCGGCGCATGGTGGACGCGTCCCCGGCGTGGAAACCGCACGCCACGTTGGCGCTGGTCACCACGGACAGCAGCCGCTCGTCGTCGGTGAGCCGCCAGCGGCCGAACCCCTCGCCGAGGTCGGCGTTCAGATCGATCGACGTCATGGATCCTTCGTTTCTCCTGCCTCGTGCCGCGCAGGTCGGTCAGGCCACGCGGAACTGCTCGTCGCGGGCGTCGCTGAGGAACATCTGTCCCGGTGCGTGGGTGAGGGCGAACGGCGGGCGGGAGGCCATGACCGCGGCCTGCGGGGTCACCCCGCAGGCCCAGAACACCGGGATGTCGTCCGGCTCGAGGTCCACCGGGTCGCCGAAGTCCGGGCGGTCGAGGTCGTCGATGCCCAGCCCGGAGGGGGCGCCGCAGTGCACGGGCCCGCCGTGCACCGCCGGCAGCAGACTGCTCTCCCGGATCGCCGCGGAGAGGTGCGCCGGCGGCACCGGCCGCATGGACACCACCATCGGCCCGCGCAGCCGCCCCGCCGGACGGCACTGCCAACTCGTCACGTACATGGGAACGTTGCGGCCCTGCTCGACGTGCCGGACCGGAACGCCCGCCGCCGTCAGCGCCCACTCGAACGTGAAGCTGCAGCCGATCAGGAACGACACCAGGTCACCGCGCCAGTGCGCCCGCACGTCCGTCGGCTCGTCCACCAGCTCGCCGTGTTCCCACACGCGGTAGCGCGGCAGATCGGTGCGCAGGTCCGCGTCCGGGGCGAGGACGGTGGTCGTGGACCCGGCGTCGGTGACGTCCAGGACCGGACAGGGCTTGGGGTTGCGCTGGCAGAACAGCAGCATGTCGTACGCCCAGTCGGCGGGCACCGAGATCAGATTGGCCTGCGTGTGCCCCGCGGCCACGCCGGCCGTGGGGCCCGCCAGCCCCTCCCGGAAGCGGGCGCGCGCCGATCGCGGGCTCCACGCGTGTGCCTGCCCGTCGACCAGCGCCACGGGGCGGTCGTCCACGGCGGTCGGCGTGCGGTCGTCGGTGTGGCTCACTCCAGTTCCTTCCCGCGGGTCTCCGGCAGCCCCAGCAGCGCCAGTGCCGCGATGCCGTAACCGATCGCGCCGAAGACCAGCGCCCCGCCCACGCCCCAGCTGTCGGCGAGGAAGCCGACCGTCGTGGGGAAGACGGCGCCCACGGCGCGTCCGGTGTTGTACGTGAAGCCCTGCCCCGTACCGCGCACCGCCGTCGGGTACAGCTCGCTCAGATAGGAGCCGAAGCCGCTGAAGATCGCCGACATGCAGAACCCGAGCGGGAAACCGAGCACGAGGATCACGGTGTTGGCGCCGTTCGGGATGTTCGTGTACGCCAGGATGCAGATCGCGGACAGCAGCGCGAACAGCCAGATGTTGCGCCGCCGGCCCAGCCGGTCGGTGAGGTAGCCGCCGGTCAGGTAGCCGATGAAGGCACCCGAGATCAGGAACGTCAGATAGCCGCCGGTGCCGACGACCGACAGGTCGCGCTCGGTCTTCAGATAGGTCGGCACCCAGGTGGCGAGGGTGTAGTAGCCGCCCTGGACGCCCGTGGAGAGCAGCACGGCGAAGAGCGTGGTGCGCAGCAGGCCCGGCGATCCCGGCCGGTCCTGCCGGAAGATCGCCGCGAACGAGCCCCTCTGCGCGCTCTTCTCCCGCGCGGCGGCCGCCTCGGGCGCGTCCCGCACGCTGCGCCGCACCCACACCACGAGCAGCGCCGGCAGCGCGCCGGTCCAGAACATCACGCGCCAGGCCAGGTCGTCGTCGGCCAGCGAGAAGATCATCGTGTACACGATCACCGCCAGCGCCCAGCCCACGGCCCAGGAGCTCTGGACCGCGCCGAGGGTGCGGCCGCGGTGCCGGGCGCTCGCGTACTCGGCGACGAGGATCGCGCCGACCGCCCACTCACCGCCGAAGCCGAGGCCCTGCAGCGCGCGGAACACCAGCAGCGTCTCGTAGTTGGGCGCGAAGCCGCAGGCCACGGTGAACACCGCGTACGTGATCACCGTCAGCAGCAGCGCCCTGACCCGGCCGACGCGGTCCGCCAGCACGCCGGCGAGGGCGCCGCCGACCGCGGAGACCACCAGGGTGACGGTCGTGAGCAGGCCGGTCTGGCCGCTGTTCAGACCGAAGTACGCCGACAGCGCGACCATCGTCAGCGGCAGCGTGAAGTAGTCGTACGAGTCCAGGGCATAGCCGCCGAACGCGCCGCCGAAGGCGCGTCGGCCGCGCGGTCCCAGTGCGTGCAGCCAGCCGAACGCCCCGTCGTCGGGGACGCGTTCGGGCGGTGCGGGGCGTGGGGTGTCGGTCAGGGCCCGCGGTGGAGGGGGCGTGCTCATGGGCACCTCGCAGAAGGAGGACGAAGGGTGCGGGAAGGAGTGAGCCGTGCCACTGCCCAGCAAGGTAGAGGATCGTTGAACGATCCTTCAATACCCATGTTGTCTCGTTCTTCCGCGTGCGATTGAATTCCGGCATGGCAGAGCAGATGGGCGGACTGGCCGACGACCGTGCCCTGTTGGGCCGTACCAGCACCGCCGAGCGGGTCGCGGACATCCTCAGGAGCCGTATCGCCGAGGGCTACTTCCCGCCCGGGACGCGGCTGTCGGAGGACAGCATCGGTGGTGCGCTCGGCGTCTCCCGCAACACGCTGCGCGAGGCGTTCCGGCTGCTCACGCACGAGCGGCTGCTCGTCCACGAGCTGAACCGGGGCGTGTTCGTCCGGGTGCTGACCGTCGAGGACGTCGAGGACATCTACCGCACCCGCCGGCTCGTCGAGTGCGCCGTCGTGCGCGGGCTCGGCGACCCGCCCTACGCGCTCGACGCGCTCGCCGAGGTGGTGGAACACGGGCGCACGGCGGCGCGCGAAGGTGACTGGAAAGGCGTGGGTACGGCCAATATCCACTTCCACCGGGAGCTGGTGGCCCTCGCCGCCAGTGAGCGCACGGACGAGCTGATGCGCAGCGTCTTCGCCGAACTGCGGCTCGCCTTCCATGTCGTGGACGAGCCGCAACGGCTGCATGAACCGTACATAGCCCGTAATGTCGGGATTCTTCAAGCACTTCAGGACGGGGACCGCGACAAGGCCGAGACACTGTTGGCGGCTTACCTCGAGGTCTCGTTGGAACGGGTCGTCGAGGTGTACCGGCGGCGCGTCGGCGAGGACGGCCAGGAGGGCCGGCCGGTGGTGTGAGGATCGTCGCGCCGGGGCGCAACACGGTCGTTTGGGTCGTTGTCAGACTGAGGACCTAGTCTGTGCACCGTGACTTCGCCTGCATCGACGGACAGCGTTCCGCCCCAGCTCAGCGCGGGGCCGCGGCCCGCGCCGGGCCCGGCCGCCGACGAGGGGCTGGCGCGTCGGCTGCGCGCGCTCGCGTGCACCGCGCCGCTGCACGACCTCGACGCGCGCAAGGCCAATCTCGCCGGCGAGTACTCGGTGTACGGCATGGCGGAGATCGCCCTCGCGGCCATCGACCTCGTCACCCTGAACATGGACTTCGACACGGGCGCCGACCACGACCAGATAGTCGCCCGGATCGTCCCGCGCATCGCCGCCCAGGCCCCGCGCCGCCCCGCCGCCGAGCACGAGCGGGTGGCCCGCTGGGTCCTGGAGAACCTGATCAACGTCGGCAGCGTCGACCGCGGCTTCCGCGCGGTGTACGGCGTGTTCGGCGCGGACGGCACCTATGTGCGCCGCGACTACGACTTCAAGCTGATCGAGGAGGTCCCCGGCCCCGGCGGCACGGTGTACCTGCGAACGACCGACGAGGCCGTCAACGTCCTGGTCGGCGCCCTGGACACCGATGTCACCAGCGCGCAGATCGCCGCCGAGGTCAAGCTGGAGGTGCTGATCAGCCGGGGCAGGCTCGCCGACGCCCAGCTCGCCGCCGAGCAGGCCCGCTACCGGACCGTGCAGTACTCCGAGACCCTGCGCCGGGCTCTGGACGCCACCCGCCGCAACGTCCGCGCGGTGGACTGGCTGAGCGCCGTGCCCGACATGATCGCCGAGGCCCTCGACCACGTGGCGGACCGCTACCGCCACGAGAACGCGATCCTCACCAACATCCGCAAGGCCCGTGACGAGTCCGAGGACCCCGAGCACAAGCGCCGGGCGGCCGAGCTGGTGGACATCGTCAAGGACTGCATCCGGCGCCACACGCAGCTGCAGTCCCGGCTGCTGGAGGCCGGCCCGCTGTTCCGCGCCGAACAGGACCGGCAGGCCTTCGCCACCCCCACGTCGGCCTCGGGTACCGACCTCTACGGCCACCTCCTCGCGCCCCTGCTGCCGCTGCCCGTGGAGCGGGCGGCCCGGGTCACCGACGCCTTCTTCGCCCACGGCACCGGACTGCGCACCCCGGTCTCCGTCCGGGTCGCCGACCTCGTCGAGATCCTGCTGACACCGCCCGTGGAGCGGGAACACCTCGGTGCCGAGATGCCCGAGCCCGACCTGATCGCCACGCCCGACGACAGCCGCTTCAGCGAGGAGCAGCTGGCGGCCGCCACGGAGCTGCTGGACCTGCCGGCCGACGCACCGCGCCGGCTGTCCGGACTGCTCGCCGACGCCCGCCGCCGGGACCCCGAACTGCCCTACCTGGTCGCCCTGCTGGCCATCCACGCCGCGAGCCCCCCGGTCGGCACCGCCTACCGCCAGGGCGAGCGGAAGCTGCTGTTCGCCGTGGACGACGGAACCGACCTCGACGACCCCGAGTTCGGCGGCGCCGACCTCATCGTCGGCACGGCCCTGCTGGACGCGGCGGGGATGGCCGCGGACCGGTCGGAGGCGGCATGACGGAGCAAACAGTCCGCACCGAGGTGTCCCAGAACAAGGAGTCCCGACCGTGACCGAGCACGTCGAGTGGAGTGAGCCGGAGGCCGTGGCCGCACCGGCGAGCGCCGCCGTCACACCCGCCGACGCCGCCGACGCCGCGCGGCTCGTCGCCTTCGGCCTCCAGCCCAAGCTCCAGCCCGCCCGCGACCAGGAGTACGCCGACCTGCTGCGCCGCTACCGCGAGGACCCGCCGTTCGCGCGGCTCGCCGACGCCGTGGCCACCGGCCTCGGACTGATCGTGCTGGAGGTGTCCCCGCGCGCCGGCATGGCCGTCACCGCCGCCGAGGACTCCGTCTTCGCCGTCCGCATGGGCGACTACGCGCGCCGCACCTCCGCCGACGGCGGCGACCGGTTCCTGCACGGGCTCGCCCACCTCGCCGTCGCCGCCATGGCCTTCCCGCGCCCCGAGGACCTCGCCGACGACGGCTACATCGGGCGCGTCACGGTCAACGGCGTCGACGCCTTCGTCCGCCAGGCCTGCCACCGGCTGGAGGAGCGGGCCGCGGAGCAGGGCGAGAACACCGACCCGGCCAGCGACGCCCCCGGCCTGGAGGCCGCGTGGCGGATCTGGGCCAGACGCAGCTCGACCGGCGCCACCAAGGACGCACGCCGGCTCGCGGGCTCCACCACGGGCATCGTCGCCAAGGCCGTCGGCTTCCTCACCGACTCCGGCTTCCTGCAGCGCACCGGTGACGACAGCGGCGGCACGTACCGCACCACGGCCCGCTACCAGCTCCAGGTCCGCGACATGGCGGGCGCCGCCGCCATGGCCGAGCTGCTGGAGCTGGGCGTCGTCCCGGTCACCGACGGCACGCCCACCCTGCTGCCGCCCGAGGACGGCGACGACCTGGAGCTGGTCGCCGACGCCGGCCTGCCGTTCCACTCCGCCTGAACCCCCGTCTCACGAAGCCTCACGAGAGTCCGCCATGTACGAGCTGTCCCGGGTCCGCCTCTACTCCATCGGGCCGGCCGGTGCGCGCTACGCCGACACCGTGCTCGACCTGCGCGGTGTCGGCGCGGCCGTGCCGGACCCCGCGCCGACGCAGGCGGAGTTCTTCCAGGAGGAGCCCGTCGGCCCGCCGCGCCGGCCCGCCCCCGCCGGGGTGCTCTTCCTGGAGAACGGCGGCGGCAAGTCGGTCCTGCTGAAGCTGATCTTCTCCGTGATGCTCCCGGGCCACCGCAACACCCTCGGCGGCGCCAGCTCCGGCGTGCTGCGCAAGTTCCTGCTCGCCGACGACTGCGGCCACGTGGCGCTGGAGTGGCAGCACGTGCAGACCGGCGAGTGCGTCGTCGTCGGCAAGGTCAGCGAGTGGCGGGGCCGCCAGGTCTCCAACGACCCGAGGAAGTTCGCCGAGGCCTGGTACTCCTTCCGGCCCGGCCCCGGCCTCAGCCTGGACAACCTCCCCGTCGCCGAGTCCACGGCCGTACGGCCGCCCGTCGAGGGCCAGTCGGGCGCGCGGGGACGCCGCCGCACCATGAAGGGCTTCCGGGACGCCCTCACGGAGGCCGGCAAGAACTACCCGCACCTGGAAGTGCACTGGGAGGAGATCCACGAGCGCTGGACCGAACACCTCGGCGACCTGGGACTCGACCCCGAACTCTTCCGCTACCAGCGGGAGATGAACGCCGACGAGGGTGAGGCCGCCGGTCTCTTCGCGGTCAAGAAGGACTCCGACTTCACCGACCTGCTGCTGCGCGCCGTCACCGACACCCGGGACACCGACGGACTCGCCGACCTGGTCGGCGGCTTCGGCAACAAGCTGGGCCGGCGCGCCGAGCTGATCGCCGAACGGGACTTCACCGCCGGGTCCGTCGACCTGCTGGGCCGGATCGTCGAGGCCGCCGAGGCCCGCACCCGCGCGCGGGAGATCCACACCGCCGCCGAGCGCCGCACCCGCACCCTGGCCCGCCGGCTCTCCGCGCGCGGCGCCCGGGAACGCGTCCGCGCGACCGACCTGGCCGGGCGGGTCACCGCCGCCGCGTACGCCGTCACCCACGCCGAGACGGCACGCGAGCACAGCGCGCTGATCTCCGCCGAACTCGCCTACCGGCACGCCTCCCTGGCGCTCGCCGCCGCCGAGAAGTCCGCCGCCGCCCAGAAACGCGAGCTCGCCGACGCGCGCACCCTGTACTCCGCCTGGCAGGCCGCTGAGGCCGTACTGCGTCACCGTGCCGCAGCCGACCGCGTCGCCCGTGTCTCCGCCGCGATCCAGGAGGCCGAGCGGGACGCCGCCCCCGCGCTGGCCGCGCGCGCCAAGGCCGCCGTCGACCTGGTACGCGCCCTGCACGCGGCCGCGCAGAACGCCGAGGACCTCGCCAACGAGGAGGAGGGGCGGTCCGCCGCCCTCCAGGAGGTCAGCGACGGCGCCTACCGCGACTCCACCGCCGCCGCCACCGAGGCGCAGCGGGCCCGCAGCGAGATCGGGCACCTGCGGCAGCGGCTCACCGAGGTCGAGCAGGAGACCGCCGAGGCCGTGCGGGCCGGCTGGCTCGACGACAGCGCCCCGGACGCCGACCCCGCCAGGGCCGCCCTCGCGGCCAGTGACGCCGAGAAGACGGCGGTCGCCGCCTGGGACACCGCCCGCGAGGCGGCCCGCCGGGCCACCGAGCACGCGCGGGAGGCGGCCGCCGCCGAGAGCCGCGCGGAACTCACCGCGGCCCGCGCGGCGGACGCGGCCACGGCGGCCGAGCGCGCCCACGAGGGCGAGCGCCGCACGGCCGAAGCCCTCGCCGCCGAACAACGGCTGGCGGAACTGCTGAGCCTGCCGGGAGCCGCCGGCCGGCGGCGGGCCGGTGTGCCGGGACAGCGCACGGACACGGACCGCGCCGCGGACGGTTCCGAGGCCGGGCCTTCCTCCGGCGAAGGCGCCCTGACCGCCGAGGAACTCGACCGGTTCGCCGACGAGCTGCGCGAACTGCTCGACGACGCCGTCTCCTCCGCCGAACGGCAGCTGTTCGACCTGCGCACCGCCGCCGCGGACGACGCCCGCATCCTCGGCGCCCTCGGCGACGGCGGGCTGCTGCCGCCCGGCCCGGACGTGCTGGCGACGGTCGAGTTCCTCGGCGAGCACGGCATCCCGGCACTCCCGGGGTGGCGCTACCTCGCCCAGGCCGTCGACCCCGCCGACCACGCGCGCGTGCTGGCCGCCCGCCCCGAGCTGGTCGACGGCGTCATCATCACCGACCCGGACTCCCACCTCCGCGCCCGCGAGGCGCTGAGCGACGCCGCCCTGCTGCCCCGCTCCGCCGTCGCCGTCGGCACCGCCGCCGCCCTGCTCGCCCCCACCCCCGCGCCGGACACGGACACCGGGGACGTCTTCCTCGTACCGCCGAACCCGGCCATGCACGACGAGCACGCCGCCGACGAGGAACGGCAGACACTGCGCGCGCGGGCGACCGAGCGGGACGAGGAGATCCGCGCGCTCGCCGCCCGGCTCGGCAAGGACCGGGAGCTGGTCGCGCGGCTCGCCTCCTGGCGCACCGGCTGCCCCGCCGGGCGGCTCACGGAGCTGGCCGGTACGGCCCACGAGGCGCGGGCGTTCGCCGAGGAGTCCGAGGCCGAGCTGACCGAGGCGCGCACCGTGCGGGCGGAGGCCGAGGAGGCCGCCGCAGAGGCCGTCGGCGTCCGTGACGAGCGGCAGGAAGCCGCGCAGAAGGCCCGGCGCGCGGCCGACGCCCTCGCCGGACTCGCCTTCCGGCTGCGCGAACGGGCCGGCTGGCAGGTCAAGCTGCGCGAACTCGCCGACGACGCGACCGAGGCGGAGGCCCGCGCCCAGACCTGTCTGGAACGGGCGCGCGCCGCCGACGAGGACCGGCGCGGCGCCCAGCGGGCCGCCGACGACGCCCGGCGCACCGCACGTGCGCTGCGCGCCGAGCGCTCGGAGATCGCGGGCGCCCCCGACGACGTGCCCGAGGACGGCACCGGAGCGCCGCAGGCGTCCCTGCCCGCCCTGCGCGAGGCCTACCGCGCCGCGTCCCAGGTGTACGAGAAGGTCGGCGTCGGCGCGGATCTGCGCGCCGAACAGGCCCGCGCGGAGAGCGACGAGAGCGCCGCCCGGGCCGAACTGGACCGGCTCAGCAACAAGGTCCGCACCCGCGCCGAGCAGCTGCTCCAGTCGCCCGACGGCTCCGACGGACCCAGCCGGCAGGCCGCCGCCGCCCGTGCGGAGGAGCTGGTGCAGCTCCTGGAGACCCGCATGTCCAGTGCGAGCGAGCAGCTCGGACGACTGCGCGGCGAGGCCGAACGGCTCGCGCCCGAGGACGGCGAGGCGCACACCGAACTCCCCGAGGAACTGGTGCCGCGCGACGCCGAGCACGCACAGACCCTCCTGCGCACCGCCACCACCGAACTCGCCTCCCGCAGCGAGGCCTTGAGCCAGGCACGGGAGGCCCACGCCGAACTGCTCGACGCGCACCGCGCCGCCGAGGACGCGGCCGGCGGCTTCGACGAGATCGCCGCCATGCTCCGCGACCTGCTGCGCGAACACGCCCCCGAGGAGGAGCAGGAGCAGCCCGAGCCCTACCCGGGCGGTCTGGACGAGGCCCGGCAGTCCGCCGCCGAGTCCCGTCGCTCGCTGCGCGGCTGCGCCGCCGACCTGTCCGCCGCCGAGTCCGCCGTGCGTGAAGCGAGCGACATCCTCGTCCGGCACGCCAACTCCACGCGCTACGAGCAGGTCCGCACGCCCGCGCGCCAGCAGATCCGCGAGCTGCCCGCCTCCGCGCTGCCCGAGCACGCCCAGAGGTGGGCGGACGCCTTCGCGCCCCGGCTGCGGGTCCTCACCGACGAGCTGGAGCAGCTGGAGCGCAACCGCGACTCGATCGTGGACCGGCTGCGGGGCCTGGTCGAGTCCGCCCTCGCCACCCTCCGCTCCGCCCAGCGGCTGTCCCGGCTGCCGGAAGGCCTCGGAGAGTGGTCCGGACAGGAGTTCCTGCGCATCCGCTTCGAGGAACCCGACCAGGCCACCCTCACCGAGCGGCTCGGCGAGGTCGTCGACGAGGCGACCCGGGCGGCCGTCAAGAAGAACTCCGACCTGCGGCGCGACGGCATGTCCCTGTTGTTGCGCGGGGTCGCCGCCGCCCTCCAGCCGAAGGGGGTCGCCGTCGAGATCCTCAAGCCCGACGCGGTACTGCGCGCCGAACGCGTACCCGTCGGACAGATGGGTGACGTGTTCTCCGGCGGCCAGCTGCTCACCGCGGCCATCGCCCTGTACTGCACGATGGCCGCGCTGCGCTCCAACGACCGCGGCCGGGACAAGCACCGCCACGCCGGCACGCTGTTCCTGGACAACCCCATCGGCCGTGCCAACGCGACCTACCTCCTGGAGCTCCAGCGCGCGGTCGCCGACGCGCTCGGCGTCCAGCTCCTGTACACCACCGGTCTGTTCGACACGACGGCGCTCGCGGAGTTCCCGCTGGTCATCCGGCTGCGGAACGACGCCGACCTGCGGGCCGGCCTGAAGTACATCAGTGTGGAGGAACACCTCCGGCCGGGACTTCCCCAGCAGGACCCGGCCGAGGAGGCGCACAGCGAGATCACGGCGACCCGCATGTTCAAGCGGCCCGCCACGACGAGCGGCTGATCAGGCGTCATCCCGGACGAGGCTCAGAAGCCGTAGCCCATGCGCCGGGACAGCCCGGCCGCCGCCGTCGCGGTCCTGCTGCCCAGCTCGGGCAGCAGGTCCGCACGCAGCCGGTACACCGGCCCCGAGACACTGATCGCCGCGATCACCGTGCCGTCGTGCGAGCGGACCGGCGCCGCGACGGCCGCGAGCCCCAGCTCCAGCTCCTCGAGCGTGGCGGCGTATCCGTGCTCGACCACCGTCTCCAGTTCACCGCGCAGCTCCGCTGCCGTGGTGATCGTCCGCTCCGTGAACCGGCGCAACGGGCGTGCGAGGTGGCCCTCACGGACCGCGGGTGGCAGGTGGGCCAGGAACACCTTGCCACCGGCGGTGGCGTGCAGCGGGGTGCGTCTGCCGAGCCAGTTCTGCGCGGTGACCGATGCCGTACCCCGGGCCTGCATGATGTTGACGGCGGCGTCGTCGTCCAGCACCGCTATGTTCACCGTCTCGCCCAGCTCGTCGGCGAGCTCCCGGCACACCGGAACGCCCTCCTGCGAGATGTCCAGCCGCACGGCGGCCGCCCCCGCGAGGCGCAGCACGCCGGCACCCAGGTGGTACTTGCCGCGGTCCTTCGTCTGGGTCACCAGCCCGCGGTTCTCCAGGACGCCGAGCAGCCGGAAGGCCGTGGACTTGTGCACGCCCAGTTCGCCGGCGATCTCCGTGACACCCGCCTCGCCGTGCCGCGCCAGGATCTCCAGCACGCTCACCGCACGGTCCACCGACTGCACGGCACTCGTCGCGCCCCTCCCGTTCTCCCCGGGCTGTTTCCGCTCGCCGGTCATGGCTCGGCTCTCACCATCTGTCGGCCCGGTGCGGGCCGATGCCGACCGCCCTCGCTGCGACGGTCACCCACCCGGGAACTGTTGCGCGTAGTGCCTGCACATGCGGCATACGCAACATCAGCCTACCGAGAGTCCCTGTTCCGGTGGGTGTGCCGTCAGGGGTGCGACAACTGCCCGGCTCCGCCCCGCCGGCGTATTCGAGCCTGCGCCCGCTGGGCGGCCCGCTGCTGACGGCGAGCGCGGCGCCGCTCGCGCCGCAGGGCCCGCGCGGTGCTGCTGGGCGCGGACACCACGCCATTGCGCTGATTCCAGACCTGGCGGGTCACCCAGACGTCCAGGACCCCCCAGGTCGCGAGGATCGTGCTGACGACGCTGCTGATGACCATGGGGAACGCCAGCCAGGACCCGGCCAGGGTGCACAGGAAGGCCACCATGGCCTGAATCAACGTCACCGCGATGATGAGCACTGCCCGCACGGCCGACGTCCGTACCGGGTCCGGCAACCGGCGCCGCCGGGCCGGCTCCTCGATCCACAGCGGCCGGTAGGAGGCCTTACCGCTGAAGCTGCCGGACTCGCCGTTCCTCCCTCCGGTCTCCCGCGCCGCAGCGCCGTCGCGGCCCTCGCGTGCCGCTCCGCGCACGGTCGCCGCGGCGCCGCGTTCGCCGGCCGTCCCGTGCCCGGACGCGGCTGCACCGGGGCCGGGAGCCCCGGCCTCCGACCGCGTCGTCACCTGCGCCGCCGCGCCCTCCTCGGGCGCCTCGCGCCGCTCCGCCGTGCCCATCAACGTGTCACTCCCCACCGCCAGCAGACCGCTCACTCGTGTTCGAAGACCTGGTTCTTCAGTGGCTGCCCGGCTTGCACTGTTCTACGCCGCCCAGGTGCGGGACACGGCTCTTGCGGCCGATTCCGCCCCCATTTCCCACAGAGAAGGACGAACGGCACGTCGCGAAGATTCCCGACCGGGAAAGAAATCGGCCAACCATCCCCGCGCGTCCGGGAGATCGGCCAGGGGGCCGCACCCCCGATTCCGGGAGGCAATCTCCCCCAATGCCCGGACAACTCGCCATCTCCCGCCCCCGGCACGGAACTACAGCTTCCGGACGGCTCTTCGAGTTCACCCCGGTGCGGTAGTAGGCTCGCGCCGTTTGTTGACGCACATGTGTACCCCCGGCCGACCGGGGGCCGAGCTGGGGGAGGCCATGCGCTTTCGCGGGAAGTCCGTCCGCCGGAAGATCGTGGCGCTGCTTCTCGTGCCGCTGTTGTCCCTGACGACGATCTGGGCCTTCACCACGGTGCTCACGGGCCGCGAGGCAAGCCATCTGTTCGACGTGTCGTCGGTGATGGAGGAGGTCGGCTACCCCGTCGAGGACGCCGTCCGCGTCCTTCAGCAGGAGCGTCGGCAGACCCTCGTCCATCTCGCGGACCCCCGCGCCGCCGAAGGGCTCGCCGCACTCCGGCGCAGTCGCGCCGCCACCGACGAGGCCATCGACAACGTCCGCAGGAACGCGGCGAACACCGATGTGCGCGAGGCCATGCACGGGGACTCCGGTGAACTGAGCGCGGTACTGGACTCCTTCGAAGGCATCGAGTCCCTGCGCCGCAGCGTCGAGGACGGCACCGTCGACCGCTCCCAGGCCCTCGACCTCTACAACCGGCTGATCGACCCGTGCTACGTCCTGCTGGCCAATCTGCACGTGGTCGAAGACATCGAACTCGACAAGCAGTACCGCGCCCTCGTCAGCCTCGCCCGCGCCCGCGAACTCCTCTCCCGCGAGGACGCCCTGCTCGGCTCCGCCCTGATCGTCGGCGAACTGTCCCGTGCCGAAGTGCGGCAGATCTCCGACCTCGTGGCCCAGCGCACGCTGATGTACGACGCCGGCCTGCCGCAGCTGCCCGCGTCCGAGCGCGACCGCTACGAGACCTTCTGGAAGAACGCGGCGTCCGCCCCGCTGCGCGTGGGCGAGGAGGCGGCCGTCTCCTCCGGCAGCGGGGAGCCCCGTGGGATCACGGCCAAGAGCTGGGACATCGCCGCCGGCAACGTGCTCTCCGAACTCGGCACCCTCAACGACCAGGCCGCCGACCGCTACCAGGACCGCGTCCGCCCCGTCGCCGTGGGCGTCATCACCCAGGCCGTCATCGCCGGTGTCCTCGGACTGGTCGCCCTCCTGGTCTCCCTCGTCCTCTCCGTACGCGTGGGCCGCGGACTCATCCGGGACCTCCGGCAGCTGCGGCTGGAGGCCCACGAGGCGTCCGGTGTGCGACTGCCCAGCGTGATGCGCCGCCTCTCGGCGGGCGAACAGGTCGACGTCGAGACCGAGGTCCCGCGCCTGGAATACGACAAGAACGAGATGGGAGAGGTCGGCCAGGCCCTCAACACCCTCCAGCGCGCCGCCGTGGAGGCCGCCGTCAAGCAGGCCGAACTGCGCGCCGGTGTCTCCGAGGTGTTCGTCAACCTCGCCCGCCGCAGCCAGGTCCTGCTGCACAAACAGCTCACCCTGCTGGACACCATGGAACGCCGGACCGAGGACACCGGGGAACTCGCCGACCTGTTCCGGCTGGACCACCTCACCACCCGTATGCGCCGGCACGCCGAGGGCCTGGTGATCCTCTCCGGCGCCGCGCCCTCCCGGCAGTGGCGCAAGCCCGTCCAGCTCATGGACGTCGTACGCGCCTCCGTCGCCGAGGTCGAGGACTACGAGCGCATCGAGGTCCGCCGGCTGCCCAGGGTCGCCGTCACCGGTCCGGCCGTCGCCGACCTCACCCACCTCGTGGCCGAACTGCTGGAGAACGCCACGGTGTTCTCCCCGCCGCACACCGCCGTCCAGGTCCTCGGCGAGCGGGTGGCCAACGGATTCACCCTGGAGATCCACGACCGCGGGCTCGGCATGGCGGCCGACGCCCTTCTGGACGCCAACCTCAGACTCGCCGAGACCCCCGAGTTCGAGCTCTCCGACACCGACCGGCTCGGACTGTTCGTGGTCAGCCGCCTCGCCCAGCGCCAGAACGTCCGGGTCTCTCTGCAGCCCTCCCCGTACGGCGGCACCACGGCGGTCGTCTTCATCCCCGACACACTGTTGACGGACGACGTTCCGGACACCAACGGCGTCGGCTTCCGCCTCGACCGTCCCCAGCGCGCCAAGGACCGCGAACCGGAGGAGACCCGCCGCGCCGCGCTCTCCCAGGTGCCCGTACAACTGCCCGGGCTCCCCGCCTCGCTGCTGGACGGACCGGTGGAACTGGAAGCCCCCGTCGACCTGGACGCACTCGACGGCTTCCCCGGCGCCCTGGAGGACGAGGACAGCCGACGCGGCGGCCTCTTCCGCCCCCGCCGCTCCCTCACCGGCACCCAGGAGGAGCGGCCCGGCCGCGCACACCATCAGCAGACCCCCGACACGCCTGGGAGCGTGGACCCGGGCGGGGACGACCGGAGCGCCCCGGTACCGCTGGCCCGCAGGGGAGCACCCAAGCTGGTCAGCTCCCATGGGCGCCCGGTCCGCGACGCTCGCGACCGAGCGGAGCGCACGGACGAGGAGGGCATGCCCGCGGCGTCCACCCGGCCCGAGCTGGAAGCAGCGCCTCCGCTGCCCGCCCGCCGCCGCGGTGAGAATTCCGCGGGACGCCGGGGCCCCGGCCGCCCGGACGCGGACGCACTGTCCCCGCTTCCCGCACGCCGCCGCACCGAACGGCTCTCCTCCGACGTCGAGCGCGCACAACCGGGCGCGGAGTCACTGCCTCCGCTACCTGCCCGCCGACGGGGCCCCGACCCCTCCCGCCCCAGGACCGGAACCGGGGACCAGAGCGACACTCCGGCGCCCTCCGGCCCTGTGCGCCAGGACCGGCCGGAGCCCTCTGCCGGCCCTCCCCGGCGCACCCGCCGCCCCGCCATCGCGGTGAGCGGTCCCGACGACTCCGTGCCGGGCGCGGGCGGCGCGGACGCCGACGCCGCACGACCCGGCGGCGGAGCGCTGCCCCGGCGCATACGGCAGGCCAGCCTCGCCCCGCAGCTCAAGCACAGTGCCGAACCGCGGAACGAGGACAGGGCGCGGCCCGTTGAACGGGATGCCGACGAAGTCCGCAGCCGCATGGCCTCGCTCCAGCGCGGCTGGCAGCGCGGCCGCGAGGAGAACGCCGCCGGCGACGAAGCCGACAGCGGCACAGCACCACGACGAACGACAAAGGGGGACGGTCGATGACCGCACCGAGGGCCACCGGCCACACCACGACCGACAAGGGGGAGCTGAACTGGCTCCTCGACGACCTGGTGGACCGAGTCGCCAGCATCCGCAAGGCGATCGTGCTCTCCGGCGACGGCCTGCCGACAGGCGCGTCGAAGGACCTCACCCGGGAGGACAGCGAGCACCTGGCCGCCGTCGCCTCCGGCTTCCACAGCCTCGCCAAGGGCGTGGGCCGCCACTTCGAGGCCGGAGACGTCCGTCAGACCGTCGTCGAACTCGACGAGGCGTTCCTCTTCGTCACCGCCGCCGGCGACGGCAGCTGCCTCGCCGTCCTCGCGGACGCGGATTCGGACGTCGGACAGGTCGCCTACGAGATGACGCTTCTCGTGAAGCGGGTCGGTGTGCATCTGGGCGCCGCACCGCGCACCGATCTGCCCTCGGGCGGGTAGTGGGATGACATGAGCGCTGACGGTCAGGGTAGAAGCCACTGGTTCGACGACGAGGCCGGACCGGTCGTCCGTCCGTACGCCATGACGCGGGGCCGCACCACCAGTGCGGCCCAGCACCGCCTCGACCTGATCGCGGTGGTCGTCACGGAGCCGCACGCGGACGATCCGGAGACCGATCCCACGCTCTCCCCGGAACACGTGGACATCGTCGAACTGTGCCGTGACAGCTCGCAGACGGTCGCCGAACTCTCCGCCGAACTCGATCTGCCGATCGGGGTGGTCCGGGTCCTCGTCGGAGACCTCGTGGAATCGGAATGGGTCCATGTGAACCGGCCGGTCCCCCCGGCCGAGCTGCCGGACGAGAGTATTCTGCGCGACGTGATCAACGGCCTCCGGGCGCTGTGACCGGCGCGGAAGCGGGATACTGACGTGACAGGCTGGCAGTTCTGGGTCGACCGAGGCGGCACCTTCACCGACATCGTCGCGAGGCGCCCCGACGGCCGGCTGCTGACGCACAAGGTGCTGTCCGACAACCCGGCTCCGGAACACACCCGGAACCGCGGGAGCCGGGGGACACGCGGCACCGACGCGGCGGTCGTGGGCGTCCGCGAACTGCTGGCCGGATCCGACGGCCCCGTCGACGCCGTACGCATGGGGACCACCGTCGCCACCAACGCCCTCCTCGAGCGCAAGGGCGAACGGACCCTGCTGGTCGTCACCCGCGGCTTCCGCGACGCGCTGCGCATCGCCTACCAGAACCGCCCGCACATCTTCGCCCGCCGTATCGACCTGCCCGAACTGCTGCACGAACGGGTCGTCGAGGTGGACGAACGCATCGCCGCCGACGGCACCGTCCTGCGCGCCCCCGACCTGGACGCCCTCACCGGACCGCTGCGACGGGCGTACGACGACGGCATCCGGGCCGTCGCCGTGGTCTGCGTGCACAGCCATCTCCACCCCGCCCACGAACAAGCGGTCGGGGAACTCGCCGCCCGGATCGGCTTCCCGCAGATCTCGCTGTCCAGCGAGGTCAGTCCCCTGATGAAGCTCGTCCCGCGCGGGGACACCGCCGTCGTGGACGCCTACCTCTCGCCCGTGCTGCGCCGCTACGTCCGCCATGTCGCCGACGAACTCGACGGCGTACGGCTGATGTTCATGCAGTCCAACGGCGGCCTCACCGAAGCCGGCCGGTTCCGGGGCAAGGACGCCGTCCTGTCCGGGCCTGCCGGCGGCATCGTCGGCATGGCCCGCATGTCGCAGCTCGCCGGCTTCGACCGCGTCATCGGCTTCGACATGGGCGGCACCTCCACCGACGTCTCGCACTTCGCGGGCGAGTACGAACGCGTCTTCACCACACAGATCGCCGGAGTCCGGCTGCGCGCGCCCATGCTGGACATCCACACCGTCGCCGCCGGCGGCGGCTCGGTCCTCCACTTCGACGGCTCCCGCTACCGCGTGGGGCCGGATTCGGCGGGCGCCGACCCGGGCCCCGCCTGTTACCGGCGCGGCGGCCCGCTCACGGTCACCGACGCCAACGTCATGCTCGGCCGCATCCAGCCCGCCCACTTCCCCACGGTGTTCGGCCCGGACGGCGACCAGCCCCTCGACGACGCGCTCGTCCGTGACCGCTTCACCGTCCTCGCCGGTGAGATCCGCGAGCAGACCGGCGACGACCGCACCCCCGAGCAGGTCGCCGAGGGCTACCTGCGGATCGCCGTCGCCAACATCGCCGGCGCGGTGAAGCGGATCTCCGTGCAAAAGGGGCACGACGTCACCCGGTACGCCCTCACCACCTTCGGCGGAGCGGGCGGACAGCACGCGTGCATGGTCGCCGACTCCCTCGGCATCCGCACCGTCCTCGTCCCGCCCATGGCCGGCGTCCTGTCGGCGCTCGGCATCGGCCTCGCCGACACCACGGCCATGCGGGAACGGTCCGTCGAGGCCCCCCTGGAACCGGCCGCCATGCCCGGCGTCCACAAGACCGCCGACGACCTCGAATCGGCGGCCCGCGCCGAACTCCTCGCGGAGGACGTCCCCGAGGAGCGGATCGAGGTCAGCCGCCGCGCCCAGCTCCGCTACGACGGCACCGACACCACCCTGACCGTGGAGCTGACCGAGCCCGGCACGATGCGGCGCACCTTCGAAGAACGTCATCGCGCCACGTACTCCTTCACGCTCGACCGCCCGATCGTCGTCGAAGCCCTCTCCGTCGAAGCCACCGGCATCACCGAACCCCCCGATCTCTCCGCCCTCGCTCCCTACGAAGGCACCCCGCGACACCCCGCCGTCCCCCCGCGGACCGTCCGCCTCCACACCGGCGGCACCTGGCGCGACGTACCCCTTCACCGCCGTGAGGACCTTCCCCCCGGCGAAGCCGTCACCGGCCCGGCGATCATCACCGAGTCAGGGGCGACGACCGTCGTCGACGACGGCTGGCGGGCCGCGGCGACCCACGACGGGCATCTGGTCATGGAACGCGTCGCGGTTACGCAGAGTTCCCGAGCCGACACAAAAGCCGACCCCGTGCTGCTCGAGGTCTTCAACAACCTCTTCATGTCCATCGCCGAACAGATGGGCGCCCGCCTCGAGTCCACCGCCCAGTCCGTCAACATCAAGGAACGCCTGGACTTCTCCTGCGCCCTCTTCGACCCCGACGGAAACCTGGTGGCCAACGCCCCGCACATCCCCGTCCACCTGGGCTCGATGGGCACCAGCGTCAAGGAGGTCATCCGGCGGCGCGGCCCGGCCATGCGCCCCGGCGACACCTACGCCGTCAACGACCCGTACCACGGCGGCACCCACCTTCCCGACGTCACCGTCATCACCCCGGTCTTCGCCACCGGGCCCACCGACGACACGGAGAGTGACCGGAAGGTCCTCTTCTACGTCGCCTCACGCGGCCACCACGCCGAGATCGGCGGCATCGCCCCGGGCTCCATGCCGGCCGACAGCCGCACCATCGACGAGGAGGGCGTCCTCTTCGACAACTGGCTGCTCACCGAGAACGGCCGCTTCCGCGAGGAGGAGACCCTCCGCCTCCTCACCGAGGCACCCCACCCCTCCCGCAATCCGAAGACCAACCTCGCCGACCTGCGCGCCCAGATCGCCGCCAACCGCAAGGGCGTCGACGAGGTCGGCCGCATGATCGAGAACTTCGGCCTCGACGTCGTCCAGGCCTACATGAAGCACGTCCAGGACAATGCCGAAGAGGCCGTGCGCCGCGTCATCGACGCCCTCGACGACGGCGCGTACGCCTACGAGACCGACTCGGGCGCCGTCATCCGCGTACGCGTCCGCGTGGACCGCGAGAACCGCCGCGCGACCGTCGACTTCACCGGTACGTCCGCCCAGCTGCCCACCAACTTCAACGCCCCCTTCTCCGTCGTCAACGCGGCCGTCCTGTACGTCTTCCGCACCTTGGTCGCCGACGACATCCCGCTCAACGACGGCTGTCTGCGCCCGCTGGACATCATCGTGCCGCCGGGCTGCATGCTGGCCCCCGAGCCGCCGGCCGCCGTCGTCGCGGGCAACGTGGAGACCTCCCAGGCCGTCACCGGCGCCCTGTACGCGGCCCTCGGCGTCCAGGCGGAGGGCTCCGGCACCATGAACAACGTCACCTTCGGCAACGCCCGCCACCAGTACTACGAAACCGTCGCCTCCGGCTCGGGCGCCGGAGACGGCTTCCCCGGGGCATCCGTCGTACAGACACACATGACCAACTCCCGGCTCACCGACCCCGAGATCCTGGAGTGGCGACTGCCCGTCCGCCTCGAGGAGTTCGCGGTGCGCCGCGGCAGCGGCGGCGCCGGACGGTGGCGCGGCGGGGACGGAGCCGTGCGCCGCATCCGCTTCCTGGAGCCCATGACGGTCTCCACGCTGTCCCAGCACCGCAGGATCCCTCCGTACGGCATGGCCGGAGGCGAACCCGGAGCACCGGGCGCCCACCGGATCGAACGGGCGGACGGCACGGTCACCCGGCTCGCCGGAAGCGACTCGGCGGACGTCGGACCCGGCGACGTACTCGTCGTCGAAACCCCCGGCGGCGGAGGATACGGCCCGCCGCCCGACCCCCATCAAGCAGGAGAAGAGATCGATGATCTTCGGGCGTTCTGAGCGCGGCAAGCCCCCGGTCGAGCCCGTCACGCTCAAGATCCTGGTGGCCGGCGGCTTCGGCGTGGGCAAGACCACGCTCGTCGGCGCGGTCAGCGAGATCAGGCCGCTGCGCACCGAGGAACTCCTCACCGAGGCCGGGCGCCCGGTCGACGACACCTCCGGTGTGGAAACCAAGAACACCACCACCGTGGCCATGGACTTCGGCCGCATCACCCTCCGCGAGGACCTGGTGCTGTACCTCTTCGGCACGCCCGGTCAGGAGCGGTTCTGGTTCATGTGGGACGAGCTGTCCGAGGGCGCCCTCGGAGCCGTGGTCCTCGCCGACACCCGGCGCCTGGAGGACTGTTTCGCGGCCATCGACTACTTCGAGCGGCGCGCCATCCCGTTCCTCGTCGGCGTCAACTGCTTCGACGGAGCGGCGCGCTACCCGGCCGACGACGTCCGCCGCGCCCTCGACCTCGACGACCACGTACCGCTGCTGATGTGCGACGCGCGGGACCGCGAGTCGGTCAAGGAGACCCTCATCGGCGTCGTCCAGCACGCCATGGCCCAGGTCGCACAGCGACGCCAGACGGTCGGCACCTGAGACGTCGGCAGGTCCGCGGCCCGTGCTCCCACCGACCGGAGCCCGGGCCGCGAACCCGGAGAGCGACGCACCACGCGCGCGTGGTCAACCGTCATCCTCCGCCATCCAGCCGAAGCTCTTCTCCACCGCCTTGCGCCAGTTGCGGTACTCCCGGTCCCGTGTCGGCGCCTCCATGGCCGGCGTCCACTCGGCGTCCTTCTTCGTGGATGCCCTGGCTTTCAGGCCAGACAGGAAACGAAGCTCCCGCGGAGCAGGGCGGGGAAAGGTGAATCGCCGCCAGGACGGTTCGACGTCCACGGCCACCGGTCGACACTCGCTGCTCACACAGGAGCCGATAGAGTGTGAGGTATGGCGCAGCAGGTCAAGCGGGCTTTCAAGTACCGCTTTTGCCCCACGGACGGGCAGGCGGCTGAGCTGTCGCGCACGTTCGGCTGCGTCCGCCTCGTGTACAACAAGGCGCTGGAGGAACGCACCCGGGCCTGGTACGGCGCGTCTCCTACGTGCAGTCCTCCGCCGCGTTGACGGAGTGGAAGAAGACCGGGGAACTCGCCTTCCTGACGGAGGTGTCCTCCGTTCCGCTCCAGCAGGCGCTGCGGCATCTCCAGGCGGCGTTCGGGAACTTCTTCGCCAAGCGTGCGAAGTACCCGCGCTACAAGTCGCGGAAGAAGTCCCGGGCGTCGGCCGAGTACACCCGCAGCGCCTTCAAGTGGCGCGACGGGCAGCTGACGCTGGCGAAGATGACCGAGCCCCTGGACATCCGCTGGTCGCGTCCGTTGCCCGAGGGCGCGGAGCCGACCACGGCGACCGTGTCCCGTGACGCGGCGGGCCGCTGGTTCGTGTCCCTGCTGTGCGAGGACACCATCGCCGAGGCTCCCGCCACCACGGGGGCGGTCGGTCTGGACGCCGGGATCACCTCCCTGGTGACGCTGTTCACCGGGGAGAAGATCGCCAACCCCAAGCACGAGCGCCGTGACCGCGCCCGCCTGGCGAAGACCCAGCGTGGGCTGTCGCGGAAGGCGAGGGGCTCGGCGAACCGGGAGAAGACTCGGCTCCGTGTCGCCAAGGTCCACGCGCGGATCGTCGACCGGCGCCGTGACTTCCTGCACAAGCTCACCACTCGTCTCGTCCGTGAGAACCAAACGGTCGTGATCGAGGACCTCACCGTCCGCAACCTGCTGAAGAACGGCAGGCTCGCACGCGCCATCAGTGACGCGTCGTGGACGGAACTGCGCTCCATGCTGGAGTACAAGTGCACCTGGTACGGGCGCGAACTCGTGGTGATCGACCGCTGGTTCCCCAGCTCCAAGCTGTGCATGACCGCGACGTGAACGCGGCGCGCAACATCCTGGCCGCCGGGCTGGCGGCGTCTGCCTGTGGAGACGGTGTAAGACCTCAACGGGAGTCCTCCCGGACGGGGCGGTCGTCGGTGAAGCAGGAAACCCAGCGGGCGACCGCTGGAACCCCCCGCCTTTAGACGGGGGAGGAAGCCAAGACGTCCCCTTCGTCGTACGTGCGGAGGTTCGTTCAGAACGCTGCGTTGAAGACCAGCCCGGACAGCGTCCCGCCGATGAGCGGTCCCACGATCGGGACCCACGCGTAGCCCCAGTCCGAGGTGCCCTTGTGGGGAATCGGCAGCAGCGCGTGCACGACGCGCGGCCCGAGGTCACGGGCCGGGTTGATGGCGTACCCCGTGGGACCGCCGAGCGACAGTCCGATGCCGACCACCAGGAACGAGACGATCAGGATCGCCGTGCCCGACTCGCCGAGCCCTTCGGTGAGCCCGAACGCCAGGATCGGCAGCACCAGGCCCACGGTCGCGATGATCTCGGTGACGAGATTCGCGACGGGGTTGCGGATCGCGGGGGTCGTGGAGAAGATCCCGAGCGTCGGCTGGGCGATGTCCTCCTCGGCGTTGGCCTGGAACTGCGCGTAGTAGGCCAGCCAGCACAGCACGGCGCCCAGCATCGCGCCGACCATCTGCCCGGCGATGTAGACGTGGACGTGGTCCCAGTCCCCGGTGTCGACGGCGATCCCGAGGGTGACCGCCGGGTTGAGATGCCCACCCGACAGCGGGGCGGCGGTGTACGCCCCGGCCATCACGCCGAAACCCCAGCCCAGCGCGATGACGACCCAGCCGGCGTCCTTCGCCTTCGAGTAGTTGAGGACGACGGCGGCGACCACGCCGGCCCCGAACAGGATCAGGATCGCGGTGCCGATGATCTCCCCGACGAATATGTCTCCGTTGCTCATGGCGGCTCCTGGGCCCCGGCCCGGGACGATCCGCCCCGGACCTCACGTGCAGGGTGCGTTTCCCATGGCGACTTCAGCCGGCGGCAGGGAGGATCCGCGCCCCGCCCGGCGTCCGTGACGAGCGTGCCGTCGCAGCCGAATCGCCCGTGGGGGAGTGGGGCCGTACCGCAGGAGGCCCTCAGCGGTGGCGTGCCGGAATGCGCCGAGATGTACGGCGATGTCGACTGACACCGGGAAGTGTTCACCGGCACCCAGGGGGCGTCAAGGTCGCCGACCGCAACGGTTGTCGGCCACCCGGCCGGAAGCACGCCCTCCGTGGCGGCACGGGCTCCGGGCCGCCCGCCTCACCCGTCAGCCCGCGGGCGCCGGTGCCCGCTCGCTCCCCCGCCGGATCTCGTGCCCGCCCGCTCCCGCCCGGCCCAGCACCCAACTCGTCCCCTGCAACGCCTTCGCCGCCTTCTTGAGCGGCGCCAGACAGGCGGCGGCCTGCCGGTGGTCCGTCACGCTGCCGGGCGGGCACAGGACCGTGGCCAGCGACAGCGTGACCGGGTGGCCGCCGGCCGACCAGAGCGCGTCGAGCACCAGGGACGCCAGCGGATCCAGCGCCTCCTGATCGGCGAGCACCAGGAAGTCGTCCCCGCCGATGTGGCCCACGCGTGCGGTGTCCGGCGACGCCTCGCGCAGTGCCCGCCCCACCGCGCGGATGAGCTCGTCGCCCGCCGCGAACCCGGCCCCGTCGTTCACCTGTTTGAAGTGGTCGACGTCCAGCCAGCTGAGCGTGAACGCCCGGCCGCCCGCGATCCGCCGGTCCACCTCGGCGGTGATCGCGTCCGAACCGGGCAGCCGGGTCAGCGGATTGAGCCCTGCCGCCTCCTCCACCCGGGTCTCGGCCAGCGCGCGCACCAGATCCGCCAGCCGTACCACCCCCACGCACCGGCCGTGTGCGTCGACCACCGCCACGTCGTCCGACGTACGGCCCCGGTCCCCGACCGCCACCACCTCCAGGACCTCCCAGGCCGTGGCGTCGACGCCCACCGTCCGCGGCGGGTCCCCGAGCTTGGCGGCGGGCCGGTCGGCGTACAGGGCGTGCCCGTAGCGGCCGGACATCGACAGCAGGAAGCGGGAGCGGTGCACCGACCGCACCGGGACCCCGGCCCGGTCCACGAGCAGCACCCCGGACACATCGGGGGACCCGGTCAGCAGGGCCCGCACCTGACCGGCCGACGCGGTGGCGGGCAGCAGCGCGGCCGGCCGTACGAACTCCCGCACCGACGGCCCGGTCCGGGGTACCGACACCACGCCGGGGGAGCGCGGCGGAACGTACACGTCCGCGACAGGCAGCCGAGCCGGCGGCGCGAACAGTTCGCCCTGGGCCAACTGGGCCCCGGCCGCCAGTGCCGTCGCGCACTGTCCCTCGGTCTCGACGCCCTCGACGCACAGCAGTGCCCCGAGCTCCTCGCACAGGGTCCGCATCGCCCGTACGGCCGCGGGCCGCGCCAGCAGCGACGCGTCCAGCTTGACCAGGTCGGGCGCGAGATCCACGAGCAGCCGCAGCGGGATGTCCCCGTCCCCGACACCGTCCGCGCAGACACGGAAGCCCTGCCCGCGCAGCTCGGCGACCGCGTCCAGCAGCGCCCGCCACGGCACGTGCGTGCAGGGAGGGCCGATGTCGATCGTCACCTCCCACGGCAGCCGTCCCGCCTCACGCACGGCGTCGTGCAGCGTCGCGAGGCCGCCGAGATCGGCGAGGGTGCCCGCGAACACGTTCACGTACAGCGGGAGCAACGTCTCCTTGCGGACCGCGGCCCGTACCGCCGACACGGCCAGCCGCAGGTCCACCTCAGGGTCCCGACGGGCCTCGGCCAGGATGTCGCCGGCCTCGGGGCGGGCCAGTATCTCCAGACCCGTCACGCCGCCGGTCGTCAGGTTGATCACCGGTTGGAAGGCGAAGCGGAGACTGTCCGACCAGGAGCTCACGGGAGCATGATGGCGCCGCCCGAGGCCGCCCAAGCGCAGTTCACGAGACGTTCACGCAGGATTCCCGAGCGGTCACTCCGCGTATGCGAGGGCATCGGAAGCGCGCCCCGCGCGACCCGAGGAGGGCCGGGTGCTTCCCCGGCGGAGCCCTCTCCTGATAGATGCAGGGGACATGACACGACTCTCCACCGCGGTACGCGGTCTCGCCACCGCCGTCGCCGCCCTGCTCGCCGCGACCACCGCCTCCGCCACCGCGCAGGCGAAGCCCGAACCCAGGGCGCCCCGCGACTTCGTGGCACTGAACAGCGTGGACCCGACGATCCTCCAGGAGATCCGTTACTTCACCCCGCACAACTTCGTCGGCGAGCCCATCGACGGCTACCGGCAGCCGTTGTGCATCCTCACCCGCCCCGCCGCCGAGGCCCTCCACGCGGCGCAGCGGAAGCTGCTGCGCCAGGGCTACTCCCTGAAGGTGTACGACTGCTACCGGCCGCAGCGCGCGGTGGACCACTTCGTGCGCTGGGCCGAGGACCTCGACGACCAGAGGATGAAGGCCGAGTTCTACCCGAACGTCGACAAGACCCGGTTGTTCGCCGACGGCTACATCGCGGAGAAATCCGGCCACAGCCGTGGCTCGACCGTGGACCTCACCCTCGTGGAACTCCCCACGAAGCCGGCCAGGCCCTACCACCCCGGACAGCCCCTCACCCCCTGCTTCGCCCCCGAGGACGAGCGGTTCCCCGACACCTCCGTCGACATGGGCACCGGCTACGACTGCTTCGACACCCTCAGCCACACCCTCGACCCGCGTGTCCAGGGCGAACAGCGTGCCAACCGGCTGCTCCTCAAGAGCACCCTGGAGGACCTCGGCTTCGTGAACCTCGCCGAGGAGTGGTGGCACTACACCTTCAAGCCGGAGGCTCACCCGGACACCTACTTCGACTTCCCGGTGTCCCGGAGGTCACTCACCGGCCACAACTGACCGGCCCCGGAGACGCCCCCACCGTGATCGGATACAGTCCGCGCGTGTCCGAAACTCATGCCATGACTCCCAACTCCGCGCCGGACTCCCACTGTTCGAGCTGCGGCACGCCCTTCGGAGAGGGCGTCTCCGGATGGCCCCGGACCTGCCCGGCCTGCGGCGCCGTCGCCTACCGCAACCCGCTGCCGGTCGCGGTCGCCCTCCAGCCCGTGTACGACACGCAGGGCACCGGCCTCGTCGTCATCACCCGCACCATCGCGCCCGCGCGCGGGCGTACGGCCCTGCCCGGCGGCTACATCGACGACCGGGAGGACTGGCGCCAGGCCGTCGTCCGTGAACTCGAGGAAGAGACCGGCATCGTCGCGGCGAGCCGCGACGTACGGCTCGCCGACGCCATGAGCTCGCCCGACGGACACCTGCTGCTGTTCGGGCTCCTCCCGGAACGCCCCGCGGAAGACCTGCCGCCCTTCACCGTCACCGACGAGACCGGGGAGCGCGACCTGCTGCGCCGCCCGGAGGAACTCGCGTTCCCCCTGCACACCCTGGCCGCACGGGCCTGGTTCGAGGGCCGCTACATCTGACCCCCGCCGGTGCCCGTCCCGCGGACGCGCACCGGGCAGGACGGCTCCACGCCGCGGTCCCCGCCCTCCCGCTCGACGACGACCCGCGAACCCGACCACCGCACCGTGTAACGCTCGGTCTCCGGCTCCTCCCACCCCTCGCCGACGTCCGGTACGACCAGCCCGCCCCCGGTCCGCCCCCGGGCCGGTGCCCACACCTCCAGCTCCGGACCGCCGTCCTCCCCCAGCACCGGAAGAACGGCGCCCCCGCGCGCGAACACCGGGATCCGCCCCAGCGGCGCGTCGGCCCACACCCGGACCGGCCCGTCGTACGCCCGTCCCGTCGCCGTGTCGTACCACCGCCCGCGCGGCAGCTGGACGGCCCGCCGGTCCACACCCGGAGCGAGCACCGGCGCCACCAGCAGACAGTCGCCGAGCAGGAAGGCGTCCTCGCAGTCGCGCAACGCGCGGTCCTCGGGCGCCGACCACCACAACGGCCGCACATACGGCGCCCCGGTACGCCGGGCCAGATGCGCCAGCGTCATGAAGTACGGCAGCAGCCGCCGGCGTTCGACGAGCGCCACGCGCGCGTGCCCGAGGACGTCCGCGCCGAACCCCCACGGCCCACCCCGGCCCGCACGCGCACCGTCATGGGTGCGGAAGAACGGAAGATAGGCCCCCAACTGGAGCCCGCGCAGATACAGCTCGGGCGACACCTCCCCGGGGGAGCCGCCGACGTCCGGACCCGCGTAGGGAACACCGCACAGGCCCAGCCCCAGCACCAGCGACAACGCCGCCCGCAACCCGGGCCACCCCGCCATCACCCCGCCCGACCACACCCCGCCGTGACGCTGCATACCGGCCCACCCGGAACGCGAGAACACGAACGGCCGCTCCCGGGGAGCCTGCTCCCGCAGCCCCTCGTACGCCGCCCGGGCCATGCACAGCCCGTACACGTTGTGCGCCTCGCGATGGTCACCTCCGCGCCCGTCCAGCGCGTGGCGCGCCGACCGCGGCAGCGTCGGCTCGCCGAAGGCCGTGAAGGACGTCGGCTCGTCCAGGCTGTGCCAGAAGCCCGCGAACCCCTGTGCCAGCCGCTCCGCGTACAAACCGCCCCACCACGCACGCACGCGCGCGTGCGTGAAGTCCGGAAAGACCACCTCTCCGGCGCTCCCGGCCCCTTCCACGACCTCCCCGGAGGCGTCCCGCACGAACGCGTCCCGCTCCACCCCCTCGTCGTACACGGTGGTGCCGGGTGCCGCGCCGACCGCCGGACCGACGACCGACACCAGCCTGATCCCCTCGCGCCGCAGTTCGTCCGCGAGAACCGGCAGCTTGGGGAACCGCTCCCGGTCCACGGTGAACACCTGACGGGCATCGAAGTGATCGATACCGAGGTGCACGGCGTCGAGCGGCAGCCCGTGCTCCCGGTGCCCCGCGACGGTCCGCCGCACCTCCTCCTCGCCGCCGGAAGCCCCTCGCGCGTGATGGTGACCGAGCGCCCACGCGGGCGGTAGCGCCGGCGCACCGGTGAGCGAGGCCCAGGCGAGCAGCACCCGCGCGGGAGCACCCACCATCACCCAACAGCGCAGCGGACCACCGTCCACGCACACCTCACTCGTCCCGGCCCGGTCGTGTCCGGAACCGGCACCCTCCTCGCCCTCCCGCAGCGTCACGGTGCCGTCCCACGAGTTGTCGTAGAACATCAGATGCGTGCCCGCGTCGGCCACCACCATCTGCACCGGCATCGTGACGGACAGCGGATCGTCGCCGGGACCGACAGCACGGCCGGGCGCGGCGTTCCACAACCGGTACGTGCCGTCCCGCAGTCGGGGACCCGACGCACGCCCCCCGAGCCCGAAGAAACGCGCGTCGGCCGGCACCTCGGACCGCTGCATCCAGCGCGCGGCACCACCGCCCACCGGCTCCCACCACCGCGGCGGCAGATCGCGCCGCAGCATCACACCCCCCGGGGTGAGCACCTCCACCGCGCCGTGCCGCGAGACCACCACCGTCACCCGCTCGGCCACCACCCGCCAGCCACCGTCCTTGTCCGGTTCCAGCGCGGCCCGCGGATCCGGATCGGGACAGCGGCCGGCCAGCGCGTACGACGGTTCCGGAGCAGCCCCGTCCCAGCCCCAGAAGACCGCCCCGTTCACCGCCACGAAGATCCGCAACTCCGAGCGGCCGAACCTGATCAGCCCGCCACCGAGCCCCGGCTCCACCTCCCGCACGGTCCCGGGCACCCGCGCACGCACCGGCCCCCGCGGCGGCAGCCCGGTGGCGTCGGCCCGCCGCCTGCGCCACGCTGCTCGTACGGTACGCAACCCCTGAGCCGCCCCCACCGAACCGACCGACTTCACCGAACGCACCAGGTCACGACCGTCCATGCTGCTCACCCTGCCATTGACCGCGCCCACCATGCGGGTCGTTCAACTGCCGTTCACCTGTGATCGGACCACATCTTCACGACACGGACTATGTGGGAGACGCCCTGGTGCGGAAGTCGATCACATGGCATCGTCCCTGTCAGCCGTGTCACGCGCACACCCCAGCCCGTGCGCGGAGGACGCACACGACGCGCACAGTCCGGGAGCCGCCCCATGTCGACCGTGAACCCCCAGCCGCTCTGGCAGCCGAGCCGGGACCAGATCGCCCAGGCACGGATCACCACGTTCCAGGCATGGGCCGCCGAACACCACGGCGCCCCCGCCGAGGGCGGCTACGCGGCGCTCCACCGCTGGTCCGTGGACGAGCTGGACACCTTCTGGAAAGCGGTCACGGAGTGGTTCGACGTCCGCTTCTCGACTCCCTACGCGCGTGTGCTGGGCGACCGCTCGATGCCCGGCGCCCAGTGGTTCCCCGGAGCCACGCTGAACTACGCCGAACACGCGCTGCGCGCGACCGCCTCCCGCGCGGACGAAGCCGCGCTTCTGTACGTCGACGAAACCCATGACCCGCACCCCGTCACCTGGGCCGAGCTGCGCCGCCAGGTCGGCTCCCTGGCGGCCGAGCTGCGCTCCCTCGGCGTACGCCCCGGAGACCGCGTCAGCGGATACCTCCCGAACATCCCGCAGGCCGTCGTCGCCCTCCTCGCCACGGCGGCCGTGGGCGGCGTGTGGACCTCCTGCGCCCCCGACTTCGGCGCCCGCAGCGTCCTCGACCGCTTCCAGCAGGTCGAACCCGTCGTCCTGTTCACCGTCGACGGCTACCGCTACGGCGGCAAGGAACACGACCGACGTGACGTCGTCGCCGAACTCCGCCGTGAACTGCCCACCCTGCGCGCCGTCGTGCACATCCCCCTGCTCGGCACCGAGGCCCCCGACGGGGCACTGGACTGGTCCGCCCTCACCGCCGCGGACACCGAACCGGTCTTCGAGCAGGTGCCCTTCGACCACCCGCTGTGGGTGCTCTACTCCTCCGGCACCACCGGACTGCCCAAGGCGATCGTCCAGTCCCAGGGCGGCATCCTCGTCGAACACCTCAAGCAACTCGGACTCCACTGCGACCTGGGCCCCGGGGACCGCTTCTTCTGGTACACCTCCACCGGCTGGATGATGTGGAACTTCCTCGTCTCCGGTCTCCTGACCGGAACGACGATCGTCCTGTACGACGGCAGCCCCGGCTACCCGGACACAGGCGCCCAGTGGCGCATCGCCGAACGCACCGGCGCCACCCTCTACGGCACCTCCGCCGCCTACGTCATGGCATGCCGCAAGGCCGACGTGCACCCCTCGCGCGACTTCGACCTCTCCGCGGTGAAGTGCGTCGCGACCACCGGCTCCCCCCTGCCCCCCGACGGCTTCCGCTGGCTGCACGACGAGTTCGCCGAGAACGGGGCCGACCTGTGGATCGCCTCCGTCAGCGGCGGCACCGACGTCTGCTCCTGCTTCGCCGGAGCCGTACCGACCCTCCCCGTCCACATCGGCGAGCTCCAGGCCCCCGGCCTGGGCACGGACCTGCAGTCCTGGGACGCCGGCGGCAAGCCCCTGACCGACGAGGTCGGCGAACTCGTGGTCACCAATCCGATGCCCTCCATGCCGATCCACTTCTGGAACGACCCCGACGGCACCCGCTACCACGACAGCTACTTCGACACCTACCCCGGTGTCTGGCGGCACGGCGACTGGATCACCATCACCTCCCGGGGCTCCGTCGTCATCCACGGCCGCTCCGACTCCACGCTCAACCGCCAGGGCGTCCGCATGGGATCGGCCGACATCTACGAAGCCGTGGAACGCCTCCCCGAGATCAGGGAATCCCTCGTCATCGGCGTCGAACAGCCCGACGGCGGCTACTGGATGCCCCTGTTCGTCCACCTGACACCCGGAGCCACCCTCGACGAGGACCTGCGCGGCCGCATCAAGCGGACCATCCGCGAACACCTCTCACCGCGTCACGTCCCCGACGAGATCATCGAGGTCCCCGGCGTCCCGCACACCCTCACCGGCAAACGCATCGAGGTCCCGGTCAAGCGCCTCCTCCAGGGCACCCCGCTGGAGAAGGCGGTCAACCCGGGATCCATCGACAACCTCGGCCTACTCGCCTTCTACGAGGAACTCGCCCGCAAGCGCGCCTGACCGTCCCGGGAACAAGACCGGCTCCCCCTCGGCCCACGCCGTTGTCAGTGCCGCCGATTACTGTGAGTGAGCATTGATCGACTGTGCACAGGGGGAGACATGGCCCACACCGACCACCGGACCTTGCGACGCGTCCTGCACCGCGAAGTCGCGGGCACCATCGGCCTGCTGGCCGACGAGCACGACTTCCGCGCCATGCGGCGCTACGACAGCTTCGTCTTCGACGACCACACCACCTACCTCAAACACATGGAAGCCGTCCTCAGGACGCGTGCGCTGCAGGGCAGCCACACCACGGTGGCCCTCTTCGACCCCGAGGACTACGCCGAGTACTGCGCGGAAACGGGCCTCGACCCCGACAGCCACACCAGCCGCACACGGTTCACGGCCGCACTCGCGTCCACCGGTCCCACGATCCCCTACGACGGCCGCCCACTGGCCGACCTCCTGCCCACCCTCGTCGACGAGGCCGTACGCCACGCCACCTGGGAGTACGCGGCCGCGCTCCTCGCCCGCCTCGGCGCCTGCGCCTCGTGCGGCGAGGACCTGGGCCGCGCCGCCTTCACCCGCGCCTCACACCTCCTCGTCCGCATCCTCGACACGGCCCCACCCGGCGAGCGGCACCTCGTGTGCAGCGTCTCCGGACCACCCGAAACACTCGTCGCCGTCCTGCACGCCGACGACATCGCCGGCCGCATGGAACTCGACGAGTCCGAAGCCCTCGAATTCACCACCGTCCTGGCCGTCGGCCTCGCCACCGAGAGCCCCGGCGGACTGGTCATGCGGACCAGCAAACCCGGCAGCCCCGACCGTATCCACGGCTGGCGACTGCGCGCCCACGGCCTCGAACCTCTCACCGCCGGCGAGGTCTTCGACGCCTACTGCACCGACGCCGAGTCCGGAGAGCTCATCTCCCCGGAGTCCAACGTCGACTACTGCGAGCCGCCCGACCTCGGCCAGGGACCGGGCCCGGCCCACTGCCATTGAGCCGGAAACGCCAGAGGGGCGCCCCACCTCCAGGTGGAGCGCCCCCGGGGACGCCGATCGCCGGCCGGCCCGGTCCGGCTACTCGCCCGACAGCACCGCCTGAGCGGCGGCACGGGCATCCGCGGCACTGTCCGCCGCCCGGGCCGCCGCCGCGGCCCGCTCGCACTGCGCCAGCGTGAACTTCGCCAGCGACGCCCGCACATACGGAATGGACGCCGCACCCATGGAGAGAGAGGTGACACCCAGACCGGTCAGCACACACGCGAGCAGCGGGTCGGAAGCGGCCTCACCGCAGACACCACAGCTCTTGCTCTCGGCCTTCGCCGCCTCGGCGGACAGCGCCACCAGGTCGAGCAGCGCGGGCTGCCACGGATCCTGCAGCCGGGAGACCGCACCCACCTGACGGTCCGCGGCGAACGTGTACTGCGCGAGGTCGTTCGTGCCCAGCGACAGGAACTCCACCTCCTGCAGCACCGAGCGCGCCCGCAGCGCGGCCGACGGAATCTCGACCATCGCGCCGAACTTCGCCCGCAGTCCCGCCTCCCGGCAGGCGTCCGCGAAAGCCTTGGCATCGGCCCGGTCCGCCACCATCGGGGCCATGACCTCGAGGTGGACGGGCAGCCCCTCGGCGGCCTTGGCCAGCGCCGTCAGCTGCGTACGCAGCACCCCGGGGTGGTCGAGCAGCGTCCGCAGACCACGCACGCCCAGCGCCGGGTTCGGCTCGTCGGCCGGAGTGAGGAAGTCCAGCGGCTTGTCCGCGCCCGCGTCCAGCACCCGCACCACGACACGGCCCTCGGGGAACGCCTCGAGTACCTGACGGTAGGCCGCGACCTGCTTCTCCTCGGAAGGGGCCTTCTTGTTGTCGTCCAGGAACAGGAACTCGGTCCGGAAGAGACCGACACCCTCCGCGCCCGCCTCGACGGCGGCCGCCACATCCGCCGGGCCGCCGATGTTGGCCAGCAGCGGCACCTTGTGACCATCGGCGGTCGCACCGGGCCCGGTCGACGCCGCCAGCGCCGCCTTGCGCTCGGCCGCCGCCGCCTCGAGCTGAGCCTTCTTCTCGTCGCTCGGGTTCACGAAGATCTCGCCGGTGCTGCCGTCGACCGCTATCAGCGTGCCCTCGGCGAGTTCACCGGCACCCGGCAGGGCGACCACGGCCGGGACACCGAGAGCGCGGGCCAGGATCGCGCTGTGGCTGGTGGGGCCGCCCTCCTCGGTCACGAAGCCGAGCACCAGCGTCGGGTCGAGCAGCGCCGTGTCCGCCGGCGCGAGGTCACGGGCCACGAGGACATACGGTTCGTCGCTGTCCGGCACGCCCGGCATCGGCACCCCGAGCAGCCGCGCGACGATACGGTTCCGCACGTCGTCGAGGTCGGCCACGCGGCCCGCCAGGTACTCACCGGCATTCGCGAGCAGCTCGCGGTACGCGGCGAACGCGTCGTACACCGCACGCTCAGCGGTGCTGCCGACGGCGATGCGCCGTTCCACGTCAGCCATCAGCTCAGGGTCCTGGGCCATCATCGCCTGCGCCTCGAGTACCGCCTGGGCCTCGCCCCCGGCAAGGTTGCCGCGCGCCACCAGATCGGCCGCGACCGCCTCCACGGCCTTACGGGCGCGCCCCTGCTCACGCTCCGCCTCGTCCGCCGGGATCTGCTTGGCCGGAGGTTCGAGCACCGCCGTACCCATGTGCCGTACCTCGCCGATCGCCACGCCGTGGCTGACCCCGACGCCTCGCAGCGTTGTCTCCATCTCACCCGTCTCCGATAGAGCGGCGGGCTCAGCCGCCGCGTTGGTTGTCCTGATGGCCGTCACCGGACGGCGCCGCGTCACTTCCAGAGGAAGAGGGTGTCGCCGGCCTTCACATCGCCGTCGTCGCGAAGCTCGGAGAGAGCGTCCGACGTGGCCTCCAGGGCAACGACCGGGCACACCGGGGACTTGCCGGCGGCCTCGACGGCGGCCGGGTTCCAGCGCACGATGCTCTGCCCGCGCGTCACGGTGTCGCCCTTGTTGACGAGCAGCTCGAAGCCCTCGCCGTTGAGCTGCACGGTGTCGATACCGAGGTGGGTGAGCACGCCGTGTCCGTTCTCGTCGACGACGACGAACGCGTGCGGGTGCAGAGAGACGATCACACCGTCGACGGGCGAGACGGCCTCGGAGGGCTCCCGTGTGGGGTCGATCGCCGTACCCGGGCCGACCATGGCTCCGGAGAAGACCGGGTCGGGTACGGACGCCAGTCCGATGGCCCGTCCTGCAAGCGGGGACGTCACGGTGGTCATGGGAAGCCTCCCAGGCGTGGAGATCTGTACGTACGCCGCCGTCACTGCCTGCCTCCGGCGCGCTGTTCAGCAGCGTATGTCATATGACGTACCGGTTTCGGAGGACAGATCCGGATCAATGGTCTAGACGAGAGGTCTAGACCACGCACTCTAATCGATTTGCACGTGGTCCGCGACCCCGTGTAAGGTTGTACTCCTGCTCGGGGATGGGCGGCACGAACAGACGCCCTCCACTCGGCAGCAATCCAACTTGTCAGATCCTAACTTTGGATCATCTTCTGCGTGCCTGCAGAACGGTGGTCGGAGGGCCGGAAAAACACTGGTAGAGTTGGAAACACCGAAGGGAAGCGCCCGGAGGAAAGCCCGCGAGGGTGAGTACAAAGGAAGCGTCCGTTCCTTGAGAACTCAACAGCGTGCCAAAAGTCAACGCCAGATATGTTGATACCCCGACCTGATCGGTTCGATCGGGTTGAGGTTCCTTTGAAAAAACACAGCGAGGACGCTGTGAACCGCCGGACTATTCCTCCGGCGGTTCCGCTCTCGTGATGTGTCGTCCCGATTACGGGAAAACATTCACGGAGAGTTTGATCCTGGCTCAGGACGAACGCTGGCGGCGTGCTTAACACAT
>NZ_JAGMUJ010000032.1 GCF_019049255.1 Streptomyces sp. AC558_RSS880 | reverse complement strand
CGGGCCGTGGTTCCCCGCGCCGGACCTGCGGTTCCTTGCGGCGGGCCGTGGTTCCCCGCGCCGGACCTGCGGTTCCTTGCGGCGGACCGTGGTTCCCCGCGCCGGGCCCGCGGTTCTCCGCGGCGTTACCGCGTCAGCCCCGCTCCGGCCGTGAGGCGACCGCCCGTTCCACGATCGCGACCAGTTGCTCGTGATGCGCGCCCTTCCAGTACGCGCGGCCGCACTCCGCGCACTGCGCGAACACGTCGTACGTGCGGTGCGTCCCGCCCCTCAACTGGTCGGCGACCTCGTCCTTGGTGACCTGTCGCAGCAGCCCGTTGCAGGCGGTGCACCGGCTCCACGGCCGCAGCTCGGGCCGGAACCGGTCCAGTACGTACGTGAGTTGCTCCTCGGGCCGGGTGCTGTACACGAACGCCCCCGCCCACAGCTCCCGCCGCCGCAGCAGCCCCCGGTCCCGGCTGAGCATCACCCGCTGCTCCGCCGCCGATCGCGCGGCCAGCGCCGGATCGCCGATGTCCGTCGACTCGTACGCCGTGTCCACGCCCAGCAGCCGCAGCCGGCGCGCCAGCGTGCCGAGGTGCACGTCGAGCAGGAAGCGCAGGGGAGCGCCCGGCACCCGCTGGGGGTGTTCGACGGCCCGCACCGTCACCGACTCGCCCGCGGTCGGCACGTGGCCGACCGGCACCTCGCTGCCGTCCACGAGCAGCGCGCCGACCTCGGTCAGCGGGACTCCGAGGGACTCGACGACGTGGCCGAGGCTGGAGACACCGTCGGTGGCGGCCTTCGTGGTGCCGGTGGGCCGCGCCCGGGGAACGAAGAGCAGCAGTTCGGGGTCGAAGGCGACGTGGATCTCGGGACCGTTCACCCGGTCAGGATGCCATGGCGCGGGGGCGCGGCCTCAGGTTTTCCCGGCGGCGGACAGACCGTTCTCGAGGACGTCCAGGGCGCGGTCGACCAGGTCGGCCAGGTCGTCGCGGTGGCCGTGCTCGGCCCAGTACTGGGAGGTTTCCATCAGGCCGCCGGTCAGCGACATCGACAGGACCCGGACCTCCAGGCCGTCGGGGTCGAGGCCGGTGCGTTCGGCGATGGCCCGGGCGAGCATGCGGCCGGTGGCCGACATGCTCTCCAGCATCCGCGAGCGCACCGCGGGGACCTCGGCCAGCAGTCGTGTCCGCAGCCGGATCACCTCGCGCTCCTCGCCGACCCCGAGCGCGATGGCCTTGCGCATGACGTGTCGCAGGGAGACCGCCCACGGCTCGTCGGCGGGCCGGGCCGAGAACTCCTCCGTGAGGACCGCGTCGTACTCGTCCGTGAGGACGATGTCCTCCTTGGTCGGGAAGTAGCGGAAGACGGTCGACGGCGACACCTCGGCGCGGTCGGCGATCTGCTCGATCGTCGTGGCGTCGTATCCCTGCTCCCGGATCAGCCCGTAGGCCGCGGTGCGGATCGCCTCGCGGGTTTTGATCTTCTTCCGTTCCCGCAGGCCCGGCTGCGGGCGGTCGGCGGGGGAGAGGGGGGAGCGTGCGGCCGTCATGCGGATCATTGTCGGACATCCGTCGGGGGCGGGGCCACGGTCGGTGCGGTGCCCGCTTCCGCCGCCGGCCGGCCGCCCGGTGGCGGGATCCCGGGCATACGGAAACGGCCCCGGCTCGTCGAGCCGGGGCCGTTCGGGGAGTGCGGTGGAGTCGGGGAGTCCGGGGAAACCGTCACGCGTGCTGGTAGGCCACCAGGGAGATGCCGACGTAGTGGGCGATGAAGGCGGCCAGGGTGAAGGTGTGGAAGACCTCGTGGAAGCCGAACCAGCGCGGTGACGGGTTGGGCTTCTTGAGGCCGTAGATCACCCCGCCGGCGCTGTAGAGCAGGCCGCCCACGACGACCAGGACGAGTACGGCGATGCCGCCGGTGCGCATGAAGTCCGGCAGGAAGAAGACGGCCGCCCAGCCCATCGCGATGTAGCAGGGCGTGTAGAGCCAGCGCGGCGCGCCGACCCAGAAGACCCGGAAGACGATCCCGGCGGCCGCCGCCGCCCAGATGCCCCACAGCAGCCACTGCCCCTTGGACTGCGGCAGCAGCAGGATGGTCAGCGGGGTGTAGGTGCCCGCGATGATCAGGAAGATGTTGGCGTGGTCGAGGCGGCGCAGCACCCCGTCCATGCGGGGGCTCCAGTCGCCCCGGTGGTAGAGCGCGCTCACGCCGAACAGCAGGCAGGCCGTGAGGGCGTACACCCCGCAGGCGAGGCGTCCGCGGGCCGAGTCCGCGAAGGCGGTGAGCGCCAGTCCGGCGACCAGGGCGGCGGGGAACATGCCGAGGTGCAGCCAGCCGCGGAGCTTGGGCTTGACCGGATGCGGCAGGGAGGTCGCGACCGGACCCCGGCCGTCGGCCGCCGGGTCCTCGGGCGCGTCGGGGACAAGCGCAGTCATGTCCGGCATCGTACCTACGGAACCGTAAGTTATGCGTCCGGCTGTCGAATCGGCCCGCGCGAAGTGGCCATCATCTCACGCCGTGCCGTCGACGCGTCACGCAAAGAAATCGTCACGTCTACCCAACGTGCGCGTAAAGCCCCAGGGAAAACCGTGGTCAGCGTCACGTTGCTCACCTGTGCGGCCCTCTGGACAGATGGGCGCTCTCGTCGGATGATCAAATGAGTGCGGTCGACACCGGATGAGCGCGCAGCGCACCACCGTGCAGCATCCGGGTCGCAGCCCCCACGGGGCCTCCCAAACAAAAACCCTCATTTAGGAGCAATCGTGGCGCGCGACATCGCGGCTCCCAGCGTCCCCACCACCCACCAGGGACTGATTTCCTGGGTCAACGAGATCGCAGACCTGACGCAGCCGGACCAGGTGGTCTGGTGCGACGGCTCGGAGGCTGAGTACGAACGCCTGTGCGAGGAGCTCGTCGCCAAGGGCACCTTCCGCACACTCGACCCGATCAAGCGCCCCAACTCCTACTACGCGGCCTCCGACCCCACCGACGTCGCCCGCGTCGAGGACCGGACCTTCATCTGCTCCGAGAAGGAGGAGGACGCCGGCCCGACCAACCACTGGAAGGCCCCCGCCGAGATGCGGGAGACCTTCCAGGGCGACGAGGGCGTCTTCCGCGGCTCGATGAAGGGCCGCACCATGTACGTCGTGCCCTTCTGCATGGGCCCCCTCGGCTCGCCGCTGTCCGCCATCGGCGTCGAGATCACCGACTCGGCGTACGTCGCCGTCTCCATGCGCACCATGACCCGGATGGGCCGCCCGGTCCTGGACGAGCTCGGCTCCGACGGCTTCTTCGTCAAGGCCGTGCACTCGGTCGGCGCCCCGCTGGAGCCCGGCCAGGAGGACGTCCCCTGGCCCTGCAACCGGACCAAGTACATCTCCCACTTCCCCGAGGACCGCGAGATCTGGTCCTACGGCTCCGGCTACGGCGGCAACGCCCTGCTCGGCAAGAAGTGCTACGCCCTGCGCATCGCCTCCGTCATGGCCCGCGACGAGGGCTGGCTGGCCGAGCACATGCTCATCCTGAAGCTCACGCCGCCGCAGGGTGAGTCCAAGTACGTCGCCGCGGCCTTCCCGTCCGCCTGCGGCAAGACCAACCTCGCCATGCTGGAGCCCACGATCTCCGGCTGGACGGTCGAGACGATCGGCGACGACATCGCCTGGATGCGCTTCGGCGAGGACGGCCGCCTGTACGCCATCAACCCCGAGGCCGGCTTCTTCGGCGTCGCCCCCGGCACCGGCGAGCACACCAACGCCAACGCGATGAAGACCCTCTGGGGCAACTCCGTCTTCACCAACGTCGCCCTCACCGACGACAACGACGTGTGGTGGGAGGGCATGACCGAGGAGACCCCGGCCCACCTCACCGACTGGAAGGGCAACGACTGGACCCCCGAGTCCGGCACGCCCGCCGCCCACCCCAACGCCCGCTTCACCACCCCCGCCGCGCAGTGCCCGATCATCGCGCCCGAGTGGGAGGACCCCAAGGGCGTGCCGATCTCCGCGATCCTCTTCGGCGGGCGCCGCGCCAGCGCCGTACCGCTGGTGACGGAGTCCTTCGACTGGAACCACGGCGTCTTCCTCGGCGCCAACGTGGCCTCCGAGAAGACCGCCGCCGCCGAGGGCAAGGTCGGCGAGCTGCGCCGCGACCCGTTCGCCATGCTGCCGTTCTGCGGCTACAACATGGGCGACTACATGGCGCACTGGATCGACGTGGCCAAGGACAAGGACCAGTCCAAGCTGCCGAGGATCTACTACGTCAACTGGTTCCGCAAGGACGACGGGGGCCGGTTCGTCTGGCCCGGCTTCGGTGAGAACTCCCGCGTCCTGAAGTGGATCGTGGAGCGCCTGGAGGGCAAGGCGGAGGGCGTCGAGACCCCGATCGGCGTGCTGCCGGCCAAGGGCGCGCTGGACACCGACGGCCTGGACCTCTCCGAGGCCGACCTGGACTTCCTGCTCACCGTCGACAAGGACGTGTGGCGCGAGGAGGCCGCCCTGGTCCCCGAGCACCTCAACACCTTCGGCGACCACACGCCCAAGGAACTGTGGGACCAGTACCACGCGCTGGTGAAGCGCCTGGGCTGACGCCCGCACAGACCCCGCGGCCGGTCGGGATGGGGATGCCCTGACCAGCGATCGTCACGCCACGACCGGCCGCGGAACACACCGGCGGGGCCCCGCACAACGGCGTGCGGGGTTCGGGCCTGCCGCCACGCGCCGTCCCCGTCCGCCCCGACGGGCACGGCGGCGGCAGGCCCGAACCCGCCTTCCGGCGACGGCGGCAGCGGCGGCGCGACGCGGAAACCCGGGCCGTCACCGGTCCCGGCCACCGCCGGTACCCGGGCCTTCCACCAGGTTCCACGCGACGGCGCCGACGTCGGGTTCCGCGGCGGAGAACTCGTACGTCACCTCGCCGCGCGGCCGCTTGACGGCCACCAGCTCGTTGCTCGTGTTGCAGGGCAGCCGGTGCGTGGTGGTCGCCCCGTCGACGGTGAGCCGCACCGTGAACTCCTTGCCGCGCCCGGAGCAGGAGACCGACAGGAAGTAGTCGGTCCCGGCGTCGAGCGCGGAGGCGCCGCCGCGGATCCGTCCGGGGAGGTCGCCCGCGCCCTCGTCCGCGGGGTCGTCCGGCTCGCGGTCCACGTTCACGTCCGTGGGGAGGCGGTTCAGCGCCGTCCGCCGGTAGAGGTTCAGCGGTGAGGTGCCCTCCAGCAGCCGCCGGACGTCGTCCAGGGTCCTGGGGCTGTACGTCTCGCCGACGGCGAACCGGGCGACCGAGTCCTTGGGCATGCCCCGCAGGGAGCGGTAGTACGCGTCGCGGCCGACGGCGCGGCCCTCCAGCTCTCCCCGGCCGAAGGTCCCGGCGTCGTAGGGCAGAACCGCGTCGTCACCGATCAGTTCCACGCCCTTCGCCGGCCGGGTGAGCCCGACGACGTACGTGTGGCCGGGCTCGAGGCGCGGCGCTCCCTCGCGTGCGGCCTCCTCCCGGCCGCCCCAGAGGGTGGAGTACCAGCCGTGCGCCCGCAGGGTGATCTGCTCGGGCAGCCGGGTCGCCCCCGGCCTCGACCAGACGACCTCGGTCACGGTCGCCGTGACCGTCCGCGGAACGTAGTCACCGTCCTTCGGATCCGGGTCGTCCGCCGTCTCCCGCGTCACGCGGATCACGGCGGCGTGGTCACCGTGGGCGACCCACTCCTCCGCGGCGGCCGAGCCGCGGAGCGGGTCCCACGAGTCCCGGGACAGCACCCGGCGGCCGTCGTCGCCCGCGACCGCCACCGCGGAGCCGCCGGCCGCCAGCAGGGCCACCCCGGCGGCGATCCCGATCCTCAGCCGTCTCCTCGCCACCACTGCGCTCCCGCCTCGTGCCCTGGGTCCCGTCGGTCATCAAGGAGTGACGGTTCGGACGACTGTTCGGTTGCGTGGGTGTGCGGGCGTGCGGGTCTACGGATGCCCGGGTGTCCGGCCGGACGTCACGACCTGCCGAGTCCGCCCTCCCCGGCCGGCCCCCGGTCCTCCAGGTACCGCGTGTGCGACTCCTGCCGCCGCGCCTCCGTCTCCCGCAGGCCCTGCGCCAGCCGCTCCGCCTCCGCGTGCAGCAGCTCCAGCTGACGCACCAGGTGCTGCTCCGGAGGCATCTGCCCGGGCGTCAGCCGCGTCCACCAGCGGGTGCGGACGTAGGCGTCGACGGCTTCCGGCACGTCCTGCCGCACGGCTCGCGACAGCGTGTGGACGGCCTCCGGGTCCTGGGCGATGATCTCGGTCACCCACCCGGGATCCAGCAGCGCGGCCAACAGCTCCGTCAGTTCGGTGAGCCGGTCCCGCGCGGTGGGCGGCAGATCGACGTCCGCGAGGTAGTCCCGCAGCCGTTCGAAGTCCGCCCGCACCTCGTCCAGCTGCGCGGACGGGTCGGGGAACTCGGGCGGCGCGGGCCGCTCGGGCGGGGCGATCAGCGCTCCGGCCCCGTACAGCCCCACCACCACGACCGGCCAGTACGGACCCGCCACGCCCGTGAACGTCAGCACCAGCCCCGCCAGCCCGCCCGCGCCCCCGGCCAGGTTCTTGCGGGACTCGAGATACGCCATCGCCCTACTGGTAGCCACGGATCTCCTCGAACGCCCCGTCGAGCGAGCCCTGCCCGTCGAACAGCCGGCCGCCGGTCAGCTCGGCGATGTGCTCCAGCTCCGCGCGGTCGGAGTCGCCGAACAGGATGGGGAAGACGGGGGTGTTCCGGTGGTCGCCGGACAGCCCCCGGTAGAAGGAGTCGAAGTCGCCCGCCTCGGCGCCGGCCGTGTTCTCGCCGTCCGTCATCAGCACGATCGAGGTGAACGTGTCCTCACCGGTGCCGAGGTGGTCGTAGGCCTTCTCCAGGGACGTGTAGATCGCCGTCTCGCCCTCGGCCCGCAGTGCCGCGGTGTCCCGGCGGATCGCCTCCAGCCCCTGCTCCGGGTCGTCGGGCTCGACGACGTGGGTGCGCACGCTCTTCACCGCCGATCCGAACGGCATCAGGGTGACCTCCTCCCGGTCGCGGAAGTCCCCGGTGAGCCGGGTCAGCGCCTGCTTCAGCCGGCTGAGGCGCTCGCCCTCCATCGAGCCGGAGGTGTCGAGGACGTACACGGTCCGCGAGGGGCGGCGCAGCTCGTTCTCGTAGGCGTCGAGCAGGCCGTCGGCGACGGAGAGGTCGCCGGGGAAGGGCAGTTCGCGCCGCCTGCTCGTGTCGAGGCCGGCCGCCGGCGGCACGGAGGCGACGACCGGCCGGCGGAACGTACGGTTGGTGATCAGCCGCTGCACACCGTCCGTGCGCAGCGCCTCGGCCACCCGGCGCACGTCGTCGCGGGTCTCCTTGTCCGTGGCGGCGAGCGACGACAGCGGGTAGTCGGCGGTGACGACACCGTCCTTCGGGCGGATCACCGTCAGGTTCTTGAACCCCTTCAGGACGGACTCGTAGTTGAGGAGCGCGTCGACGTCGCCGCGGCGGGCGTAGGCGCCGGCCAGCCAGCCCGACGAGCCCGAGGTCAGCTTCTGCCCCCGGAAGAACTCCTTCAGCCGCGGGCGCGCCTTCGTCACGTCGGCGTCGGTGAGCGCGGACTGGGCTCCGGAGAGCGCCGAGGCGACCGAGACCAGCGTGGCGAAACCGGAGTGGGAACGGGCCGGGTCGGTCATGCCGTAGGTGAGCTCCCCCTCCCGCACGGCCCGGTCGATCTGGGACCAGGTGACGTCCTCCGGCTTCCAGCCCAGCCGCCGCACGGTGGCCGGCTTGACGCCGATGGCGACCGGGCTGGACATCACGGGTGTCTCCGAGACGACCTTCTCCGCCGCCTCCGGGCGCAGCCGCAGGTAGTCGTTGGAGGACAGCCACACCGCGTCGTACCGTCCGTCCGTCTTCCCCGCGGCCAGCATGTCCACGGCGTCGAGGGTGCCGATCCAGGTCGGCCGGACGGTGACGCCCGTGTCCTTCTCGACCTGCTCCAGCACCTCCGTCATGTCGCCGAGCTCGCTGGAGGCCAGGACCCGCAGGGTGCCCGGCTCGGCGGCGTGCGGGTCCTTCTCCTCCTCCGGTGCGGCGGTGCACGCGCTCAGCAGGGCCGCGCCGGCGACGAGCAGCGCGGCCAGGGACCGTCGTCTCATCCGAGCCCCCCTTCCAGCGCGCCCTGCGACCGGCTGCGCTCCAAGTAGGTACTGGCGTGCCGGAGTTCGGAGGTCAGGTTCTCCACCGTCACCGCCATCGCCTCGGTCGCCTGCACCTTGTAGGTGTCGATGGCGTCGAGGGTGCGGTAGATCTGCTGGAACGCGGTCCGCAGGGTCTCCGCCCCGACCGCCGGGTCGGCGGCGATGCGCTGGATCTCCCCGCTCTGCGTCGCCAGCATCTCCGCGTTGCCCCGGATCAGCTCCTCGGTGGTGCCGCGCAGGGCGTTGACCTGCTCGACCACCTTCTTCTGGTGGTCCAGCGCGGACGCCAGCATCACGGAGATCCGCAGCGCGGACACCGTGGTGGTGGCCGCCCGGTCCACGCCCTTGATCAGCTCGTCGTTGTTGCGGCGTACGACGTCCATGGCGAGGTAGCCCTGCGCGCACACCGCGAGCTGGGTGAGCAGGTCCTGGTGCTTCTGCCGGACGGGGAAGAGGACGTCGGCCCGGAGCGAGTCGGCCTGCGCGGGGTCGGCCGCCTCGACACCGGCGATGTGCCGCTCGACGGCCGTGTCCAGGGCCTCCGTCAGGACGACGTACTCCTGGAGCTTGCCCATGGTCTCCCACAGCCGGACCCGCTCGGTCTGCAACGCCGCGTTGTCGCGGCGCAGTTCGTCCTGCCCGCCCCGCAGGGAGCCCACGATCTGGTTCAGGGTGCCCTGCGCGGAGGCGTACTTGGCGACGTGGTCGCGCAGCTTGTTGCCGCCCGGCAGCCGGGAGAGGAACTTGCGGCCCTTGCCCGCGGGCAGGTCCCGCGGGTCCAGGTCCTCGACCACGCGCCGCAGTTCGACCAGCGACCCGGCGACCTTGGACTGGGCGTCCCCGCCCTTGTCGGGCAGGCTGCGGACCGTGCGCTCCAGCATGCGGTTGGACTGCGCGGTGGCGGCGCGCATCTCGCCGCCGCCCAGCGCGGTGATCTCGCCGACCTTGCCGGCGAACTCGGGCGAGCGGGCGTCGAGGGCGGCCAGCCCCTCGACGTACGCGGCGGCCTTGGCCGCCATGTCGGCGCGCACGGAGTCGTCGACGGGCACGAGCCCGCCGGCCTTCTCCCGCGGCACGGGCGTGACGGCCTCGGGTGGCGTGAGGACGAAGTCGCCGTCTGCGCTGCTGCTCATCGGTTGCTGTTCCCCCTTATCCGCGCGCCCGTCGCGCCAGTTCGCGCAGCACCGCGGAGGTGGGCACGGGCGCCTGGCGGACGCCGGTCAGTCGTTGCTTGAGGTAGGCGGTGCGGCCCACGGCGGCGGCCGCGAACTCGGCCACGTCGCCCTGCGGGCGGAAGCCGTGCCGGACGGCCAGCTTGCGCAAGGCCGGGTCGTCGCCCAGGAGTTCGGCCAGTTTCCGGCCGTTCCCGGTGAGCGGGACGACGGTGTGGTCGCTGTTGACCGTGGTGTCCGGGTAGAGGACGACGAGGTCGTCCGCGTTCTGCTGCTCGTCGAGGAGCGCGGCCACCTGGGACTCGTAGACGAGGACGAGCGGGTTGCCGGCGCCGCTGACGAAGTCCCGGAACGCCGCGTCCGTGCCGGTCTGCTGGGCGCCCTGGACGCTGACCAGCTTGCGCAGCAGGGGAGCGGTGCGCTCGACGTCGGCGTCGCTCGCGACCACCTTGCCGCCGCCTGCGACGTAGGAGGCGGCGGCGAGGTACAGCGCGCCGGAGTTGGAGCTCTCCGGGTCGGTGCTGGAGATGTAGAGGGTGCCGGTCAGCTCCCCGTACTTCCCGGCCCCCTTGAGCTGCTGCCAGGTGCGGTCGCGCTCGGCCGCGTCGAGGTAGGCCTCCATCTTCAGCGTGCCCGGGTTCTCCTCGTCGAGCTCGGCCAGCCCGTTCGCGGCCAGCACCTCGGCGGCCCCGCGGCGGGACACGACGACGAGGGGCGAGTAGAACGGGCGCGGGAGCATCCCCCGGACCTCGTACTTCTCGGCCAGCTCGGCGGCGGGCGCCCGGCTGGACGGGAAGGCGAGGTCGTACCCCTCGAGGTCCAGCCCTTCCATGGCCCAGGACCCGGCGGTCTCGGCCTCGACGGTGTAGCCCTTGGCGGCGAGGGCCTTCACCACGTCCGGATCGGCGAAGAACTCCGCCTTCTCCGATCCGATCACCATGCGCACGGTCTTCGTTGCCGTGCCCGACTCCTCGTTGTCCCGGCCCGCGACGACGGCGGCCACCACGCCACCGATCAGCAGCACCGCGAGGGCGATTCCCATAATTCGTCTCACGCCCGGAGCATCCCTGCGGAACCCAACGTTCCCCGGCGGCCCCGGTGAACGGCCGGTGTCCGGGCGATACCGGTACGCAACGGGAACCAGCCACTCCGTAACCGGTTCCGCACGTCCCGGCAGCCGGTGCCGGCGCGGGCGCGCCAGGTCAGATGACGCGGAACAGGTCGGCGGCCGTGTGGACGTCCGTCAGGTCCTCGACGGTGCGGAGGTTGTCGCACAGGGACTCCAGGACCGACCCGGACCCGGTGGCGGTGTCCGGGGTGGCGACGGCCACGCCGAAGAGGCGGAAGCCCAGGCGGTGCTTGGCGTCGTTCCAGCCGCGCACCCACTTCTCCGTCACCTCGCAGGCGTCGTCGGTGATCAGCACGATGTCGCCGCGTCCACGGGCCGTGTCGTCGAACTCCTCCTCCAGCACGTCCACGGCCGTGCCCAGCGGACGCTGGAAGTCCGTGCCGCCGCCGAGGAAGGTCTCCGCGAAGTCGAGGACGTCGGCGACCCCGGCGGGTCGGTCGCCCGGGAAACGGTGGACCCGGATCTTGTCGGCGGCGGAGAACAGGATGCCGACGAAGTCACGTCCGGCGTGGCGGGCCTGGTCGAGCAGGGCCAGGGCGCACGCCTTGGACCACGCCTCCCGGGTGATGCCGCCGGGCCCCTCCGCGTACATGGAGTGCGAGGTGTCCACGCACGCGATGACGGCGCCCCGCCCGGTGGTCTGCTCGCCCCGGGTGTCGTACAGCATCAGCTCCCCGGCGGCGTACCGCGCGGCGAACACCGCACGCAGCTCCGGCACGCCGAGGACCGCCAGCTCGGAGGGGACGACCCGGGAGAGGTCGTCGCCGAGGGTGACGCCGACCAGTTCACCCGTGGCGTTCTCCACCTTGCGGGCGCGCTCACCACCGGCCATCTGCCGGAAACGGCCGATCAGTTCGGCCCACCGCGCGAGCCGCCCGGTGCGCAGCCGCTCGGCGAGCCGGGCACGCTCGTCGAACGGCATCCGCTCCAGCTCACCGGCGCCGACACCCCACGCACGCATCAGCGCCGCCTCCTGCCGGACGGCCTCGGCCGCCGTCGCCGCCGCGTCCCGGGCGGCGGCACGGATGCCGGGAAGCGCCACCGCGAGCGCCTGCGCGGCGGCACGGGCCTCCTGCCGGGCAGCGGCCTCGGCGGCTTCGGCGGCCTCGATCGCCCGGTGTACGGCATCGGCGGCCGGGGCGGGAACAGCGCCGTCCTCGTCGGTCTCCTCGGCGGCCTGCCGGAGCGCCTCGCTCACGGCGTTCGCGGCGGTCACGGCGTCCCGCCGGGCCCGGTCCGCCTGCCCGGCCCGGTCCCGGGCGTCCCGGGAGCGCTCCAGGAGCCCGCGCAGCGCGGCGGCCTGGGCGAGTACGGCCATGGCGGCGGCGTAGGAGTCGCCTGCCGTCTCCCGGTGCAGTTCGGCGAACTCCGGTGAGTGCAGCAGGGAGGCGACGACCTGGTGGTTGACCAGGTGGGAAGGGGCCATCTCCGTACGGTCGCGCAGTCGCGGGGCTGTCTGGCAGGCGGCGAGGAAGACGTCCGTGAGGAGGTCGGTGGTGTGGTCGTGGCGGGAACGCAGCTCCGCCGCCAGCTCGCGCAGTCCCGCCGACTGCTCGTACACGTCCCGCCACGCGACCCGGTCGAACGGGCCCGCGACCACGGCCGCCGTGTGCCGTTCGGCAGCGGCGGCGGACAGGGCCAGCCACTTCCCGGAGCGGCCCGCCAGCTCGTCGAGTCCGCTGTGCGTGTCACCCATCGTGCCGCCTCAGAGCTGGGCCTGCACCATGCTCGCGTCCATACCGAGGGCCTCGGTGAGGACGCGGGCGCGGACGGCGCGCTGACGGCCGGTGACCCGGTCGATGGTGGCGGTGGAACGCCCGGCGTTCGCCGCCTCCTCCCGCAGTCTCTCCAGGCGCTTGCCCGCCATGGCGAGCTTGTTGTGGGCGTTCTTGATGACCCACTCGCTCAGCGCCTCCCGGGACTGCCCGGCCATCGCGTCGAGCTGCGCCTCCAACTCCTCGATGCCGTCCGCCAGGTCGAGCGCCTCCTTCGCGTCCGGGTTGACCAGGTGCAGCACCTCCCGCTCCACGACCGGACGTTGGGCGGGGGAGTCCCACAGCACATGCGTCAGCACCGACAGATCGGTCTCCGCCACCGCCGTACGCCCGTCGAGGTACGCGGACGCCTGGAGCAGCCCCACCGCCTGCCGCCACCGCCGGTCGGAGGCGACGAGTTCCTTGCGGCGCAGGGCGGCCCGCAGCGTCACCACCGCGTCCACGATCACGTCCGGCACGTCCACGGCCGGGACGGCCTCCGTCACGGCGTGCCGCAACGCGGCCAGCTCGACGGTGGTCGGCGGCGCAGGTGCCGCCGGGCGGCCGACGGCGGAACGCACCAGCGCGGCGAAGTTCGAGGGGTCCTCCAGATACCCGACCTCGATCCGCACCAGCAGCCGGTCGTAGATCGCGGCGGAGTCCTCCCCGCTGGGGAGTTCGTTGCTCGCGGTGATGGCCCCGATCAGGGGGCAGCGGATCGGGGCGCCCCCGTTCTCGGGGTGGTAGATCCGCTCGTTGAGGTAGCCCAGCGTCTCGTTGAGCGCGGCCGTCGAACACTTGAAGATCTCGTCGATGAACGCGACGTGCGCGGTCGTGGCGCGCCCGTCGTACACCTGCCGGTACTCGCCCCGCGCCAGCGCGGCGACGTCGATCGGCCCGAACATCCGCGTCGGCGCGGTGAACTTCGAGAGCAGGATCTCCCAGTAGGCCGCCCCCTCGACCCGGCCCGTGAGCTCCCGCGCCAGCTCCGACTTCGCCGTACCCGGCGGGCCGAGCACCAGCGAGTGCCGCCCGGCCAGCAACGTCACCACCAGCGTCCGTACGACGTCCGCCCGCTCGTAGAACCGGTCCGACAACTCGTCGCAGATCGCGCGCAGCCGCCGGGCCGTGTCCCGCGCGTCGTCCATGTTCCGCTCCTCACCTGTACCGCCCTGCGGGCTGCCGAGACGGCCGTTCCCCCGAAGTTACGCCAGGCATCGGCCGCACCATGCGTCGCCTACGACGACGCCCTCCCCGGCCACGGATACGGTCCCGGCATGGATCTTTTCGCCGCCGACCGGCTGCGGCTGGTCGAAGCCCCGCCGCCCCGGCTGTCCCCGCGGGACCGGCGTGCCATGGACGACGCCTGGGACGCCGCGGTCCGGGCCAACCCGGCCCTGTTCGACGGGCCGGTGGCCGGGTGCACGGGCCTGGAACACGACGCACGCCACGGCCTCGTCCTGACCTGGGTCCGGGCGACGTACCGGTACTACGTCCCGCGCAAGGTGCCCGGCGCGACCGTACGGCTGCCGTCCCTGTTCGTGTCGGTCGCGCAGCCGGCGGACGACGGACGGCTGCTGATCGGCCGGATGGCGTCCTGGACGACCTCCCCCGGCCGCTGGCAGCTCCCGGGCGGCTCGGTCGAGCCCCCACCGGACGGCGTACCCCTCGACCTGACCGCCCTGCGCCGCCACGCGGCCCGGGAGCTGGCCGAGGAGACCGGCGTCGACACCCCGGCCGACGACCTCACCCCCTGGCAGGTCACCCGGGGCGCGAAGGGCAGCGTCGGCGTCCTGTTCCAGGCCCCGCCCCGCCCGGCGGCCTGGCTGCACGAACGCCACACGGCCCTCACGGCGGCCGAGCGCGCCCTCGGCCGCGTCCCCGAACTCGACCGGCTCGCCCTCGTCCGCTCCCCGACCGACCTGGCGGACCTCACCGGCCCGCACGTGTCCTACCTGGCACCGGTCCTCCGCCGCCACCACGGGATTCCCCACCGCTGACCACCCGGGCGCGTCAGATGTGAACCGCGGGTGAAGGAGACGAGGTTGTTTGCCGGGCATCCATGGCCCCCGCCCCACCGGGCACAACCCCCGCCACACCGTGACCGTCATGCATGCGGCCCCCCACGCCTCACGTCTGTCCTTGAGACTGGAGCAATCTTGCGCACACGCACCCCGGCGGTCGCCCTGGCCGTCGCCACGGCAGCCGCGGGCCTGTCCCTGACCTTCGCCCCCACGGCGAGCGCGGCCACCTCCGCGCCCGACGACTTCAACGGCGACGGCGTCGCCGACCTCGTCGTGGCCACCCCCCACGCTCCCGTCGACGGCCGGACCGACGCCGGCTCGGTCACCGTCCTGTACGGATCCGCCGACGGCGTCTCGCCCGCCCGCTCGACGACCCTCACCCAGAACTCCGCGGGTGTCCCCGGCGACGCCGGCTCGTACCACCTGTTCGGCGCCACGCACGCCGGCGGCGACCTGGACGCCGACGGTTACACCGACCTCGTCGTCGGCGTGCCGGGCGAAGCGGTGCGGTACAGCAGCACCTACGGCACGCTCACCGTGCTGTGGGGCGGCCCGGACGGCCTGACCGGCGAGAGCATGTCGATGGTCAGCCCGTACGCCACCAACGAGTGGTCCGCCGAGAAGGACTACGGCAAGAAGGTCGTCGTCGCCGACCTGGACGGCGACGGCGTCCCGCAGATCGCCACGCTCAGCCGCACCAACCTGTGGGCGTACGACGACCTGGTGGGCCGCACGGCGCCCACCGATGTGGCGCGCTTCTACAACTACAACGCCTACATACAGCCGCGCACCCTCACCGCCGGCGACTTCACCGGCGCCGGACGCGCCCAGCTCGTCGTCACCGGGCCGGAGAACTGCGGCGGGACGACGGGCGGCTGCCAGCACACCGGCGTCTACACGTGGAGCGACAGCGGGCTGGAGGCGGCCTCCGTGCCGGCCCCGGGCACCGACGCCTCCGGTACGGGCGAGGCGCCCACCGTCTCCGTCGCGGCCGGGGACGTCGACGGCGACGGCCACGCCGACCTCGTCACCGGCCACGTTCCCGCGTCGGCGACGACCACCGGCGAGTACACGGACGCCGCCGGCCTCCTCCACGTCCGCTACGGCAGCGCGGACGGCCTCGGCGCCCACCGCACCGCCACGCTCGACGCCCCGGGCGGTGGCCGGTCCGGCGACAACTTCGGCGCGTCCGTCGCGGTCGGCGACGTCACGGGCGACGGTTACGCGGACGTGGCGGTCGGGGCGCCGGGCGCGACGGTCCGAGGCGTGTCGGGGGCCGGCGCGACGGTCCTGCTCCGGGGCACGGCCACCGGTCTGACCGGCACCGGCGCCCAGGTGTTCCACCAGGCCGCCGACGGTGTGCCCGGCACCGCGGAGGCGGACGACTGGTTCGGCTCCGCCGTGGACATCGCCGACCTCGACGGCGACGGCGCGGCGGACCTCACGATCGCGGCGAAGGGCGAGGACGTCTTCGCCGGATCGGTGCGCGACGGCGCCGACTGGGTGCTGCGCGGTTCGGCGACCGGCCTGACGACGACCGGCGCGACCTCGTTCAGTGCGCAGGACTTCGGCCTCACCCACCCGAACGCCGAGTTCGGCTCGGTGCTGGGCGGCTGATTCCCCGCGACGCGGCAGGAGGGACGACCACCGCGGGCCCACGGCCCGCGGTGGTCACGCGACAACACCCTCCGGCCATGTCCACGGCCTTGCTCGGGTGCGAGTGGTCGGGGGCCGGGGTACGGGAAATCCCGTTGAGAGCGATCACGGTCCGGTCGCCTGGCCGAATCTCCCCCTTTTCCCGAGCGTGGCAAAACATCGCCGGCTTCCAAGGACGGGCTCGCCATAAGGCAGGCGGGCAGCGGAAACGCAACCAGAGGCATACGGAACGGCGGAATGCAAGACACGCCATACGACCGGTCTTCATGAATTCCATCGCAAGGCCATGGCTTACCAAGTAAGTCAAGACTTATCTTCAGGGGACTTTGACCATATGGTGTGGCTCGAATCGAAGGAGCCCCCTGTTGTCGAAGATGAATGATCCCGCTGTGCGTGCGGTTGCGTCGGAGCAGGATTATGTGTCCTCGTTATACGAGTTGCTCACCGAGCGGCTTTCCGAGGCGCGGGTGCACCGGGCGAATGTGCTGAAGGCCCCGGCGGAAAGCGCCGGTGAGGCATACGAGAGGGAAATCGCCGCCGAGCGTCTGTCCAAGGAAATCGGCCGGCTGGAGGGCGCAGAAAAGGGGCTGGTTTTCGGGCGCATCGACTGGACGGACGGCACGGCCCTGCGCATCGGGCGGATCGGACTGCACAGGGAGGAGGACGACCTGCCTCTGCTCGTGGACTGGCGCGCGAACGCGGCGCGGCCCTTCTACGAGGCGACGCCGGTCCACCCGATGGACCTGCGGCGGCGCCGGCACCTGCGCCTCGAGGAGCGCACGGTGATCTCGGTGAGCGACGAACTGCTGGACGGGACCGCCCCGACCGGCGAGGACGTCGTGGGGGACGGCCCGTTGACCGAGGCCCTGTCGGCACGGCGTACGGGCAGGATGCACGCGGCCGTCGCGACGCTGCAGGCCGAGCAGGACGAGATCGTCCGCTCCGCCCACCGCGGGGTGACCGTGGTGCAGGGCGGGCCCGGCACCGGCAAGACGGTCGTCGCGCTGCACCGGGCGGCCTATGTCCTGTACGCGTTCCCGCGCGCCGCGGAGGAGGGTGTCCTGGTGGTGGGCCCGAACGCCCGGTTCCTCGACTACATCTCCCAGGTCCTTCCCTCGCTCGGAGAGAACGACGTCGTTCTGGCGACCTGCCGGGAACTGGCCGGGGTGTCCCCGGACGCGGTGGACCCGTTCGACACGGCGCGTCTCAAGGGAAGGTCCGACCTCGCCGACGCCTTGGCCGGCCTGCTGCGCGTCCACCAAGCCCCCGTCGGTGACTTCACCGTGCGGATCGGACAGGAACCGGTTCACCTTCCCGGCGAGGAAGTCGCCGCGGCACGCGATGCCGCCTTGGCGGCCGTGTCGGGGCACAACCCCGCGCGCCAGGTGTTCAAAGAGCTCCTGGTCGACGCCGTCACCGACGCGATGCAGCGAGACATGGGCGACCTTCTGGAGCAGATCGACGCCGATGCCGAAAGGATGACGGGCCTGAACCTCGACCGGTTCACGGGAGTCGCCCAGCGCCGTGCCGCAGGTGCGGCCGACTCAGGTCCGGTCCACGAGCTGGACCTGGACGCCGTCCGAGCCGATCTGCTCGACGACGCCGGCGTCGACCGAGCGGTCGAGGCGTTGTGGCCGCGGCTGGTACCCGGTGACCTCGTGAAGATGCTCCTGACGGACGCCGGCGCTCTCGCCG
>NZ_JAGMUJ010000220.1 GCF_019049255.1 Streptomyces sp. AC558_RSS880 | reverse complement strand
GATGAAGATCACACCGATACCGGTGTTGACCGTACGGGGCACCGTCTGCAGGATCGCCCGGTTGGTGACCTGGGCCAGCGGCGCCTTGCCGTCCTTGCACCACAGCTCGCGGATCCGGTCGAACACCACCTCGGAGTCGTTCACCGAGTAACCGATCACGGTGAGCAGCGCGGCCAGGAACACACCGTCGACCGGTTTGCCCAGCCAGGCGAAGACGCCGGTGAGGATC
>NZ_JAGMUJ010000031.1 GCF_019049255.1 Streptomyces sp. AC558_RSS880 | reverse complement strand
GCATGGGGGTCCCTTCGCTGGGTGGATGTGCTGGTCAGGGTACCGCCGGTGGGGGGTGGGTGGCGGGGTGGGCGAGGTTGTGCGGTGCCTTGTGCTGGGGGCGGGGCGGGGGTGGGCCTGCGCTGGTCGGCGCTTGCGGGGTGCTCCGCGTTGGTGTGGGCCGGGGGTGTTCGCGCAGCCCGGCGCTTGCGGGGTGCCGTCGCGCCCACCCGTGCCGCCCCAGCTGCACGACTGCCCACGGAGGCCGGAGGCAGGCGACTGCCCGCGAGGGGGGAGGCAGCGGTCGGCCGTGGGTGGTGTGGTTAGGACGATCTGATGATGGCCAAGGCTTCGTCGCGGATTTTGGTCATCGTTGCCTCGTCCCGGGCCTCCGCGTTCAGGCGGAGGAGGGGTTCCGTGTTGGAGGGGCGGACGTTGAACCACCAGTCGGTGGAGGTGACGGTGAGGCCGTCCAGTTCGTCGAGGGTGATGCCGTCGCGGCCCTCGTACGCGGCCCTGATCGCGGCGAGGCGGGCGGTCTGGTCGTCGACCGTGGAGTTGATCTCGCCGGAGCCCGCGTAGCGGTCGTACTGGGCGACCAGGGCCGACAGCGTGCCCTGCTGGCCGCCGAGGGCGGCGAGGACGTGCAGGGCGGCCAGCATGCCCGTGTCGGCGTTCCAGAAGTCGCGGAAGTAGTAGTGCGCGGAGTGCTCGCCGCCGAAGATCGCTCCGGTCCTGGCCATCTCGGCCTTGATGAAGGAGTGGCCGACGCGGGTGCGTTCGGGGGTGCCGCCGTTCTCCCGTACGACCTCGGGGACCGACCAGGAGGTGATCAGGTTGTGGATGACCGTGCCCCTGCCGCCGTTGCGGGCCAGCTCGCGGGAGGCGACCAGGGCGGTGATCGCGGACGGGGAGACCGGTTCGCCCCGCTCGTCGACGACGAAGCAGCGGTCGGCGTCGCCGTCGAAGGCGAGGCCGAGGTCGGCGCCCTCCTCACGGACCCGCCTCCGCAGGTCGACGAGGTTGGCCGGGTCGAGGGGGTTGGCCTCGTGGTTGGGGAAGGTGCCGTCGAGTTCGAAGTACATCGGGACGAGGGTGAGCGGCAGTCCGGCGAAGACCGTCGGGACCGTGTGCCCGCCCATGCCGTTGCCCGCGTCGACGACGACCTTCAGGGGGCGGAGGGAGGCCAGGTCGACGAGCGAGCGCAGGTGTGCCGCGTAGTCGTCCAACGTGTCGCGCCGGGTGATCGTTCCCCGGGTGCCGGTCATCGGTTCCGGGGCGCCCGACTCGCTCCACCGCTCGACGAGTTCCCGGATCTCCGTCAGGCCCGTGTCCTGGCCGACCGGCGCCGCGCCCGCGCGGCACAGCTTGATGCCGTTGTACCGCGCCGGGTTGTGGGACGCGGTGAACATCGCGCCGGGGAGGTCCAGGGCGCCCGAGGCGTAGTAGAGCTGGTCCGTGGAGCACAGGCCGATCTCGGTGACGTCGGCGCCCTGGGCGGCGGCCCCGCGCGCGAAGGCGCCCGACAGCCCGGGGGACGACGGCCGCATGTCGTGGCCGGTGACGACGGCGGTCGCGCCGGTCACCCGGACGAAGGCGGCGCCGAAGAGTTCGGCCAGGGACTCGTCCCACTGGTCGGGGACGACTCCGCGCACGTCGTACGCCTTGACGATCTGCGACAGATCAGCAGCCACGGCCAACCCTTCCGGAAGTCCTGTCGGTCACCACAAACTACCCGTAGAGGGTGACACTCCGGTCGGGGCCACCGGACGGACTTCCGCACGTCGCGGACGCTCAGGGCAGCATCCAGTCGAGCGCCGCCGTGCTCTGGCCCACCACGAGCAGGCACATCACGAGCAGCAGGCCGAGGCTCCAGGGCAGCACCTTGCGCAGCAGGTCGCCCTCGCGGCCCGCCAGTCCGACGGCCGCGCAGGCGATGGTGAGGTTCTGCGGCGAGATCATCTTGCCGAGGACGCCGCCGGAGCTGTTGGCGGCGGCGAGCAGGTCGGGGGAGAGACCGGACTGCTGGGCGGCGGTCACCTGGAGGGCGCCGAAGAGGGCGTTGGAGGAGGTGTCCGAGCCGGAGACGGCGACCCCGAACCAGCCGAGGACCGGGGACAGGAAGGCGAGGCCGGCCCCGGCCGCGGCCACGGAGTGGCCGATGGTCGCCGCCTGACCCGAGAGGTTCATGACGTAGGCCAGGGCCAGGACGGACGTCACCGTGAGGATCGCGAACCGCAGTTCGTGGACCGTCGCCAGCCACTCCTTGACCGCCACGCGCGCGTGCACCCCGATCACCGCCGTCGTGAGCACCCCCGCGAACAGGACGAGGGTGCCGCCGGTGGAGACGATCGGCCAGGTGAACACGTTGCCGCCGACGGGCTCACCGCCCGGGCCCGCCACGTCCAGGAAGGGCCAGTCGTAGGTCTGGGTGGCACCGGCGAGCCAGTCCTTCACCGCCGGGATCTGGGCGACGGAGAAGACCGCGACGATCAGCGCGTACGGGGCGTAGGCCCGTACCACCTCGCCGCGCGGGTCCTCCTCGTCCAGTTCCTCGCTGCGCGCGCCGGTCAGCACGGAGGCCCGTACGGACTCGGTGGCGGGCACGCGCGCGTGCGGTACGGCGACCAGGGCGCCCGCGCCGGCCAGGGCGGCGCCGATGTCGGCGAGTTGCGCGGAGACGTAGTTGGAGGCGGCGAACTGCGCCACGGCGAAGGCGGCTCCGCAGACCAGTGCGGGGATCCAGGTCTCGCGCAGGCCGCGGCGTCCGTCCACCAGCCAGACCAGCACGAGAGGCACCACCAGGGCCAGCAGCGGGGTCTGGCGGCCGACGACGGACGCCACGGAGTCCAGTGGCAGGCCGGTGACCTGGGCGAGCGTGACGACCGGTGTGCCCATGGCGCCGAACGCCACCGGCGCGGTGTTGGCGACCAGCGCGACCACGGCGGCGCGTACGGGGTCGAAGCCGAGGGCCACCAGCATCACGGCGGAGATCGCGACGGGGGCGCCGAACCCGGCGAGGGCCTCCAGCAGGGCGCCGAAGCAGAACGCGATGACGAGTGCCTGGATGCGGGGGTCGTCGGAGAGGCGGCCGAAGGAACGGCGGAGGATGTCGAAGTGGCGGGTGCGGACGGTCATCCGGTAGACCCACAGGGCGTTGATGACGATCCACATGATGGGGAAGACGCCGAAGACGGCGCCCTGGACGCCGCCGGAGAGCGTCTGGCCCAGCGGCATGCCGTACGCCAGACAGGCCACCAGGACGGCCGCCAGCAGGCCGATCAGGCCCGCGAGGTGCGCCTTCATCCGGACGCCGCCGAGCAGGACCAGGACGATCACGAGTGGCAGGGCCGCCACCAGGGCGGAGAGGCCGAGCGAGCCGGCGACGGGTTCCAGTTCCTGGACGTACACGGGCGCCTCCCGGATTCCGCCATGCGAAAGCGATTTCTCGCCGCGTTCCAGGGAATGGTCGTGTCCGCGACAAGTGGGCGTCAATGGGCGTGCGGGGGTTTATGGGGTGCTCGAGGTGCGGGAAGGGAGGCTCGCCCGGTCAGTTGTCCGGGGAACGGAGTACGCGCAGGTGGCCGCGGCGCGCGACCTCCATGGGGTCCGCGGTGCGGGACCCGCCGCCCGCTCCCGCCGCTCGCTCCTGGGGACGGGCCGCCTCTCGCACCGCGTTCGCAAGCGCTTCCAGGTCGTCCCCGCTGGGCTGGGCCGGGGCCGAACCGTCGAGCAGACGGACGACCTCCCAGCCGCGCGGCGCGGTGAGGCGCTCGGAGTGTTCGGCGCACAGGTCGTAGCAGTGGGGTTCGGCGTAGGTGGCGAGCGGGCCGAGGACCGCGGTCGAGTCGGCGTAGACGTACGTCAGCGTCGCGACGGCGGGACGGCCGCAGGCGGTGCGCGAACAGCGACGTACAGGGCTCACGATGTTGGACGGTACCGCACTCTTGAGCGGGCCGCGACGACTCTCCACCAGGTCACTCCACCGTGTCGCGGTATGAAATGCCTCACATGCCCCTTTGGGGGTACCTTGCTGACCTGGTTCGACGCGGAGGCCCGGGGGTTCGCCGGTACTGATTTCGGTCACCAGTTGGTACAAACACCGTCAATTGCCTTGAGGCTGTCGGTCTCGGAGAGATACGGAATCGATCCCAACCTTGGCTGGAATGGTCATGTTGTGACATGCCGTGCGGGTCGGCCGGAAGGCGTGCGGGGATCGGGCGGGGTGGCGACGTGGCGACTACGCTTCGCAGTGATGGACAGCTCTGTGACGCCCCGTGCCGCCGGACCCGGCCCCGGGCCCCGACGTCGTGATCGCCACGGCCGGGGCATGCGCGGCCCGATCGCACCTCCCCAGGTGCCGCTCGCCGCGAGCCGTGCGGAGACGTTCGCGGATCTCGTGCAGGACTCCGTGGAGCGGCTGGAGCGACGGTGGCCGCAGTTGGCCGACATCGATTTCCTGGTGCTGGACGTGCCGCGGCTGGACGGGAGTGCCTGGAGCGACGAGCCGGTGCCGCTGGGTGGGACCGTGGCTGCTCGTGAGGGGCGGTCGGCGCGGGTGGTGGTGTACCGGCGGCCGGTGGAGATCCGCACCAAGGGGCGGGACGAGCGGGCGGCTCTCGTGCACGAGGTCGTGGTCGAGCAGGTGGCGGAGTTGCTGGGGCTGACGCCGGAGACGGTGGATCCGCGGTACGGGGAGGACTGACCGGGGGTTGTGCGCGGGCGCGGGCGTGCGGGGGGGTCACGCACCCGGTGCCTGCACCGTGCCGCGCGTCGGGGTGGGCCGGGGGGTGACACGCAGCCCGGCGTCCGCGGGAGCGGTGGGAGCGGAAGCGCCGGGAGCGGCGCGTTCGCGCCGCTCCCGGTGTGCGGTCACTTCTGCAGGATCGACAGGTCCTCGGTCGACGTCGGTACCGCGACCGTGCCCCGGTCGTCCGGGAGGGGCTGGACCGTGAAGAACGGGACGTCGTTCTCCGTCGCCGTCAGCGTCCGGGACGCGTAGACCGGTGCGCCCGACTGGGGTTCCACCGTGAGGGCGTACGTGCCCTTCACCCCGGCCGGCACCGGCGCCTCGATGTCCTGCGTCGTGCCCGACTTGATCGTGTACGTCTTCGAGGCCTCCGTACCGCCCTCGGTGCCCGCCGAGGCCGTGACCTTGATCTTCGCCGTGCCCCCGGGAGCCGTCACCGAGAGCGTCGTGCCCTTGGCCGTGTTGTCCACGGACGTGGCACGCGTGCCGACCGGTCGTGCGGCCGGGACGAAGGCCGACTCCTGGTCGTCGCCCTCGCCGCGCAGCACCCGTGCCGCCGCCACGATTGGGACGGAGTCGTCCGCCGCCGTCAGGACCAGGGAGCCCGCCTCACCGCGCATGATGTCGTCCAGGTCGACGGCCGTCGTCATGCCGCCCTTCACGTGGAGGGTTTCGTGGCCGGCCGGGGTGATCAGGCCGGAGGGGGAGGCGAGGCGCACCTTCAGGTCGACGTCGGCGTCACCGGGGGTGAAGGCGACCAGGCGTACGGCGGTGGCGTCCTTCGGGATGCCGGGCAGGACCAGGCTGCCGGACGGGTCGGTCGACGCGGGCAGCCAGTCGCCGCCCCGCTTGGCGTCCAGGGCCTGCACGGCGGCACCGACCCGGCCGCTGCGGACCACCACGTGCACGGTCACATCGGTCTGCTTCTCGTCGGTGAGCGTCGAGAGCAGGACCGGCTCGGCGGAGTGCGGCTGGACCGTGATGTCCTCCCCCACCGTCGTCTTGAGCGCACCGTCCTTGCCGTAGAGCTCGATGTCCACGACCGCCGCCGAGTCGTCGGGGTTGGTCAGATGGACGTAGTCGGTGCGGTCGGCGTCGGTGCTCGCGCCGGGGAACCAGAACTCCGTGTCCGGAGCCGTGCAGGTGACGCCGTGCATGCCCCGGCCCGTGCCCGCGGTGACCGTTGTCGTCTCCTGCACGGTCCAGCCCGGCGCGAAGCGGCCCTCGGCGGTGCCGAGGAGGGCGGGGGACTCGCCGCCGGTCGTCTCCCCGGTGACCGGTTTGCCGGGGTCCTCGGGCTCCAGGAGGGGCTTCTCGGACTTGGCGTCCTTGTCGTCCTCGGTTTTCGACTCGTCCGGCTTCTGCTCCGTGGCGGGCTGGAGTCCGGCCCTGCCTTCGGCCTCCGCGCCCTTCGTGACCGGTGTGAAGGACGTGTACGTCGTCTCGGCCAGGTCGGAGGTGCTGGGCGCGGGGCACACCAGGCTCGTGCGTTCCACGGGGAGGTGGGCCGCCGCCTCCGCCGTCCCGTCCGTGGCCTTGGCGTCCGGTGAGGACACCGCGGCGAAGCCGGTGACGGCGGCGAGCGCGGTCACGCCCGCGATCAGGGACAGGGTGGTGCGGTTCACTGCTGGCTCCCGTCGGGACGCTCACTGCCCGTGCCGTGGGGGTCGTACGACGTGTCGTAGCCCTGGGTGTAGTTCTGGTCGTAGCCCTGTGCGTAGGTCTGGTCGTACGGCGTCTGCTGGGTGCCGTAGGCGTACGGGTCGTACTCGCCGCCCTGGGGGTAGGCCTCCGCCGGGTAGGGCCGGCCGTAGGCGTCCGCCGGGTACTGCTGGTACTGCTCGTCCGGGTAGGCGTTCGGGTACTGCGCCGCCGCGTCCCAGTCGCTGTGGTCGGGCTGTTGCGGGACGGGGGCGGGCGGCTGCTCGGGCGGGGTGGGGAAGTCCTCGTCGGCGCCCGGTCCTCCGGCGGCGGACTCCGCTTCGGCGGCGGACTCCGCCTCGGCCTGGGCGCGCAGGCGGCGGGCGCGGCGGCCCTCGCCGGCCATGGCCTCGGCGGGGACGGCCGGCTCCTCGGGCAGGTCGTCGTCGATGTCGCGGCGGCGGCCCGGCAGGGCCATGACGACGAGGACGACGGCGAGCAGGCCCTGGGCCCACAGCCAGGCGGTGCGGGTGACCGGGTCGTCGTAGGTGACGTTCAGCGTGCCGCCGGAGGCGGGGAGCTGGAAGCCCTGGGCCCAGCCGTCGACCGTGACGCGGGTCAGCGGCTTGCCGTCGAGGGTGGCGGTCCAGCCGTCGGCGGCGGTGTCGGCGAGGCGGAGGACCCGGCCCTCCGCGCCGTTCGGGATCTTGGTGTGGATGTCGACCGGTCCGGCGGCGACGGGCACGGGCTCGGCGTCGCCGTCCTCGGCGGGGACGATGCTCGCGCGGGAGACCTGCCGGTCCACCCGCCACAGCGCGCCGCCCGCCTGCTGGCTGAGCCGGGACAGACCCGGGGTGGCGTCCAGGACACGGGTGACCTCGCGCGGTGCGCCCGGGTGGACGAGGACGTAGCGGACGGCGAAGCCGCCGAGCTGGTCGGCCTGGTCGGCGCCGGAGCCGGCGACGAGGTTGGCGACGACCTTGTCGAGCCCGGTGTTCTCGCCGTCCACCGCGGCGATCTCCGCGTCGCCCATGCGGGCGCCGGAGCCGCGGACCAGGACGTAGCCGACCTGTGCGGTGGAGTCGCTGTCGAGGACGAGGGTGCGCGCCTGGTCCCGGGTGCCGCTCTCCTCGGCGACGAACGCGGGCACCTGGACGGGGTCGCGCCGCTCCACGGGTCCGTCGGCGCCACGGATCATCCAGCCGGCGACGGCGACCAGCGGGCCGACCGCGCAGGCGAGGGCGATCAGCGCGGCGACCGGCTGGCGCCAGCCGAAGCTCTGCTCGGCGACACGCGCGCGTGCCCCGTCGGCGCCGAGCGTGGCGGCGGCCAGGACGGCGAGGCCGTAGACGAGGGTCGCGGGGCCCGCCCAGGTGGAGCTGTTGGACAGGACCGCGAAGACGAGGCCCACCAGGGCGGCCACCCACGCGGTGAGGATCGCCGTCCGGCGTTCGGAGCGGAGCAGGGCCGCGAGTGCGGCGAGCACCAGACCGATGAGCACCAGGCCGCCGACGGTGCCCGGGCCGCCCGGGCTCGCGCCGAGCAGGTCGAGGGCGGAGGCGGCGGAGGGGCCGTACTCCAGGCCCGCTTCCCGGAAGAAGCCGAACGGGAGGAGGGAGAGCGACCACGGGGCGAGGACCAGCAGGGGGGTGCCCAGCTGGGCCAGGAAGCGCAGTCCGTAGGCCGGGATGTCACTCCTGCGCAGGGCCAGTACGCCGACGCCGAGGACGACGGCGATGGGCCACACGATCGGGGTGAACGCCGTGGTGACCGTCAGCAGCAGGGCGTACGCCCAGGTGGCGCGCCAACTGCCGCGGGTGCCCCCGGGTTTCGTGAGGCCGCTCGCGGCGATGCCCGCGCGGGCGATCAGCGGCAGCAGCACGGCGAGTACGGCGGTGCCGATGCGGCCGCCGGCCAGGGCGCCGGTCGCGGCGGGCAGGAAGGCGTAGGCGACGGCCGCCCACGCGCGCAGCAGCCGGGACTCGACGAGCGGGCGGGAGGCGAAGTACGCGGTGAGGCCGGCCAGCGGTACCGAGCAGACCAGGAGGATCGTGACGGCGAGGCCGGTGGAGCCGAGCAGGAGGGAGGCGAAGGCCGCGACGATCGCCAGGTAGGGCGGTGCGGATCCGGTGCCGCCGGCGCCCACGGTGTGCCAGGCGTCGGTGTAGCGGGCCCACAGCTCACCGGCGTCGGCGGGTGCGGGGAGCAGAGCGCCGCCCGCGAGCGCGCCGCCGTCGAAGAGCTGGCGGCAGGCCGCGAGGGAGACGAGCAGCAGCGCCAGGAAGAGCACCGGGCCGGGCTTGCGGGCGATGCGCTTGAGGCGGGCGAACTGCTCGACCTCCAGGAAGTCGGCGTCGTCGCCGCCGGGTCCCGACTCGGCGGTGCCGCCGTGGCGTCCCGCGCCGGAGGCGGCTTCGGGGTCGGAGCGGCCGACGAGGCTGCTCGCGACCTGTTCCACGGTGACGCGGACGGTCGCGCCGGGCGGCGGGAACAGCGGCCGCATCTCGCCCTTGTCGGCCCCCGGGCTGCCGCGGTGACGCCGTCCGGCGAGGATCCGTTCGGGCCTCAGCAGGGTGCCCATGAGGCCGCGGATCTCGTCGACGGCCTGTCCGGGGACCTTGCCGACGAGGTAGGCGAGGGTGCGGAGCAGGGTGCCGAGGACGACGCGCAGCAGCACCCAGGGCAGGGCGGCCGTGCGGACGTTGACGAGCAGGGTGTAGACGGCGCCCGCCTTGTCCACCTTGTGCGGGGAGGCGGCGGTGCGGCCCACGCAGTCGACGGTGCGGCGCTCGCGGGAGGCGGCCTCGGCGTGCCGGACGACCGCGTCGGGGGCGATCAGGACCCGGTGTCCCGCGGAGTGGGCGCGCCAGCACAGGTCGACGTCGTCGCGCATGAGGGGCAGATGCCGGTCGAACCCGCCGAGCCGGTCGAAGACGTCGCGGCGGACGAGCATGCCGGCGGTGGACACCGACAGCACGGGCCGTACGTGGTCGTGCTGGCCCTGGTCCTGTTCGCGGCGGTCCAGGCCGGTCCAGCGGCGCCCGGAGTTGGCGATGGAGACGCCGACCTCGAGGAGCTGCCTGCGGTCGTACCAGCCGCGGAGCTTGGGGCCGACGACGGCGACGTCGTCACGGCCGAGCTCGTACTCGTTCTCCACGACGCGCAGCATCTGGGCCAGCGCGTCGGGTTCGGGCGCGCAGTCGTCGTGCAGCAGCCACAGCCACTGCACCGGCTCCCCGTGCGGGAGGTCCGGCAGGTCGTAGGCGTCGTCGCGCCAGCTGCGGGTGACCGGGTCCCAGCCGCTCGGCCGCTTCAAATACGGCAGGTCGTCCGGCGTGAGGTGCGGGGCGTTGCGGTTGCACTCCTCGACCGCCTGGCCGAAGCCGGTGCGCCGGGCGAGGTGCAGCACGTGTTCGTCACCGAGGGCCTCGGTGACCAGCCGGGCGGAGTCGTCCGCGCTGCCGGTGTCGGCACCCATGGCGAACTGGACGGGGCGCTCCTGGCCGAGCAGCCCGGCGAGCGCGTCGGGCAGCCAGCGGGCGCCGTCGTGGGAGACGAGGACCGCGGTCACCACGTGACGCGGGAACTCAGGTGTGGCAGCGAGGTCTTGCCGGGCTGCCGTGTGGCTGTGCACGGACATCGAGGTACGGGCCCCGGTTCGGTGGTCTGGGGGGAACGCCTGTGCCCGATGGGGGCAGCGGGGCGTCTCGGACGAGCGACCACACTATCGGCTGGGCAACACAACGGCCCGCCCCCTGTGGACAACCCACCTGCGACGGGCCTGGGAAGTGACGTATGTACGCATTGGATCCTCCCCCGGCCGGAACAGGGGGATTCATGGCTCACACCGCCTGCGGATCAGCGCCCCGGCAGGACTTCCGCGGCCGACGACCGACGACCGGCACCGGTCGGATCGGCCCCGGCCCGGTTCGATCCGGCCGGGCACGGAGGCTCGTGCGCCGTCCCGGCCCTCGATCAGCACGGTGTACGCGCACGACGAGAGAAAGCGCGTACAGCGGTGAAGCGCCGTTCGTCAGACGGCGGCCTTCTTGAGCCGGCGGCGTTCGCGCTCGGACAGTCCCCCCCAGATGCCGAAGCGCTCGTCGTTGGCGAGGGCGTACTCGAGGCACTCGGAGCGGACCTCGCACGCGAGGCAGACCTTCTTCGCCTCCCGGGTCGAGCCGCCCTTCTCGGGGAAGAAGGACTCGGGGTCGGTCTGGGCGCACAGCGCGCGCTCCTGCCAGCCGAGCTCCTCGTCCGCGTCGTCGACCAGCAGTTGCTGCACCAGCTCGGTCATGTGCGCCCCTCGTCCGTCCTTCGCGTCCCCGTGATCCAGCCGTTACCGATCCCGGCTGAACGACACGAGTGAAATTACAAGTGTGCTGCTCCGGGCGAGTCAAGCCGAGATCTGCTATTGGGCCCCTTATTCACTCTGCGGAACCAAGGCCGAGCGGAAAGTGTTCAAATCGTCCTAAACCTTGACACGCGTGTGGGTCCCGTGAGGGCTTCCGTCCCCACACGGAGCCTCCATGGGGAGGACGCCCGGGGGATCGATCTCGTTCCGACACCCGCACCGGAGCGAACCGGATCACAGTCGGATCACGGGATCGCAACGGCGTGCGGGCGCCCGGTCGTGGGCACCTTGTGTCCCGGGAAACGATTGAGCAAACCTTTCACCTGCGAGATGAACCGGATGAGGTGAACCATGTCCCACATATCGGGCGTCGAGTTGACAGTGGAGGAGTGAACCGCTGTCCTAGTGGGCATGCTCGCGAATTCGGCACTCACCTCGACCCGCTCCGCCGGGTTCCTCGGTGCTGCCCGCGCTCGCTGTAGCTGTCGCTGTTCCGGCTGTTGAGCCCCCTCCCGTAGCTCCAGCCCCGCCGGGCCACAGATCCGGCTCTGTTTCCTTCGCTCCCACCAGGGCCCCCTCGCCGCCGCCCGCGACCCGGGCGCACGCGACGCGACACCCTCACCCCCACCGCTTCTCCGCCAAGGAACCTCCGCATCCATGAACAGCGACAGCGACCTCCAGATCGCCGGTGACATCCTCGAAGTCCCGCACCTGCTCCAGCCCCCGCGCGAGCACCCGGCCACCGTCGCCGAGTTCGCCGGCCTGGCCCGCTCCATCGCCGCCGACCGCTCCCAGTGGGAGCACCTCGTCGAGTACGACGCCACCAGCCGCTGGTACCACCGGCTGCGCACCGGCCCCGGCTACGAGGTGTGGCTGCTGTCCTGGGTGCCCGGCCAGGGCAGCGGACCGCACGACCACGGCCGCTCCTCCGGCGTGCTCACCGTCCTGGACGGCACCCTGACCGAGCGCACCGAGCGCGGCACGCGCGCGTTGACGGCCGGCGCGCAGCGCGTGTTCGCGCCGGGCTACGTGCACGAGGTCGTCAACGACACGCTGGAACCCGCGGTCAGCCTGCACATCTACTACCCGGGCCTGACCGAGATGCCCATGCACACCACCCCCCACTGCGAGGCGCGCACGGCACCCGGCCCGGTGACTGCCTGACGCGATGTCGTAGCCGCCTGCAAGGATGGCCCCATGCGCATTGTGGTTCTGGCAGGCGGCATCGGCGGTGCCCGTTTCCTGCGCGGTCTGAAGCGGGCCGTGCCGGACGCGGACATCACGGTCATCGGCAACACCGGGGACGACATCCACCTCTTCGGGCTGAAGGTCTGCCCGGACCTCGACACGGTGATGTACACGCTCGGCGGCGGCATCGACGAGGAGCAGGGCTGGGGGCGGGCCGACGAGACCTTCCACCTCAAGGAGGAGCTCGCGGCGTACGGCGTCGGCCCGGAGTGGTTCGGGCTCGGCGACCGGGACTTCGCCACACACATCGTGCGGACGCAGATGCTCGGCGCCGGATTCCCGCTCAGCGCGGTGACCGAGGCGCTCTGCGACCGCTGGAAGCCCGGCGTGCGCCTCATCCCGATGACCGACGACCGCGTGGAGACGCACGTGGCCGTGGAGCTGGACGGCGAGCGCAAGGCGGTCCACTTCCAGGAGTACTGGGTGCGGCTGCGGGCCTCGGTGCCGGCCGAGGCGGTCGTGCCGGTCGGTGCGGAGCAGGCGAAGCCGGCGCCGGGCGTCCTGGAGGCGATCGCCGGGGCCGACGTGATCCTCTTCCCGCCGTCCAACCCCGTGGTCTCCGTCGGCACCATCCTCGCCGTCCCCGGCATCCGGGAGGCGATCGCCGACGCGGGCGTGCCGGTGATCGGCCTGTCGCCGATCGTCGGGGACGCGCCCGTGCGCGGCATGGCCGACAAGGTGCTGGCGGCCGTCGGCGTGGAGTCCACGGCCCCGGCGGTGGCCGAGCACTACGGCTCGGGCCTGCTGGACGGCTGGCTGGTCGACACGGTCGACGCGGCCTGCGTGGAGCGCGTCGAGGCGGCCGGGATCCGCTGCCGGGCCGTGCCGCTGATGATGACCGACGTCGACGCGGCCGCGCGGATGGCGCGGGAGGCGCTGACGCTGGCGGAGGAGGTCCGGGCGGTATGAGCGGCACGGGCTACCGGGTCTGGCCCGTGGCGGGCCTGCCCGAGATCCGCGAGGGCGACGACCTGGCCAAGCTGATCGCGGCCGCCGCACCGGACCTGTCCGACGGCGACGTCCTCCTCGTCACCTCGAAGATCGTCTCCAAGGCGGAGGGCCGGATCGTCGAGGCGGCGGACCGGGAGGCCGCGATCGACGCGGAGACGGTGCGCGTGGTGGCCCGGCGCGGCTCCCTGCGCATCGTCGAGAACCGGCAGGGCCTGGTCATGGCCGCGGCCGGAGTCGACGCCTCCAACACCCCCGCCGGCACGGTCCTGCTGCTGCCCGAGGATCCGGACGCCTCCGCGCGGGCGATCCGCGAGGGTCTGCGCGACGCCCTCGGCGTCGAGGTCGGCGTGATCGTCACCGACACCTTCGGCCGGCCCTGGCGCGCGGGGCTGACCGATGTCGCGATCGGCGCGGCGGGCGTCCGGGTGCTGGACGACCTGCGCGGCGGCACCGACGCGTACGGCAATCCGCTCAGCGCCACGGTCGTCGCCACGGCCGACGAGCTCGCCGCGGCGGGCGATCTGGTCAAGGGCAAGGCGTCCGGCCTGCCGGTGGCCGTGGTCCGCGGGCTGCCGCACGTGGTGGCGGCCGACGACGGCGAGGGCGCGCGGGCGATGGTCCGCGGCGCGCGCGACGACATGTTCCGCCTCGGCACGTCCGAGGCGGTGCGCCAGGCGGTGACCCAGCGCCGTACGGTGCGGGCCTTCACGGACGAGCCGGTCGACCCCGGAGCCGTACGCCGCGCGGTGGCCGCCGCGGTCACGGCACCGGCCCCGCACCACACCACACCGTGGCGTTTCGTGCTGCTGGAGTCCCCCGGATCCCGCACCCGCCTCCTGGACGCCATGCGCGAGGCGTGGATCGCGGACCTGCGCCGCGACGGCAGGACGGAGGAGTCGATCGCCAAGCGCGTCCGCCGCGGCGACGTCCTGCGCAACGCGCCGTACCTGGTCGTCCCCTGCCTGGTCATGGACGGCTCGCACACCTACGGGGACGCGCGGCGGGACGGCGCGGAGCGGGAGATGTTCGTGGTCGCCACGGGCGCCGGCGTGCAGAACTTCCTGGTCGCGCTGGCCGGGGAGCGGCTGGGCTCGGCATGGGTGTCGTCGACGATGTTCTGCCGCGAGGTGGTCCGCGAGGTCCTGGACCTGCCGGCGGACTGGGACCCGATGGGCGCGGTGGCGATCGGCCACCCGGCGGAGGACCCGCGCCCGCGGCCGGAGCGGGACGCGGGCGGTTTCATCGAGGTGCGGTGAGCCTGTTCATCGAGGTGCGGTGAGCCTGCGCCTACCCTCGTAGCGGCCCTCGCTTCACTTCCACCCCCGGGAGCTCTCGTGGCAGGACGTTTCGCTCCCCGCCCGACTCGTACGACCGTGCGCGGCGGGCATGTCGCCGTGCCCGAGGGAACCCCCCGCCGGGCACCGGCTCCGGCCCGCGTACGGACGTGGGTGCCGGAGGGGCCCCTGGACCTCGGGCTGGTCCTCGGGCCGCTGCGGCGGGGACCGGGTGATCCGACGTTCCGGGCGCTGCCGGACGGTTCCGTGTGGCGGGCCAGCCTGACGCCGGCGGGTCCGGGGACGCTCCGGGTGACGGGGCGTTCCGGCGAGATCAGGGGCGAGGCATGGGGGCCGGGCGCCGACTGGCTCCTGGACAAGCTGCCGGAGATGCTCGGTGCCGCCGACGACCCGTCCGCCTTCGTGCCCCGGCACAGGCTGCTGGCGCTGACCCGGCACCGGCGTCCGGGACTGCGGCTGACGCGGACCGGGCTGGTGCTGGAGTCGCTGATTCCGTCGATTCTGGAGCAGAAGGTCACGACGGGGGAGGCGTACCGGGCGTGGCGACTGCTGGTACGGAAGTACGGGGAGCCGGCGCCCGGGCCCGCGCCGGAGCGGATGTCGGTGATGCCGGCGCCGCGGACGTGGGCGCTGATCCCCTCCTGGGAGTGGCACCGGGCCGGGGTCGACGACAAGCGGGCGTCGACGGTCCTGCGGGCCGTGCGGGTCGCTGCGCGGCTGGAGGAGGCGGTGGGGATGGATCCGGAGGCGGCGCAGGCGCGGTTGGAGCTGGTGTCGGGGATCGGGCCGTGGACGTCGGCGGAGACGGTGCAGCGGAGTCACGGGGCGGTGGATGCGGTGACCGTGGGGGATCTGCATCTGCCGGGGATCGTGGGGTGGGCGCTCGCGGGGGACCGGTATGCGGATGACGCGGTGATGTTGTCGCTGCTGGAGCCGTATGCGGGGCAGCGGCACCGGGCCGCGCGGTTGATCCTGTTGAGCGGGAAGGTGCCGGGGCGGCGGGCGCCGCGGATGCCGTACGGGGATATCGGGCGGCTTTGAGGTTCGGCTGGGCCGGTGCCGTACGGGGTGCCCCGCGTCGGGGTGGGCCGGGGGTGGGTCGCGCGGCCCGGCGCTAGCGGGGTGCCTCCCCCAGAGGGGGTACCCCCAGCGCCCACCCGTGCCGCCCTGGGGGCACCTCCCAGGCCCTTGAGGCACTGGGGGAGGCACGACTGCCCACGGAGACGCGGCCCCGACCCACCGCAAGCCCTCACCGGACCGAAAGCCGCCCCGGGCGTCTACTGGTCGGACGAGAAGCGGACCGCGCCCGCCGGGATCGTCGCGTCGCACCAGACGCGGGCGCCCTCGCGGAGTTCGTTGCGGGGGCCGATGATCGCTCCGTCGCCTATGACCGTGCCGGTGAGGACCGACCGTTCGCCCACCCGTGCCCGCGTACCGATCAGCGAGTCCGTGATGACCGCGCCCGGTTCGATCACCGCCCCCGGCAGGATCGTGCTGCCGAAGACGCGCGCGCCCTCCGCCACGAACGCGCCCTCGCCCACCACCGTCCCGCCCGCCAGCTTCGCGTCCGGTGCCACGGTCGCCGTGGGCAGCACCAGCCGGTCCCCGCAGCGCCCGGGCACCGCCGGCGACGGCGCACGGCCCAGCACCAGATCCGCCGAGCCCCGTACGAAGGCCGCCGGGGTCCCCAGGTCCAGCCAGTACGTGGAGTCGACCATCCCCTGCAGATGCGCCCCCGCCGCCAGCAGCCCCGGGAACGTCTCCCGTTCCACCGACACCACCCGCCCCGCCGGGATCGTGTCGATCACCGACCGGCGGAAGACGTACGCCCCCGCGTTGATCTGGTCGGTGACGATCTCCTCCGGCGTCTGCGGCTTCTCCAGGAACGCCCGCACCCGCCCCGACTCGTCCGTCGGCACCAGCCCGTACGCCCGCGGGTCCGTCACCTTCGTCAGGTGCAGCGAGACGTCCGCGCCGGTCGTCTCGTGCGTCCGCACCAGCGCCCGGATGTCCAGCCCCGTCAGGATGTCCCCGTTGAAGATCAGCACCGGCTCGTCCGGCCCCGAGTGCAGCCGGGACGCGGCGTTCCGGATGGCGCCGCCCGTACCGAGCGGCTCCTCCTCCGTCATGTACTCGATGTGCAGCCCGAGGGCCGCCCCGTCGCCGAAGTACGGCTCGAAGACCTCGGCCAGATAGGACGTGGCCAGGACGATGTGCTCGACGCCCGCCGCTCTCGCTCTCGCCAGCTGGTGCGTGAGGAAGGGCACCCCGGCCGCCGGGACCATGGGCTTGGGCGTGTGCACCGTGAGCGGTCGCAGCCGCGTGCCCTTGCCGCCGACCAGGAGGATCGCTTCTGTCACCTGTCGTCTCTGCTTCCTGCCGGGACCGGCCGATCTGTCTTTCGGCCGGCCAGTGTATGCAGACCGCCTCCGGCAGGAAGGAGCGCCCGGCCCGCCTCAGCGGCCCTGGTAACGAGCTGCCGTGGCACGCGCGGTGCCGAGCTTCTTGTACAGCTTCCCCCCTGGGCACGAGGTGTTGAACCCGTCCCGGTGACCGGAGATCACGTTCAGTCGTACCTTCTTACCTTTTCGGTAGAGATTGCCACCGGCGGACTTCAGATATGTCTGGGCGCGCGGATTCATCCCGTACAGTCCGAGTTTCCACGCGGTGAGCCGGGCGACGGCCTTCACGGCGGAGGAGGACGGCTTCTTGGAGCCGTAGGAACCGATCACCGCGATGCCCGTGGTGTCGGTGTTGAAGCCCATGGTGTGGGCCCCCTTGACCGGCTTCGCCACTCCCCCGGCCCGGCCCTCGTAGATCCTGCCGCACTTGTCGACGAGGAAGTTGTAGCCGATGTCCCGCCAGCCCAGGCTCCGCACGTGATAGCGGTAGAACCCGCGGACGAGCGAAGGGGCCTGCGCGCACTCGTAGTTGTTGCCGGAGGCGGTGTGGTGCACGAAGGCCGCCTTGACCTTGCCGGTGTACACGAACCGCTTCTTCCGCAGGCTCTCGTCGGCCCCCCAGCCGCGCCGGGTGACGATGGCGGGGCGCGGCCCGATGTACGGCTCGGCCCGCTGCTGCTCGGTCAGTTCGGCCCCGTGCAGGGTGAGGTACTCCTGCCGGGTCCGCTCGCCGTCCAGCGCGGGGATCTCCAGGGCGCCGAGCGGTGCGAGTGCGGAGTTGGCCGCGGAGGCGGCGGTCGCCTCGGCGCTCATGACGCCGATGCGCGGCCCCTCCAGGGCCTCGTCACCCGGGTCGACGAGCTCGAGCCGCAGCCCGGAGGGCACCACCGAGTGGTCGCCGACTCCGGACTCACCGACCCCGAGCCCCCCGGCCCCGAACTCACCGACCCCGAACCCCTCGGCCCCGGACTCACCAACCCCGAACTCCCCGCCTCCGAACCCATCCGCCCCGGCCCCCTCGCCCCCACCCTCACCGGGCTCCGGCTGAACCCGGATCTCCACCCCGTCCGACTCCCCCACCCACAGCGGCGCCGTGGCGCCGCGCACCCCGTCCGCGGCGCCCTCCGCGCTGCCCGGGTCGGCCACGTGGTCGGCGTAGTGCGTCTCGACGTCCCGCCAGCCGGACCAGGCGCCGGTGCCCGCCGCCCGGGTGCGGACCCGGACGCGGCCGTGGAGTTCGGCGGCGGGGTCGTCCCAGACGACGCCGAGGAGGGAGAAGGGCCGTACGGCCCGCGGGGCGAGGCCGAGGACGGTGGCGCCGGAGGCACGGTCACGGGTGAGGGGTCCCAGGGACAACGACTGGGTACTGCCGGGCACGTCGGGCCGGGCCGTCCCCGCTGCGCGCGTGGCCGCTCCTGCCGTCGGCGCCGGTCTCGCGTCCGCCGCGGTGGAGGGCGGAGCGAGCGGGAGGGCGAGGGCGGCGGCGCAGGTGACACCGATTGAGGAAGCAAGAATTCCACGCATGCCCCTGAGCTTGGACACAGTCAGACAAATCTGTCCATCGGGGATTTGACGGCCCGTCGGAGCCGGTTCCCCCGAACCGGTGCCCCCGGCAGGCGGTGCGCGCGGACGGGTCCGCGTACGCTTGCATGGGTGAACGCCACCGACCGCACCCCTGCCGACCTGCTGGGTTCCGCGCTCGCCGCGGACCCGGGACGCCCCCTGGTGACCTTCTACGACGACGCCACGGGCGAACGCGTCGAATTGTCCGTGGCCACCTTCGCCAATTGGGTGGCCAAGACCGCCAACCTCCTCCAGGACGAGCTGTCCGTGGAACCCGGCGACCGGGTGGCCCTGCTGCTGCCCGCGCACTGGCAGACGGCGGTCTGGCTGCTGGCGTGCGCGTCGGTGGGCGCGGTCGCGGACGTGGCCGGGGACCCGGCGGCGGCGGACGTGACCGTGAGCGGTCCGGAGCCGGAGTCGCTGGAGGCCGCGCGGGCCTGCTCGGGGGCCAGGATCGCGCTGGCGCTCAGGCCGCTCGGCGGGCGCTTCCCGCAGCCGCCGGAGGGCTTCGCCGACTACGCCGTCGAGGTGCCGGGGCAGGGCGACCGCTTCGTGCCGTACGCGCCCGTCGACCCCGAGGCGCCGGCGCTGATCGTGGCGGGCCGGGAGTTCACCGGGGCGGAGGTGGTCGAGCGGGCCCGGGCCGAGGCTCCGGAGCTCGGTCTGACCGGGCCCGGCTCGCGGATCCTGTCGGGGCGGCCGTACGACACGTGGGAGGGCCTGAACACGGGCCTGTACGGGCCGCTGGCGACCGGCGGCTCCGTGGTGCTGTGCCGGAACCTGGACCGTCTGGGGGACGACGCCCTGGACAAGCGGGTGGAGAGCGAACGGGTGACGGTCATCGCCCGGTGACGGCACCGCCGCCCGCCGCGCCGCGAAAGCCCCCCGGAAGGACACCGTCCACCACCCCACCGGAACCAACGCTCCACGCCACCGGAACCGGCCCTCCACACCCCCACCCGTCCGCTCCCTCCCCCGTCCGGCGCACCACCACCCGCCCCGCACCTCCCTCCCGCGTCATCGTCGTACGCAACGGCACCACCAGACGCCGTACGCAGTGAGGGGTGGACCCGGTCATGAGTGACTCCGCAGGCGCGTCCTCCGCGCAACCGGGAGGCAGGCGTGCCCTCGGCCCGGGGGCGGGGTCCTCGGCGAGCGGGCGGGGGCGGGCCCGGCGCCGGCGGCGCTGGGCGTGCGGTACCGGGCTCGCGGTCGCCCTCGTGCTGCTCGCGGCCGCGGGCGCCGGGTGGGCGGTGTACAGGAAGCTGGAGGGGAACATCACCCCGGACGAGGCGGCGGCCGCCGAACTCGCGCGGTACGAGGAGGAGCGGCCCGCCGCGCTCGCCGAGGGCGCCCGGAACATCCTGCTGATCGGCTCGGACTCGCGCTCCGGGGACGAGAACCGCCGCTACGGGCGGGACGCGGGGACCGAGCGTTCGGACACCGTGATCCTGCTGCATCTGTCGGCGGGCCGGCGCGGCGCCACCGCGGTGTCCGTCCCCCGGGACCTGATGGTGGACGTGCCCGGCTGCCGCCGCCCCGACGGATCGCGTTCCGAGCCGATGTTCACGATGTTCAACTCCGCCTTCGCGCTGGGCGGTTCGGCCTGCACCATCCGAACGGTGGAGAAACTCACGGACATCCGGGTCGACCACCACGTCGTCGTCGACTTCGCCGGTTTCAAGGACATGGTCGACGCGGTGGACGGCGTCGAGGTGTGCCTGCGCGAGCCCGTCGACGACGAGGACGCCGAGCTGAAGCTGCCCGCGGGCCGGGTGACACTGAACGGGGAGCAGGCGCTCGGCTATGTCCGCGCCCGCAAGACCCTCGGTGACGGCAGCGACACCAGCCGTATGGAACGGCAGCAACGCTTCCTCGGCGCACTCGTCAACAAGGTGAGCGGCAATGACGTCCTGCTGAATCCGGTGAAGCTGTATCCCGTTCTGGACGCGGCCACCTCGTCCCTCACGACCGACCCGGGGCTGGCCAGTCTGCGGAGTCTGTACGACCTCGCACGCGGGCTGCGGGAGATCCCCACGGAAGGCGTGCGATTCCTGACCGTTCCGCGGGAGCCGTACGCCGGGAACGCCGACCGGGACCAACTCGCACAGCCCGCGGCGGAGAAACTGTTCGAGCGACTGCGCAGGGACGCACCCGTGCAGGTCGATACGGACAGTGACACGAAGGCCACGGAAAGGGAATCCGGAAAGCCGTCCGGCCTCGCCTCTCCCACACCGACGTTCTCGGGCAACACGGCCGCCGAGGACACCTGTGCGTAAAGCCTTCCCCGGGGCCGCGCACCTTTGTCCAGGGAAATGGGCGGATTGCCCACTTGTGAAGGCGTGGAATTCGTCACCGGCGTCGCTTCGACTCGATCAGGACCGTTAGTGTGAGCGCTCCGGTGCGTCCGTTCTTTCAGGCCCGTCCTGAGGTCCCGCACTGTGTGACCGAGACCCGAGCGCCTCGGGAGGAAAAAGGCGCCGCGTGGCCCGACGGAGGATTCAAGCGACCGTGGACTCGCAAGAGCGTGGGCGGGCGGGGAACGTCGATCCCGCAGACCAGTGGGTACTCAACCCGAGCACCGGCGAATACGAACTGCGACTGAGCCCTTCCGCACCGCAGTCACCGGTCCCCGGACCGCGCGGCCCACGCCCCCCGGGCACGGGCACCGCGCGCGGCCGGTCGGCCTCACCGGGCCGTGCGTCCGAGCGGTCCCGCCGCGGGACGCCGGAGCGGGAGGCACCTGACCGTGAGGCGCCCGGCCGGGAGGTGCCGCCGCAGCGCAGACGCCGGGGCGCTCCGGAGGAGCCGCCCCCGGGGCGGCGCGGACGCCGGCCGGCGAAGAAGAAGTCGAAGGCGAAGAAGGTCCTGCTGTGGACCGGCGGCACGATGGCGTTCGTGGTGCTCGCCGCCGGTACGGCCGGTTACCTCTATCTGGAGCATCTGAACGACAACATCCAGTCCGTCTCCGACGACGGCGCCAGCACCGGTGGCTTCAGCAAGGACAAGGCGATCAACATCCTGCTGATCGGCACCGACAAGCGCACCGGCGAGGGCAACGGCAGCTACGGCGACAAGGGCAGTGCCGGTCACGCCGACACCACGCTCCTGCTGCACGTCTCGAAGGACCGTACGAACGCGACCGCGCTCAGCATCCCGCGTGACCTGATAGTCGACATCCCCGACTGCCCGACCGAGCAGGAGGACGGCAGCCAGGAGGTCATCCCGGGCTCCACCGGCGTCCGCTTCAACACCAGCCTCGGCCAGAGCGGCCGCACCCCCAGCTGCACCATGCGTACGGTGACCGAGCTGACCGGGATCAAGCCGGACAACTTCATGGTGGCCGACTTCAACGCGGTGAAGACGCTGACCTCGGCGGTCGGCGGCGTCGAGGTGTGCCTGGCGAAGGACATCGACGACCCGGACTCCCACCTGAAGCTGCCGGCGGGCACGCATACCGTCGAGGGCGAGGAGGCGCTGGCGTTCGTGCGCACCCGGCACTCGGTCGGCACGGGCGGCGACCTGAGCCGGATCGAGCTGCAGCAGCAGTTCCTGAGCTCGCTGATGCGGAAGCTGAAGTCGAACGACACCCTCACCAGCCCGTCGAAGATGATCAAGCTGGCCGAGGCGGGCACCGAGGCGCTCACCGTCGACTCCCAGCTGGACAGCATCAACAAGCTCAAGGACCTCGGCCTGGAGCTGGGCAAGCTCAACGTCAAGAACCTGACCTTCACGACCGTGCCGGTGGTCGACAACCCCGCGGAGACGGTGAAGGCGACCGTCGTCGTCGACGAGGCCCAGGCCCCGGAGATCTTCGACCTGATCAAGAACGACGTGTCGTTCACCGAGGTCAAGCAGCAGAAGAAGAAGGAGAAGGCCGCCGTCGCCGCCCGGCTGAAGGGCGAGAAGGCACCGGCGTCCGAAGTCCGCGTACGGATCCTCAACGGCGGCGCCGAAGACGGCAGCGCCCAGGAGGTCCTCAGCTGGCTCCAGGTCGAAGAGGGCATCGACAAGTCGGAGAACGCCGGCAACGCACCGGAGGAACTGAGCAAGACCACTCTCGAGTACGCCCCTGACCAGGCGGACCAGGCACGCCGCCTGGCCGACGTCATGGGCCTGTCCGGGGCGGCGATGAAGCCCGGCGAGAGCGTCACCAACGCCCAGGGCGTGCCCGCGATGACACTGACCCTCGGCGAGGACTTCAAGGGTGCCGGCGTCTCGCTCACGACCCCGTCCAAGGCGCCCGACGACATCAAGAAGTCCACGGCGGACAAGGTCGAGTGCGCCAAGTGACCTGACGGGCCTGTCCCGCGTCCTCCAGGGCGCGGGACAGGCCCGTTCCATGGTGCGAGGGGTGGGGGGACGCGACGATGGCGCGGAGCGGTGTGCACGAGGGGCCCGTCCGGCCCGGCCGCGCGGGCGGGGGCCGCTCCGACGGGCGGCCGGCCCCGGACGGCGGTGGCGGCCCGGGGAGAGGCGGACCGCGGTCGCCCGGCGGGCGGGGGCGGCGCACGCTGCGCTGGTCGGCGACGACCCTGGCCGTACTGATACTCGGGACGTCCGGCGCCGGTCACCTGTACTACGGGCATCTGAACGGCAACATCGAGAAGGGCGAGCGCAGCAGCGGTGACTCCGAGGCGCACAAGGCCGAGCCGAACGCGGCCGGGCAGACGCCGCTGAACATCCTGCTGATCGGCTCCGACAGCCGTGCCTCCGACGAGAACGTCGAGCTCGGCGGCGGCCGGGACACCCGGGGCAACCCGCCGCTGGGCGACGTGCAGATGCTGATCCACCTCGCCGCCGACCGCGAGAGCGCGGCCGTGGTGAGCGTTCCGCGGGACACCCGGGTCGACATCCCCGAGTGCACCGACCCGGAGACCGGGGACGCCTACCCGGCGACCAACGACATCATCAACACCTCGCTGGCCCGCGGCGGTCCGGGCTGCACGCTGGCCACCTGGCAGAACCTCACCGGCGTCTACATCGACCACTGGATGACGGTCGACTTCGCCGGCGTGGTGAGCATGGCCGACGCCGTCGGCGGTGTCGAGGTCTGCGTCAACCAGAACGTGTGGGACCGTCCGCTGCCCGGCGTGCCCGGCGGCTCGGGTCTGAGGATGAAGGCCGGGTCCGAGAAGGTCGAGGGCGAACGGGCGCTGCAGTGGCTGCGCACCCGGCACGCCTGGGGCAGTGACCTGCTGCGGGCCCGGGCACAGCACATGTACCTGAACTCGATGATCCGCACCCTGCGGGACCAGGACGTCTTCACCGACACCGGCAGGCTGATGGACCTGGCCGAGGCGGCGACCACGTCGCTGAAGGTCTCGGAGGAGATCGGCTCGGTGAAGAAGCTGTACGACCTGGGGATGCAGCTGAAGACGGTGCCGCCGGACCGCATCACGATGACGACGCTGCCCACGGCCGAGGACCCGCAGAACCGCAACCACCTGGTCGCGGCCGGTGCCGGTGCCGAGCGGGTGTGGACCATGCTCCGTGACGACGTGGCCTTCGACGGCAAGGGCGGCAGGACCGGCAAGGAAGGGAAGGACGGGAAGGACGGGAAGAAGGCGTCCGGCGAGGACGGGCCGGCCTCCGGCGACCCGGCCGCACCGGACGGCGAGATCGGTGTCCTGGTGCAGAACGCCACCCGGTCCGCGACCCTCGGCCCGGTCGGCGGCCGGGCGGGCGCGATCGCCCGGTCGCTGGTGACGAAGGGCTTCACGCGGGCCGTGCCGGACACCTCCCGCGCCCTCGCCGAGGAGCGGACCGTCGTGCGCCATCCGGGCGCCGGGTCGCGGGGGGACGCCCGGCGGGTCGCCGAGTCGCTGGGGATTCCCCCGGGCTCGGTCGAGCAGTCCGCCGACGTCTTCGGTGTCACGGTCGTGGTCGGCGCGGACTGGCGGGAGGGCACGGCCTATCCGGAGCAGTCTCCGCCCGGGACCGGGGACCTGCCGGAGGACGCCGACGCCCTCGACGCCGCGGAGACGGGCACGTGCATGGACGTGTACGGGCCCTACCGCTGGTAGCGGACTCCGCCGTCCGCGGGACGGTGCTCCCGGCCGCCGAAACTTGTTGAAGTCGATCGGATTCCCGGGGCAACTGACGGGCCCGTCATGCGTCTAACAGGACGCAGGACGGGCCTGCTTCATGACGCGAGGGGTTGCCAGGGGTGGGGAGGACGGGGGCAGTGACGCAGAACGCCGCACCGGAGACGCTCGGTGACGGCGGCGAGCGTGCGGAAGACCCGGACAAGGGCCCGTCCGACGACGGCGGCGGCCCCCGCCCGCGCCGCATACGCCGGCTGCTCAAGTGGTGCGCGACGGTCCTCGCCCTGCTCATGATCGGCGCGGCCGGGGCGGGCTACCTCTACTACCGGCAGCTGAACGACAACATCAAGAAGGACGTCCTGAACCTGGGCGACAGCAAGGTCGCCGAGCCGACGCCGAACGCGGCCGGGCAGACCCCGCTGAACATCCTGCTCATCGGCAGCGACGCGCGGGACTCCGAGGAGAACCAGCAGCTCGGCGGCGCCCGCGAGACGTTCGGCTCCACCCCGCTCGCCGACGTGCAGATGCTGGTGCACCTGTCCGCCGACCGGTCCAACATGTCCGTGGTCAGCATGCCGCGCGACACCCTGGTCGAGATCCCCAAGTGCACCGACCCGGACGACGGGACGGTGTACCCGGCGAGCAACGGGCGCACGATGACCAACCAGAGCCTCGGGCACGGCGGTCCCGGCTGCACCGTGGCCACCTGGCAGGAGCTCACCGGCATCCACATCGACCACTTCGTCATGGTCGACTTCGCGGGCGTGGTGTCCATGGCGGACGCGGTCGGCGGTGTCCCGGTGTGCGTCGACGCCAACATCCACTCGCGCGACAGCCAGGGCCACGGCTCCGGGCTGAAACTGGAGAAGGGCACCCACCCGGTGAAGGGCGAGCAGGCCCTGCAGTGGCTGCGCACGCGCTACGGATTCGAGGACGGCAGCGACCTCGCCCGCGCCAAGGCGCAGCACATGTACATGAACTCGCTGGTCCGGCAGCTGCGCGAGAACGCCACCCTGAGCAGCCCCAACAAACTGCGCCGGCTGGCCGAGAAGGCCACCGAGGCACTCACCGTCGACCCCGGGCTCGACACCGTGAAGAAGCTGTACGACCTGAGCACCGAGCTGCGCAAGGTGGAGCCGGAGCGCATCACCATGACCACGATGCCCAACCGGTACGTGGGCGCCCGTGTGGAGCCGACCGAGGACGCCGAGAAACTGTTCCGTCTGGTACGTGAGGACATCGCCCTCGACGGCAAGGACGCGAAGCCGGCGAAGGCCGAGCCGAAGGCCCCGGCGGACCCGGCCGCCGACGACGCCGACATCGCCGTACAGGTCCTCAACGGCACCCTCACCGACACCCTCGCCGCCGCCCCGGGGCGGACCAGCACGGTCGCCGGTGCGCTGAAGGAGAAGGGCTTCACCGCAGCGACCGCCGACACCACCGGCGCCCTCAGCGAGAAGCGGACGGTGGTGCGCTACCCGAGCGCCGACCTGGAGGGCGACGCCCGGCGCGTCGCCGACGCCCTCGGCATTCCGGCGAGCTCGGTGAAACGGTCCACCGACGTGACCGGCGTCACGCTCGTGGTGGGCGCCGACTGGCGCGAGGGGACGACGTACAAGGCGCCCGAGGAGGACAACACCACGCCCGATTCGGCGGAGGCGCTCAACGGGGCCGACGACAAGGCCTGCATGCACGTCAGTCCGGGCTTCACCTGGTGAACGCGGTGAGCCCCTTCCCGTCCGGGAAGGGGCTCACGTGTGACGGGGGACGTCAGGCGGTCGGCGCGTCCGCGTGGACGGCGGGCCGCCGCGAGGCGATGACCTTCTTCGCCAGCGCACGCGGGCTGGTCAGGAAGCCCCAGCCCCACGACATGTGCATGGTGGCCAGCGCCACCGGGATCTGCAGCCGCGCCTTCAGCGGCAGTCCCCTGCCGGCCGGTACGGACCCCAGCGCGATCGCCGCGAGGTAACCGCCGGGCACCACGAAGCCCCACGGCGTCAGCACGGCGCCCACCACGATCCCGGCCGCGATCGCGCACACCGCGGTCGGCGGGGCGAGGTACCGCAGGTTGATGGAACCGGAGTGGTAGCGGGCCACGACGTGCCGCCAGCGGCCGTAGTCCTTGTACTGCTTGGCCAGCGCCCGCACGCTCGGCCGGGGCCGGTACGACACCTTCAGCTCCGGCGAGAACCAGATCAGCCCGCCGGCCTCACGGATGCGGAAGTTCAGCTCCCAGTCCTGGGCGCGGATGAACTCCACGTTGTAACCGCCCTGCTGCTCCAGCGCCTCGCGCCGGAACACACCCAGGTACACCGTCTCGGCGGGAGCGGCCTCGCCACCGGTGTGGAAGGCGGCGTTGCCCACGCCTATCCTCGACGTCATCGCGGCCGCGACGGCGTGCTCCCAGTCGTTCTCCCCCTCGGCGTGCATGATGCCGCCGACGTTCTGCGCGCCGGTCTCCTCCAGGAGCCGCACGGCGGTCGCGATGTAGTTCGGGGAGAGCATCCCGTGCCCGTCGACGCGGACCACGATGGGGTGGCGCGAGGCCTGGATCGCGGCGTTGAGGGCGGCCGGGGTGCGGCCGGTCGGATTGGGCACGGTGTGCACCCGCGGGTCCTCGGCCACGAGCTCGGCGGCGATCTCGTCCGTGCGGTCCGTGGACGGACCGAGGGCGATCACGACCTCCATCTCGCCGGCGTACTCCTGGGCGAGGATCGCGCGGACGGCGCCACGCAGATGCCGCTCCTCGTTGAGGACGGGCATGATCACAGAAACGGCGGGGAGCCGCACGTCGGGATTGGCGTTCATAGAAGGCTCACGTTACCGCGAACGGGGGACACCGCCGCGCGCGCCGGGGGCGATGTACCGGGCCGCAGATCGTATCGGCCTACCGTGCTCACGATCCCACGCACGGCCGTCGTCCGGAGGTGTCCCCCCTTGCCCACGCCGCCGCGGTCCCCCCGGCCCCGCACCGCACCGCAGCGTCCGTCGCGGCCCCCCGCGCCGCCGCGCGGGAAGCCGCGCTGGGTCGTGCGCACCGTCACCACGCTGTCGGTCGTGGTGCTCGCCGCCGCGGGGATCGGACACGCGGTGATGAGCGGCCTCGACGAGGACATCGCCCGGGTCGACCCGTTCCACGACATGAAGAACCGGCCCGAGGCCGGACACGGCATGAACATCCTGCTGGTCGGCACCGACGGCCGGGAGAGGATCGGCGCTCAGGAGCGGGAGAAGTACCGGCTCGGCGGGACGCCCTGCCACTGCACCGACACGATCATGATCGTGCACATCTCGGCGGACCGCGACCGTGCCACCGTGGTCAGCCTGCCCCGCGACTCGTACGCCGTGACGCCCCCGCACACCGACCGCGTGAGCGGCGAGCGGCACGAGGGGCACCCGCTCAAGCTGAACGCGGCGTACGCGGAGGGCGGCCCCCGGCTGACCGTGCGCACGGTCGAGAAGATGACCCGGGTGAAGATCGACCACTACCTGGAGGTCGACTTCACCAGCTTCATGAAGACCGTGGACGTGGTCGGCGGCGTCGAGATCTGCACCGGCGAGCCGCTGAAGGACAGCCGCACCGGCCTCGACCTGCCCGCCGGCCGGCACACCCTCGAAGGCGGCCAGGCCCTGCAGTACGTCCGCGCCCGGCACGTCGACGGCACCTCCGACCTCAGCCGGATGAGGCGCCAGCAGCACTTCATGGCGGCCCTGGTGGACCGGGTCACCTCCTCCGGCATCCTGCTGCACCCGATGAGGTTCCGGGACGTGACCCGGGCGGTGCTCGGCTCGGTCCGCGCCGACAAGGGCTTCGGCACCGGCGAACTCCTGGACCTCGGCCGGGCGATGCGGAACTTCTCGCCCTCCTCCTCCGAGTTCACCACCGTGCCGATCGCCGACATGAAGCACTCCGTGAAGGGCGTCGGCTCGACGCTGAAGTGGGACGCCCAGAAGTCCGGGCGCATCTTCGACGCGCTGCGCCGGGACGAGCCGCTCTCCGCGCACCTCACCCCCGACCCGAGGCCCCGCGTCCCGGTGGACCCCCGGCAGGTCCGCGTCCAGGTCGAGAACGGCACCCGCACCGCGGGCCTCGGCCGGCGGGTGGACGCCGCGCTGGCGGCGACCGGCTTCGCCACCACCCGCGCCCCGGTCAACGCGGCGGACCAGGACGTGCGGCGGACGGTCGTCGCCTACGACCCCCGCTGGGACCGCTCCGCGAAGTCCCTCGCGGCGGCCCTTCCCGGCAGCGAGCTGCGCGCGGTGAAGGGCCAGGGCGCCACGCTGAAGGTGATCGCGGGCGCCGACTTCGGGGAGGTCCGCGAGGTGCGGGCGCAGGACCCGGGGCGGGGCGAGTTCGGGGTGGTGCGGGGCGACCAGGTGGGCTGCTCCTGAGCTCCGTCCCGTCCTCGGACTAGTCCTCGAACCCCTCGGCGGCCCGCTTCTCCCGCAGTTCCACGATCGCCCGGCGGCGGGCCAGGCGGTGGGCGCGGCGAATCTGGGCCTCCTGGTAGCGGCGTCTGTCCCGCTCGGTCTCCGGTATCACCGGCGGCACCCGGCGCGGCTTGCCGTCGGCGTCGACGGCCGCGAAGACGAGGTACGCCGAGCCGACCTGGGTGGGCGGCGCGGACTCGTTCCAGCGCTCGGCCAGCACCCGCACCCCGACCTCCATCGAGGTCCGCCCGGTCCAGTTGACCTGGGCCTTCACATGGACCAGATCACCGACGCGGACCGGCTCCAGAAAGGCCATCTCGTCCATGGAGGCGGTGACGGCAGGCCCTCCGGAATGCCGTCCGGCGACGGCGCCCGCGGCGTCGTCGACCAGCTTCATGATCACCCCGCCGTGCACCGTGCCCAGGAGGTTGGTGTCGTTGTGGGTCATGATGTGGCTGAGGGTCGTACGGGACGCCGAGGTGGGCTTGCCCGGGATGTCCGGACTCTCCGTCGCTGCGGCGGGGGCCTGATCTGTCATGGCCTCTACCTTATGCCGAGGTCACATCTGCGGAATTTGTGTCAGCTTCGCAACAGCGGTGCCCTGATTTCCGACGACCCTTGTATGGCGCACAGCCCGGACCTGCACACTGTCTTCCATGACTGATTGGCCCGATGCACGGTCCGGCGACAACCGCGGCGGACGCTACGGACGCGGCAGCGCGAGCGCGCAGCCCGAGGGCGCCCGCGTCATGCGGCAGGTCCGCCGCGGCCCGGCGGCCCCTCCCGGGCAGGGCGCGTACGGCGGCGTCCCGCAGCAGCCGTCGTACGTGGACGGACACGGCAGTGGCGACGGCTACGACAGCGGCTACAACACCGGCCAGGTCTACGGAACGCCCGGCGGCGGTGGCCCCGGCAGACCGGGCGGTGACGGCCACGGCCCGCAGCGCCCCGCACCGGACTGGCGCCGCCGCGCCAAGTGGACGGCGATCACCGTGGTGACGGTGCTGGTCGTGACGACCGTCGGCACGTACTTCTGGGCCGACTCCAAGCTCAACCGCGAGGTCGACCTGTCGAAGGTGATCGAGCGGCCCGAGAAGGGCGAGGGCACCAACTACCTCATCGTCGGCTCCGACAGCCGCGAGGGCATGACCGACGAGGACAAGAAGAAGCTGCACACCGGGTCCGCCGACGGCAAGCGCACGGACTCGATGATGATCCTGCACACCGGCGACAACGGCCCCACCCTGATCTCGCTGCCCCGGGACTCCAACGTCGAGATCCCGTCCTTCGTGGGCTCCGATTCGGGCAAGACCTACCCCGGGACCGGCCGGCAGGTGAAGCTCAACGCCGCCTACGCCGAGGACGGGCCCGAGCTGCTGGTCCGCACGGTCGAGTTCAACACCGGCCTGCACATCGACCACTACGTGGAGATCGGCTTCGCCGGCTTCGCGAACATCGTGGACGCGGTCGGCGGCGTCGAGATGGACATCCCGCAGGACATCAAGGACACCAAGTCCGGCGCCGACCTCAAGAAGGGCAAGCAGACCCTGAACGGCGAGGAGGCCCTCGCCTTCGTCCGCACCCGCTACGCGCTGGCGGGATCCGACCTGGACCGTACGAAGAACCAGCAGAAGTTCCTCTCCGCCCTCGCCAACCAGGTGGCCACGCCGGGCACGGTCCTCAACCCCTTCACGCTCTACCCCACCATGGGCGCCGGCCTGGACTCCCTGATCGTCGACAAGGAGATGGGCCTGTTCGACCTCGCCGACATGTTCTGGTCGATGAAGGGCGTCAGCGGCGGCGAGGGCACGTCCATGAACATGCCGATCGCGGGCTCCACCGGCGGCAACCTGCTCTGGGACAAGGCGAAGGTGAAGCAGCTGGTGACCCAGCTGAACAACGACGAGAAGGTCACCGTCAAGGGCAACTGAACCGGTTGTGGGCACCCCGCGGGGTGCCCACAACCGTGTCCGGCGGCGTCACATCGTGGCGCCCGCCATGGCGCGGCACATCTCGGAGCAGCGGCGACAGGACTCCGCGCAGCGCGTCATCCTCTCGTCGTCCGGCATGGACATGCACGCCTCGGCACACATGTCGCAGGCCTGCGCGCACATCATGCACATCTCGTTCGCCAGCGGCGAGCGGCGCATCATCATGTCCGCGCACATGCGGGTCATCTCCGAGCAGTCCATGAGCGCCCGCATGATCCGCATCTGGGCCTGGCCGCCCATCTGCAGACAGGAGCTCATGGTCTCCTCGCACACACCGTGGCAGGCCATGCACGCCTGGACGCAGTCCTGCATCTCCTTGCTCATCGGTTCCGTGGTGGTCGGCTGCTGCTGGGTCATGGTTCCTCCCAGGGACGGAAGGGGACCGGGATCCGGCCCCGCCCCTCCGTCCTACGCCCCCTCCCCCATGACCACCACAGGACGGCCCACCCGGCACCCACTCCACGTGTCCGCTTGGAAGCGCCGGCAGCGGCAAAAAGAGGTGAGGCGGCCGGGCACACCGGCCGCGCCTCTTGGGGGCCGGACGAGCAGGGCAGGGGAGAGCACACGTGACACCACAGGCGGAGAGACAGCGGCTGCGCAGACGGCTGGAGCGGCTCATCGGCATCGCCGCGACCGAGGGCAACGAGCTCGTGCCGCTGCGCAACGGCGACCGGATCTTCCCCGCGATGCTGGAGGCCATCCGCGCCGCGGACCACACCGTGGACATGATGACGTTCGTGTACTGGCGCGGCGACATAGCGCGGGAGTTCGCCGACGCCCTGGCCGAGCGGGCACGCGCGGGAGTCCGGGTGCGGCTGCTGCTGGACGGCTTCGGCGCCAAGGAGATCGAGCCGGACCTGCTGGACGCCATGGACGACGCCGGTGTCCAGGTGGCCTGGTTCCGCAAGCCCACCCGGCTGTCACCGATGCGGCAGAACCACCGCTGCCACCGCAAGGTCCTGGTGACCGACGAGCACACCGCCTTCACCGGGGGCGTCGGCATCGCCCAGGAGTGGTGCGGTGACGCCCGCGGCCCCGGCGAGTGGCGCGACACCCACGTGCGGGTGCGGGGGCCCGCCGTGGACGGGATCGCCGCGGCCTTCGCCCAGAACTGGGCCGAGTGCCACGACGACCTGTACGACGAGCACGACCGCTTCACCGCGCAGGAGCAGCCGGGGCGGGCCACGGTCCAGGTCGTACGGGGCTCGGCGAGCTTCGGCTGGCAGGACATGCAGACGCTGCTGCGCGTCGTGATCACCTCGGCGCGGGAGCGCTTCCGGCTGGCCACGGCCTACTTCGCCCCGGACGCCTACTTCATCGGCCTGCTGGCCGACGCCGCCCGCCGGGGAGTGCGCGTCGAGATCCTGCTGCCCGGCCCGCACACCGACCAGCGGGCCTGCCTCCTGGCCGGCCGGCAGCACTACCAGACCCTGGTCGACGCGGGCGTGGACGTACGGGAGTACCAGCCGACCATGCTGCACACGAAGGTCATCACCGTGGACGGCGTCTGCTCCCTCATCGGCTCCACCAACTTCAACCGCCGCTCCCTGGAGCACGACGAGGAGGTCATGCTGGCCGTCCTCGACGAGGACTTCACCGCCGAGCTGGACGCCGACTTCGACGCCGACCGCAAGCTGAGCGAGCCCGTCGACCCGGCCCGCTGGCGGCGCCGCCCCCTGGCCGAACGCCTCGCCGAGGCCGCGGTCACCCCGATCCGCCGCTTCCTGTGACGGCGCGCGGCGGCCGGGAAGAGCGAGGGGCGCCCGGTCCGCGGACGCCCTTCAACCCGTCGGCTCGCCGGCCGTTACGGCAGGTTGCGGGCCATGACGATGCGCTGGACCTGGTTGGTGCCCTCGTAGATCTGGGTGATCTTCGCGTCGCGCATCATGCGCTCGACCGGGTAGTCGCGGGTGTAGCCGTAGCCGCCGAGGAGCTGGACGGCGTCGGTGGTGACCTCCATGGCGACGTCGGAGGCGAAGCACTTGGCGGCGGCGCCCTGGAAGGTGAGGTCGCTGTCGCCGCGCTCGGACTTGGCCGCGGCGGCGTAGGTGAGCTGGCGGGCGGCCTCGATCTTCATGGCCATGTCGGCGAGCATGAACTGGACGCCCTGGAAGTCGGCGATCGGCTTGCCGAACTGCTTGCGCTCCTTCACGTAGCCCTTGGCGTAGTCGAGGGCGCCCTGGGCGATGCCGAGGGCCTGGGCGGCGATGGTGATGCGGGTGTGGTCCAGCGTCTTCATCGCGGTGGCGAAGCCGGTGCCCTCCTCGCCGATCATGCGGTCGGCGGGGATGCGGACGTCGTCCAGGTACACCTCGCGGGTCGGCGAGCCCTTGATGCCGAGCTTCTTCTCGGGGGCGCCGAAGGACACGCCCTCGTCGGACTTCTCCACGACGAACGCGGAGATGCCCTTCGAGCGCTTCTCCGGGTCCGTGACGGCCATCACCGTGTAGTACTCGGACTCGCCGGCGTTGGTGATCCAGCGCTTCACGCCGTTGAGGACCCAGGTGTCGCCGTCGCGGACCGCCCTGGTCTTCATGCCGGCCGCGTCGGAGCCGGCGTCGGGCTCGGAGAGGCAGTACGAGAACATCGCGTCGCCCTTGGCGAGCGGGGCCAGGTACTTCTTCTTCAGCGCCTCGGAGCCGGAGAGGATCACCGGCAGCGAGCCCAGCTTGTTGACGGCCGGGATCAGGGAGGAGGACGCGCAGACGCGGGCCACCTCCTCGATCACGATGACCGTGGCGAGGGCGTCCGCGCCGGCGCCGCCGTACTCCTCGGGGACGTGGACGGCGTGCAGGTCGTTCGCGGTCAGGGCGTCGAGGGCCTCCCGCGGGAAGCGTGCCTCCTCGTCGACCGCGGCGGCGTACGGCGCGATCTTCGCCTCGGCCAGCGAGCGGACGGCGTCGCGGAGCATGTCGTGCTCCTCGGACGGGCGGTACAGGTCGAAGTCAGCCGATCCGGCCAAGGTCTCTCACGCTCCAAAACGCTGCGATGCTGGTCACGCTAACTACCGTTAAGTAACTCAAATTTTAGAGCGTCGGCCACGGTCGTGGATAGGTGAGCTGGGCGACAGGCCGTCGCCGGTGTTCCCGGGCCCCCGGTTATGCTCGGGCCCGCACTGCATGCCGTAGACCTCTGGAGCACCCATGGCCCTCAAGATCACCGTGATCGGCACCGGTTATCTCGGCGCGACCCACGCGGCGGCCATGGCGGAGCTGGGGTTCGAGGTGCTGGGCCTCGACGTCGTACCGGAGAAGATCGACAAGCTCCGGCGCGGTGAGGTCCCGATGTACGAGCCGGGGCTCGAGGAGCTGCTGCGCAGGCACGTCGCGGGGATCGAGGGGTCCAGCGGGCGGCTGCGGTTCACGATGGACTGGGCCGAGCTCGGGGAGTTCGGCGACGTCCACTTCGTGTGCGTGAACACCCCGCAGCGGCACGGCGAGTACGCCTGCGACATGTCGTACGTCGACTCCGCGATCGCCTCGCTCGCGCCGCATCTGAAGGGTCCCGCGCTGGTCGTGGGCAAGTCGACGGTGCCCGTCGGCTCGGCCGACCGGCTGGCCGCCTACCTGGCCGAGCACGCCCCGGCCGGGGAGGACGCGGAGCTGGCGTGGAACCCGGAGTTCCTGCGCGAGGGCTTCGCCGTGCGCGACACGCTGCACCCGGACCGGGTCGTGGTGGGCGTGCGCAGTGAGCGGGCGGAGAAGATGCTGCGGGAGGTGTACGCCACGCCGGTCGAGGAGGGCTCGCCGTTCGTGGTGACCGACTTCGCGACCGCGGAGCTGGTGAAGACCTCCGCGAACTCCTTCCTGGCCACCAAGATCTCGTTCATCAACGCGATGGCCGAGGTGTGCGAGGCCGCGGACGGTGACGTCGCCAAGCTGGCGGAGGCGATCGGCTACGACGACCGGATCGGCGCGAAGTTCCTGCGGGCCGGGATCGGTTTCGGCGGCGGCTGTCTGCCGAAGGACATCCGGGCGTTCATGGCGCGCGCCGGTGAGCTGGGCGCGGACCAGGCGCTGACGTTCCTGCGGGAGATCGACTCGATCAACATGCGGCAGCGCGGCCGGATGGTGGAGCTGACCCGGCAGGCGCTGGGCGGCGGGTCGTTCCTGGGCAGGCGGGTGGCGGTGCTGGGCGCGACCTTCAAGCCGGACTCGGACGACGTCCGGGACTCGCCGGCGCTGAACGTGGCCGGGCAGATCCACCTGCAGGGCGGCCAGGTCACGGTGTACGACCCGAAGGGCATGGACAACGCCCGCGGCCTCTTCCCGACCCTGGGGTACGCCGACTCGGCGCTGGAGGCGGTGCGCGGCGCGGACGTCGTGCTGCACCTGACGGAGTGGCGGGAGTTCCGCGAGCTGGACACGGCGGCGCTGGGCGAGGTGGCGGCCCAGCGGCTGGTCCTCGACGGGCGCAACGCGCTCGACCCGGAGGTGTGGCGGCGGGCCGGCTGGCGTTACCGCGCGATGGGACGTCCCACCGCCTGACGGAAAAGGGGACGCCGGTTCGGCCGAGGCTCAGTCGGCCGAACCGGCGTCCTGCTGCATTCTGCCCCACCGGGCGCGGGCGCGGTGGGGCTACGCCCCCTTCCCGGCGGGCCCGGCGAGGTCCGCCGCGGTCCGGCAGCGCCCGAAGGGGCGCGGGACCGTACCGACGTGCGGCTGCCGCCGCGTGGGCGCGACCGGCCACGACGGCGCGGCAGCCGACCGACGACACGGCTGCGCACCTCCGGCGGAGCGTCTAGGCGCCCTTCGCCCGGTACCGGCGCATCTTCGCGCGGGCCCCGCACACCTGCATGGAGCACCAGCGGCCGCGTCCGGCGGGGCTGCGGTCGTAGTACGCCCAGTGGCAGTCGGCGGCCTCGCACGCCTTCAGCCGGTTCCAGGTGCCCGCCGTGACCGCTTCGGCGACGGCGGCGGCCACGCGGGAGAGCAGGGGGCCGTCGTCGACGGGGGCGAGCGCGGCGGAGCCGTCCGCCGGGTCGACCGTGACCACCAGGGGCGCCCGGGCCAGCAGTTCGCCGAGCGGGGTGACCGCGCGGTGCGGCGGGTGACCGGCGTGGGCGAGCAGGGTGGCGCGCAGGGACTCGCGCAGTTCGCGGGCGGAGGCGGCGGTGTCCTCGGTGAGCCCGAAGGGCGCGCGGCCGTCCGCCGTGTCCAGCGCGTCGGCGCCCGACTCGATGTCCAGCGTGTTGACCAGGGCCTGGACCAGGGCCAGCCGCCCGGGCGGGGCCGCTCTCTCACTCATGCCTGGACCGTACCTCCCGCTGTTCCCCTACCTCCCGCTGTCCCCTTGCGACGTTACCTCCAATGCGGCAGCATGCAGTAACGGCTACCGGTTGACCGGCTCTGCCGGTAACAACGAGGAGGAAGTCATGTCCGTTGCCAAGGTGGGCTCCGTCGTCCTGGACTGTCCGGATCCGCGCGCGCTGGCCGGTTTCTACGCCGGGATCGTGGGCGGCACGATGGTGGACGAGGGCGAGTGGGTGGACCTGAAGGTGCCCGGCGGCCCGGTCCTCGCCTTCCAGGCGTCCCCGGAGTACGTACCGCCGCGGTGGCCGTCGGCCGACGGTTCGCAGCAGTTCCACCTGGACCTGACGGTCGAGGACCTGGACGCGGCCGAGAAGGAGGTGCTGGCGCTGGGCGCGAGGCCACTGGACGCGGACGACCGCTCGCGGACCTTCCGGGTTTACGCGGATCCGGCCGGGCACCCGTTCTGCCTCTGCGCCTGCTGACCCACCGATCCCTGGAGGTTCCATGGCCCCCGTGGCCCGTTTCCGTTCCGTCGTTCTCGACTGCCCCGACCCGCGTGAACTGGCCGTCTTCTACGCGGCCGTCGGCGGCGGCACGCCCGTGGAGGAGGACCCGGACTGGGTGGTGCTGCAGATCCCCGCGGGGCCCCGGCTCGCCTTCCAGCGGGCGCCGGGGTACGTCCCGCCGCAGTGGCCGCGCGCCGACCACGACTCCCAGCAGTTCCACCTCGACTTCGACGCCGGCGGGACCTGGGAGGAGATCGACGCGGCCGAGGCGAAGGTGCTGGCGCTGGGGGCCCGGGTGCTGGACCGGGAGGACTACGAGAGCAAGGACTTCCGGGTGTACGCCGATCCGGCGGGGCATCCGTTCTGCCTCTGCCGGATCGAACAGCCCTGACCGCCCCGCCGCTCAGCCGTCCAGGTCGGCGAGGGTCGCCGTCGACGGGGGGCGGCGCTGCTGGGCCACGCGCGCGGTGAAGTGCGCTTCGCGCAGCACCCGCTGGACGTTGCCCCAGGTCAGCAGGGCCACCTCGGACTCGTCCCAGCCGCGCCGCAGCAGCTCGGCGATCAGCCTCGGGTAGCAGGAGGTGTCGGCGAGCTCCTGCGGACGGGTGCCGCCGGTGTCGTAGGTGCCGGACAGGCCGACGCACTCCGGCCCGGCGACCGTGCGGACGTGGCCGAGGTGGTCGGCGACGTCACGGACGGTCGGGCCGGACTGCTCGGCGGTCAGCGGCACCATGCACAGGCCCTTGGCCCTCCCCACGTCGGCGAGCAGTTCGTCGGGGAGGTTGGCCGGGTGGGGGCGCAGGGCGCGGGCGGCGGAGCGGCTGAACAGCACGGGCGCCCTGGAGAGGGTCAGGACGCGGCGGATCGTCGGAGCCGAGGCGTACGAGAGGTCGGCGATCATGCCGACCCGGTTCATCTCGCGGACGACCTCCTCACCGAACCGGGTCAGTCCCGCGGCGCCCGCCCAGGAGGCGCCGGTCAGGGTGAGCACGCGCAGACCGAGGGCGTGCAGCGAGCGCAGGATACCGAGGGAGTCGCCGAGGGCGGCGGCACCGGCGGGGCCGAACAGGACGGCGACCTGGCCGCAGTTGCGGGCGTCGGCGACCTCTCCGGCGGTGCGGGCCGGGCGCAGGCCCCGGTCGTGGGCGGCGACCACCGCCTTCGCCAGGTCCAGCTGCTCCAGGGTGGCGCCGACGGCCCGGTCGCCGTCGTCGGCCCCGGGCAGGTCCAGCGACCAGAACACCGCGCCGACCCGTCCCTGGCGCAGCCGGGGCACGTCCGCGTCGACGGCGCTCTCCCCCAGGTCGAGGTCGTACCAGGGCAGCCGGCGCAGCACCCCCGGCAGTCCGCTGTAACCGTCGGCGACGGGATGGGCGGCGAGGACGGCGCGGGCCCGGGTCAGGGGCTCGGCGTCCGGATCGGAGACGGGCTCGTACGTCTCCGGCGCGACGACGGCCGCCTCCTGAGGGTACGGCTCGTCGATGCGGCCGACCTCGGCGGCGGAGTGCAGATCGTCCTGGAGATCGGCCATCACGGGCTCCGTACGTCGTGACCTCGGCGGTACGGTCACCGTCGCACGGAGCGGCCGTGGGCTTCCTGGTGGACGCGGCGTTCGGGGGTACGGCCCGTCCGGGGCGTACGGTTGTTTGATTCGCCCCCTCCGCCCCTTCCCGTCCCGTCCCGGACCCCGCTCCTCAAACGCCGGAGGGGCCCGGGTTGTGCCGGAGGGGCTGGATTCAGTGGGCGGGTCGGGCGTCCAGGGAGTCCAGGGTGGCGTTGGACGGGGCCCGGGTTTCCTGGAGGTGCCGGGCCACGTCCTCCGCGGCGCCCAGGACCCGTACCGCGTTCTTCCACGTGAGCTTGGCCAGGTCGGCCTTCGACCAGCCGCGGTCGAGGAGCTCGGCGATCAGGTTCGGGTAGCCGGAGACGTCGTTCAGGCCGTCGGGGGTGAAGGCCGTGCCGTCGTAGTCGCCGCCGATGCCGAGGTGGTCGACGCCGGCGACCTCGCGCATGTGGTCGAGGTGGTCGGCCACGGTGGACACGGTGGCGACCGGGCGCGGGTGGGCCTCCTCGAAGGCGCGGTGCACCCTCATCCCCTCGGCGGTGGTGTCGAGGTGGTGGAAGCCGTGGGCGCGCATGTTCTCGTCGGCCGCGGCCGTCCAGTCGACGGCCGCCTGGAGCACGAATTTCGGCACGAACGTCACCATCGCGACACCGCCGTTGGCGGGCAGCCGCTCCAGCACGTCGTCCGGGATGTTGCGCGGGTGGTCGCAGACCGCGCGGGCGGAGGAGTGGGAGAAGATCACCGGCGCCGAGGTGGCGTCCAGCGCGTCCCGCATGGTCGTGGCGGCGACGTGGGAGAGGTCGACCAGCATGCCGAGCCGGTTCATCTCCCGCACCACCTCGCGGCCGAAGGCCGACAGTCCGCCCACGCCGGGCTCGTCGGTCGCCGAGTCCGCCCACGCCACGTTGAAGTTGTGGGTGAGGGTCAGGTAGCGCACGCCCAGGTCGTACAACCCGCGGAGCGTGCCGAGGGAGTCGGCGATGGAGTGGCCGCCCTCCGCCCCCATGAGGGAGGCGATACGGCCCTGACCGCGCGCGGCCTCCATGTCGGCGGCGGTCAGCGCGGGCGCCAGCTCCTGCGGATGACGGGCCAGCAACTGCCGTACGCAGTCGATCTGTTCCAGGGTGGCCGGTACCGGGTCGGGCTGGTCCGCGCGGACGTACACCGACCAGAACTGCGCGCCGACCCCGCCCGCGCGCAGCCGGGGGAGGTCGGTGTGCAGGTGGGCGGACTGGTCACCGGCGATGTCGCGGGCGCCGAGGTCGTAGCGGACCTGTTCGCGCAGCGCCCACGGCAGGTCGTTGTGCCCGTCGACGACGGGGAACTCGCGCAGCAGCTCCCGGGCCTGGTCCAGCGAGGTCATCCGCGTCACTTCCCGAAGCCGAAGCCGGCGCCGGAGCCCTCGGCCTTGGCGCGCAGCCGCTTGCCCTTCTCGGTGGCCTGGTCGTTCAGCTCCTGCTGGAACTCCCGCATCCGGCCGAGGAGTTCCTCGTCGTGGGCGGCGAGGATCCGGGCCGCGAGCAGGCCCGCGTTGCGCGCGCCGGCCACGGAGACGGTGGCGACCGGGACGCCGGCCGGCATCTGCACGATGGACAGCAGGGAGTCCATGCCGTCGAGGTACTTCAGCGGCACGGGCACGCCGATGACGGGCAGCGGGGTCACGGAGGCGAGCATGCCGGGCAGGTGGGCGGCGCCGCCCGCACCCGCGATGATCACCTTCAGCCCCCGGTCCGCGGCCTGCTCGCCGTACGCGATCATCTCGCGGGGCATGCGGTGCGCGGAGACCACGTCGACCTCGTAGGCGATCTCGAACTCGTCGAGGGCCTTGGCCGCCGCCTCCATGACGGGCCAGTCGGAGTCCGACCCCATGACGATGCCGACAACTGGGCTCATTCGGTGATCGTGCCTCTCAGGTAGCCGGCTGCGTGACGGGCGCGCTCCAGCACGTCGTCCAGGTCGTCGCCGTAGGTGTTGACGTGGCCCACCTTGCGGCCGGGCTTCACGTCCTTGCCGTACATGTGGATCTTCAGCTGGGGGTCGCGGGCCATGCAGTGCAGGTACGCGGAGTACATGTCCGGGTAGTCGCCGCCGAGGACGTTGACCATGACCGTCCACTTCGCGCGCGGGCGGGGGTCGCCGAGCGGGAGGTCGAGCACGGCGCGGACGTGGTTGGCGAACTGCGAGGTGATCGCGCCGTCCATGGACCAGTGGCCCGAGTTGTGCGGGCGCATCGCGAGCTCGTTGACGAGGATGCGGCCGTCGCGGGTCTGGAACAGCTCCACCGCGAGGTGGCCGACGACGCCGAGCTCCTTGGCGATGTTCAGCGCCATCTCCTCGGCCTTGAGGGCGAGGGTCTCGTCGAGGTCGGGGGCGGGCGCGATCACCGTGTCGCAGACGCCGTCGACCTGCCGCGACTCGACGACGGGGTAGGCGACGGCCTGCCCGTGCGGGGAGCGGACCACGTTGGCGGCCAGCTCGCGCACGAAGTCGACCTTCTCCTCGGCGAGGACGGGGACACCGGCCTTGAACGGCTCGGCGGCCTCCGCCACGGAGCCGACGACCCACACGCCCTTGCCGTCGTAGCCGCCGCGGACCGTCTTGAGCACGACGGGGAAACCGTCGCCCTCCGCCGCGAACGCCGCCACGTCCTCGGGACCGGCGACGATGCGGTGCCGCGGACACGGCACCCCGATCGCGTCGAGCTTCGCGCGCATCACGCCCTTGTCCTGGGCGTGCACCAGCGCGTCGGGGCCCGGTCGGACGGGGATGCCGTCCGCCTCCAGGGCCCTGAGGTGCTCGGTGGGCACGTGCTCGTGGTCGAAGGTGATCACGTCGCAGCCGCGCGCGAACGCGCGCAGCGTCTCCAGGTCGCGGTAGTCGCCGACGACGACATCGCCGACGACCTGCGCCGCGGAATCCTGCGGAGTGTCACTGAGGAGCTTGAACCTGATGCCGAGCGGGATGCCCGCCTCGTGTGTCATACGAGCGAGCTGGCCACCGCCGACCATGCCGACTACCGGGAACGTCACGCCCCCAGGGTATCGGCCGAGCCACCGTGGCCGGTTTACGGGCCTCTTCCGGACGATCCGCGGCCGCGGTCTCCGTCCGCAGGAAGATCGTGAGGACGGGTGGTTAGCATGGTCTGGTTGACGCCGAACGACGGACGGGGGCCAGCACGACCATGGGACGCGGTTCCTCCGGGCCTCCGGCCACGGCCCCGGCTCCGGCCCCGCGCGGCACCCTGCGGGAGCGGATAGACCGGCTCGTCCGTGAGGCCGTGAAGTTCGGCGCGGTCGGCGGAGTCGGTCTGCTGGTCAATCTCCTCGTGTTCAACCTGGTGCGGCAGGTGACGGACCTCCAGGTGGTGCGGGCGAGCGTCATCGCCACCGTCGTGGCGATCATCTTCAACTACGTCGGCTTCCGCTACTTCACCTACCGGGACCGCGACAAGTCCCGGCGCACCCGGGAGATGACGCTGTTCCTGCTGTTCAGCGCGGTCGGCCTGGTGATCGAGAACGGTGTGCTGTACACGGCCACGTACGGCTTCGGCTGGGACAGCCCGCTGCAGAGCAACATCTTCAAGTTCTTCGGCATCGCCGTGGCGACCCTGTTCCGCTTCTGGTCGTACCGCACCTGGGTGTTCCGCGCGCTGCCGGTCCGGGAGCCGGTGACGCGGGGCGCGCCCTCCGACGGCTCCCGCACGACGCAGCGCGTGCCGTAGCCGTAGTCAGCGCTGTGCCGTAGCCGTAGCCAGCGCGTGCCGTAGCCGTAGCCGTCAGCGCACCGTCCGGCGGGACTCGTCGTCCGGGGACTTCTGCGGTGGCGTCCGGGAGAGGAACAGACCGAAGACGGCCGGGGTGGCCTGGAGCATCTCCAGCCGGCCGCCGTCCGCCTCCGCCAGGTCGCGGGCGACGGCGAGGCCGATGCCGGTGGAGTTGCGGCCGCTGATCGCCCGCTCGAAGATCCGCGCACCCAGGTCGGCGGGGACGCCCGGGCCCTCGTCCGTGACCTCGACGACGACCTGGTTGCCGGTGACCCTGGTGCGCAGGGCGACCGTGCCGCCCCCGTGCATCAGCGAGTTCTCGATCAGCGCCGCCAGCACCTGGGCGACCGCGCCCGGCGTGCCCACCGCCCGCAGCTGCCGCTTGCCCGAGGTGACGATCGCGCGGCCCGCGCTGCGGTAGGCGGGGCGCCACTCGGCGAGCTGCTGCTGGATCACCTCGTCGAGGTCGAAGGTGACCGCGGAGCCGGTGCGCGGGTCGCGGGAGTTGGTCAGCAGCCGCTCCACCACGTCCGTCAGCCGCTCCACCTGCGTCAGCGCGATCGTGGCCTCCTCCTTCACCGTCTCCGGGTCGTCGGTGAGGGTGATCTCCTCCAGCCGCATGGACAGGGCGGTGAGGGGGGTGCGCAGCTGGTGGGAGGCGTCGGCGGCGAGGCGCCGCTCCGCGGTCAGCATGCGGGCGATGCGCTCGGCGGAGCGGTCCAGCACGTCCGCGACCCGGTCCAGCTCGGGAACGCCGTAGCGGCGGTGGCGGGGGCGGGGGTCGCCGGAGCCGAGGCGTTCGGCGGTCTCCGCGAGGTCGGTCAGCGGGGAGGCGAGCCGGTTGGCCTGGCGTACCGCCAGCAGCACCGCCGCGATCACCGCGAGGAGCGCCACCAGGCCGATGATCAGCAGCGTACGGGCGACCTCCCGGGTCACCGAGGAGCGCGGCTCCTGGACGGTGACCGTCTCGCCCTCCTCGCCGGGCGCCGAGGCGCTGATGACGTCGCCGTCCGGCTCGGTGCCGACCTCGATGGGCGGCTTGCCGGGGATCCGGATGACGGCGTACCGGTCCTCGGTGACCTGGTCGCTGAGGATCTCGGCGGTGACCTGGTCCTCGACGAGCAGCCGGCTGTCGACGATGCTGGCCAGCCGTACCGCCTCGGACTCCACCCGCTCCCTGGCGCTCTCGCTGATGGTGCGGGTCTCGACGATCACCAGGGAGACACCGAAGACGGCGATCACGACGAGCACCACGGCGAGCGTGGACTGGATCAGGCGGCGGCGCATGTCCTCTTACCCAAGACGGAAGACCCCACGGGGTTTCGGCTAGCTCTTCTCGAAGCGGAAGCCCACGCCGCGCACGGTCGCGATGTAGCGGGGGTTGGCGGCGTCGTCGCCCAGCTTCTTGCGCAGCCAGGAGATGTGCATGTCGAGGGTCTTGGTGGAGGACCACCAGGTGGTGTCCCAGACCTCGCGCATCAGCTGGTCGCGGGTGACGACCCGGCCCGCGTCCCGCACCAGGACCCGCAGCAGGTCGAACTCCTTCGCGGTGAGCTGGAGCTCCTCGTCGCCCATCCAGGCCCGGTGCGACTCGACGTCGATGCGCACCCCGTGGGTGGCGGGCGGCTGCTGGGGCTCGGCGGAACCGCGCCGCAGCAGGGCCCGGACCCGGGCCAGCAGCTCGGCGAGCCGGAACGGCTTGGTGACGTAGTCGTCGGCGCCCGCGTCCAGGCCGACGACCGTGTCCACCTCGTCGGCGCGCGCGGTCAGGATCAGCAGGGGAACCGTGTGCCCCTCGGCGCGGAGCCGGCGGGCGACCTCAAGGCCGTCCATGCCGGGCAGTCCGAGGTCCAGCACCACCAGGTCGACGCCGCCCTGCATGCCGGCTTCGAGCGCGGTGGGTCCGTCCTCGCGCACCTCGACTTCGTAGCCCTCCCGGCGCAGGGCACGGGCCAGCGGCTCCGAGATGGACGCGTCGTCCTCGGCGAGCAGTACACGGGTCATGCAGTGATGGTAGTCCCGCCGCGACGGGGCCCGGGGTGTGATCGCGAGCGTTGCCTCTTACCTCCGGCATACCCGTTTCTCACCTACGGCGGTCCCGATTCGCGCCTGCGGGTGTGGGGTGCGAACCTGGGAGAGACCTTCGAATGGGTGATCGCGGTTCCAGTAAAACCTGTGATCCGCGTCTCAAGTCCTTCCATATCCGGCACTGTCCTGCCGTATGGTGAATCAACGCCTGTTGCACCACGGGGACCTTTGGCGCAGTCGACGCCGAGGGTCTCTTTTGTGTGCGGGCCGGCCTGTGCGCCGGCTCCGGAAGGAATGACCTGTGGCCGGGCCCCGTCGCGCGCAGACGCACGGCGGGGCGTGGATCCCGGTGGTCGCCGTCCGCCGTTCCGAGATCCGGGGCGGCCCCCCTCGGGCGTGGGGTGGACGGTAGGCCCCGCCGGTGCCGGCCGCCCCCCACCGGGCGCGTACACGCTCGCGCGACGCGTCCCGACCAGCAAGGAACGACCATGGCGTCCAGCCTGACGAAGGACTCGGTCACCCCGGGAACCCCCGGCTCCGAGAAGACCTTCTTCGGCCACCCCCGCGGACTGGCCACTCTCTTCATGACCGAGATGTGGGAGCGTTTCTCCTACTACGGCATGAGGGCTCTGCTCCCGCTGTACCTCGTCGCGCCGGGCGGCCTGGGTCTGAGCGCGGGCACCGCGACCGCGATCTACTCGGTGTACCTCTCGCTGGTGTACCTGCTCACCATGCCGGGCGGCTGGTTCGGCGACCGCGTCTGGGGTCCCCGCAAGACCGTCGCCGTCGCCGGCGGCATCATCATGCTGGGCCACCTGACGCTGGCCCTGCCGTCCTCCGGCACCTTCTACGCGGGGCTCGGCCTGGTCGCCATCGGCTCCGGCCTGCTGAAGGCCAACATCTCCACGATGGTCGGCCAGCTCTACCAGGGCCCGGACGACCCGCGCCGGGACGGTGGCTTCACCGTCTTCTACATGGGTATCAATCTGGGTGCCTTCGCCGCGCCGCTGATCATCGGCACCATCGGTGAGAGCGTCAACTGGCACCTGGGCTTCGCGCTCGCCGCGCTGGGCATGGGTCTGGGCGTCGCGCAGTTCCTGCTGGGCAGCCGCCACCTGGACGCGCGTTCCAGCGTCGTCCCGAAGCCGCTGTCGGCCGAGGAGAAGTCCTCGACGCTGCGCAAGGCCGCGTTCTGGGCGGGCATCGCCGTCGTCGCGTACGCCGTCATCGGCTTCACCGGCAACTACACCCTGAACTGGGTCCTGGTCCCGCTGACGCTGCTCGGTGTGATCGTCCCGGTGATGGTGATCGTCCGCATCAAGCGCGACAAGGACCTGGACCGCGCCGAGCAGTCGAAGATGTCCGCGTACATCTGGTTCTTCGTCGCCGCCGCGATCTTCTGGATGATCTACGACCAGGGCGGCTCGACCCTGTCGATCTTCGCCGACTCGTCGGCCGAGAACAGCGTCCTCGGCTGGGACTTCCCGGTCTCCTGGTACCAGTCGGTCAACCCGGTCCTGATCATGGCGCTGGCCCCGGTCTTCGCCTGGTTCTGGCTGGCGCTGAACCGGCGCGGCAAGGAGCCGAGCACGATCGTGAAGTTCGCGTCCGGTCTGGTGCTGGTCGGCGTGTCCTTCTTCCTCTTCCTGGCCCCGCTGTCCATCGCCGAGGGCGGCCACAAGGCCGCGGCGCTGTGGCTGGTGGCGATCTACTTCACGCAGACCGTCGGTGAGCTGCTGCTCTCCCCGGTCGGCCTGTCGGTCACCACGAAGATGGCGCCCGCGAAGTACGCCTCGCAGATGATGGGCGTCTGGTTCCTGGCCGTCACCGCCGGTGACGCCACGACCGGTCTGCTCTCCATCGCCGGCGTCGACCTGAACAAGACGGGCATCGTCGCGATGGAGGCGACCCTCGCGGTGGTCGCCGGTATCGCGGTGTGGATGTACCGCAACAAGGTCAAGGCCCTCATGGGCGACGTGCGCTGAGCCTTCCCCCACGGCTCGGTACGAAGGGCTCCGCATCCGGTGGATGCGGAGCCCTTCGGGCGTTCGCGGGGAGGGGCTGGGCGCATACGGCCACTTGTTTTTTCGCCCCCGCCGCCCCTTCCCGTCCCGAACCTGGGGCTCCGCCCCAGACCCCGCTCCTCAAACGCCGGAGGGGCTAATTCTCAGCCTCTCCGGCGTTTGAGGAGCAGGGGTTCGGGGGCAGCGCCCCCGGGGGACGGGAATGGGAAGGGGCGGCGGGGGCGAAAACCCTCCGGTCAGGAGCAGCGCGGCCCGGTGCGGGGCTCCGGGCGCGGCGGTGAGCGGGAACTACGCGGGTGCCCCGAGTTCCGCCCAGACCGTCTTGCCCGCGACGTCCGGGGCCCGTACGACCCCCCAGTCCAGGCAGAGCCGCTGCACGATGAACATGCCGTGGCCGCCGGGGCGGCCCGCCCGGTGCGGGGTGCGCGGGGCCGGCTGGCCCGTGCCCCGGTCGGTGACCTCGACCCGGATCACCTTCTTGTCGCAGGTGATGGCCAGATGATCCGGCCCCTCGGCGTGCAGGCAGGCGTTGGTGACCAGCTCGGAGACGACGAGCAGGACGTCCTCGGCGGCGGCCCGCTGGTCGGCGGTGGCGGCGGGCAGCCAGCCCCACGCGTACAGCGCCTGGCGGGTGAAGTCACGGGCGAGCGGTACGACGCCGCTCTCGCCGTCGAAGCTCAGCCGACGGACCTGGCCGCCGTCGCCCGACGGCCCGGAAGACCCCGACGGCCCGGAAGACCCCGATGACGCGGTGGGCACGGCGACGCCCCCGTCGGACGCGCCCCCCGCCGGCGCGTCGCCCCCGGGCGTCCCGGAAGCGCCGCCGGGCTCCGGACCGCGGTCGCCCGGCGAGTAGGGCCGGGTGGTGCTCATCAGCGCTTCACCTCACCGTGTCACCAGTTCACGATTCAAAAGTTTCCGTACTCGGTCGGTCACGCGCGGACGGCGCGTCCGGTTCTCGGCACCCTCGCGACCACCGCGTCCCGCACGTTCAGGGTGTCTCCTGCCCGGGCGGACCGAGGGGACACCCCCGTATTCGCACGAAAGGGCGCGACGGAAGCGGCCCTCCGACGGCGGGGGCGGCGCGAGAGCCCGGCCGGGCCTGCCCGCGCGCGTCACGCGGAATCGTCGGCCAGTGCCGCCTCGAGAGTGTCGTGGACCGTGAACACCGCGTCCGCTCCCGTGATCTCGAAGACGCGCGCGACGACGGGCTGCATCCCCACGAGATGCACCCCTCCCCCGGCCGCCTCGGCCTTCAACCGGGCGCCGAGCAGCACGTTCAGCCCCGTGGAGTCACAGAACTCCAGCCGGGAGCAGTCGATGACAAGCCGCTTGAATCCCTTGGCGAGGCAGTCCTCCAGTGGCTCCCGCAACAGATCGGCGGTGTGGTGATCCAACTCACCCGCCGGAGTCACGACGGCACTGGGGCCCTCTTCTCGCACCTCGACCAGAAGCCGGCCAGACTGTGCGCTGCCGACCGTCCCGCGGTCCATGCCGTCTCTCTCTCCCGACGTCGTGGCTGCCTGCTGACGTCCTCGAACATTACGCCTTATGGCCACGCTTCAACAGCCGAACAATCGCACGCAAATGGACATATGCGAACAGAACGCACTTGCGATCGGTTCAGGAAAGCGGGTAGGGCTAGTAAGAACACGTAACCGACACGGCCGGCTTTGGAGGCGCCGCACACCGCAGTGCACGTATCGGCTTCGGCAGCCATATGCCGAGAACGATGGAGGACATCATGTCACCCCGGCTCGACGCATCGCGTACCCCGAAAGCGACGTCGACACTCCCTCCGGAACATCTGGATCCCATCGAGCAGGACGACACGGGTGTCGTCCCGGACGACCTACTCGCCGGACTTCCGGAGATCCCCCCGTACGACGAGGTGGGCCCGGTCGACGCGCGGGCTCTGTCCAAGACCCTCTTCGAGCGCCTGGAGTCGCTGGAGGAAGGCACCCACGAGTATTCGTACGTACGCAACACGCTCGTCGAGCTGAACCTCGCCCTGGTCAAGTTCGCCGCCTCCCGTTTCCGCTCGCGCAGCGAGCCGATGGAGGACATCATCCAGGTCGGCACCATCGGCCTGATCAAGGCGATCGACCGCTTCGAACTGTCGCGCGGCGTGGAGTTCCCCACCTTCGCGATGCCCACCATCATCGGCGAGATCAAGCGCTTCTTCCGCGACACCTCGTGGTCCGTGCGCGTACCGCGCCGACTGCAGGAGCTCCGGCTCGACCTGGCCAAGGCCGGTGACGAGCTGGCCCAGCAGCTGGACCGGGCGCCGACGGTGGCCGAACTGGCCGAGCGCCTGGGCATCACCAACGACGAGGTCGTCGAGGGCATGGCGGCGTCGAACGCCTACACCGCCTCCTCGCTGGACGCCCAGCCGGAGGAGGACGACGCCGAGGGCGCCCTGGCGGACCGGATCGGATACGAGGACCACGGGCTCGAAGGCATCGAGTACGTCGAGTCGTTGAAGCCGCTGATCGCCGAACTGCCGCCGCGGGACCGGAAGATCCTCTCACTGCGCTTCGTCGCGGGCATGACCCAGTCGGAGATCGGCGAGGAACTGGGCATCTCCCAGATGCACGTCTCCCGCCTGCTGTCACGGACGCTGGTGAAGCTGCGCAAGGGGCTCACGGTCGAGGAATGATCCTCACCGGGTGACGCTTGCCCTCCAGGGGGGTGGTCCGGAGCCGGGCCACCCCCCTTCGGGATGCCCGGGGAGCGTCAAGCCGCTCCCACCCCGCGTACGCCCCGTCGCCACACCTCCGCGACCAGCGGTACACCGGGCCGGTAGGCGAGGTGGACGTGGCTCGGGGCGTCGAGGAGGGTGAGGTCGGCGTACGCGCCCGGGGTCAGGCGGCCGATGTCGGTGCGGCGCAGGGCCGCCGCGCCGCCCGCCGTGGCCGACCAGACCGCCTCGTCCGGCGTCATCCCCATGTCCCGCACCGCGAGCGCGATACAGAAGGGGACGGAGGACGTGAAGGACGAACCGGGGTTGCAGTCGGTGGACAGCGCGACCGTGGCCCCCGCGTCCAGCAGCCGGCGGGCGTCCGGCCACTCGGCGCGGGTGGAGAACTCGGCGCCGGGGAGCAGGGTGGCGACCGTGCCGCTGTTCGCGAGGGCGTCCACGTCGGCGTCGGTGAGGTGGGTGCAGTGGTCGGCGCTGGCCGCGTCCAGCTCGACGGCGAGCTGGACGCCGGGGCCGTACGACAGCTGGTTGGCGTGGACGCGCGGGTGCAGGCCCTTCGCCTTCCCGGCGGTGAGGATCGCGCGGGCCTGGTCGCCGTCGAAGGCGCCCTTCTCGCAGAAGACGTCGATCCAGCGGGCGTGCGGCGCGCAGGCGTCCAGCATCTCGCCGGTGACCAGGGCGACGTATCCGGCCGGGTCCTCGGCGTACTCCGGCGCGACGACGTGGGCGCCGAGATAGGTGACCTCGTCGGTGTGGCGGGCGGCCAGGCGCAGGGCGCGGGCCTCGTCCTCGACGGTCAGGCCGTAGCCGGACTTGGTCTCGAAGGTCGTGGTGCCCTGGCGGAGCGCCTCGTCGAGGAAACGGGTGAGGTTCGCCTCCAGTTCCGCGTCGCCGGCGGCGCGGGTGGCGGCGACGGTGGTGCGGATGCCGCCCGCGCCGTACGGGCGGCCCGACATCCGGGCGTTGAACTCCTCGGTGCGGTCGCCCGCGAAGACCAGGTGGGAGTGCGAGTCGACGAAGCCCGGCAGGACCGCCCGGCCCCCGGCGTCGACCCGGTTGTCAGTGGCGGGTGCTTTGCTTGATTCACCGGTCCACACGACGCGGTCGCCCTCGATGACGACGGCCGCGTCCCGGACCAGACCGAGGGGAGAGTTGTCACCCAGGGAGGGGTCGTTGGTGACCAGCGCGGCGATGTTGCTGATGACGGTGCTGCTGCTCATGGCGTCCTCATGGGGGGTCGTCAGGCTCGCAGGGCTTCGACTGCCCGCGCGAGGGCTCCGGGTACATCGGGTACGAGCGTGTGCGCCCCGTCGCGTACGACGTGCCGGCCTCCCACGACCGTGTGGCGTACGTCCGCCGCGGTCGCCGCGAATACGGCCGTCTCGGCTCCGAACCCGGGCAGGGGCCCCGCTGTCCTGACCGAGTCGAGGGCGATCGTGACGAGGTCGGCGCGCCCGCCGGCCTCGATGCGGCCGGTGTCGTCCCAGCCGAGGGCGGCGTGTCCGTCGACGGTGGCGGCCCGCAGCAGCGCGGCGGCCGTCCAGTGGCCGCGGGTGCGGGTGCGCAGCCGCTCGTCGAGCTCCATCGCGCGTGCCTCTTCGAGCAGGTCGATCACGGCGTGGCTGTCGGAGCCGAGGGAGAGCGGGGAGCCCTCGTTCTGCAGGGCGGCGGCGGGGCCGATGCCGTCGGCGAGGTCGCGTTCGGTCGTCGGGCACATGCAGGTGCCGGTGCCGCTGCCGCCGATGAGAGAGATGTCCTCGGCGGTGAGGTGGGTGTTGTGGACGCCGGTGGTGCGCGGTCCGAGGACGCCGTGCACGGCCAGGAGCTGCGCCGGGGTGCAGCCGTGGATCGCCTGGCAGGCGTCGTTCTCGGCGGTCTGCTCGGACAGGTGCACATGGAGCGGGGCCCGCCGCTCCTCGGCCCACCGTGCCACGGTCGCCAACTGCTCCGCCGGTACGGCCCGGACGGAGTGGATCGCCGCCCCGATCCGTGCGTGATCCCGTTCCTTGAGAACTGAACAGCGATCGGCCCAGGCGTCCGCGTCGCCGTCGGAGAAGCGGAGCTGGTGGGTGGTGGGCGGCTGTCCGAAGCCGGAGGAGAGGTAGACGGTGTCGAGGAGGGTGATGCGGACACCGGCTTCGGCGGCGGCCTCGATGAGCGCCTCGCCCATGGCGTTGGGGTCGGCGTAGGGCGTGCCGCCGGGGGCGTGGTGGACGTAGTGGAACTCGCCGACCGCCGTGATGCCCGCCAGCGCCATCTCGGCGTAGGTCGCACGGGCGAGGGCGTGGTACGTGTCCGGGGTGAGCCGGTCGGCCGTGGCGTACATGACCTCGCGCCAGGTCCAGAAAGTCCCGGACCCCACCTGGACCGTGGAGCGCAGGGCGCGGTGGAAGGCGTGGCTGTGGGCGTTCGCCAGTCCCGGGAGGGTCAGTCCGCGCAGGACCTCGGCGCCCGGTGGCGGGGCGGGGGTGTCCTGACGGACGGCGGTGATCCGGCCGTCCCGGACGGCGAGGGTCACGCCTGGCTCGACACGGGTGCCGAGCCAGGCGTGTTCCAGCCAGTACGTCCGCGGGGTGGCAGTCACGTGCAGGCCAGTCCTTCCAGTACGTCGGCGAGGGCGAGGACCCCGGCCACGCAGTCGTCCTCGGTGGCGGACTCGGCCGGGGAGTGCGAGACGCCGGTGGGGTTGCGCACGAACAGCATGGCGGTCGGGACGCGTCCGGAGAGGATTCCGGCGTCGTGTCCGGCGCCGGTGCCGAGGACGGGCACCTTGAGGCCGGTGTCGCTGCCGAGGATGCGGGCGAGTTCGTCGCGCAGGGCGTGGTCGAACTCGACGACGGGGGTGAAGGACTCGCGTTCGACGTCGAGTGTCACGCCGTGCTCCCGCGCGTGGGCGCGGGCGGCCTCCCGCACGCCGTCCACGACGGCGTCCAGGCTCTGCTGGTCGGCGGCGCGGGAGTCGAGCCAGCCGCGCACCAGGGAGGGGATGGCGTTGACGCCGTTCGGCTCGACGGCGATCTTGCCGAAGGTGGCCACGGCACCGGCGAGTTCCGCCTCGCGACGGGCGGCGAGGACGGTCTCCGCGTACGGCAGCACGGGGTCGCGCCGGTCGGCGAGCCGGGTGGTGCCGGCGTGGTTGGCCTCGCCCCGGAAGTCGAACCGCCAGCGGCCGTGCGGCCAGATGGCGGACGCGATGCCGATGCGGTCGCCGGACAGGTCGAGGGCGCGCCCCTGTTCGACGTGGAGTTCCACGAAGGCACCGATGCGGTCGAGCCGTTCGGGGTCGGCGCCGAGGGCGTCGGGGTCGTGTCCGGCGGCCTCCATGGCCTGCGGGAGCGTGATTCCGTCCCCGTCGGTGAGCCGGTGGGCCTGCTCGACGGTGAGCACGCCCGCGGTGAGCCGGGAGCCGACGCAGGCGAGCCCGAAGCGGGCGCCCTCCTCGTCCCCGAAGTTGACGATGCCGAAGGGCTTGGTGAAGCGCGCGCCCCTGCGGCGCAGTTCGTCGAGGGCGGCGAAGGCGGACACCACTCCGAGGGGCCCGTCGAAGGCCCCGCCGTCGGGCACGGAGTCCAGGTGCGACCCGGTGACGACGGCGTCCCCCCGGGCGGGATCCCCGAGCCAGGCCCACTGGTTCCCGTTCCGGTCGACCTCATGGGTCAGCTGCCGCCTGCGGGCCTGCTCCTCGAACCAGGCCCGGCAGTCGGAGTCGGCCCGGGTCCAGGCGAACCGCCGGTAGCCGCCGGAGGCCGCGTTGCGCCCGATGGGCCACAGTTGACGCCACATCTCGTGGAAACCGTCGGCCCGTACAGGCGGCGGGCAGTCGTTCCGCAGGGCGTCGGGGGAACCTCCCGTGCCGTCCGGACCGTGGGGGAGGGCGGGCGCACCCGGGCCCGCAGGCGACGACGTCTCCGCCTCCACCGAGGGGTTGCCGTCCTTCACGCCGGGTCACCCTCACGCATCGGCACGCGGACACCCCGCTCGCCCGCCACCGACTCCGCGATGTCGTACCCGGCGTCGACATGCCGGATGACGCCCATGCCGGGGTCGTTGGTGAGCACCCGCCGGATCTTCTCCCCGGCCAGCGCGGTCCCGTCGGCCACCGTCACCTGCCCGGCGTGGATCGACCGTCCCATACCGACACCCCCACCGTGGTGGAGGGACACCCACGACGCCCCTGAGGCCACGTTCACCATCGCGTTCAGCAGCGGCCAGTCGGCGATGGCGTCGGATCCGTCCAGCATCGCCTCGGTCTCCCGATAGGGAGAAGCCACCGAACCGCAGTCGAGGTGGTCCCGCCCGATCACGATCGGGGCGGCCAGCTCCCCGCTCGCGACCATGTCGTTGAAGCGCTCGCCGGCCTTGTCGCGCTCGCCGTAGCCGAGCCAGCAGATGCGGGCGGGCAGGCCCTGGAAGTGGACGCGCTCCCCCGCCATCCTGATCCACCGGGCCAGGGACTCGTTCTCCGGGAAGAGGTCGAGAACCGCCTTGTCGGTCTTGGCGATGTCGGCGGGGTCACCCGACAGCGCGGCCCACCGGAAGGGCCCCTTGCCCTCGCAGAACAGCGGCCGGATGTACGCCGGCACGAACCCCGGGAAGGCGAACGCGCGGTCGTACCCGGCGAGCTGCGCCTCACCACGGATGGAGTTGCCGTAGTCGAACACCTCGGCACCGGCGTCCTGGAAGCCGACCATCGCCTCGACGTGCCGGGCCATGGACTCACGCGCGCGGGTGGTGAAGCCGGCCGGGTCCTTCGCCGCGGCGTCCGCCATGTCGTCGAAGGAGATCCCGACGGGGAGGTACGCCAGCGGGTCGTGGGCGGAGGTCTGGTCGGTGACGATGTCGACGGGCGCGCCCATGGCGAGCATCTGCGGCACCAGCTCGGCGGCGTTGCCGAGGACCCCGATGGACAGGGGGCGGCGGGCGTCGCGGGCCTCGACGGCCAACCGCAGGGCGTGGTCGAGCGAGTCCGCCTTCACGTCCAGGTACCGGTGCTCGATGCGGCGTTCGATCGCGCGGGGGTCGCAGTCGACGCAGATCGCGACGCCGCCGTTCATGGTGACGGCCAGCGGCTGGGCGCCGCCCATCCCGCCGAGCCCGGCGGTGAGCGTGATGGTCCCGGCGAGGGTGCCGTCGACCCCTTTACCCATGGAGTGCAGCTTCGCGGCGACGGCGGCGAAGGTCTCGTAGGTGCCCTGGAGGATGCCCTGGGTGCCGATGTAGATCCAGGAGCCGGCGGTCATCTGCCCGTACATGGTCAGGCCGAGGGCCTCCAGGCGGCGGAACTCCTCCCAGTTGGCCCAGTCGCCGACGAGGTTGGAGTTGGCGATCAGGACCCGCGGTGCCCACTCGTGGGTCTGCATGACGCCGACCGGGCGGCCGGACTGGACGAGCATCGTCTCGTCCTGCTTGAGGGTCCTCAGCGTGCGGACCATGGCGTCGAAGGAGCGCCAGTCGCGGGCCGCCTTCCCCGTGCCGCCGTAGACGACGAGCTTGTCGGGGTGCTCGGCGACCTCCGGGTCGAGGTTGTTCTGCAGCATCCGCAGGGCGGCTTCCTGCTGCCAGCCCAGGGCGCTCGGTTCGGTGCCGCGCGGTGCTCGGACAGGTCGGGGTTCGGACATGGTCTGCCTCCTGTGCTGCCGTACTGCGGACGATTGCTACAGATATTCACATACTCGTGTTCTGAATAGAGCTAGTCAAGACGGGGACGGGTCGGCGCGGCCGTGCGAGGGATGTTTGGCTGGACGCATGCGCTCGGACACGGAGAACGCGGACGGGACGGAGGGCGTGGTGGCCCACGACGACGGCCGGACGGACGAGGTGGACGCGTCCGCCGAGGGGCGGGCGGCCCGGCGGGACGCCGCGGTGCGGGCCGCCGTGGAGCAGGGGCTGCTCGACGCCGGCACCCCCTTGGTGGCCCTGCTCGACGTGACCGGCATCCGGGAGTCGGCGGCCGGGCTGCGGACGGCGTTCGAGGCGGTGACGGCGCCCGGCACGCCCGTGCTGCACGCCTTCGCGGTGAAGGCGAGTCCGCTGGTGCCGGTGCTGCGGCTGTTGCGCGCGGAGGGCATCGGCGCGGAGGTGGCCAGCCCGGGTGAGCTGGCGCTGGCGCGGGCGGCGGGGGTGGAGCCCGAGCGGACGGTCCTCGACTCGCCCGCCAAGACACCCGCCGAGCTGCGGGAGGCGCTCGCGCTGGGCATCGCCGTCAACGCGGACAACCCGCAGGAGCTGGCCCGCCTCGACGCCCTGATGGCGGGATCCGGCTCCCGCTCCCCCCTCGGCATCCGGGTGAACCCGCAGGTCGGCGGCGGTTCCATCGAGGCGCTGTCCACGGCCACGGCGACCTCGAAGTTCGGGGTGGCGCTGCGCGACGAGGGCGCGCGGGAGTGGGTCGTACGGGCGTACCTGGACCGGCCGTGGCTGACCCGGCTGCACGCGCACACCGGCTCCCAGGGCATCGCGCTGACGATGATGGCGCGAGGAGTCGCGGAGACGTACGAACTGGCGGAGGAGATCAACCGGCGCGCCGGACGGCACCAGGTCGACACCGTCGACATCGGCGGCGGACTGCCGGTGAACTTCGCCTCCGAGGCGAGCACACCGACGTACGGCCGGTACGCGCGGCTGCTGAGCGAGACGGTGCCGGGGCTGTTCGACGGGCGGTACGGGCTGGTCACCGAGTTCGGCCGGTCGCTGCTGGCCAAGCACGGCACGGTGGTCGCGCGCGTGGAGTACGCCAAGAGCGCGGGCGGGCGCCCGGTCGCGGTGACGCACGCGGGCGTGCAGGTGGCGACGCGGACGGTGTACGCGCCGGCGTCGTGGCCGCTGCGGATCGCCGCGTACGACGCGAAGGGGCGGCCCAAGGAGGGTCCGGCGGTCGTGCAGGACGTGGCGGGACCGGCCTGCTTCGCGGGCGACCTGCTCGCCCAGGGGCAGTCACTGCCCCTGCTGGAACAGGGCGACTACGCGGCGGCACTGGACACGGGCGCGTACTACTTCGCCCACCACTACGCCTACAACTCGCTCCCCCGCCCCGGCATCCACGGCTTCACCCCGGACGGCACGGGAGGCGTCACCTTCGCGACGGTACGCGCGCCCCAGACGGTCGAGGAGATCGTGGCCGAAGCGGGCGCCGCCCACACCGACGCCCTGCTCCCCTAGGGGCGCGGGGCGGGGCCGGCCCGCGGCTCCGCCCCGCGGGCGCGATCGCCCACGACACCCCCGCGGAGAACCTCTCAGACGAGGGCCGGCGCCCGGCGACGGGCGCCCCCGGGCGCCGCGTCACCCGCCGCGACACCGGTCGTCCGGTACCCCTTGACCGCCTTGCCGGCAGGCCGCCCCGCTCCCGCGCGGAGCCAGTCGACGCGTACCCACAGCAGGACCTCGTCCGCCCGCTCCAGGCGCCCGATCCAGGCCGCCTTCAGCCAGAGGCCCGCCCCGCACCCGGCGAGCAGCAGACCACCGGCCGCGGGCACCGCGAACGCCGTGCCCAGCGCGGCGAGGAAGGCGAGCAGCAGCCACCAGCGGTGCCCGCGACGCCAGTTGCGGACGGTCACCGCCCGGTCCTGGAGCACGTCGTGCCGGCCCGCCCGGACCGCCGAACGGGCCGACGCGCGGTACCGCCCCCGCCGCCCGTACGCCACGACGGCCGCCGCCACGAGGAACAGCGCGGCACCCGCCAGTACCCCGATCCGGCGCCCGGTCAGTCCCGGCACCAGTACCCCGGCGCCCGCCGCGACGACTCCCAGCCACCACAGTGGCGCGGCCCCCGCCCGTACGACGACCGCCACCCGGGCCAGCCCCTGTCCTCCACGTGTCATGTCCGGCCTCCCGTCTCTCACGTCAGTGGGAGACGGGAGGTTAGCGGCACAAGGTGAGACGAGTCTGAGAACACGGGCGGACCGCCCCCGCCGTCCCGCGGGCCGTCAGTCCACGAACAGCCCGCGTGCCGCCGCCTTCGCGTCGAACTCCTCCAGCCGCGCCTGCGCGTCGGGCAGGTCGTCGCACATCGCCTCCAGCAGCACCCGGCCCAGCAGCATCGGCGCGCACGCCGTGTCGAAGGCCAGCCCGGTACCGACGGCGGCGGGCAGCAGCAGGTCGGACACCTTGGCGACCGGCGCGAACGGGGAGTCGGCGACGGTGACCACGGTCAGCCCCGTCTCCTTGGCACGGTCGAGGGCGTCGACGACCTCGCGGGGGTGCCGGGGCAGCGCGAAGCACAGCAGGGCGCTCGCCCCGGCCCGCGCGGCGGCGTCGATCCGGTCGTGGAGCATCGTGCCGCCCTCGTTGAGCAGCCGTACGTCCGGATGGACCTTGGCGGCGAAGTAGGCGAACCCGTGCGCCTGGGCCGCCGCGGCCCGCAGCCCCAGCACGGGCAGCGGCCGGCTCCCGGCCAGCACCCGGCCCGCCTGCCGCACCGGCCGGGGGTCGGCCAGCACCTCCGCCAAGTGCCGCAGGTTCTCGATCTCGGCCTCGACGGCCTGCTGGTACGCGTTGTACGAGCCGGATTCCGGTGCCGGTTCGGCGGGCGCGACCTCGCGCAGATGCCGCCGCAGGGCGGGATAGCCGTCGAAGCCGAGGGCGACGGCGAACCGGGTCACGGACGGCTGGCTGACCCCGGCCAGCTCGGCCAGCTCCACGCTGGACAGGAACGGTACGTCGGCGGCGCGCCGCACCATGCTGTGCGCGATGCGCCGCTGGGTCGGCGTCAGCCGGTGCCCCTCGAAGAGCGCCTGGAGGCGCGCGGCGGGGCTCTCGGTGCCGCTCATGACCTGACTCTCCCTCGACGCCTCGACCTATTCACCCATCGAAATCCCTGCATACCGTTATACAGGGGCTCGCGGGGCCGCGCCGGTCACACGTCGCGATGGGCGGAGATCACACACTGTGCCCGCTTCGGCGACAGATCCGGAACTCGACGATTTTGTTACGACGTCACCACATCCCGAACGGGCCGGATAGCGTAACTCATCGAACAATAGAGCGTCTTGAGACGCAGGCGACCCATGTGGCACCCGACGGAGGACTGGTACAGGCGTGGACGCGCAGAGTCGTGGGCAGACGGACGGAACCGATCCTGCCGACCAGTGGGTACTCAACCCGGAGACCGGCGAATACGAACTGCGGCTGAACGATTCCGCAGAGCAGCCGAGAACGCCCCGCCCCCGCAGTGCCCCACACCCCGGCTCCACCGCGCCCGCCCGCGTCCCCGGCCAGCGCGGTCGCCGTGCCGCGCCCGCCGCGGAGGACACGCCCGGCCCCGGCAGCCGCAAGCGCAAGCAGAAGAGGAGCCGCAAGAAGAAGGCGCTGATGTGGACGGGAGGCGCCCTCGGTCTGGTCCTCGTGGGCGGTTCGGCGTTCGCGTACTACTGGTACGACCGCCTCTACGGCAACATCAACACCGTCGACATCGGTGACGTGGGCAGCGACGAGGCCGTGGCGGACGGACCGGTCAACCTCCTGGTCATCGGCAACGACGTCCGCACCGGCGAGGGCAACGAGGCCTACGGCAACCGGACCAACGTCACCGGCCACGCCGACACCACGCTCCTCTTCCACATGTCCGAGGACCGCACCAACGCGACCGTGGTGAGCATCCCCCGCGACCTGATGATCAAGATCCCGGACTGCGAGTCCAAACAGTCCGACGGTTCCACCAAGAAGATCCCCGGCTCGACGGTCCCCACCAAGTTCAACGAGTCCTACGGCGTGAACGGCCGCGATCCGGGCTGCACCATGCTCACCGTCGAGGAGATCACCGGCCTCGAGCTCGACCACTTCATGATGTTCGACTTCAACGCGGTCAAGACGCTGTCCACCGCGGTCGGCGGCGTCAAGGTGTGCCTGGAGGAGCCCATCAAGGACCTGGACGGCGGCTCCGGACTCGATCTGCCGGAAGGGGAGAGCACCATCCAGGGCGAGGACGCGCTGTCGTTCCTCCGCAACCGGCACGGTCTGAAGAACGAGAGCGACCTGGACCGGATCGAGATGCAGCAGAAGTTCGTCGCGTCGATGCTGCGCCAGCTGAAGGAGGACACGCTGGACAGCCCGTCGAAGATGCTCGACGTCGCCGACGCGGCCACCAAGTCCCTCACCGTGGACAAGGGCATAGGCAGCCCCAGCAAGCTGCTCACCCTCGCCCGGGAACTCGGCAAGATCGACCTGAAGAACATCACCCTGATGACCCTGCCGGTGGTCGACAATCCGGACGAACCCACGCCCGTCACCGTCGTACTGCACCCGGTCGAGGCCCCGAAGCTCTTCAGCATGCTGCAGAACGACGTCTCCCTCACCGAGGTGAAGAAGAAGGAGAAGGACGCCAAGGACAAGCAGGCCGAGCTGCTGGAGGGCACCCGGGCGGAGGCGTCCGAGATCCGCGTCGACGTCCTCAACGGCGGCGGCCCGGGGGGCGCCGCACAGGACACCCTCGTCTGGCTGCAGACCAGCGAGGGCGTGGCCAGGTCGACCAACAAGGGCAACGCCCCGGCCGATGTCGACAAGACCCGGCTGGAGTACGCCCCGAACCAGGCCGACCAGGCCCGCAAGCTCGCCGACCTGATGGGCCTGCCCGCCTCGGCCATGAGGCCCGGCACGACGGACGCCGACGCGACGACCCCGATGACGCTCACCCTCGGCCCCGACTTCACGAAGGCCGGCGTCTCCATCGCCCCGCCGAAGAAGGTCGACGTCAAGCAGTCCCGGGCCGACGAGAAGATGTGCAAGAAGTAGCGGCGAACCCGAGACCGAGTGGGGGGTTACCCCCAGTGCCACCGCCCTTCCGCCTCCCTACCGTGGGACGCATGACCGGAATGGACGCGCGGGACACCGAGCTGAAGAAGGAACTCGACGCCTCCCTGCAGGCCCGCAGGGAGCTGGGCGAAGAGTACGAGTCCGCGCTGGTCGACTCGTTCCTGGAGAAGGTCGACCAGCGCATCGACGGCGCGGTGGAGCGCCGGGTGCGCCGGCAGTTCGCCGAGCAGCAGATGACGGTGGCCCGGGACTCTCGGTCTCCGGGGGCCACGGACACCTGGGGCGAGCGCTTCGGCTTCGGGATCGTCTCGCTGGTCCTGGCGGTGCCGCTGTCCGCCATCGGCGGGGGTGTGGGCCATCTGCCCGGTCTGGTGGTCGCCTGGCTGGGCATCGTCGGCGTCAACGCCGTCCAGGCCGCCCGGACCAACCCGGGCCTGTTCGGCCGCCGCAGGGCCTCCCGCGACAACGACTGGGAGGACTGAGACCGTCTGCGCGGGGACCGCCGCACCCCCGTCACCGGGGGGCGGGACGACGGCGGTCCCCGCGGGGGACGCGCGCCCGTTGAGGCAGGCTGCGCGTCCGAGGCGTCCATGGAGGTCCGGGAGCCGCTCCGGAGGTCCTTCGACGCCGTTCGGTCGCCGGCCGGAACGGGGAGCCGCTCCCGTTCCGCCGACACCCACCAATCTGCCGGACCCGTGTTAAGCGAGTGCTGCGCGGACGTGACACGCTCGTACCACTTCCGCGAAGTCCACGAAGATCATCATCGCGCCGGCACCCCGCCGTTCACGGCGGGTCCACCGTCACTTCACCTGGCGGACCGTCACTTCACCTGGCGGGCCGTCACTTCACCTGGCGGGCCGTCACTTCCCGGTCCTGGCGAGGAAGGACAGCAGGTCCTGGCGGCTGACCACACCGGTCGGCTTGCCCTCGACGAGGACGATCGCCGCGTCCGCCTCGCCCAGGACGGCCATCAGGTCCGCGACGGGCTCACCGGAGCCGACCTGCGGCAGCGGCGCGGACATGTGCTTCTCCAGCGGGTCGTCGAGCGAGGCGCTCTTGCTGAACAGCGCGTCCAGCAGCTCCCGCTCCACCACCGAGCCGACGACCTCGGCGGCCATCACGTCCGGGTGACCGGCGCCCGGCTTGACCACCGGCATCTGCGAGACGCCGTACTCGCGCAGCACCTCGATGGCCTGGCCGATCGTCTCGTCGGGGTGCATGTGGACGAGGGAGGGGATGTGGCCGCCCTCCTTGTCGCTCAGGACGTCGCCGACGCGGGCGCTGGGGCCGGCGTCCTCGAGGAAGCCGTAGTCGGCCATCCACTCGTCGTTGAAGATCTTGCTGAGGTAGCCGCGGCCGCTGTCCGGCAGCAGGACGACGACCACGTCGTCCTCACCGAGCCGCGAGGCCACCTCCAGCGCCGCCACGACCGCCATGCCGCAGGAGCCGCCGACCAGCAGACCCTCCTCCTTGGCCAGGCGCCGGGTCATCTGGAAGGAGTCCTTGTCGGAGACGGCGACGATCTCGTCCGCGATCTCACGGTCGTACGCGGTCGGCCAGAAGTCCTCGCCGACGCCCTCCACCAGGTACGGCCGCCCGGAGCCGCCGGAGTACACGGAGCCCTCGGGGTCGGCGCCGACCACCTTCACGCCGCCGTCGCTGACCTCCTTCAGGTAGCGCCCGGTCCCGGAGATGGTGCCGCCGGTGCCGACGCCGGCCACGAAGTGGGTGATCCTCCCCTCGGTCTGCTCCCACAGCTCGGGGCCGGTGGAGTGGTAGTGGGAGAGCGGGTTGTGGGGGTTGGAGTACTGGTCCGGCTTCCAGGCCCCCGGCGTCTCGCGCACCAGCCGGTCGGAGACGTTGTAGTAGGAGTCGGGGTGCTCGGGCGCCACGGCGGTCGGGCAGACGACGACCTCGGCGCCGTAGGCCCGCAGTACGTTGATCTTGTCCGTGGACACCTTGTCCGGGCAGACGAAGATGCACTTGTAGCCCTTCTGCTGGGCCACGATGGCGAGCCCGACCCCGGTGTTGCCGCTGGTCGGCTCGACGATGGTGCCGCCGGGCTTGAGCTCCCCGCTCTGCTCCGCCGCCTCGATCATGCGCAGGGCGATGCGGTCCTTCACGGAACCGCCCGGGTTGAAGTACTCCACCTTGGCCAGGACGGTCGCCCTGATGCCCTTGGTCACGCTGTTGAGCCGCACCAGCGGGGTGTTGCCGACGAGGCTGATCATCGAGTCGTGGAATTGCACCGTTGTCTCCGGATGCTGCAAAAGGTGTGGTCGTAGTGGTGATGCCAGCCTAGGCCCTCACCGGTCCGAACCCGGCCGGGTCGTTCACCTGCCGTGAGGATTGGACCACGGTCCGTACGGGGCAAGCACTGGTTGTACGGGTTCGAGGAGGTGGCGGCGAGGCATGACGGGCTTGTCGAGGGCGAGGGTGGCCCGGCGCATCGCGGCCGGCGCGGCGTACGGCGGTGGGGGCATCGGTCTGGCCGGGGCGGCCACCGTGGGGCTCTTGATGGCCGAGGCCCAGCTGGCGCGGCGCCGCGTGGGCAACGGCACGACTCCTCATGTACCGAACGCGGACGGGCTGTACGGAGCGGCGTACACGGTGCCGGGCGAACCGGCGCTGCGGCTGACGATGCTGGGCGACTCCACGGCGGCCGGGCAGGGCGTGCGCCGGGCCGGGCAGACGCCGGGCGCGCTGCTGGCGTCGGGCGTCGCGGCGCTCGCGGAACGTCCGGTGGGGCTGAGCACGGTCGCGGTGCCCGGGGCCTGTTCCGACGACCTGGACCGGCAGGTGACGCAGGCGCTGGCGGATCCGTCCCGGGTGCCGGACGTCTGCGTGATCATGGTCGGCGCCAATGACGTCACCCATCGCATGCCGCCCACCCAGTCCGTGCGCCACCTGTCCTCGGCGGTACGACGGCTGCGGACGGCCGGTGCGGAGGTGGTCGTCGGCACCTGCCCCGATCTCGGCACGATCGAGCCGGTGTGGCAGCCGCTGCGCTGGCTGGCCCGCCGGGCCTCGCGGCAGCTGGCGGCGGCGCAGACGATCGGAGCCGTCGAGCAGGGCGGGCGCACGGTGTCGCTGGGCGATCTGCTGGGACCCGAGTTCGCGGCGAACCCGCGCGAGCTGTTCGGGCCGGACAGCTATCACCCCTCGGCGGAGGGGTACGCCACTGCCGCGATGGCGGTGCTGCCGACGGTGTGCGCGACGCTGGGGCTGTGGCCGGCGGAGGAGGAGCGCCCGGACGCCGCCCGCCGCGAGGGGTTCCTGCCGGTGGCCCGGGCGGCGGCGGAGGCGGCGTCGGAGGCGGGCACGGAGGTCACCGCGGCGATGCCGGCGGGTGCGCGGGGGCCGTGGGCCCTCTTGAAACGCCGCCGGCGCCGCAGGGTCACGGAGGCGGAGCCGGAACCTTCGACCCAGCCGTCGTAACCCCGGACCTCTGCCACGGACAGTCCCCGCAGCTGCGGGCAGTCGTGCCGCACCGACGCAGCGGTGCCGGTGCGGGGCGGGGGGTGTCGCGCAGTCCGGCGCTCACGGGGTGCCGTCGCGCCCGCCCGTGCCGCCCTGCGGCACGACTGCCCGCGGTGAGCGGGGTGTGCGGGGTGTGCGGCGCGGCTGCCCGTGAGTACGGTCCGCCCAAGCAAGCGCTTAGACAGTTGCGGTCCATGTCACATCGCGTCAGTCGTGACCCCGCCCATACGTCCGGGTAACTTCCCAAGAAGTCCCGCACCAACCAACCGGTATGCCCTCCCGCCGCCCCTCATCCCTGGAGCCGTGATGCCCGAAGCCGTGATCGTCTCAGCCGCCCGCTCCCCCATCGGCCGCGCCTTCAAGGGCTCCCTGAAGGACCTGCGCCCGGACGACCTGACCGCCACGATCATCCAGGCCGCCCTCGCCAAGGTCCCCGAGCTGGACCCGAGGGACATCGACGACCTGATGCTCGGCTGCGGCCTTCCCGGTGGCGAGCAGGGCAACAACCTCGGCCGCGTGGTCGCCGTGCAGATGGGGATGGACCACCTCCCCGGCTGCACCATCACCCGCTACTGCTCGTCCTCGCTGCAGACCTCCCGCATGGCCCTGCACGCCATCAAGGCCGGCGAGGGCGACGTGTTCATCTCGGCCGGCGTCGAGACGGTCTCCCGCTTCGCCAAGGGCAACTCCGACAGCCTCCCGGATACCCGCAACCCGCTGTTCGCCGAGGCCGAGGCCCGTACCGCCGCCGTCGCCGAGTCGGAGGGCTCCACCTGGCACGACCCGCGCGAGGACGGCCTGGTGCCCGACCCGTACATCGCGATGGGCCAGACCGCGGAGAACCTGGCCCGGCTCAAGGGCGTCACCCGCCAGGACATGGACGAGTTCGGCGTCCGCTCGCAGAACCTCGCCGAGGAGGCCATCAAGAACGGCTTCTGGGAGCGCGAGATCACCCCGGTGACACTCCCCGACGGCACGGTGGTCAGCAAGGACGACGGTCCCCGCGCCGGCGTCACCATGGAGGGCGTGGCGGGCCTGAAGCCGGTCTTCCGCCCCGACGGCCTGGTCACCGCCGGCAACTGCTGCCCGCTCAACGACGGCGCCGCCGCGCTCGTCATCATGAGCGACACCAAGGCCCGCGAGCTCGGCCTCACCCCGCTCGCCAGGATCGTCTCCACCGGCGTCTCCGGCCTCTCCCCCGAGATCATGGGCCTCGGCCCGGTCGAGGCGAGCAAGCAGGCACTGGGCCGCGCCGGCCTCACCATCGACGACATCGACCTGGTCGAGATCAACGAGGCGTTCGCCGCCCAGGTGATCCCCTCCTACCGCGACCTCGGCATCCCGCTGGAGAAGCTGAACGTCAACGGCGGCGCCATCGCCGTCGGCCACCCCTTCGGCATGACCGGCGCCCGCATCACCGGCACGCTGATCAACTCCCTCCAGTTCCACGACAAGCAGTTCGGTCTGGAGACGATGTGCGTCGGCGGCGGCCAGGGCATGGCGATGGTCGTCGAGCGCCTCAGCTGAACCCCGTACCGCGGGCGCACCGTAGCCGTCGCGGTACGGTCGGTGAGGCCAGGGCCAGGGCCCCCGGAAGTTCCGGGGGCCCGGGTCGTTTCGTGATCCAATCTCCCCCAGGATGTGACCTATCTCCCTCGCCGGAGGGATTCACGCAGGTCAGAACCGGACCCCTTTCGGGCTCACCCTCAAAGGCCTGTCCGTTTCGTGACGTTACGCACTGACAGATGGTTAGTCCGCCCTTCAAGCTGATGTAGGAAGTCGGGGGTCGACTTTGAACCGGGAGTACGTCAGTGAGCGCCATGCCGATCGCCCTGCTGATCACCACGGCCGCCACCGGCGCCGTGGGCGTCGCCGTCCTGCGCAGCATCATGGTGCTGCGCCGACAGGTCGCGGCCCTGCACACCGCGCTGGCCGAGAACGGCGCCCCGACCACGCGCGCGCACGTTCCCCCCGCCCGCACGGCCGGCACCGACGAGATACGCGCCGCCGTGGCGGAGGCGCTCGCCGAGGAGCGGGAGCGCGAGCTCGCCGAGGCGCGGGCCTTCTGGGCCGCCCAGGAGGCCCGTGACGCGTCCGACGCGCCGTCCCTGCTGAGTCTGGCCGACAGTGAGCTGTTCCTGCCCCGGCAGGCCGATTTCGCGGGCCTGGAGCCGGCGGGCGAGCCGGGCGCGGAGGCCGAGGAGCACTCCGGGGACTCCCCGGAGCTGGCCGCGGCCCGCCGCCGTCACCCCTCGCACCCGGACTTCGTGCCGAACCCCTCGCCGGTCGTGAACGACCACGAGCGCACGGTGGCCACCCTGGAGGAGCTGGCCGCCGCCCGGACCGAGCTGACCGACGTCCGTCCGGGCCCGCTGGGCACCCTCGACGTCTACGTCTTCGCCGACGGGACGACGCTGTGCATGACGCCGGGCCACCGCGAGACCGCGGAGCGCCTGGCAGCGGCCCTGCGCGCGGGCGAGACCCCGTTCCTGCTGGGCGGTTCCGGCATCTCGGGGGCGTACACGCTGACGTTCTCCTGCGGTGAGGAGAACGTCTACATCCTGGCGGACCGCGTCATCGCGTCCCTCTGACTCCGGGCCGGCTCCGGGCCGGCTAGACCCCGGCGCGCTCGCGCGCCTCCTCCACCAGTCGTACGGCCTCCCGCACCTCGTCCTCGTTCTTCAGTACGAGCGCCAGGTCGTGGCCGGCGACGGTGATCTGGTCGGCGGCGGCGAACATGCCCGCGTCGGGCATCTCACGGGGCTCGGTGCCCGGCTCCTCGACGAGCTGGGTGCGCCGCGCCAACTCCCTGGCCAGGGCGAGCGCCTCGGCGGCCCCGCCCCGCTGCAGCCTGCTCTGCGGCGCGGCCCGCAGGCGGTCGGCGAAATGATCCACGGCACGGGTGAAGGGCGTCGTATCAACCACGCGGCGAGCGTACGCGGCGCGGCGGGACTGTTGCCAACGGGCGAACGCTCAGGCACGGTGACCTGAAGGACCGGCTTACATCCCATGCGTCCGGAGGCGCCGATGTCCCAAGTCTTCTCCGCAGAGACCCACCGCAACATGCTCGCCCGCATCCCCCACTGCACCGGTCGTGAGATCTCCGACTGGCTGCGCACCGTCGAAGAAGGCCCGTCGCTCTTCCGCTTCGAGGAGAAGGTCAGCTGGCTCCGGCACGAGTACGACCTGGCGTACGGCCACGCCAAGGCGATCGTCCACGAGTACGACCTGAGGAGGGCCGCGCGCAAACTGCTCTGACGCGCGCCGGCACGACGAAGGGCCCCGGGTGGGAACCCGGGGCCCTGTCCGTACCGCGCTCGGGTACTAGTCGCTGCTGTTGAGGATCGAGATGAGCCGCAGGAACTCCATGTAGATCCACACCAGCGTCAGCGTGAGGCCGAAGGCGGCGAGCCAGGCCTCCTCGCGCGGGGCACCGTAGGCGATGCCGTCCTCGACCTGCTTGAAGTCCAGGGCGAGGAAGCAGGCACCGAGGATGATGCCGATGACGCCGAAGACGACGCCGAGCGCGCCGCTGCGGAAGCCGAGGCCGTCACCGCCGCCGAACACCGCGAACAGCAGGTTCACGGCCATCAGCAGGATGAAGCCGAGCGCGGCCGCCATCACGAAGCCGTAGAAGCGGCGGTTGACGCGGATCCATCCGGCCTTGTAGGCCACCAGCACACCGGCGAAGACCGCCATGGTGCCGATCACGGCCTGCATGGCCGCGCCGTCGGCGATGCGGTTGTCGACGATGTTGGAGATGACGCCGAGGAAGACACCCTCGAACGCGGCGTACGTCAGGATCAGCGCGGGCGTGGGCTTGCGCTTGAAGGACTGCACGAGCGCCAGGACCATGCCGATCAGCGCGGCGCCGATGCCGATGCCGTAGGACCGGCTGATGTTGGCGTCGTCGACCGGCAGCAGCGCCCAGGAGAGCGCCGCGGTGACGATGAGCACGCCGAGCGTGGTGCCCGTGCGCATGACGACGTCGTCGATGGTCATCCGGCCGGTGGTGGCCGGTGCCTGCGGCGGTGCGCCGTGCTGCAGGTCCTGCTGCGCGTAAGGGTTCTGCGCGTAGGGGTTCTGGGCGTACGGGTTGCCCGTCGGCTGCGCGTACGGGTTGGCCTGCGTGGCGACAGCGGGACCCCCGGCCTGCGGCGCGGTGTTGAAGCCCGCGTAGCCGTTGTCGCGGCCGAACCCCCGTCGCGAGAAGACCGGGTTACTGCTCCTCATTTCACTCCTCCATGGCCACACAGCGCGGCCTTGGCTCAAGAGTAATAGGTAGGCAAAGGAATGACCCTAATGCTTGGGGAGGATCTTTCCCTCGTTGTGCTGCGCAACACGCTACGCGGCCGGGTGATTCCCTTCACGCTCAGGACCCGAACCATGACCGGGCCGGTACCGGCCCGATACCCGTCCGGTACCCGCGGCGGCTCCGGTCACCCGACCGGACGACCGCGCGGTGACCCGGGCCCGGGAGCGGGCTCGGAAGCAGGCCCGGGAGCGGGCTCGGGCAGCGGGACGCGCACCGGCCGGCATACGCGCTCCCGCCCGGTCTCCCCCGCCCCACCCGAGTACGCGCACTCGCGATCACACGAGGGCGTCCGTCACCGAGGGACGCGCAGGTGATGATCAGCTGCGGGGAGTCTCCGACTCCCGGCCGGGCCCTCGCGGGGCGGTCGTCGCGGGGGAGCGGCATACGCGGTGGTGCCCGGAGCCGGACTCGAACCGGCACGCCCGCTCAGGGGCAGCGAGGTTTAAGCTCGCCGTGTCTGCATTCCACCATCCGGGCAGGCCATGGGCCCCGCTTCGCGGTTCCGAGCCTATCGGTGGCCCTCCCGCGGCCAGCGGCGGGAGGGACCGATCTTGTCTTATTTTATTGGCGCCTGAGGGAGCATCAGTCCTTGGAACTCGCCGTCAGCACGTGCCAACAGCCTTGCGTGTGACGCTCCGTCATGCACGCGGAATGACGGAATTTCACCGTCGGAACAGGGGCGCTCCACCTGTTCCGCGCGCCCCGGCTCAGGGTCCGCCGTCATCCCCAGGTATGACGCCGCGCCCGGTGGTCCATCCCGAGTCGCCCTCCAGAACCGGAACAGCGGGTGACTACACGGCGGTGAAGCGGCGGAACGATGGACGGCGTCCCCCGAGAACACGTCGTCCCGACAGGAGCGTCCATCCCGTGACCACCGCATCCCTCGCCGACCGGACCACCGCCGTGGCCGCGCGCGCCACGGAGCTTTCGAAGATCTACGGCCAGGGCGAGACCCAGGTGGTCGCCCTGGACCGGGTCTCCGTCGCCTTCCAGCAGGCCGAGTTCACCGCGATCATGGGCCCGTCCGGGTCCGGCAAGTCCACGCTGATGCACTGCGTGGCCGGCCTCGACACCTTCTCCTCCGGTTCCGTGCGGATCGGTGAGACCGAGCTGGGCTCGCTGAAGGACAAGCAGCTGACCAGGCTGCGCCGGGACAAGATCGGCTTCATCTTCCAGGCGTTCAACCTGCTCCCGACGCTGTCCGCGCTGGAGAACATCACCCTTCCGATGGACATCGCGGGCCGCAAGCCGGACAAGGAGTGGCTGGACACCGTGATCCGTATGGTGGGCCTTTCGGACCGGCTGAGCCACCGGCCCTCGCAGCTGTCCGGCGGTCAGCAGCAGCGGGTCGCCGTGGCGCGGGCGCTGGCGTCCAGGCCGGACATCATCTTCGGCGACGAGCCCACCGGAAACCTCGACTCCCGCTCCGGCGCCGAGGTGCTGGGCTTCCTGCGCAACTCCGTGCGCGAGCTGGGACAGACCGTGGTCATGGTGACCCACGACCCGGTGGCCGCCGCCTACGCGGACCGGGTGGTCTTCCTCGCGGACGGCCGGATCGTGGACGAGGTGCACGGGCCGACGGCCGACTCGGTGCTCGACCGCATGAAGCGGTTCGACGCCAAGGGCCGCACCAGCTGACACCCCGCCCCGCGCGTCTCCGCCCGCCCCCGCCCCCTCGTACGTCTGGACTCGAGAAGACTCCCATGTTCCGTACCGCCTTGCGCAATGTCTCCGCGCACAAGGCCCGGCTCCTGATGACCGTGCTCGCCGTGATGCTCGGCGTGGCCTTCGTGTCGGGAACCCTGGTCTTCACCAACAGCCTCTCCGACGCCCTGCAGAAGCAGTCCGCCAAGGGCTTCGACCACGTCGACGTCGCCATCACCCCCGAGTGGAAGGAGGCCGAGGACGACAAGGCCGGCGAGTACCCGGAGCTGACCCGCGCCCTGGTCGACGACAGCGCCGCCGTGCCCGGCGCCGCGCGGGCCATCGGCACCGTCCAGGGCTTCACCGCGATCGCCGGCAAGGACGGCAAGCTGCTCGGCGACGGCTTCCAGTCGCAGGGCGGCAACTACTGGGGCCCCAAGGACCCCCGGTACCCGCTGGTCAACGGACGCGCGCCGAAGGGCGAGGGCGAGATCCTCATCGACTCCGAGACCGCTGAGCGGGCCGGCTACGAGGTCGGTGACAAGGTCAGGATGTCGGTCGACGGTCCCGTCCTGGAGCCGGTGATCACCGGCGTCTTCACCACCGACGACGGCAATGTCGCGGCCGGCGGCAGCCTCACCCTGTTCGACACGGCGACCGCGCAGAAGCTGTTCGGCAAGCCGGGCACCTTCGACGAGATCGCCGTCAAGGCGAAGGACGGCGTCAGCGACACCGCGCTGCGGGCCCAGCTGGAGAAGGCGCTGCCGTCCGACGTCGTGGAGACCACGACGGGTACGCAGCTCGCCGACGACCAGGCGGAGGCGATCGCCTCCTCGATGAGCGGCCTGAAGCAGGGTCTGCTGGTGTTCGCCGGGATCGCGCTGTTCGTCGGTACCTTCATCATCGCCAACACCTTCACCATGCTGGTCGCCCAGCGCACCAAGGAGCTGGCCCTGATGCGCGCGGTCGGCGCGTCCCGGCGTCAGGTCACGCGGTCGGTGCTGATCGAGGCGTTCGTGGTCGGCGCGGTCGCCGCCGTCGCCGGACTCGTCGCCGGTGTCGGCATCGGCGCGGGGCTGCGCTCGCTGATGGGGACGCTGGACGCGCCCATGCCCGACGGTCCCCTGGTGGTCAGCCCGGGCACGGTCGGCTCCGCGTTCGTGGTCGGCATCCTGGTGACCATGCTCGCCGCGTGGCTGCCCGGCCGCCGGGCCGCGAAGATCCCGCCGGTGGCGGCGATGAGCGCGGTGCACGCCCAGGCGACCACCAAGTCGCTGGTGCTGCGCAACACGCTGGGCGCGCTGTTCTCGGCGGCCGGTGTCGCGGTGGTCCTCGCGGCCACGACGATGGAGGGGTCCGACGGCCAGGCCCCCATGGGTCTCGGCGCCGTCCTGCTGATCATCGGCGTCTTCGTCCTGACCCCGCTGCTGTCCCGCCCGCTGATCGCCGCCGCGGCCCCGGTGCTGCGCGTCTTCGGGGTCTCCGGGAAGCTGGCCCGGCAGAACTCGGTGCGCAACCCGCGCCGTACCGCCGCCACCGCGTCCGCGCTGATGATCGGGCTCACCCTGATCACCGGCATGACGGTGATGGCCGGCAGCCTGCAGAAGTCCATCGACGAGATGGCGGCCTCCGCGATCGAGGCGGACTACATGGTGTCCATGGCGAACGGGCACCCGCTGTCGCCGGACGTCGAGAAGGAGCTGAAGCGGTCCGGTGGCGTCACCGCCACCAGCCCGATGCGCAACGCGTACGCCCTCGTCGACGGCGAGGACGAGTACCTGACCGGCGTGAACGGCGCCACGTTCGGCGAGCTGACCGAGTTCACGGTGGTGCAGGGCACCTTCGAGATCGGCGGCACCCGGGTCGCCGTGGACGAGGACACCGCGAAGTCGTACGGCTGGAAGGCCGGTTCGGACTTCACCATCGTCTACGAGGACGACGAGAAGCAGAAGCTCACGGTCTCCGGCGTCTACCAGGCCAACGAGCTGATGAGCGGCATCGTGATCGACACCGCGACCCTCGATCCGCACGAGGAGGAACCGGCCGACATGATGGTCATGGTGAAGACCTCCGACGGTACGTCCGACGCGGTGAAGGACTCCCTGGAGAAGGCCCTCGGCAGCAGCCCCGCGATCAAGGTCCAGGACAAGCAGGACCTCTCCAACGAGATCGCGAAGATGTTCACCCTGATCCTGAACATGGTCTACGGCCTGCTGGCGATGGCGGTGATCGTGGCGGTCCTCGGCGTGATCAACACCCTGGCGATGTCGGTCTTCGAGCGCTCCCAGGAGATCGGCATGCTGCGGGCGATCGGCCTGGACCGCAAGGGCGTCAAGCGGATGGTCCGGCTGGAGTCCCTGGTGATCTCGATGTTCGGCGGGGTGCTCGGCCTCGGTCTGGGCGTGTTCTTCGGCTGGGCGGCCGGTGAGCTGGTGGGCTCGAGTATGGCGACGTACGAACTGGTCCTGCCGTGGGCCCGGATGGGGATCTTCCTGCTGCTGGCCGCGGTGGTGGGTGTGCTGGCGGCGCTGTGGCCGGCGCGGCGGGCGGCCCGGCTGAACATGCTGCAGGCGATCAAGGCCGAGTAGGAGTCACCGCATCGGCCGTGACGCGGGCCCCGTTCCGGGTGGAGCGGGGCCCGTCGTCGCGTGCGGGTCAGTTCCAGGTGCGGGCGCGCAGGGGGAGGGCGGAGGCGCCGGACTCGGGGGTTCTGACGGCGAGGACCTGGTTGACGCCGATGCGGTTGCGTTCGAAGGCGAGGGCGGACGCGGCCATGTACAGCAGCCAGACGCGGGCCCGTCCCGGGCCGGCCAGCGACACCGCGCGGGCCCAGTCCGCCTCCAGGTTCGCCACCCAGCGGCGCAGGGTGAGCGCGTAGTGCTCGCGGATCGACTCGACGTCGCGCACCTCGAAACCGGAACGCTCCAGCAGGGACACCGTGGTGCCCAGCGGGGCGAGTTCGCCGTCGGGGAAGACGTAGGCGTCGATGAAGGAGTCCACCCGGTACGACGTCTCGTCCCGCTGCGGGCGGCGCGCGATCTGGTGGTTCAGCAGCCGTCCGCCCGGCTTGAGGAGCCGGTGCAGGGCGGTGGCGTACTCCAGGTAGCGCTCGGATCCGACGTGCTCGGCCATGCCGATGGAGGAGACGGCGTCGTACGGGCCGTCCGTGACGTCGCGGTAGTCCTGGACGCGGATCTCGACGCGGTCGGTCAGGCCCTCGTCGGCGACGCGCTTGCGGGCGTGGGCGGCCTGTTCGTGGGAGAGGGTGACGCCGACGACGTTCACGCCGTGGTCGCGGGCGGCGTGGACGGCCATGGAGCCCCAGCCGCAGCCGACGTCCAGCAGGCGCCGGCCGGGTTCCAGGGCGAGCTTGCGGGCGACGAGTTCGAGTTTGTCGTGCTGGGCCTGTTCGAGGGTGCCCCGCGGGGGCGGGGCGGGCCAGTAGGCGCAGGAGTACACCATGGACGGGCCGAGGACGATCTCGTAGAAGTCGTTGCCGACGTCGTAGTGGTGGCTGATGGCGCGCCGGTCGCTGTGCCTGGTGTGCAGGCCGCGGCGGGGGCGGCGGGCCTCCTCGCGGGGCGGGGCGGGCGGCAGCGGGAGGCCCGCGAGGGCGATCAGTCCGCGGGCGGCGGAGCGGAAGGCGGGGTCGCGCAGGGCCTGGGTGAGGGTACGGGCGTCCTCGCCGCGCTCCCAGACGAGGCCGGCGATGCGGTCGAGGGCGGTGTAGAGGTCGCCCTCGACGGCGAGGTCGCCGGCCACCCAGGCGCGGGCGAGGCCGAGTTCGCCCGGCTTGAAGAGCAGGCGGCGCAGGGCCCGGCGGTTGCGTACGACCAGGGTCGGGGCGTCCGGAGGGCCGGCCTGTGATCCGTCCCAGGCGCGGACGCGGACGGGGAGGGGGGTGCCGATCAGCTGTTCGATGTGACCTTTCAGCCGAGAGGCGGCGTCTGCCATGGTGTACACCTCCGTGATGGGGAATCCCGGAATGCCGTCACCACGTAAACACTTGGGAGGCGGGTTGGCAGTCCCCGGCGCGCGTCATCTCCGGGCGAAACGCCGGATCGCGTGCCGGGGCGGCTCCTCGGGGCTCCGCCCTGGAGTTCCGGGCGTCGCCCGCCCACCCGGCTCGGCGGATGAGAACGTCCCCTCGGGAACGCCGAAGGGGCCGCCCGCACCACGGATGGCGGGCGGCCCCTTCGGGCGATTGGTGACCGGAGGTCAGGAGGCCTTCGCCTCGGTCTTCTTCGGTTCCTGCTGGGCCGCCGCAGGCGCGGGCGCGGGCTTCGCCGCCTCGTAGAACTCGTCGCGCGGCGTCTCGATCGCGCCCAGGGACACGACCTCGCGCTTGAGGAACATGCCGAGGGTCCAGTCGGCGAGGACGCGGATCTTGCGGTTCCAGGTCGGCATGGCCATGCCGTGGTAGCCACGGTGCATGTACCAGGCGAGCCGGCCCTTGAGCTTGATCTTCATCTTGCCGAAGACGATCATCGCGACGCCCTTGTGCAGGCCGAGGCCCGCCACCGCGCCCTTGTTGGCGTGGCTGTACTCCTTCTGCGGGAAGCCCCGCATGCCGGAGACCACGTTGTCGCCGAGGACCTTGGCCTGGCGCAGCGCGTGCTGGGCGTTCGGCGGGCACCAGGCGTTCTCGTTGCCGGCCTTGCGGCCCACGAGGTCCGGCACCTGGGCGTTGTCACCCGCGGCCCAGATGTAGTCGGTGCCCTTGACCTGGAGGGTCGGCTCGGTGTCGACGTGACCGCGCGGACCGAGCGGCAGGCCGAAGCGGGCCAGCGCCGGGTTGGGCTTGACGCCCGCCGTCCACACGATCGTGTTGGAGTCGACCTCGAGTCCGTTCTTCAGGACCACGTGGCCGTCGACGCAGGAGTCCATCGACGTGGACAGGTAGACCTCGACGCCGCGGCCCTCGAGGTGCTCCTTGCCGTACGTGCCGAGCTTGGGACCCACCTCGGGGAGGATCTTGTCGGCGGCGTCGACGAGGATGAAGCGCATGTCCTCGCGGGACACGCTCCTGTAGTACTTGGCGGCGTCGCGGGCCATGTCCTCGACCTCGCCGATGGTCTCCGCGCCCGCGAAGCCACCACCCACGAAGACGAAGGTGAGCGCCTTGCGCCGGATCTCCTCGTCCGTGGTGGAGTCGGCCTTGTCGAGCTGTTCGAGGACGTGGTTGCGCAGGCCGATGGCCTCTTCGATGCCCTTCATGCCGATGCCCTGCTCGGCGAGGCCGGGGATCGGGAAGGTGCGGGAGACCGCGCCGAGCGCGATCACCAGGTAGTCGAAAGGCAGCTCGTACGCCTCGCCGACCAGCGGGGCTACGTGCGCGACCTTGCGGTCCTGGTCGATGCTGGTGACCCGACCGGTGAGGACCTCCGCCTTGGGCAGCACGCGTCGCAGCGGGACGACGACGTGCCGGGGGGAGATGTTGCCGGCGGCGGCTTCGGGAAGAAAGGGCTGGTAGGTCATGTACGACCGCGGGTCGACGACGGTGACGGTCGCCTCGCCGTAACGCATCTTCTTCTGGATGCGCCGAGCTGCGTACAGGCCTACGTACCCACCGCCTACTACGAGGATCCTGGGACGCTCCGTGGTGCTCATGCCATCGAGTATCCACCCGCCCCGAGGGGGTACCTCGTGCGCCCCTTCACAAGCTTCGAGAGTGCCTGTGTTATTATCCCCGGCTTCTTGATCCAGGTCACAGCGCGAAGCGGGAACCGGCACCCCGCACGGGACGTTGTCAATGCCGCGTGAGCTGCCTCTCTGCTCGCCGACAGGCGATGTGAGGCCGGCCGGCGAGCCTTCGCGGCACCCCCCGGCACGGCATCCGCCGCCGCCTTCTGAACGTGTTCAAAGGGGTGTTGAGGGCCCGAATGGGTCAACTGGGTTCAGTTCTTCGCCCTCCCGGGGCCAATTCCTTGTGAAGAACTTCACGAACTTTCCCGGCGGGGCCCCGCCGAAGGGCCCGAAAGGCCCCTCGGACGCCGCTCAAACGCCATCCCGACCGCTCAGTGGAGTGCTGCTGACCAGCGAGAGAGGGGCCTAGGCGATGGACCGGGCGATGCCGTCGAGGAGCGCGCACGAACGCGTTTCCCGTCACGGATGCGCCGTGTACACGCCGATGAGTACACTTCCTTCATGACTGAGAACACCGTGACCGTACGGGAAGCCCGCGCGCACCTCGCCGACCACATCAACCGGGCCGAGGAAGGTGTCCCGACCGTCATCACGCGCAACGGCGCACCGGTGGCGGCCGTGGTCCCGATCTCGGACTTCGAAGCGTTGGAGGAAGCCGCCGACGTGATGTTGGCGCGCGAGGCCGAAGCTGTTCTGGCGGAGGGCGGCACCACCGTGACGATGGCGGAACTGCTGGCGGACCTGTTCACCGAGCAGGACGGCGAGGCCGCGTGAAGTACGCCTTCCGGTTCACCACGGCGGCACAGCGTCAGCTTCGGGCGATCAGCCGACCCGACGCCATGCGCATCCTGACCGCGTTGACCGCACTCGGTGACGACCCGTACCGCCAGGACGCCGACGTCAAGAAGCTCACCGGCCCGTCGGGCCTCTACCGGCTCCGGGTCGGAAGCTACAGAGTCGCCTATCAGATCAACGATGGAGAACTCGTCGTCCTCGTGGTCAAGGTGGGCGACCGGCGGGACGTCTACCGCAACCTGTGACGCCCCGCCTGGTGCCGGCATCGCCTGGCAGTGCCGCTCAGCGCGCCTCGGCGGCGCAGCTGTGAGCTATGCCGTCGAGGATCGCTCCTTAACGCGTCTCGGAGGCGCAACTCCAGGCGATGCCGTCGAGGATGTCGTGCTCCGACACCACGACCTCCTCCGCACCGATCCGTTCCATGATCGCCAGGAGGACCAGGGCCCCGGCGCCGATCACGTCGACCCGGCCCGGATGCATGGAGGGCACCGCCGCGCGCTCGGCATGGGTGGACCGCAGCAGCCACTCGGTGATCTCGCGGACGCGGTCGCGGGAGACCCGGGAGTGGTGGATGGCCTCGGAGTCGTACTCGGGGAGGTCCTGGGCGATCGCCGACACGGTCGTGACCGAGCCCGCCAGGCCGACCAGGGTGTGCGCCTCGCGCAACGGGACCGTCTCCTCGGCGTGGTCGAGGGCGGCCTCGATGTCGGCGCGCATCGCCGCGATCTGCTCCCCGGTCGGCGGGTCCGTCACGGCCCCGTCCCGCACCAGGTGCCGCTCGGTCATCCGTACGCAGCCGACGTCCACGGAGCGGGCGGCACGGACGTGGTCGTCACCGATGACGAACTCGGTCGAGCCGCCGCCGATGTCCACGACCAGGAACGGGCGGTGCAGGTCGGTCCGGCCCGTCAGCTCCCTGGTGGCCCCGGTGAAGGAGAACTCGGCCTCCTGGTCACCGGTGATGACCTCGGGCTCCACGCCCAGGATGTCCAGCACCCCGCGCACGAACTCGTCGCGGTTCTCGGCGTCGCGGGAGGCGGAGGTGGCGACGAAGCGCAGGTGCTCCGCGCCGTGCTCCTTGATGATCTCCGCGTACTCGCGGCAGGCGGCGAACGTCCGCTCCAGCGCCTCGGGCGCCAGCCGGCCCGTACGGTCGACGCCCTGGCCGAGCCGTACGATCGTCATACGGCGGTCCAGGTCCGTCAGTTCGCCCGTGTCCGGGTCGGCGTCGGCCACCAGCAGCCGGATGGAGTTCGTACCGCAGTCGATGGCGGCGACTCGGGTCACCGGTCCTCCTCCTTCGCGGGAAGCGTCACGCAGGCGCCCTTGCGCCACCACTCGGGCAGCATCGCCAGCGCCTCGTCACCCAGCGGGTTGACCCCGGGGCCCGCGGCCAGCGAGTGGGCGACCAGCACGTGCAGGCACTTCACGCGGTCCGGCATGCCGCCCGCGCTGGGGAAGTTCTTCAGCTCCTCGATCTCGTCGCGGCGCCGGATGTAGTCCTCGTGCGCCGCGCGGTACGCGGCCGCCAGCTCGGGGTCGGTGGCCAGCCGCTCCGTCATCTCCTTCATCACGCCGTTCGCCTCCAGCGTGCCGATCGCGGAGTTCGCCTTCGGGCAGGTGAGGTAGTAGAGCGTCGGGAAGGGGGTGCCGTCGGGCAGCCTCGGCGCGGTCTCCACGACGTCCGGCTGCCCGCAGGGGCAGCGGTGCGCGATGGCGCGCAGTCCGCGCGGGGGCCGCCCGAGCTGCTGCTTGAAGGCCTCGACGTCCGCGTCGGTGGGCTCGGTGCGCGGGGTCGTGGGCGGGGGCATGTCCATAGCTGTCTTTCTTACGGCTTTCTGCAAAGGGTCACTGGCCGGCGGCGTCGGCCTTGTCGACGCCGTCCCAGACGTTCGCGTACCAGGGACGGTCGGCGGCTTCGAGATCCGTGCGGGACTTGTCCGCCGCACCCGGGTCGATGACGATGTAGCCGGTCTCGCCGGGCATGACGTAGTGCAGCCGCCTGCGGATCTCCTGCTCGGCGTACGCGTCGTCCTGCCAGCGCGCCTTCATGTCGCGCAGCCGTTCGACCCGCTGGCGGGTCTCGTCCTGCTCCTGCCGGAGGTCGGCGATGTCCGCGCGCTGGGAGACGTACTGCCGCATGGGATAGGCGAGGGCGACGATCAGGGAGCAGACCACCAGGGCGAGCAGCGCGGCCCGGCCGGTCAGCCGGGAGCGGCGGGCCTGGCGCTTGGTCTGCGAACGGTAGACCCGGGCCGCGGTCTGCTCGCCGATCAGCCGGATCCTGGTCGCGGTGGAGAAACGGTCCCGGTCCTTGACCGCCATGTTCCGCCTCCGGTTCGCCTTCGTTCGCCTTCATACGTGCGTACGTCCCCGCACACGGTACGGGACCGGGTACGGGGACGTACGTACGACGCTGCCTACGGGTGTCAGCCCTTGAAGCGGGGGAACGCGCTGCGGCCGGCGTACACCGCGGCGTCGTCGAGGATCTCCTCGATGCGCAGCAGCTGGTTGTACTTGGCGACGCGCTCGGAGCGGGCCGGGGCGCCGGTCTTGATCTGGCCGCAGTTGGTGGCGACGGCCAGGTCGGCGATGGTGACGTCCTCGGTCTCGCCGGAGCGGTGGGACATCATGCACTTGAAGCCGTTGCGCTGGGCCAGCTCGACGGCGTCCAGGGTCTCGGTCAGCGAACCGATCTGGTTGACCTTGACCAGCAGGGCGTTGGCGGCGCCCTCCTCGATGCCGCGGGCGAGGCGCTCGGGGTTGGTGACGAACAGGTCGTCGCCGACGAGCTGGACCTTGTCACCGAGCTTGGCGGTGATGGTCTTCCAGCCCTCCCAGTCGTCCTCGAACAGCGGGTCCTCGATGGAGACGAGCGGGTACGCGTCGACGAGCTCGGCGTAGTACTCGGTCATCTCGGCGGCGGAGCGCTCCTTGCCCTCGAAGGTGTAGGAGCCGTCCTTGTAGAACTCGGACGCGGCGACGTCGAGCGCGAGCGCGATCTGCTCGCCCGGGGTGTAGCCGGCCTCCTTGATGGCCTCGAGGATGAGGTCGAGGGCCTCGCGGTTGGAGCCGAGGTTGGGGGCGAAGCCGCCCTCGTCGCCGAGGCCGGTGGCCAGGCCCTTGCTCTTCAGGACCTTCTTCAGCGTGTGGTAGACCTCGGCACCCCAGCGCAGGGCCTCGGAGAAGGACTCCGCGCCGATCGGGGCGATCATGAACTCCTGGATGTCCACGTTGGAGTCGGCGTGCGAGCCGCCGTTCAGGATGTTCATCATCGGCACCGGCAGCAGGTGCGCGTTGGGGCCGCCCAGGTAGCGGAAGAGCGGGAGGTCGGACGCCTCGGAGGCGGCGTGGGCGACGGCGAGCGAGACGCCGAGGATGGCGTTGGCGCCCAGCGAGCCCTTGTTGTCGGTGGCGTCCAGGTCGAACATCGCCTGGTCGATCAGGCGCTGCTCGGTGGCGTCGTAGCCGACGAGCTCCGGGCCGATCTGCTCGATGACGGCCAGGACGGCCTTCTCGACGCCCTTGCCCAGGTAACGGTTGGCATCGCCGTCACGGAGTTCGATGGCCTCGAAGGCGCCGGTGGAGGCGCCGGACGGGACGGCGGCACGACCCGTGCTGCCGTCGTCGAGGCCGACCTCGACCTCGACCGTGGGGTTGCCTCGGGAGTCCAGGATTTCCCGGGCTACGACGACGTCGATGGACGGCACGAGCATCTCCTTCTTGGATGTGACGCGGGTGGGCAGGACCCCGGAGGGTCTTGCGAGTCCGAGCCTAACCGGCTCCGGGCGATCGGCCAGCCGGTCGCCCGCTCCATGGACAGAACCGAGAGTAAATTGTTTCCGAACGGAACAAAGCTGTTTCCGGAAACCCGGTCACAAAAACCCCGCCCCGGCGCGTACGGGGGAAGACGCACCGGGGCGGGGAGCCGTGGGGCAGCCGCTTACTTCAGGTGCAGCTGCTGGCCCGGGTAGATGAGGTCGGCGTCGTCGACGATGTCGTCGTTCAGCTCGAACAGCTCGGCCCAGCCGCCCTCGACGTCGTGCTCGGCGGCGATGGAGCTGAGGGTGTCGCCCTTGACGACCTCGTACTCGCCGTCGCCCTTCTCGACCTTCTCGCCGGTCGGGGTGGTGACGGTCTTCTCCTCGGCCTTCTTCTCGGTCTTCTGCCCGGCGGCCGGACGCTCGGCGGAGCGGGAGGCCTTCTGCTCGGTCTCACGGGTCTCGGTGGAACCGGTGTCCTGGCTCTGCGAGGAGCCGGCCGAGGAGCCGTTCGAGGTGTCGTTCGAGGAGGAGCCGGTGTAGGCGGCGTTGGACAGGCCCGTGCCGCAGACCGGCCAGGCGCCCTTGCCCTGGCCCGCGAGGACCTTCTCGGCGATCTCGATCTGCTGGGCCTTGCTGGCCTGGTCGGCGGTGGAGGCGTACTGCGTGCCGCCGTACGCGGCCCAGGTGGAGGCGGAGAACTGCAGACCGCCGTAGTAACCGTTGCCGGTGTTGATGGACCAGTTGCCGCCGGACTCGCACTGGGCGACGGTGTCCCACTCGGAGGCGGTGGCGGCGGAGGCGCTGCCGGCCGCCATCAGCGGGACGGCGACGGCGGCGGAGGCGACACCGGCGACGGCGATCGCGCGGGTGGCCTTGGACGGACGACGGTGCTTGCCCTTGCCGGAAAACAGCATGGTTGGATCCCCTCACCGACGCCTGCGAGGTGAGCTGTCGGGTTCGGGCCGGTTGAGTTGCCCGGCCACGCCCCTCACGGGACGCGGCTTCACCCCAAGCCCGATCCGGTGTCAACCACCGGAAGGGGCACTTACCTTGGGTCCCCCGCTCCTGCCTGCGGCGCATGACGCGACGACTGTTCCCGTGCTGCCACTGGCAGGATTCGGCGTGGCGGCAGCCGGGGCCCGCGGTGGCGAGCGATCACGACCGTAGACACGCGATCCGCGGAATTTCAAAGACGATCAGGTCTTCTGAGACCTATCTCTCACAGCCTTTAAACCGGACATTCATCGCGAACCATGACGCCAACTGTCGCCGGGCCCACGCTTTTTCGAGCGTCACTTTTCGCCCGGTTCGACCCCGACCTCGAGCTCCTGGCCCGGCAGGATGAGGTCCGGGTCGGCGCCGACGACCTGCTCGTTCTCGGCGTAGAGCGACCGCCATCCGCCGCCCAGCTCAAGGGAGTCGGCGATGGACGAGAGACTGTCGCCGGTGCGCACGGTGTACGAACCGTCGGCGGCATCGCGCGAGGCGTCGGTGCCGCGCGAGGCATGCCGACCGGACGTTTCCTGCGTACGGTCCTCCGCCTCACCCTCCTCGGCACTGACGCCGCGGTGGCGGCCGGTGCCGGTGCCTTCGGTGTCGGCGAGTTCGGAAGAGCCGGTGGTCTGCCCGGACTTGTCCGACTCGTCACTCTTGGGGGTGGCCGAGGCGGAGGGGGAGGTGCCGGATCCGTCACCGGAGCCGGTGTCCGAATCCGTGCCCGAGTCGCTCGGCTTGTCGGACTTGGCCGATTCGCCGGCAGCGCCCTCGCCGTCCTCCGCCCCCTCGGCGTCGGTCGACGATCCCGGCGTGGCCGACGGGGAGGACGAAGCGGACGGATCGCCGGAGTCCGATGATCCGGACGAGTCCGAAGAGCCGGAGGAGTCGGACGCGTCCGAGGTCGAGTCCTCCGCCACACCCGTGTCGATGTCGGCCGACGTCGAGTCCTGGCCGAGGCCCGCCGTCAGTCCGCAGGTGCGCCACGCGCCGACCCCCTGGTCGGCGAGGATTCTCTCGGCCACGGCTATCTGCTGGCCGCGGCTGGCCTGGTCGGGGCTGGTCGCGTAGTCCAGACCGCCGTAGTTCTCCCAGTCGTCCTGGGTCAACTGCAGGCCGCCGTAGTAGCCGTTGCCGGTGTTCTGGCTCCACGAACCGCCGCTCTCGCATTCGGCGACCCGGTCCCAGGTCGCGCCGTCGGCCGCGCTGGCGCTGCCGGCCCCGAGGAGCGGGATCGCGATGGCGGAGCCGGTCACTCCGGCCGCGACGAGGAGAGCCGGAGCCTGGCGGGGGCGACGGTGCCGACCGTTTCCGGAGAGCATGCGGAAACCTTTCGCAAGACAGCAATGACCGGCGCGGCGAGTGGAACTCGATGTGCCGCACTTGATGGGTGAACGTATCCGCAGACGATCACTTGTCACAAGTTCATGCCGCGCAGATCACGTGAAGATCACAGAGTTGAGGGCGTGTCATGTTTGCGCTGGCCCGCTCGGGGGCACGGCGGACGGCGGCCCGGTCCGTCACTTCCGCGGAGGAGTGAACTCCACCGGGAGCGTGCGCAGTCCGCGCATGATGAGCCCGCCCCGCCAGCGGAGTTCGGCCGGTTCCACCGCGAGCCGCAGGTCCGGCAGACGCGTCAGCAGGGTGGCGAGCGCGGTCCGGCCCTCCAGACGGGCCAGCGGGGCGCCCAGGCAGTAGTGGATGCCGTGGCCGTACCCCAGATGCTGGTTGTCGCGCCGGCCGAGGTCGAGCACGTCCGGGTCGGCGAACCGCTCCGGGTCCCGGTCCGCGGCGGCGAGCACGACGAGGACGGGGTCGCCGGCCGCGATGCGCTGTCCGCCGATGGTGACCGGCTCGGTGGCGAACCGCCAGGTGGCGAGTTCCACGGGGCCGTCGTAACGCAGGAGCTCCTCGACACCGGTCTCCAGCAGCCCGTGCTCCCCGGCGGCGAGGGCCCGCTGCAGGCGGTCGCGCTGCCCGGGGTGGGTGAGCAGGGCGTAGGTGCCGTTGCCGATCAGGTTGACGGTGGTCTCGAAACCGGCGAACAGCAGGATGAACGCCATGGCGGCGGCCTCGTTCTCGGTGAGGTGCTCACCGTGGTCGGAGGCGCGGATGAGGCCGGAGATGAGGTCCTCGCCGGGGGCGGGTTCGGCGGGGAGCGCCTCACGCTTGCGGTGGATCAGCTCGGCGAGGTAGCCGCGCATCTTCTTCACGGACCGGGCGACCCCGCCGCGCGGCCCCCCGCCGTGGCGGATCATCATGCCCGCCCAGTCCCGGAAGTCGTCCTGGTCCTCGCGCGGGACGCCGAGCAGGTCGCAGATGGCGTAGATGGGGAGGGGGAAGGCGAACTCGTGGATGAGGTCGGCGGAGCCGCTGTCCGCGAACCGGTCGATGAGCCCGTCGGTGAGCTCCTGCACGCGGGGCGCGAACTCGGCGACCCGGCGCGGGGTGAACGCCTTGCTGACCAGCCGGCGCAGCCGGGTGTGGTCCGGCGGGTCGATGTTCAGCAGATGCGTCATCAGCTCCGCCTGGCGCTCCCCGGGGATACCGGTCTTGCCCTTGGCGTGCGCGGGCTCGTCGTGGTGCGCGGGGTTCTTGGACAGCCGGTCGTCGGCGAGGATCTGCTTGGCATCGGCGTACCGGGTGACCAGCCACGCCTCCACCCCGCTGGGCAGCCGCGTCCTGCGCACGGGTTCGTGCTCACGCAGCCAGGCGTAGGCGGGGTAGGGATCGGCGGCGAACTCCCAGCTGAACAACTCGGGAGGGGTGGGCTGGTCATGCATGCGGCGACCCTAACGGGCGGGGCGGCAGGGCGGCGCGGGAGAGCTCGGGTGGCGGGCGCGTTCGGTTGTTCGCGCGGTTCCCGCGCCCCGCGCTCAGCCTCCGCCCTGCCCCTCCGTCGCCCGTATCGCGTCCCGATAGACGCGCGCGGCGGCCCGCAACGCCGCCTCCGGATCGATCCCCGCCGCCTCCGCCCGCACCGCCAGCGCCAGCAGCTCGTAGCCGACCCCCTCCCCCGCCGGCAACGGCACGTCCAGCCCCGCCGTCCGCGCCCGCGACCCCAGCTTCGCCGCCAGCGCCAGCCCGGGCTGTCCGAGCGGCACCCCCTCCGTCACCGAGCTGCGCCGCTTCTCCTCCGCCTTGGTCCGCAGCCAGTGCGCCTTGACGTCCTCCGGGGTGTCCGCCGTCGCCTCGCCGAAGACGTGCGGGTGCCGGTGGATCAGCTTGGCCACGATGCCCCCCGCCACGTCGTCGACGGAGAACGGCTCCTCCGGGTGCTCCTCGGCGATCCGCGCGTGGAAGACGACCTGGAGGAGCACGTCCCCCAGCTCCTCGCGCAGCTCGTCCCGGTCGCCCTCCTCGATGGCCTCGACGAGCTCGTACGCCTCCTCGATGCCGTACTTCGCCAGGCCCTTGTGGGTCTGCCGGGACGACCACGGGCACTCCGCGCGGATGCGGTCCATCACCTGCACGAGGTCGAGCAGCCGGGCGCCCGGCAGGTCGTAGGAGGCGGGCAGCAGCTCCAGCTCGGGCATCCGCACCCTGCCGGTCCCGGCCAGCCGGGCCAGCCCGTCGGTCAGCGCGGGCTCGCCCTCGCCCGTCGCCACGACCACCACCGTCCGCCCGCCGGCGCAGGCGTCGACGATCTCCTCGGCGGTCGGTGAGGCCTCCTCGACCGGTATCCCCGCCTCCCGCAGATACGGCAGCTGCGGGTGGGCGCCGTCCGCGCACAGCACCCGGTCGGCCGCGTGCAGGGCCTGCCAGGCCGGCCAGGACAGCAGGCCGGGCGCCACGCGGTGGCTGGTGGTGAGCAGGACGACACGGCCGGGGGCGGCCTCGGAGCTCGGTGCGGGGCTGATTGCGTTCACGCTCCGAAACTAGCCCACCCTGCCGACAGTCCCCGAGTTGTCCACAGGCGGGCTGTCCACAGGCCGGTTGTCCGCAGGCAGCCGGTCAGAGCGTCTGTGGTGCCCCGGCCGCCGTGACGTCCCGTACCCACGGCGTCTTCGCGTCGACACGGCTGCTCTTCTCGACGTCCCAGCTGCCGTAGCGCGGGTTGAGGTCGACGTCGAGTTCCTCGCTCGCCTCCGACAGCGCCTGCCAGAACTCGGGCCGGCCGGGGTCGGTGCCGAGCTGCTGGGCGAGCTTCTGGGCCTGCACCTGGAGGCGGAGGTTGGCGTCGAGACGCTGCGGCGGGACGCCGTACTGCTGCAGCCAGGCCGCCTCCAGCGCCTCGGCGCCGCCGGCCTGCTGCTCCAGACCGGACCGCATCCGCTGGACCTCGCGGTTCGTGACCGTCACGCCGGCGTCCCGCGCGGCACGCTCCAGCACCCGGTCCAGGACCATGCCGTGCAGGGTGTCGCGGGTGAGGCTGCCGGTCCGGGCGATGGCCTGCTGGTACTGGGCGTCGTCCGGTACGGCCGCCCGCTGGGCCGCGCGGACCTCGCCGACCCGGTTCTCCAGCTGCGACACGGTGATCCGCTCGCCGCCGACGACGGCCGCCGCACCGGGGTGCGCGTCGTTCCCGCAGGCGGTGAGCAGGGGCGCCGCTGCGGCGATCGCGGCGGTGAGGAGGAGCGCGGTGCGACGGCGGCGGTGCAAGGAGACCTCCTGAGGAGAGCTTGTGCGGCGGTGCACAAAGTCTTGCGGTGATCGATGGTAGGCATCGGCCAAGCTCTGGCCAACCCATTCGACCAACGATTCACGGCGACTTCCGGCACCGGCGGCTGCGCCGTCCGGTCCTACGGCCCCCGAACAGCCTTCGCTCCCGCCGTCCCGCTATCCGCGCACCTGTCCCAGCCACTGCAGCGTCCGCCGGATGTCGGCGGCCATCGGGTGTCCCGGTCCCTGCACGCGTTCCACGTCGTGCAGCAGCCGGACCAGCATGTCGTGCGCGGCGGGCCGGTCGCCCAGGGCCAGCAGCAGATGGCCGATGCGGCGGCGGACGTCATGGGCGAGCTGCGGGTCGCCGGCCGCCACGTACTGGTTCTCGTAGTACGCCAGCAGCGCCCGGTACTCGGCGAGCGCCGCCGCCGGTTCGCCGAGCTGCTCCAGGCACTGCGCGGCCTCGTAGCGGTAGCGCAGGGACTGCGGGTCGGCCTGGCCGGCCTCGGCGGCGCGTTCGTCGGCGAGGCGGCGCAGCTCGGGCAGCGCGCGCCGGTACTGGCCGTCGTCCAGGAGCGTGGCCGCGTACTGCTTGCGCAGGGTGCGCACGACCGGGGAGTGCTCGCCGTGCTGTTCGGCGGCGACGGGCAGGATCGAGCCGAGGATGTCGACGGCCTGGGTGATGCGGCCCTCGCCGAGCAGCCGCTTCACCTCGTCCACGGCGGCGGCGACGTCGGCCTTCTCCGCCACGGACGCGGGCGGTGCGGCGGGGACCGGCTGGGGGGCGGGGGTGCGGGCGCGGTCCGGCCAGGGGGCGTGCGGGCGCAGGAAGGGGCGGGTGGGGTCCAGGGGCGCGCCGGTGGGCGTGCCCCGCGCGGGGAGCAGCCGCGCCAGGTCCTCGTAGACCTCCTGCGCGGAGTCCGGGCGGTGCTGCGGGTCCTTGGCGAGCAGCCGCAGCACCAGGGTCTCCAGGGCCTCGGGGACCTCCGGCCGGATCCGGCGCACGGGTACCGGCGGCTCGTACAGGTGCCGGTGCAGCACCCCGAGCGCCGTGGAGCCCGCGAACGGCACGTCACCGCTGAGCAGTTCGTGCATCAGCACCCCGAGCGCGTACAGGTCCGTGTACGGGCCGACCGCGCCGCCCATGGCCTGCTCGGGCGCCATGTAGGCGGGCGAGCCGATGGGCGAACCGGTGTGCGTCAGGCGCGTGGTGTCGCTGTCCATGACGGAGGCGACGCCGAGGTCGAGCACGGTGACCGTGCCGTCCTGCTTCACCATCACGTTGCGCGGCTTGAGGTCGCGGTGGACGATCGGCACGGCGTGCACGGCGCTCAGCACGGCGCACAACTGCGCCGCGACGGCGACCGCCCACTGCCACGGGTACGGGTCGTGTTCGGCGAGGTGGTCGCCGAGGTCGGCGCCGTCGACGTACTGCATGACGAGGAACAGCTCCTCGCCCTCGCTGCCCGCGTCGTGCACGGTGACCAGGCCGGGGTGGTCGACCTGGGCGGTCACCCGGCACTCGCGCACGAAGCGGCGGCGCAGTTCGTCGGCCTCCTGACCGGCCACCTTGTCCGGGCGCAGCAGCTTCACCGCCACGCGCCGGTCCAGCCGTTCGTCGTAGGCCGTCCAGACCTGTCCCATGCCGCCCTGCCCGATGAGCGTGGACAGTTCGTAGCGGCCGGCGACGACACGTCCCGTCGTCACGCTCACCTTCCGCCCTCGTGGTTGCCCTGCTGCCCGTCCTGGCGGCGCAGGTAGTCGCTGAGTTCGTCCAGCTCGGCGCGCACCTGGTCGATCCGGGCCGGCGCGGGATGCTGCGGCGACTGCGGCGGCGGTACGGGGGTGGGGGGTGCCTGGGTGTGCGGTACCGGGGTGTGGGGGGCCGGGGGCTGCGGCACCGGCGTGGGCGCGTACGGCGAGCCCTGCTGCGGATAGCCGTAGGGGCCCTGCACGGGGCCCTGGCCGTGCATCGTCGTGGCGTGGGGGGACGGCGGCATCTGGCCCGCGTACGGGTGCGGCCGCCGGTGCAGGCGGATGTCCACGGTCAGGTAGTACGCGGCCGCGACCGCGCCGAGGACCAGGACGACGGCCAGGGCCACGTCGGTCCGGCGGTCCGACTCCGGCAGCGAACCGATCACCATCAGGCAGGCTATCGACAGCGGGATGCTCACCCAGGCCGCCACCCAGTCGAGCAGCCGTCCCCGCAGGAACGCGACCCGGAACAGCGGCACGCAGGCCAGCAGGCCGCAGCACAGGACTCCGGCGGCGGCGTACAGCACGCGCTGCGTGATGACCATTGCCGCGCTGGGGGTGGGCGGCGCCGCGCCGTGGCCGTACATGACTGCTCCTGGACAGGTGTAGCCGATGGGAACTCGGAGTCCGAGCGTATAGGCCGACAGCGACAACCGGTCCCGGGATGTACCGAACCGTTGTCGTACGGGACGTCCTGGAGGTGCGCCGAGGGTGTTCCGTGGGCTCGGTCGGGAGCGTTCCGTGGCTCAGTCGGGGGCGATCGTCCCGTCGGTCAGGCCGTCGTACATCCCGCGGACGAACTGCTCGCCGAGCCGGCCCGCCTGCCTGAGCGCCCGCTCGAACTCGTCCAGGGCCCGGAATCGGGCGCCGTAGCGTCGCTGTTCGGCCGGTGCGAGCCGGGGCAGCCGCAGCCGGCGCACGTCGAGCCGGGTGGCGGTGGACGCGTGGCTGCCGGCCTGGCGGTGGTTGGCGGTGCCGCGCAGGAACCCGGCGAGGAACCACGCGTCGAGCACCTCCGGGTCGGGGCGCAGCAGCACGAGGTTGCGGCCCAGGGCGGCCCCGGCGGTCGTGTCGTCGATCACCCGCGCGACGGCGCCCCCGCCGAGCACGGGCACGACGACGTCGCCGGGTTCGGTGAGCACCGCTTCCCCGTCGCTCTCCGGGAGCGTGCCGGAGGGGCCGGTCCCGGAGAGTACGTCGTGGTCGGTGAGGACGGGCACGCGCGCGTGGCCGCCGTTTCCGCCCGTACGCATCACCAGGGCGCCCCCGCGCGCGAGTTCACCGACGGTGGTGAGGGGCGGGCGCCCGGCGGCGGGCGGCGCGGGGTCGGCGGGCGGCGGGGTGAGGCCGGCGGCCAGACGCAGCGTCTCGTCGAGCCGTTCGCGTACGTCGGCGAGCCGGCCGGCACCGTCCGCGGCGGCCGGGGGCGGGAGGTGGCGGGCCGGGGCGAGGTCGACGTCATCGTCGAGGAGTTCGATGACGGGCACGGAGCGGGCCAGTCCCGGCCGTTCGTCGAGCCGGCCGGCCCGGTCGAAGGCGCGCCAGGCGTCGAGGACCACCTCCCGCACCCCCGGCCAGTCGGGCCCGCCGCGCCCCTCACCGGCGAACCTTCCGGCGTCGGCGAGCAGCACCTCCGGCTGGGCGGGCGCCCGTTCGGGCCGGCGCAGCACCCACAGGTGCAGCGGGACGCCGTACGGGGGTGCCGCGCCGGCCGGCAGCGCGACGACGGCGCGCAGCGCGCCCCGGCGCAGCAGGTCGGCCCTGATCCGGCGCCCGGAGCGGCGGGACGCGGCCGCGGGCGGCATCAGCAGCACGGCGGTGCCGCCGTCCCGCAGCCGGGCGAGCGCGTGCTGCACCCAGGCCAGTTCGGACTCGGTGCGGGCCGGGAAGCCGTACTCCCAGCGCGGGTCGTAGGCGAGTTCGTCGTGCCCCCAGTCGCGCTCGTTGAACGGCGGGTGGCACAGGACGGCGTCGGCCCGCAGCTCCGGGTGGGCGTCGGCGCGCAGGGTGTCGCAGGCGGCGGTGTGCACGGGGGCGCGGGTGTGCAGGGCGAGGCGGAGCGCGGTGAGGGCGGCGAGTTCGGGGGTGCTGTCCTGGCCGTACAGCCGTCGGCCGGGGTCGTTGCCGGCGGAGCGCAGCAGGGCGCCGGTGCCGCAGGCCGGGTCGAGGACGGTGCGGGCGGTGCCGGCCAGGTCGGCCATGAGACCGGCGAGGTCGGCGGGGGTGGGGGTGTACTGGCGCGGGTTGGCGTCGAGGTGCCGGCCGAGCAGGAACTCGAAGGTGTGCCGGGCGCCGAGTTCGGCGGCGAGTCCGGCGACGGAACGGAGGAGGGGTGCGGAGGGGAGCAGTTGGGGGGCGGTAGGGGGTTCGAGGGCTTTTCGGGTGGCCGGGGCGGCGGAAGCGGCGGGGCTGTGAACAAGGCCCGGGGTGTTCACATGTGAGCCGTCCACCTCGCTGAGTCGTGGTGTGAGCACCTGCTCCAGCGCTCCGGGCAGCAGCGCGGCGAGTCGTTCGTCGGAGCCGGAGCTCACCTCCAGCCAGACCGGGGAGCGGTCGTGGATGAGGAGCAGGACGCAGCCGGCGTGGGTGAGGGCGGTGACCGGTCCGGCGGGGTGGCCGGTGAGCTGCTGCCAGACGCGTTCCCTCAGCGGGACCTCGGCGAGCTTGCTGTGTCTGCGCAGCCAGCCCTCGACCTCGGCCAGCGCGAACGAGGGGCTGGCCCCGGTGCCGCCGACCGGGCCGGGGAAGTCGGCGTGCCGCCGGCGCCAGTTGCTGACGGCGGCGCGGCCGACGCCGGCCAGTCGTGCGATCCCGGCGGCGGTCACTTCTGTCGCGTTGTCCTGCATGCCCGGCACCCCGCCCCGCTTTCCCTCTGTTCCGCGTGTGTCGGCAAGCATACCGACGCGATCGGGATTCAGTATTCACGAGCGTGGACACAGTGAACACCGTGAACCGCGTTGACTCCATTCACAGCATCTGTTCTCATTGACCCCGCGAACGAGCGACCGCCGAGGTGGCGGTGGCCGCGTGGGGAGGGACATAGCCATGGGCATGAAGAGCAAGATCGCGCTGGGCGCCGTCGTGGGCATCGTCGTCATCGGTGCCGTTTCGGCGAACTCCGGTGACTCGGGCGGCGGTTCCGGCGACAAGGGCACCTCGGCGTCCGCGGAGCAGCGGTCCGGCGGCACGAAGTCGGACGGCGCGTCGGACGCGAAGCCCGCCGAGGACAAGGGCACCGAGAAGGCGTCCCAGGCCGAGCAGTTCAAGGCGTTCGTACAGAAGAACGGGACGCCGCAGGAGAAGGAAGCGATCTCGCACGTCACCAAGGTGCAGGGCGCGGACGAGCAGAACGACATCCTCGACGCCGCCGACGTCTACACCGACTTCACCGGCGGGATCATGGGCGAGGGCACGGCCCCCGCCAAGCTCATCGCCTCCGCGTTCGCCGACTGGAAGCAGAGCGACAACGGCCTCGTCACCGTGTACGACGCCGACGGCGAGATCATCGGCAACGGCAACTTCTAGGCTCCCTGGGGACCCACCGTGCGCCGCGCCGCACGCGCCGCACGCGTCGGCCTCACCGGCCGTGGCGGCGAGATCGCCGGGAAGGCCTTCACGGCCACGACCGGGGCGCCGCCCCCGCGGACGCCCCGGACCTCCACTTCCTGAGCCGGCCCGCCCGGCGGCTCACAGCGGTGCCGCTCAGCCACCGCACTGCTCCAGCATCGTCCGCCGGTCGGCCGACGTCACCGGCATCTCGTACTTGAGGGCGACCTGCGCGAAGCGGACCGCGTAGGCGCACCGTACGCCCTTGTCCGGCGGGAGCCAGGACGCCGGGCCGGAGTCCCCCTTGGCCGAGTTGGCCCGGCCCTCGACCGGGATCAGATTGAGGGTGTCGTTCGCCAGCCGCTCCCGCTCGGCCTCGGACCAGCGGGAGGCACCCATCTGCCAGCTGTAGGAGAGCGGCACGACGTGGTCGATCTGCACCTCGGCGGCCTCCTGCTTGCGCCACTCGATGGTCGTGCCGGTGTACGGGTCGTCCAGCGTCATGGCGACCACCACGCAGTTGGACCCGGACCGGAAACGCACGTCCCGGCCGTCTCGCTGCAGCAGGTCGTTGCGGGTGTCGCAGCCGTTCCTCGCCAGCGGCACTCCGTCGGCCGTGTCCATCCAGGCGTAGCCGAACTCGTCCCGGTCGTAGCCCGTCTTCGGTCCGCGGCCCTTGGTCGTCACCTTCGTGATGAGGGCGACGGCCTCGGCCCTGTCCGGCTCGCCGGTCACGGGCGCGAGGCCCGGTTCGGTGCCGTCGGGGTTGTCCAACGGGCTGACGGCGCGCCCGCCGGAGGCGGCGGTGCCGGCCGGGGAGTCCGCGTCCCGGGCTCCCTCGCAGCCGGCGAGGAGAGCCACCGCGGCGATCACCACCGGTCCCGTGCGCCGGGCCCGTGCGCCCCACCTCTTGTCTCGCGTCACCGCGCCCCTCCCTTGCTCTTCTGATTCCTGCCCTGACGGGGGCGGGTCGATCCGGGACTCACCGTAACGAGTGAGAGGTCCAGACCAATCCCGTGCTACACGGGCATTCGCCGCAAACCGCGCGTATCGTCGGTTCTGAGTCCCCTCCGGAAGGAGCTCTTGCATGGGCATCCTCGACAAGTTCAAGAGCAACAAGGCGGCGCGCGACAAGGCCAAGCAGGCCTCGGACGCCGCCGAACGGAAGATGAACGAGAGGACCGGCGGCAAGTACGAGCAGCACATCGACACCGGGCAGCAGCAGGCCGAACGCCGGCTCGGCATGGACCGCGACCGTCCCGACCAGCCGTAAGACCTTGCGCACCCGTCAGGGCCGTCCACGGCGACCTCACGCCGTGGACGGCCTCTCCCGTGCGGGTCAGGAACCCAGGACCGATGTCAGGAACTCCCCGACCCAGCCCAGCAGGTCCCGCCCGACCAGCGGCTTGCCGCCCACCTTCGCGGTCTTCGGGCGCGGGACCAGCACCTGGTGCGCGGCCGCCTTGATGACCGTGCCGGGGTACAGGCGCTTCAGGCGCAGTTCCTGGGACTCGCGCAACTCCACCGGCGCGAAGCGGATGTTGTTGCCCTGGAGCACGATCTCGCCGACGCCGCACGCACGGGCCAGCATCCGCAGACCCGCCACCAGCAGCAGGTTCTCCACCGGCTCCGGCAACTTGCCGTAGCGGTCGACGAGTTCCTCGCGTACGGCCTTGATGTCCTCCTCCGAGTTCGCGGAGGCGATCGCCCGGTACGCCTGGAGGCGCAGCCGCTCGCCGGGCGCGTAGTCGTGCGGGACGTGCGCGTCGACGGGCAGCTCGATCTTGACCTCGAGCGGCGGCTCCTCCTCGATCTCGCCGGTCTCCAGCTGGCGCCGGTAGTCCGCGACCGCCTCGCCCACCATCCGTACGTACAGGTCGAAGCCGACACCCGCGATGTGACCGGACTGCTCACCGCCGAGGAGGTTTCCGGCGCCGCGGATCTCCAGGTCCTTCATCGCCACGTACATGCCCGCGCCCATCTCCGTGTGCTGGGCGATCGTCGCGAGCCGCTCGTGCGCGGTCTCCGTCAGCGGCTTCTCCGGCGGGTACAGGAAGTAGGCGTACCCGCGCTCCCGTCCCCGCCCCACGCGTCCGCGCAGCTGGTGCAGCTGGCTGAGGCCGAAGTTGTCGCCGCGTTCGACGATCAGGGTGTTGGCGTTGGAGATGTCGATGCCGGACTCGACGATCGTCGTCGACACCAGCACGTCGAACTTCTTCTCCCAGAAGTCGACGACGACCTGCTCCAGCGCCGACTCCGACATCTGGCCGTGGGCGGTGGCGATGCGCGCCTCGGGCACGATCTCGCGCAGCCGGGCCGCCGCGCGGTCGATGGACTCGACCCGGTTGTGGATGTAGAAGACCTGGCCCTCGCGCAGCAGCTCGCGGCGGATCGCGGCACCGATCTGCTTCTGCTCGTACGGCCCGACGAAGGTGAGCACCGGGTGGCGCTCCTCCGGCGGGGTGGTGATCGTCGACATCTCGCGGATGCCGGTGACCGCCATCTCCAGGGTGCGCGGGATCGGCGTGGCGGACATGGTCAGTACGTCGACGTTGGCGCGCAGCTTCTTCAGCTGCTCCTTGTGCTCGACGCCGAAGCGCTGCTCCTCGTCGACGATGACCAGGCCGAGGTCCTTGAACTTGGTCTCGGACGAGAACAGGCGGTGGGTGCCGATGACGACGTCCACCGATCCCTCGCGCAGGCCCTCCAGCGTCGCCTTCGCCTCCGTGTCGGTCTGGAAGCGGGACAGCGCCCTCACGTTCACCGGGAACTGCGCGTACCGCTCGCTGAACGTCCCGAAGTGCTGCTGCACCAGCAGCGTGGTGGGGACGAGCACGGCGACCTGCTTGCCGTCCTGTACGGCCTTGAACGCGGCCCGTACCGCGATCTCGGTCTTGCCGTAGCCGACGTCGCCGCAGATCAGGCGGTCCATGGGGACCGACTTCTCCATGTCCTCCTTGACCTCGGCGATGGTGGTGAGCTGGTCGGGGGTCTCCGCGTACGGGAAGGCGTCCTCCAGCTCGCGCTGCCAGGGCGAGTCGGCGCCGAAGGCGTGACCGGGCGCCGCCATCCGCGCGCTGTACAGCTTGATCAGGTCGGCGGCGATCTCCTTGACGGCCTTCTTCGCGCGCGCCTTGGTCTTGGTCCAGTCCGCGCCGCCCAGGCGGTGCAGGGTGGGCGCCTCGCCGCCGACGTACTTGGTGATCTGCTCCAGCTGGTCGGTGGGGATGTAGAGGCGGTCGCCGGGCTGGCCGCGCTTGGCGGGGGCGTACTCCACGACCAGGTACTCGCGGGTGGCGCCCTGCACGGTGCGCTGCACCATCTCGATGTAGCGGCCCACGCCGTGCTGCTCGTGGACGATGTGGTCGCCCGCCTCCAGGGTGAGCGGGTCGATGGTCTTGCGGCGCCGGGCCGGCATCCGGGCGCCCTCGCGGCCGGAGGCCTTCTGGCCGGTCAGGTCGGTCTCGGTGAGCACGACGACCTTGAGCGCCGGGTCGACGAAGCCGTGGTCGATGCAGCCGCAGGCGACGTGCACGACGGACGGCGTGATCTCCCCCAGGTCCGCGTCCAGACGGGCCGCGATGCCCTCGCCGCCCAGCACCTCCACCGTGCGGGCGGCCGGGCCGTGGCCCTCGGTGACGAACACCGTGCGCCAGCCGTCGGCGAGCCAGCCCTTGGTGTCGGCGAGTGCTCTGGCGGTGTCGCCGCGGTAGGTCTCGGGGGCGTGCATGCCGAGCTTGAGGGTGTCCGCGTCACCCGCCGCGTCGGCGGCGGACGTCAGCGTCTCGTCGGCGGCGAACGGCGACACCGACCACCACATCATGTCCAGCTCGCGGGCCCGGTCCCGGACGTCCGCGAGGGACCACAGCGAGGCCGCGCCGACGTCGATGGGCGCCTCCCCGCCGCCGGCGGTGGCCGCCCAGGACGCCTGCAGGAACTCCTGGCTCGTGGCCACCAGGTCGGCGGCCCGGGTCCGCACCCGCTCCGGGTCGCAGACGACGGCCATGGCGCCCTTGGGCAGCACGTCCAGCAGCAGCTCCATGTCGTCGACGAGGACGGGTGCCAGGGACTCCATGCCCTCGACGGCGATGCCCTCGGCGATCTTCCCGAGCAGTTCGCCCAGCTCCGGGTGGAGCTCGGCGAGGGCCCGCGCGCGCTCCCGTACGTCGTCGGTGAGGAGCAGCTCGCGGCAGGGCGGGGCCCACAGGCCGTGCTCGGCGACCTCCAGGGAGCGCTGGTCGGCGACCTTGAAGTAGCGGATCTCCTCGACGTCGTCGCCCCAGAACTCCACCCGCAGGGGGTGCTCCTCGGTCGGCGGGAACACGTCGAGGATGCCGCCGCGCACGGCGAACTCGCCGCGCTTCTCGACCAGCTCCACCCGCGCGTACGCGGCGGCGGCGAGGGCTGCGACGATCTCGTTCAGGTCGGCGCTCTGCCCGGTGCGCAGGGAGACCGGCTCCAGATCGCCCAGGCCCTTGACCTGGGGCTGGAGCACCGAGCGCACGGGCGCCACGACGACGGAGACCGGGCCGGTCTCGGGGTCGTCCGGGCGGGGGTGCGCCAGGCGGCGCAGTACGGCCAGGCGGCGGCCGACGGTGTCGCTGCGGGGGCTGAGCCGCTCGTGCGGCAGCGTCTCCCAGGACGGGTACTCCACGACCCCCTCGGACGGGAGCAGGGAGCGCAGGGCCGCCGCCAGGTCCTCCGCCTCGCGTCCCGTCGCCGTCACCGCCAGCACGGGACGGCCGGTGTCACGGGCCAGGGCGGCGACCGCGAAGGGCCGGGCCGCGGGCGGGCCGACCAGGTCGACGTGCATGCGGTTGCCGTCGGCAGCCGCGGCGATCGCTTCCGCGAGGGCGGTGTCCTTGACGACGGCGTCGAGCAGACCGTGCAGGCTCATTCGGGGCGCTTTCCGTCCGGGGGTGTGCAACACGACGGGCCCGACACGCGCTGCGGGCCGGGGTTGTCCAGCGTACGTCGCTGGAGACCCCCGGTGCCGGGGCTGTGGACAACGTCCGCCGACCGGTGGGCGGTGCCGGTGCTCGGCCCCCAGGAGGTTCCCGCCCCCGGACCTCTGGCCTGTACCCACCCACCACCCGACTCAGTCGGCTGGAAAACCGGGGTGCCGGTATGCGCACACCCGGCGCCGGGAGTCCCCCGAGGACTCCCGGCGCCGGGTGTTTCCCCCGCAACCCCCGTGTGCGGTGGCTAGTCGGTGGCGATGGCGTTCAGGACGTTCATGCGGCCGGCGCGGAAGGCCGGGACCAGCGCGGCGAACAAGCCCACGAAGGCCGAGCCGATGAAGACGCCGATGATCGTCGGCCACGGGATCTCGAGGACCTTCAGGCCCTCCAGGGCGAGCAGCTGCTGCGCGGTGGCGCCCCAGCCCATGCCCAGTCCGAGGCCCAGCAGGGCACCGAAGAGGGCGATCACGACCGACTCCATGCGGATCATGCGGCGCAGCTGCCGGCGCGAGAGGCCGATGGCCCGCATCAGGCCGATCTCCCGGGTCCGCTCCACCACCGACAGGGCCAGGGTGTTCACCACACCGAGGATCGCCACGACGATCGCCAGGGCCAGCAGACCGTAGATCATGTTCAGCAGCTGGCCGATCTGGTCCTTCAGCGCCTCCTTGTAGTCGGTCTGGTCGCGCACCTCGTACTGCGGGTAGTCGTGCAGCGCGTCCTTGAGTGCCGTGTACGCGGCGTCCTGCTGTCCGTCCTTCGCCGAGACGAAGAGCAGCGTGTCCAGCGGCATCCTGTCGGCCGGCACGTACGTGGCGAGGGTGTCGATGGACGTGTACATCGCGCCCGCGTCGATGACGGCCTCGCTGCTGGTGATGGCCCGGACCGTCAGCGTGCCCGTCTCGCCGTCCTTGAACGCGATCTCGATCTTCGAGCCGATGCTGATGCCGTGGTCCTTCGCGAAGTCCTCGTGGACGGACATCGAATCGGGCTTGTAGGCGTCGCCGAGCTTCCCGGCGACCGTCTCGACCCGCAGGTCGGTCGCGTACGTCGGGTCGGCCGCCGTGATCGCCGTGTCCTTCTGCGTCTTGCCGTCGGGCGTGGTGAAGTCGGCCTCGGTCCACTTGTACTCGGTGACCCGGTCCACCTCGGGTGACTTCTTCACGGCCTCGACGGCCTGCGGGGTGATCAGGTGGCCGTTGTCGGACTGGATGATGAAGTCCGTGCCGACGGTCTTGTCGAGCTCGTCGGTGGCGGAGGCGACCATGGAGGACCCGACCACCGACAGGCACGCCACCAGCGCGAGGCCGATCATCAGCGCGGCGCCCGTCGCGCCGGTGCGGCGCGGGTTGCGCAGGGCGTTGCGCTCGGCCATGCGGCCCACGGGACCGAAGGCCCGCAGCAGGATCGCACCGAGGACCCGCACCACACCGCTCGCCAGCACCGGTCCGATGACGACGAAGCCGATCAGGGACAGCACCACGCCCAGGCCCAGCCACAGGGAGCCGTCCGTGGCCTTGTCGGCCGTCCCCGCCAGGTAGAGGGAGGCCCCGCCGGCGCCGGTGAGGACCAGGCCGATCCCACCGCGTATCCAGCCGGCCTTGGCGTCCGCCGGGGTGCCGGCGTCGCGCAGCGCGGCCATCGGGGAGATCTTCCCCGCCCGCCGGGCGGGCAGGTAGGCGGCGAGCACGGTGACGACGACGCCGAGGAGCAGTCCGAGCGCCGGGGTCGTCCAGGCCACCGTGAGGTCGTCCGTGGACAGGTCCATGCCCATCATGCCCATGAGCTTCATCAGGCCGACCGCGAGTCCCACACCCGCGCCGACTCCGAGGATCGAGCCGAAGACGCCGAGCAGCAGCGCCTCGACCAGCACCGAACGGTTGACCTGCTTGCGGGACGAGCCGATCGCCCGCATCAGGCCGATCTCCCGGGTGCGCTGGGCGACCAGCATGGAGAAGGTGTTGATGATCAGGAAGATGCCGACGAGGAAGGCGACCCCGGCGAAGCCGAGCATCGCGTACTTCATGACGTTCATGAAATCGCCGACGCTCTCCTGGTTGGCCTCGGCGGTCTCCTCTGCGGTCAGCACCTTGTAGTCGCCGCCGAGTTCGGCCACGACGTTCTTCTTCAGCTGCACGTCGCTGACGCCGGACGCGGCGGTGACGTTGATGTTGGTGTAGACGCCGCTCTCGCCGACCAGGGTCTGCTGCGCGGTCTTCGTGTCCAGGTAGAAGATCGCCGCACCGGGGTTGGTGACCGTGAACTCGGCGATGCCGGAGATCTTCGCGGTGTGCGTGCCGACGGCGCTGATGACGCCGATCTCGTCACCGAGCTTCAGGTCGTGCTTGTCGGCGGTGTCGGCGTCGACCATGATCTGCTCCGCGCCCTTGGGCGCGGCACCGGAGGTGATCTCCATGGTGCGGGCGTCGTTGCCGTTCCAGCTGCCGACGATGGTCGGGCCGCCGCTGGTGGGCGAGAGGTTGTCCTTGTCGGCGTCGACGACGGTCACCGAGGTGGAGACCACCGTGCCCTCGGCCGACTTCACCCCGTTCGCGTCCCGCACCTGGTCGACCGCGGAGGCGGGTATGACCGGCGGCTTGCCGGTGTCGGAGGTCGTCTCACCGCCGTCGGAGGCGTCCTTGGAGCTGACCGTGACGTCCGACGACGTGGCCGCGAACAGCTTGTCGAACGTCGTGTTCATGGTGTCCGTGAACACCAGCGTGCCGCAGACGAACGCCACCGACAGCAGCACCGCCACCGCCGACAGCGCCATGCGTCCCTTGTGCGCGAAGAAGTTGCGCATGGAGGTCTTCAGGACGGTCATGACGTACGCCCCCGGGCGTCGAAGTCCTTCATGCGGTCCAGGACCTGTTCGGCGGTCGGCTGGTGCATCTCGTCGACGATGCGGCCGTCGGCGAGGTACAGCACCCGGTCCGCGTAGGAGGCGGCCACCGGGTCGTGGGTGACCATCACGATGGTCTGGCCCAGCTCGTCCACCGAGCGGCGCAGGAAGCCGAGCACCTCGGCGCCGGCGCGGGAGTCGAGGTTTCCGGTCGGCTCGTCACCGAAGATGATCTCCGGCCGGGCCGCCAGCGCCCGCGCCACCGCGACCCGCTGCTGCTGGCCGCCGGAGAGCTGCGTCGGCCGGTGCTTGAGCCGCTCCGCGAGCCCGACGGTCTCCACCACCCGGTCCAGCCACGCCTTGTCGGGCTTGCGGCCGGCGATGTCCATGGGCAGCGTGATGTTCTCGATCGCGTTCAGCGTCGGCAGCAGGTTGAACGCCTGGAAGATGAAGCCGATCCGGTCCCGGCGCAGCCGCGTGAGCTTCTTGTCCTTCAGGCCGGTGATCTCGGTCTCGTCCAGGTAGATCTGCCCGGACGTCACGGTGTCGAGCCCGGCGAGGCAGTGCATCAGCGTGGACTTGCCGGACCCCGAGGGGCCCATGATCGCGGTGAACTGACTGCGGGCGATGTCCACGTCGACGTGGTCGAGGGCGACGACACGGGTCTCGCCCGACCCGTACGCCTTCACGACCTGCCGCGCCCGCGCGGCAACGGCCGTACGCCCTCCAGTGCCCCCGTGCCTGGGAATGGTCACAGCCGATGTCACGGTAAATCTCCTATGTCGGTCAGCAGATGAAAGCGGTGCTCCGGCGCCCGCCCGTCGTACCCGGCGGCCGCTTCGTGCGTGTTCGTGCGACGTGATTCAGTCTGGCGGCCGGCAGGGGCCTCGCGCCCTGGTGTTCAGCGCAGTCTTGTACTGAGGAAAACCCCACCCCCGCCGGTGCGGTACGCCGCCCCCCAGCGGCGTAAAGCCAGGTTAAGGAAGGCTCCCGCCCCCTCTCGTCCTCCGCCGGTACGAACCCTCCCCGACCCGTAGTACGGAGGTACCCCTAAGGGCTCTCCTCCGGCGGGTGGACACCGTCTCGGGGTCGCTCCACCTGTCGGCCCATCAAGGCTCCACCCTCCCGCGGCGTGAGGGTCAAGTGCGAAGCTGTCCGGCGGCGAACACATGCAGGGGACAAGCAAAGCGAGGAAGGGATTCCGGGTGGACGGCACCAGACCGGTGACACGCGACAGCGGACGATCCGCCGCGACCGGGCGGCGCGGCGCCGTCGTCGCCGCGCTGATGCTCGCGATGGCCCTGGCGGCACTCGACTCCACCATCGTGTCCACCGCCGTCCCGCAGATCGTCGGCGACCTCGGCGGCTTCTCCTACTTCTCCTGGCTCTTCTCCGGCTACCTGCTGGCCGTGACGGTCACCCTCCCCGTCTACGGCAAGCTCTCCGACACCTTCGGCCGCAAACCGGTCCTCGTCGCGGGCGCCGCCCTGTTCCTGCTGGGCTCGCTGCTGTGCGCCGTGGCCTGGAACATGGCCGCGCTCATCGCGTTCCGCATCGTGCAGGGCCTGGGCGGCGGCGCCCTCCAGGGCACGGTGCAGACCCTCGCCGCCGACCTGTATCCGCTGCAGGAACGCCCGAAGATCCAGGCCCGCCTCTCCACCGTGTGGGCGGTCTCCGCGGTGGCCGGCCCCGGCATCGGCGGACTGCTCGCCTCCTACGCCGACTGGCGCTGGATCTTCCTCGTCAACCTGCCCGTCGGAGCGGTGGCGTTGTGGCTGATCGTGCGTCACCTCCACGAGCCGCGACGGGAGAACGGCCACCACGCGCGCGTGGACTGGGCGGGCGCGGTCGCGATCTTCGCCTGCGGGGGCGTCCTGCTCACCGCGCTCGTGCAGGGCGGAGTCGCCTGGCCGTGGCTGTCCGCACCGTCACTCGCCCTGTTCGCGGCGGGAGCCGCGCTCCTCGCGGCCGTGGTCGTGGCGGAACACCGCGCGGCGGAGCCGATCATCCCCGGCTGGGTGTGGCGCCGCCGCACGATCGCCGCCGTCAACCTGGCCCTCGGCGCCCTGGGCCTGCTGATGGTGGCCCCCACGGTCTTCCTGCCCACCTACGCCCAGTCCGTCCTCGGCCTCGCCCCGGTGGCCGCCGGATTCGTCCTCTCCGTGTGGACGCTGAGCTGGCCGGTGTCGGCCGCCCTCAGCCAGCACGTGTACCGCCGCATCGGCTTCCGCAACACCGCGATGCTCGGCATCGGCACGGCCGCGGTCGTCCTCTTCGCGTTCACCTTCCTCCCCTATCCCGGCGAGGCGTGGCAGCCGACCCTGCTGATGCTGCTGCTGGGCGCGGCCCTCGGCCTGTTCCAGCTGCCCCTGATCATCGGGGTGCAGTCGTCGGTGGAGTGGGAGGAACGCGGCACGGCGACCGGGTCGATCCTCTTCTGCCGGCAGACCGGCCAGACCGTCGGCGCGGCCCTCTTCGGCGCGGTCGCCAACGGCGTCCTGGCCACGCGCCTCGGCGGCGCGCACGACCTGGACTCCGTCACCCGCGCCCTGGACGCGGGCACCGTCCCCGAGGCCACCCGCCGGGCCGTCGCGGACGCCGTGCACGCGGTCTACCTCGGCGCGGCGTGCGCGGCGGCACTGGCGTTCCTGGTCCTGCTGGTCCTCGCGCCGCGCACGTTCCCGGTGCTCAAGGACTGAACGGGTCCCGCACCCCGAACGGCCCCTTCCGCGTTCAGCCGCGGCACAGGGCCCAAGCCCGGGGCCGGGTCACTCCACGGCCCGCCCCGTCAGCGCGCTGAGGCCCGCGCACACCTGGTCCAGTTGCGCCTGTACGTCCTCCCGCGCCCCGGCGTGCTCGCGCAGCACCCGCTCGGTCTCCCGCGCGACGCCCTCCGCGCGGACACGCGCCTCGGCGAGCAGCTCCGCCGCCCGCTCCCGCGCCTCCTCCGCGCAGCGCCGCGCCGACTCCTCCGCGTCGGCGAAGACCTGCCGCGCCTCGGCCAGCACACCCTCGGCGCGCTCCTCCGCCTCCGCGTTCCGGGCCTCCAGTGCGGCCACCCGCGCGGCCTCCTCCCGGGCCACCGCGTCCAGCCGTTCCGCCTGCTCCCCGGCCGCCTCGGCGAGCATCCCCGAGGTGCGCTCGCGCATCTCCCGCAGCACCGCCAGCGTCTGCGCGCGCCGCTCCTTCACCTCGGCCCGGGCCTCGACCCGGATCCGGTCGGCCTCCGCGCGGGCCGCCAGCAGCACCTTCCCGGCGTGTTCATCGGCCTCGGCGCGTACGGTCTCGGCGTGCGCCCGCGCGGCCTCCCGCACGCCGGTCGCGTCGTCCTCCGCCAGGTCCGTCACGTCCTGCACGTACTGCCGCGCCGACTGCCGTACGTCCGTCGCCTCCTCCCCCGCCAGCTCGAACAGCCGCCGCGCGCTCTCCCCGAGCGACTCGTACGTCTGCGGTGCCAGCCCCGCCACCCGCACCCGCAGCAGCTCCAGCTCCTCCTCCATCTCCCGGGCGAGGACGGTGAGCCGCGCGGCCCGCTCCCAGGCGGCGTCACGATCACCCGAGAGGGCCTCGACGTACGCGATCACCTGCAAGGGACGGTAACCACGCCCCCGTACGAGCTCGAAGCCCTGCGACGACACCGATGCGCTGCTCACCCTGGAACCCCTCTCCACCGACGGACACGAAGCCCAGCACGAAAGACCGAGCACGAAATGGGATGAATCGCGCACATCTTGGTGGATGACACGGAAGTGTTCATAACGCGACACTCCGCGAGGAGGGCACGCAAAAGCCGGGCCCGGTCGTCCTGACGACCGGGCCCGGCTCCTCGCGTCACACGGGGTTCAGCTACGACCGGTCAGAGCAGCCCGTCCCACATCTGCTCCAGCAGCACCGACCACCAGCTCTCCGGCGAACCCAGCGCCGCCGGGTCCAGCGCGGCCAACTGCGCCTGGAAGTCCACCGTCCAGCGGCCCGCCTGCTCCTGGTTCAACCCGAACCGCAGCCGCCACATCCGGCCCAGCAGCGCCAGACAGCGCGCGAACTCCGGCAGACCGGTGTTCACGAACTGCGGCGGCACCGGCACACCGCCCGGCCCGGCCTCCACCGGCACCGCGACGATGTTCGCCGTGCCGTACTGCACACAGATCGCCTTGCCGAAGTCACTGCCCATCACCAGGTACGAACCCGCGTCCGAGGCCGGCTGCACACCCCGCTCCGCCGCCAGCTCCGCCAGCGTCGGCACCGGCCGTCCCGGCTGGGCCTGCGCCCAGAAGAACGGACCCATGTCCAGCGGCAGCCCCGCCACCACCAGAGTGTGCGCCACGACCGGCGGCACACCCTGCCGGGACACCGCCGCCTGCTCGAACCGGAACACACCCGGACCGAACGCCCCCGCCAGCTCCTGCGCGATCGCCTCCGGCGGAACCGGCGGCACGGGCTGCACCGGCGGAATCGGCGCACGCACCGGCGCGGGACGCGCCGGACCGTCCGCCACCTGGTGCAACTCACCCTGGTGGACCAGCAACTGCCCCATGCCCTGCTGCCGGCTCGCGTGATCCGTGCCGTACGGAGCGATGGACGTGATCCGCGCCTGCGGCCACTGCTCACGGATCATCCGCGCGCAGTACGCACCCGGCAGCTCGCACGACTCCAGCTCGGTGTGCAGCTCCAGCACCTGGTCCGACGGCACGTTCATGGCGCGCAGCTCGTGGAAGATCTGCCACTCCGGGTGCGGCGTACCCGGCGCCGAACGCCGGATCAGCTGCTGCTCGGAACCGTCCTGCGCGCGGTAGCGCAGCACGGCCTGGTAGCCGGGGCCGACGGTCGGCTGACCGGCGGGCGGCTGCGGATAGCCGTACGCCGGCGGCTGCCCCGGCACGGGAACCCCGGGCGCAGGCGTACCGGGGGGCATCCCGCCGGGCGGCATCGGCGGAGCGCCGCCGGGCATTCCCGGGGGCGCCGGGGGCGGAGGCATACCGGGCCCGGCCACCGGCGGCGCGGCCAGCACGGTCTCCGCGTGATGCACGGGCCCACGCCCGCCTCCGGCCGTACCGGGAGCACCGGGCGGAACCGGCGGCTGAGGGGCGCCGGGAGCACCCGGGACGCCGGGAGGGCCGGGAGGCTGAGGCACACCAGGGGCGCCAGGAGCACCAGGCGGCTGAGGGGCGCCAGGAGCACCCGGAGCGCCGGGCGGTCCCGGAGGCTGGGGCGCGCCGGGGCCGCCCGGGCCCATGCTTCCCGGGCCCGCGAGCATCGTCGCCGCGTGGTGGACACCACCGGGCGGCGCAGGCGGGGCCGGCGTCCCGGGCGGCGGGGTCGACCCACCCGGCGCCCCCGGCCCGTCAGGGCTGAGCGGCGGCACCATCTGCGTCGGCACGTACCCGCCCGCCGGAGCGGACGGCGGCGCGGGCGTACCGCCCGGACGCGCACCCGGGGTCCCCGGGGCGCCCGGAGGGGGCGGGGTCGCCGCGCCCGAGACGCGCCGCGGAGGCGGAGTCGCCTTGCTGGTCGCGGCATCCGCGATGTCCCCGGCGTTCGGCGCGAGCGGCCGCTCCGGCACACCCGCACCGGCCGGCGGAGGCGTAGGCGCACCCGGACCAGCCGACGGAGGCGTAGGCACACCCGGACCAGCCGGCGGAGGCGTAGGCGCACCACCGGGCCCGTGCGGATGACCGTACGGCGCACCGCCCGGCGTGGGCGGCGGCGCACCCGGCGCTCCCTGCGGCGCACCGGAATCCTGGACCGCCGGCGCGACGGCCGTCGGCGGAAGCCCGCTGCCGCCCGACATCAGCGCCGTCTTCGCCTCCGGCGGAGCCACGGGCGGCGGAGCGTCGTCACCGGACTCACTCAACTGCGGCGCGAACACGGTCTCCGGCAGCGGCACGGAACGGTCCTCACCGGCATCGGCGTTGGTGTCCGTACCGGCCCACGGAGTCGCCCCGGCCGGCGCACCCGCCCCCGCGGGAGAACCACTCCCCCCGGCGGCGGGCCACGCGGCACCACTCCCCGCAGACGCAGCCGCACCCGGCACGGAAGCCCCCGAACCGGAACCCGCCCCCGGAGAACCGGCAGACGCACCGCCCGCCCCCGAAGCAGACCCCGCAGCCGAACCCGAACTCGAACCCGAACCGTCGGCCGAAGCCGCAGACGCACCCGCCCCCGAGCCCTCCCCCCGCCGATCCGGAATCCCCAGCCGGTCCGCCGCCTCCTGCAACCACTCCGGCGGACTCAGCAAGAACGAGGTCTGGTTCAGATCCACCCGCGCCGCAGGCGCCGGCACCGGCTCGGACGCCGAATCGTCACGGCCGTACTCCTCCTCGTACCGGCGGATCACCTCACCCACCGGCAACGCCGGCCACAGCGTCGCCTCACCACTGTCGCGGGCGATCACCAGCCGCTGCGCACCCCCGTCCGAACGGGGCCCGTCCGCACGGTCCTCCGCCCACACCACGAACCCGAGGCCGAACTCCCGCACCCGCACCTCACGATGCTGATACGCCGGCACGTCCCCGTTGACCCACTCCTCCGCGCGCTCCTGCGCCTGCGCGAACGTCACCATCGCCGAAGCTCACTCCCCCGCGGAAGAAACCGGAACGGCACGCGCGAACCCACCGTCCACCATCAGATTCGCCACCGTCTCCAGCTCCGGCGGAGACCCCGCCAACCGGGACAGGAACACATCGAAATCGTCCCCGCACGACAACAACAGCCGCTCCACCCGCTCGGCCGGCGGCCACGACGGATCCACGTCCCGCGCGTCGTCGTACGCGCAGAACCACACCGAACCCTGCCGCTCACCCCGCACCTTCACGGCCAGCAGACCGCCCTGCACGAAAGCGACGCACAGATAGTCCTTGGTGAGATGGTCACGCAGACACTTGTTCACGTACACGAGGTCATTGACCGCCGCCTCGTCCCGCACCGTGAAGAACGGCTGGTCCACCAGCAGCCCCAGCTCCGCGTCCAACGCCGTCCCCACCGGCGCGCAACCGCCCGCCGCCTTCAGGAACGACCGGTACGCACCCGGCAACCGGTACCCGAGATCCTCCTCCACGCCCAGGACCTGCGACTCCGTCACCGCCACACCCGACTTCGGCAGCCCGAAATGCGCCGGCCGCGTCTCCTGCAACGGCCGCGTACCCCGCTTGCCGTGGTCCACCGCCGACGTCGCCACCCCGCCGTGATGCCGCAGCAGCGCCTTCACCTCGACCGGCACCAACTCCAGCCGCCGCGACCCCACCACGTGATGCCACGTCCACCCGTGCGGCGTCGCCACCGCCGGCACCGTGTCCCACAGATCGTGACCGCTCGCCGCCAACGCCGCGTTCGCCGACACGTAGTCCGTCAACCGCAACTCGTCGACGCCGAAACCCCCCGGCGGCTCCGCCACCTCCGCGGCCGCACGCGCATAGGGCGAGAAGTCCGGATATCCGCGCTCGTCCACCCGTACCCCTCTCGGGTGACGCGCCGCCCGCACCGGATCCGGGAAGTGCACGACCTGCCCGGCATAGGCCGCGTTCGGCGGCGCGGCTTGTCCCCCGGCCTGGCGGCCGGGAGGCACACCCAGCCCGAGCCGACCTGTCGTCATGGCGGTTGCCCCCTGCGGCACTCTGTACGTCCCGCACCGCCCGCCTTCGGACCACTACGGAACGTATTCGACTGTCACGTCTGTCTCGACTGCTTACCGCCACGACCCCCACGGCGCCCGCACACCCAACCGCGCGGATCACCGCATGGATCGCGGTTGCCGACAGCCTATGCGGTACGACGACACCGGTCACCGGCGCCGGTCATCCACCCCTCCGCTTCCGTGACCAGCCGTCACCCTCCCGTGACAGCCCGCCCAAACCCGGGCGTGTCACCCCGCCCCAGCTTCCGCATCAGCCACCCCATTTGGCACTCTGTGACCTCCGGGGGGATGCTCGGGAGGGGATGATGATCATGAACGTGACGCAGACGGGACCGCACAGCGGCCCAACCGGCGACCCTCGCTCCGGCGACCCCCGCGTCGGCTGGAGCGCCACCGACACCGCCCACACCCCCACCCTCCACCACCGCCGCGACGGCATCCTGCCCACCATCGCCGCGGCCCTCTCCGTCCGCGGCGCCACCCTCACCTGCACCGCCGCCCGCGGCGACACACCCCCCGCCCTCCACCCCCTCGTCCAGGACTTCCTCGACACCCTCACCAGCGACCAACGCGACCGCTTCACCGGCCGCTGCGCCGAGACCATCCTCATCTCCCGGCACATCACCACCGCCGACGCCGCCCGCAGCAAACGCGCCGCACGCAAACCCATGACCAACGGCGAAGCACGCAAAACCCTCAAGAACGCCAAACTCACCACCCGCCGCATCCGCGAGGACGGCGACCCCCTCCACGGCGCCTACGCCACCCCCTGCCGCGCCTGCACCGCACTCATCGCCCACTTCGGCGTCCGCATGGTCGACCCCGCCACCAACGGCTGACCCGGCCCCGCACCACCCACGACCTCGACGAACGAAGAGCAGATGCACACCGACCGCACCTCCACCACCCGCTTCGCCGTACCCGTCGACGCAGCCCTGCGCGCCGCCGGCTGGCAACCCGGACGCTGGGACATCAAACAAGCGGAGATCTGGGCCGACACCCTCCGCGACCACACCTCACCCGCAGGACACCGCCACACCGTCTTCCCCGCCGCCGTCGAAGCCTGGGCCGAATTCGGCGGACTCCACGTGACCCCCGGCGGCCCCGGCCGTCAGATCGCCCCCGCGACCCTGCACCTCGACCCCCTCCACGGCCTCCACCTCGCCCGCACCCTCGGCGACCTCGGCCGCGCCCTCGACACCGAGGTCTGCCCCCTCGGCGCCGAAACCGACACCCAAGCCCTCCTCGCCATCGACGCCCAAGGCCGCGTCTACGCCCTCGACCACACCGGCGACTGGTACCTCGGCCCCGACATCGACCACGCCCTCGCCACCCTCGTCTCCGGCATACAGCCCACCCGCCTCACCACCGGCTGAACACCACGGGACGACCGGACTACGACGCCGGAATCACCGCCGACACCCGGAAACCCCCCGCATCCGTCGGCCCCGACACGAACACCCCGCCCAGCGCCGACACCCGCTCCTTCATCCCCACCAGACCGTTCCCCCCCGACGGCAGCCCCGCCGACGACGCCGCCTCCGGCGGCGGCTCGTTCTCCACCTGCATCGCGATCTCCGACACCCGGTACGCCAGACGCACATACGTCTTCGCGCCCGCCGCATGCTTGTGCACGTTCGTCAACGCCTCCTGCACCACCCGGTACGCCGTCGACTCCACCTCCCGCGCACACGACCGGACCTCCCCCATCACCGACAGATCCACCACCATCCCCGCCGCCGCCGACTGCCCCACCAACTCCTCGATCTCCGACAGACACGGCCCCTCCGCCGCCCCCTCGGCCTCGCCCACCGCCCGGGACGCCGCAGCCGCCGCGGCCACCCCCACCGCCGCCAACGGCACCGACGCCCCCGCCCCGCGCCGCACACCGTCCCCGCCCGAACGCAGCACCCCGAGCATCTCCCGCAACTCCGTCAACGCCTGCCGCCCCATGTCCCCCACCAGAGCGGCATTCCGCACAGCCTTCTCGGGATCCTTCCGCGCCACCGCCTGAAGCGCCGCAGCGTGCACCACCATCAGACTCACCCGGTGCGCCACCACGTCATGCATCTCACGGGCGATCCGCGTCCGCTCCTCACCCCGCGCCCACTCCGCCCGCTCCTCCGCCCGCTCCGCGAGCAACTGGAGCTCCCGCTCCAGACTGTCCGCCCGCTCCCGCAGGCTCTCCATCAACCGCCGCCGCGCCCCCACGTACAGCCCCAGCAACAACGGCGGCGCCGTCACCCCGATCGCCGTCGTGATCGACGCGAACGGCACGATCCAGTCCCCGACCTCCACATCCCCCCGCGCCGGGTTCTGCCGCATCCGCACGAACATCACGATGAGCACACCCACCGACTGCATGCCCGCCAGCGACGCGATGATCCGCCGCGGCACCTCGGACGCGGCCAGCGAATACAGGCCCACGACGCCCATCAGGAAACCCATCGCCGCCGGCGTCACCGCGATCGCCACCAGCACCACCGCGATCGGCCACTTCCGCCGCACCAGCAGCACGGAACCGGCGAGCACACCGAAAACGGCCCCCACGCCGGCCGGAATCCCCGCCTCCCACGCGAACGGGATCCCCTCCAGCCCGCACTCCACCGCGGACACCACCGCGAGCCCCACATCCAGCACGGCACTACGCCGCCTGTCCCACCACCACGGCCCTCCCCGGGCCGTCACACGCTCTTCCCCCGTCGTGGTCATGCGTCCAGCCTACGGGCGCACAGCGCCGCTTTTCCGACGAGTTTCCACGTCCGGATCACACCACACAGGGTGACCGTTCGGATGCGATACGGCCCGAAATCCCTCGAACTGATGAATCGGACACCGTTCGAGAGGGGAACCGACCATTCCGCCCGGACGGTATGCGTGTGACACATGCACCCGGCAAATACGCCGACTTCGAGGGCCTGCGGGAGCGGGCGGTGGCGCTGCGACGGGCGGGCCACAGCCTCCGCCAGATCCGCGACGAGCTGAAGATCTACAACAACGACATCCTCAACCAGCTGGTGAAGGGGGAACCTCCGCCGGCCTGGACGAAACGCCCGAACGCGAAGGACGACCTACGGGCCAGGGCCCGGGAGCTACGGCTCCAGGGCTGGACGTACGACCAGATCGAGGCCGAGCTGGGCTGCTCCAGGAGCTCGGCGTCGCTGTGGGTACGGGACCTGCCGAAGCCTGAACGCAAGCGCACTCCCGAGGAAGCCGCAGCCATCGCCCGCCGGGGCTGGGAAGCGAAGCTGCGCATCCGGGACGAGGAACGGCAGCGCACCAAGGAAGCCGCCAAGCAGGCAATCGGCGACCTGTCGGCCCGCGAACTGTTCCTGGTGGGCGTCGGCTTGTACTGGGCGGAAGGCGGCAAGGACAAGCCGTACGACCGCCGCGAGAACGTCGCCTTCGTCAACAGCGACCCCAGCATGATCCAGGTTTTCCTGGCCTGGCTCGACCTGCTGGGAGTTGAGCGAGAGCGCCTGCGGTTCACGGTCATGATTCACGAGAAGGCGGACATCGCAGGCGCAGAAGAGTACTGGGCCGACCTCGTCGGCGCTGGTCGCTCCGCGTTCAACAAAACGACCCTGAAGAAGCACAACCCCAAAACAGTGCGCAAGAACGTAGGCGACACCTATCGAGGATGCCTCGTGATCAAAGTCCTGAAAAGCGCCGAGCTGTACCGTCGCATCGAAGGCTCCTGGTACGGCATAGTGTTGGGAGCCACCCGGCAAGCCGACGAAATGTCCGATTAGCCGGGTTGATTATCCCCTGTGGTGTAATCGGCAACACAGTCCGCTTTGGACGGATCATTCCAGGTTCGAGTCCTGGCAGGGGAGCCACGCTCAAGTTCGGGCCCTGACCGGTCACCCCGGTCAGGGCCCGCTCTCATGTCCCCCCACAACCACCCCGGTATCCTGCGGATGTCACCCCCTCCCCCATCACAGCCGAAGGGCATCCCGTGAGCACCAATCGCCCGGCAGCCGTCGTCGTTCTCGCAGCGGGTGAGGGCACCCGTATGAAGTCGGCCACACCGAAGGTCCTGCACGACATCTGTGGCCGTTCCCTGGTGGGTCATGTGCTCGCCGCAGCCGGTGAGCTGGAGCCGGAGAACCTGGTCGTCGTCGTGGGGCACGCCCGCGAGAAGGTGACCGCGCACCTCGCCGAGATCGCCCCCGAGGTCCGTACCGCCGTGCAGACGGAGCAGAACGGCACCGGGCACGCCGTGCGGATGGGGCTGGAGGAGCTGGGCGGTTCCGTGGACGGGACGGTCGTCGTCGTCTGCGGTGACACCCCGCTGCTGACGGGTGAGACGCTGCGGCGGCTGTCGGCCACCCACACCGCCGACGGCAACGCGGTGACGGTGCTGACGGCCGAGGTGCCGGACGCGACCGGTTACGGGCGGATCGTGCGGGACGACAGCGGTGCCGTGACGGCGATCGTGGAGCACAAGGACGCGTCCGAGGTGCAGCGGGCGATCCGGGAGATCAACTCGGGTGTGTTCGCGTTCGACGGGGTGCTGCTGGCGGACGCGCTGAAGAGGGTGCGGACGGACAACAGTCAGGGTGAGGAGTATCTGACGGACGTGCTCGGGATCCTGCGTGAGGCGGGGCACCGGGTGGGTGCGTCGGTGGCGGGGGATCACCGGGAGATCGCGGGGATCAACAACCGGGTGCAGTTGTCCGAGGCGCGGCGGATCCTCAACGACCGGCTGTTGACGGAGGCCATGCTGTCCGGGGTCACCGTGATCGATCCTGCGACGACGTGGGTCGACGTCACCGTGTCGTTCGAGCAGGACGTGGTCGTTCATCCGGGGACGCAGTTGCACGGGGCGACGCATCTGGCCGAGGGGTGTGAGGTCGGGCCCCATTCGCGGTTGACGGACACCCGGGTGGGTGCGGGGGCGCGGGTGGACAACACGGTGGCGGTGGGTGCCGAGGTGGGTCCTGAGGCGAACGTCGGGCCGTACGCGTATCTGCGGCCGGGGTCGCGGCTGGCGCGCAAGGCCAAGATCGGTACGTACGTGGAGACGAAGAACGCGTCGATCGGTGAGGGGACGAAGGTTCCGCACCTGTCGTATGTGGGTGACGCGACGATCGGCGACTTCTCGAACATCGGTGCGGCGAGCGTGTTCGTCAATTACGACGGGCAGGACAAACATCACACGACGGTCGGGTCGCACTGCAAGACGGGCTCGGACAACATGTTTGTGGCGCCTGTCACGGTCGGGGACGGTGCCTACACGGCTGCCGGGTCGGTGATCACGAAGGATGTGCCGCCGGGTTCGCTGGCCGTGGCCCGTGGCCAGCAGCGGAATATCGAGGGTTGGGTGGCTCGTAAGCGTCCGGGGAGCGCTGCCGCGAAGGCGGCGGAGGCGGCTTCCCGGGAGCCGGCCGGTGAGGACTGACCGGATTCGGTCCTCTCGAACAGGGCGTACCGTGATAAGTGCACTTCCGCACCGCCACCAGCTGCGACACCTCTGAGGAGACTGTGCTGTGACCGGGATCAAGACGACCGGCGAGAAGAAGATGATGTTCTTCTCCGGCCGCGCCCACCCCGAGCTTGCCGAGGAGGTCGCCCAACAGCTGGATGTCGGGGTCGTGCCGACGAAGGCTTTCGACTTCGCCAATGGCGAGATCTATGTGCGGTATCAGGAGTCGGCTCGTGGTGCCGACTGTTTCCTGATCCAGAGCCACACCGCTCCGATCAACAAGTGGATCATGGAGCAGTTGATCATGATCGACGCGCTGAAGCGTGCGTCGGCCAGGTCCATCACGGTCATCGTGCCGTTCTACGGTTACGCGCGGCAGGACAAGAAGCACCGGGGTCGTGAACCGATTTCGGCGCGTCTGATCGCGGACCTGATGAAGACGGCGGGTGCGGACCGGCTGCTGGCCGTGGATCTGCACACGGATCAGATCCAGGGCTTCTTCGACGGGCCTGTCGACCATCTCTTCGCGCTGCCGCTCCTCGCGGACTACGTGGGTGCGAAGGTGGACCGTTCGAAGCTGACGGTGGTGTCTCCGGACGCGGGCCGTGTGCGGGTGGCGGACCGTTGGTGCGACCGGCTGGGCGCGCCGCTGGCGATCGTGCACAAGCGCCGGGACAAGGACGTGGCGAACCAGGTCACGGTGCACGAGGTCGTGGGTGACGTGAAGGGGCGTATCTGCGTCCTGGTCGACGACATGATCGACACGGGTGGCACGATCTGTGCCGCGGCGGACGCGTTGTTCGCGCACGGTGCGGAGGACGTGATCGTGACGGCGACGCACGGTGTGCTGTCGGGTCCGGCGGCGGACCGGTTGAAGAACTCGCGGGTGAGTGAGTTCGTGTTCACGAACACGCTGCCGACGCCGGGGGAGCTGAGCGAGTCGCTGGACAAGATCAAGGTGCTGTCGATCGCGCCGACGATCGCGCGTGCGGCGCGTGAGGTGTTCCAGGACGGTTCGGTGACGAGCCTGTTCGACGAGCAGTAGACACGTGCGGTAGGCCCGCACAGTACCTGCAGTAAGGGTTCTGCACCGGGTCTCCCGATGATCGTTTTGGGTGCGGCCTCCTGGTCCGAGTAGACTGTCCAAGTTGCTCGGCGAGGGAGGCCGTTCCGCTTTTTCGAGGCGGTTTCGGCTGTCCGTTATCGACGCGCTCTTCGTAGCAGGCCGTTCGTGGCCGGGTGACCACGTCCGTTTCTGACTTCGAGGAGTGACCATGTCCGAGGTGAAGATCTCCGCCGCGACGCGCACCGAGTTCGGCAAGGGTGCCGCGCGCCGTATCCGCCGTGACAACAAGGTTCCGGGTGTGCTGTACGGGCACGGTTCGGACCCGCTGCACCTGACCCTTCCGGGCCACGAGCTGCTGCTCGCGCTGCGTACGCCGAACGTGCTGATCGCGCTGGACATCGACGGCACGTCGAACGAGCTGGCGATCCCGAAGTCGGTGCAGCGTGACCCGATCAAGGGCTTCCTGGAGCACGTCGACCTGCAGCTGGTGCAGCGCGGCGAGACCGTCACGGTGGAGATCCCGGTCCTCACCGAGGGCGAGCTGGCCGCGGGCGGCAACCTGCTGGAGCACGTGCTGGGCACCCTGACGGTCGAGGCCGAGGCCACCCACATCCCCGAGTCCGTCACGGTGTCCGTCGAGGGCCTGGCGGCCGGTGCCTCCATCCACGCCAAGGACATCACCCTCCCGAAGGGCGCCAAGCTGGCCGTCGACGAGGACGCGGTCGTCATCCAGGTGCTGGCCGCGCAGGCGGAGGAGGCTTCGGAGGGCGAGGGTTCCGCCGAGGCCGCCACCGAGGCCTGATCCGCACCAACGCCGTTTTCGTCAGCCGCTGCTTCCCTTCGGGAGCAGCGGCTGGCGCGTATCGAGGGAGACATGCAGGTGACGACCGACGCCGGTGCCCCGTGGCTGATCGCGGGGCTGGGCAATCCGGGACCCGAGTACGCGATGAACCGGCACAACGTGGGATTCATGGTGGCGGATCTGCTGGCGGAGCGGATGGGGGGCCGGTTCAAGCGGGCCGGCAAGGCTCAGGCGCAGGTGGTGGAGGGGCGGATCGGTCCGCCGGGGCCTGCCAACCGGCGGGTGGTTCTGGCGAAGCCGATGTCGTACATGAATCTGTCGGGCGGGCCGGTGAACGCGCTGCGGGAGTTCTACAAGGTGCCGGCGGAGCGGGTGGTCGCGGTCCATGACGAGCTGGACATCGATTACGGGACGCTGCGGCTGAAGCTGGGTGGCGGGGACAACGGTCACAACGGGCTGAAGTCGCTGACGAAGGCGTTCGGGCGGGATTACCACCGGGTGCGGTTCGGGATCGGGCGGCCGCCGGGGCGGATGCAGGTGGCGGACTTCGTGCTGAAGGACTTCTCGCCGGCGGAGCGCAAGGAGCTGGACTACTTCGTGGACCGGGCGGCGGACGCGGTGGAGTGTCTGGTGATCGAGGGGCTGGAGCGGGCGCAGGGGACGTACAACTCGTGACGTGCTGAGGGGCACATCGGTTGACTCGTCCCCCTGCCGGGGCCCGTCGGAGCCCACCGGAGTTGACCGACCGCAAGGTTATAGCCAAGGATCTCGGCCATGCCTTCTGCGGTCCGCTCCTCCCCCGGCTCCTCCGCCCTGCGGTTCGGCCGGTTCGCGGCGATGGGCACGGTCGTCGCGCTGATCCTGATCGCGGGTGTGTGGGCGTCGTGGGGTACGGCGCAGCACGCGATGCTGACGAAGGGGCGTGAGCGCGGCACGGTGGAGGTGACGCGGTGCGGCGCGACGACGTGTACGGGGCCGTACGCGCCGCTGTCGCCGGGGTCGCAGCCGCGCGCGGAGGTCGTACTGGAGGACTCGGTGGCCGTGGCGGAGGGGCGGACGTACACGGTGGTGCTGAAGCCGGGCGGCACGGACGCCGTCCGCTCGGGTCCCGCCGGGATCCTCTACGCGTGGGTTCCGTTGGGCGGCGCGCTGCTGCTCGCGTCGGTCGTCGTGGCCGGCGGTCTGCTGCGGACGCGGGCGGCGTGGGTGATGGCGCTGTCCGGGGTGGCACTGCTCACCGCGGCTTTCCTGGCCGTCTGAGACGAGCCGTGTGAGACGTGAGAACGAGGGGTGCCCCCGGCCGTACGAGGCCGGGGGCACCCCTCGTCGCGTCGGATCAGCCGGTGTTGCGCAGGCCGGCCGCGACACCGTTGACGGTGAGCAGCAGGGCGCGGGAGAGCAGCGGGTCGGGCTCCTCGCCGGCGCCGACGGCGTCACGCTGGCGCTTGAGGAGGGCCACCTGGAGGTAGGAGATCGGGTCCAGGTAGGCGTCGCGGATGGTGAAGGTCTGCTTGAGGACCGGGTCGGCGTCCAGGAGTTCCTGTTCGCCGGTGACGCGCAGCACCTCGGCGACGGTCAGCTCGTGTTCGGCCTTGATGGCGTCGAAGACGTGCTTGAGCTCGTCGGGGACGAGGGTGTCGACGTAGTGCTGGGCGATGCGCAGGTCCGTCTTGGCGAGGGTCATCTCCACGTTGGAGATGAAGTTGCGGAAGAAGTGCCACTGCTGGTGCATCTCGTCGAGCACGGTGTCGAGGCCGGCCTCGCGCAGGGCCTTGAGGCCGGAGCCGACGCCGAACCAGCCGGGGACGATCTGCCGGGACTGGGTCCAGCCGAACACCCACGGGATGGCGCGCAGTCCGTCGAGTGAGACGCCCGAGCCGGGGCGGCGGGAGGGCCGCGAGCCCAGGTGCAGGTCGGCGAGCTGGTCGACGGGGGTGGAGGCCAGGAAGTACGTCGGCAGGTCGGGGTCCTCGACGAGCCTCCGGTAGGCCGTGTGGGCGGCGTCGGAGACGACGTCCATGGCGGCGTCCCAGCGGGCGAGGGCCTCGTCGGACTGGCGGGGTGCGGTGTGCAGGGCGGACGCCTGGAGGGTGGCCGCGACGGACAGCTCCAGGTTCTCCCGGGCGAGGGCCGGGATGAGGTACTTGTCGGAGATGACCTCGCCCTGCTCGGTCACCTTGATCTCGCCCTCGAGGGTGCCCCAGGGCTGGGCGAGGATGGCGTCGTGGGTGGGGCCGCCGCCGCGGCCGACGGTGCCGCCGCGGCCGTGGAACAGCCTGAGCCGTACGCCGTAGCGGTGGGCGACGTCGCGCAGGCGCCGCTGCGCGCGGTGGATCTCCCACTGGCTGGTGGTGATACCGCCGAACTTGGAGGAGTCGGAGTAGCCGAGCATGACCTCCTGGACGTCGCCCCTGAGCGCGACGAGGCGCCGGTAGGAGGGGTCGGCGAGCATGTCCTCGAGGATGGTGTCGGCGGCCTTGAGCTCGTCGGTGGTCTCCAGCAGGGGCACGATGCCGATCTTCGCCCAGCCGGCGTGCAGGTCGATCAGTCCGGCCTCGCGGGCGAGGACGGCGGCGGCGAAGACGTCGTCGGCGCCCTGGCACATGGAGATGATGTAGGACTCGACGACCTCGGGCCCGAAGACCTCCAGGGCCCGCTTGACGGTCTGGAAGACGCCGAGGGTCTTCTCGCCGGCGGCGTCGACGGGCGCCGGGGTGGGGGCGAGCGGGCGGCGGGAGCGCAGTTCCTTGGCGAGCAGCTTGCCGCGGTACTCGCGGGGCATGTCCGTGTAGCGCCACGACTCCTCGCCGAGCCGGTCGAACAGCTGGCCGAGGGCGTGGTGGTGGGCGTCGGCGTGTTCGCGTACGTCCATGGTGGCGAGCTGGAGGCCGAAGGCGGCCAGGGTGCGGATCACCCGGGCGAGGCGGCCGTCGGCGAAGAGGCCGCCGCGGTGTTCGCGCAGGGAGGCCTGGATGATGCGCAGATCGGCGAGGAGCTGGCCGGTGCCGAGGTAGTCGCGGCCGGGCTCGTGGGGGGTGCCCTTGGCGAGGCGGAGCTTGGTGTTCTCCAGCTTCTGCCGGATGCAGGTGGCCTTGAGCCGGTAGGGCTCCTCGGCGTTGAGCCGCTTGTAGCGGGGGCTGATCTCGGGGAGGGCGTCGAGGTCGGCCTGGAGGGAGGCCAGCAGCTCCTCCGTCGCGCCCGCGTAGCGGATGGAGTTGGAGAGGAAGCCGCGCAGTTCGTCGATCATCTCCAGGGCGTCGTTGATGCCGTGTTCGTGCTGGAGGATGAGGACGTCCCAGGTGACCTGGGGGGTGACGTTGGGGTTGCCGTCGCGGTCGCCGCCGATCCAGGTGCCGAAGGTGAGGGGGCGGGTGTCGTCGGGGAGGTGGACGCCGACGCGCTCCAGCTCGGCGGTGAGGTCCTCCAGGACGTCGCCGACCGCGCCGGCGTGCAGCTCGTCGAGGTAGTAGATGGCGTTGCGGGCCTCGTCGGCGGGTTCGGGGCGGACCACGCGCAGTTCGTCGGTCTGCCAGACGAGGTCGATGTTCTCGGCGAGCCGGGTGTCCAGGCGGCGCCGGTCGGAGGCGATGACCGGGGTGTCGAGGAGGGCGGCGATCCGGCGGAGCTTGTTGAGGACGGAGCGGCGGGCGGCCTCGGTGGGGTGCGCGGTGAAGACGGGCCGGATGTTGAGGTTGCGGACCGTCTCGCGCAGGTGCTCGGGGTCGGCGTCCTTGAGGCGGTCGGCGGTGCGGGAGAGCAGCCCGCCCTCGGCGGCGCGGCGGGCGCGCAGTTCGCGGCCGCGGTGCACCTGCTCGGTGACGTTGGCCAGGTGGAAGTAGGTGGAGAACGCGCGGACCAGCTTGGCCGCGGTCTGCAGTTCGGTGCCCCGCAGCAGCTCGGCGGCGGCCTCGCCGTCCTCACGGGTGAGTCGGCGCACCTTCTCGACGAGGTCGAGCAGCTCCGGGCCCTCCTGCCGTACCAGGGTCTCGCCCAGGAGGTCACCCAGTCGGCGGATGTCGGCGCGCAGCTCGCTGCTCGTCGTGGTGGTCTGGTCGTCGGCACTGCTCACAGGTGCGGCTCCTTGCAGTGTTGAAGCTCGTCTGGGAGGGAACCCGGACGGCGTCTCGCGCGGCGTGCGCCGCTTGCGGGCCGGACGTCCGGGAAGAAATCAGAGCGGACCGCGCTGTCCGACCGACTTCAAGGATAGGTGTCGACCCGGACGCGCAGGCTCACGGGCTCTTGCCGCCGGGCTGCGCGCTGCCATACTTACGTTGCCGTAGGTTACGGAGGCGTAGGTACGCAGTGCGTTTCCGGAGGCCGGGCACCCACCCCAGTCCACATACCCCACAGGGAACACGCATGACCTCAGGCTCCGATGTGTTGCACGAAGCTACGAAACAAACCGGGTCCGACGACGCGGCGCCCTCCGCCACGCTGGGCGGCGAGCGCAAGCGCTCCATCGAGCAGATCACGCTGCTGCTCTTCATCACCGTCCCCTTCCTGGCGCTGGTGGCGGCGGTGCCGCTGGCGTGGGGGTGGGGGGTGAGCTGGCTGGACCTCGGTCTGCTGGTCTTCTTCTACTTCCTCGGCTGCCACGGCATCACCATCGGTTTCCACCGGCACTTCACGCACGGTTCGTTCAAGGCGAAGCGGCCGCTGAAGGTCGCGCTGGCGATCGCCGGGTCGATGGCGGTGGAGGGGCCGCTGGTGCGGTGGGTGGCCGATCACCGCAAGCACCACAAGTTCTCCGACGACGAGGGTGACCCGCATTCGCCGTGGAAGTACGGGGAGACGGTCCCGGCGCTGATGAAGGGCCTGTGGTGGGCGCACATCGGCTGGATGTTCGACGAGGAGCAGACGCCGCAGGACAAGTACGCGCCGGACCTGATCAAGGACCCGACGCTGCGGGCGATCTCCCGGCAGTTCATCCTGTGGACGGCGCTGTCGCTGGCGCTGCCCGCGCTGATCGGCGGTCTGGTCACCCTGTCCTGGTGGGGCGCGTTCACCGGGTTCTTCTGGGGGTCGCTCGTGCGGGTGGCGCTGCTGCACCACGTGACGTGGTCGATCAACTCGATCTGCCACGCGGTCGGCAAGCGTCCCTTCAAGTCGCGGGACCGTTCGGGCAACGTGTGGTGGCTGGCGGTCCTGTCCTGCGGTGAGTCCTGGCACAACCTGCACCACGCCGATCCGACCTCGGCGCGGCACGGTGTGGAGCGCGGGCAGCTGGACTCCTCCGCCCGGCTGATCCGCTGGTTCGAGCAGCTGGGCTGGGCGTACGACGTGCGGTGGCCGTCACGCTCGCGTATCGATTCGCGCCGTAACACCTCGGAAGGCGGCTCCCGGCAGGGGACGGAGTCCGTCGAGGCGGCATGATGGTCGCCGTGGCGACCGACTCCAGCAGCACCCCGAGCAATGACAAGCCGCGGCGTGCGCGTCGCACCCGGATGACCGGTGCGGAGCGCCGCCAGCAGCTGCTGGAGATCGGCCGCACCCTGTTCGCGGCGAAGGGCTTCGAGGCCACGTCGGTGGAGGAGATCGCGGCGAAGGCCGGGGTCTCCAAGCCGGTGGTGTACGAGCACTTCGGCGGCAAGGAGGGTCTGTACGCGGTGGTGGTGGACCGCGAGATGCGGCGTCTGCTGGACATGGTGACGGGTTCGCTGACGGCCGGCCATCCCCGCGAACTGTGCGAGCAGGCCGCGTTCGCGCTCCTGGACTACATCGAGGAGTACACGGACGGTTTCCGCATCCTGGTCCGTGACTCCCCCATCCCCCAGTCGACGGGCTCCTTCGCCTCGCTGATCTCGGACATCGCCACCCAGGTGGAGGACATCCTGGGGCGCGAGTTCAAGAGCCGCGGCTTCGACCCCAAGCTGGCCCCGCTGTACGCGCAGGCCCTGGTCGGGATGGTGGCGCTGACGGGCCAGTGGTGGCTGGACGTCCGCAAGCCGAAGAAGGCGGAGGTGGCGGCCCACCTGGTCAACCTGGCCTGGCACGGCCTGGACGGCCTGGAGCCGAAGCCGCGGCTGATAGGCCACCGGAAGTCCTAGCGGGGCTCCGGAAGTCCTAGCGGGGCTCCAGGAACTCGAGCCGGTTGCCCACGGGGTCGTCGGAGTAGAAGCGCTTGTGTCCCGGGAGGTCGTCGTCCCAGGTGACGGGGGCTCCGTGGGCGGCCAGGCGGGCGGCGTACGCCTCGATGCCGGTCACCCTCAGGCCGGGGTGGGCTTTCCTCGCCGGCCGGAAGTCGTGCTCGATGCCCAGATGGAGCCGTACGTCTCCGGCCTCGAACCAGCAGCCGCCGCGCGCCGCCAGGGCCGGCGGCTTCGGCGTCTCGGTCATGCCGAGGACGTCGGCGTAGTAGGCGCGCAGCCGTTCCTCGGAGCCGGGCGGGGCGGCGAGCTGCACGTGGTCGACGGCGGTGAGCATCACGCCTCCTTGACGGCGACCGCGAAGACGCGGCGGAAGGGGAACGGGGTGCCGTGCGGGCCGGTCGGATAGGCCGCTCGCAGGGCGGACCGGTACGCGCCGACGAACGCGTCGCGGGCCCCGGGATCGTCCGCCAGAGCCGTCAGGACGGGGCGCAGGCCCGTGCCCTTGACCCAGTCGAGGACCGGGTCCTCCCCCGTGAGCAGGTGGACGTACGTCGTCTCCCAGGCGTCGGTCGTGCAGCCGAGGGCGGTCAGGTGCTCCAGGTAGGCCTGCGGCCGGAGCACGGCGTCGTCGTGGCGCAGGACGCCGGACAGGCGGTCGCGCCAGCGCGGGGAGGCGGCCAGTTCCCGCATGAGTGCGTGGCTGGGGGCGTCGAAGTTGCCGGGGACCTGGAAGGCGAAGGTTCCGCCGGGAGCGAGCCCTTCGACCCAGTCGCGGAACCGCTCCACATGTCCCGGGACCCATTGCAGCGTGGCGTTGCTGACGATCAGGTCGTACGACCCGTCCGGCACCCAGGTGCGGACGTCGGCGTGGGCGAAGTCCAGCCCGCCGCCCTCGTGGTCGGCGCGGGCCTTGTCGAGCATCTCGGGCGAGTTGTCGTAGCCGGTGATGCGGGCGGTGGGCCAGCGTTCGGCGAGCAGGGCCGTGACGTTGCCGGCGCCGCAGCCGAGGTCGGCGATGCGGGCCGGGCCCCCGGGGAGTTCCGGGATCCGGGCGAGCAGATCGGTGAAGGGCCGGGTGCGGTGACCGGCGTGGCGCAGGTACTGGGCGGGGTCCCAGGTGGGGGTCGCTGCGGACATGGGGGCCTCCCGATGGCCGGTGGACGGGTACCCAGCGTCACCCACCATCCATCTCGACGTCAAGATGCTCGACATCAAGAGACTTCACATCGACACAACCACTACACTGATCGTCATGGAGGACGAGGTCGATCGGCTGGTCGCAGCGTGGCGCCGGGAGCGCCCGGACCTCGACGTGGAACCGCTCGAGGTGCTCAGCCGGGTGAGCAGACTGGCCCGGCACCTGGACCGGGCACGCCGGCTCGCCTTCACCGAGCACGGCCTGGAGTCCTGGGAGTTCGACGTGCTGACCGCGCTGCGCCGCGCGGGCTCTCCGTACCAGCTCTCGCCGGGGCAGCTCCTCACGCAGACGCTCGTCACCTCGGGCACGATGACCAACCGCATCGACCGCCTCACCAAGAAGGGCCTGGTGGAGCGGCTGCCCGACCCCAGTGACCGGCGCGGTGTCCTGGTCCGGCTCACGGACGAGGGCCGCGACCGCGCCGACCAGGCACTGGCCGGACTGCTGGCGCAGGAGCGGGCGATCCTCTCCGAACTCACCCGCGCCCAGCGCGGCGAACTGGCCGGTCTGCTACGCCAGTTGACCGCCCCGTTCGACAACATCCCCGGTTAGGTCGACGGGCCCGACACCCGCCCGCCGGGCGAGGGCCACCGCGGCGAGGGTGGAGTGCACCCCCAGCTTCCCGAGGACGTTCTGCATATGGGTCCGTACGGTGTGCGGGGACAGGTACAGGCGCTCGGCGACCGCCTTGCGCCCCAGCCCCGCGACCATGCACCGCAGCACCTCCCGCTCGCGCGGGGTCAGGGACTCCACGAGCCGTTCGCTCTCCGTGCGGTGCCGCCGGGCGGCGGTCAGCTCCCGCAGCACACCCGTCAGCAGCGCGGGCGGCAGATGCGTCTCGTCGCGCAGCACCCCCCGGATGACGGTGAGCAGCCGGTTCAGCGAGCAGTCCTTGGCCACCCACCCGGAGGCTCCCGCCTGCAGGGCGAGCGCGGCCCGGGCCGGGTCGTCCTTCTCGGCGAGGACGACGATCCGTACCTGCGGCTGCGCCGAACGCACCCCGGTGACCAGCGCTATCCCGTCGACGAGGCCGTCCTCGTCACCGGCCTGCACGGGCACGGCCGGCCGGCCGCCCGGCACCTTGCCGCCCAGGTCGGCGTCGACGAGCAGCACGTCGAACCGCCGTCCCTCGGCGGCCGCCCGCTCCAGACAGCGCAGCGCGGCCGGGCCGCTGCCCGCCGCGGACACGTCGACGTCGGGCTCCGCGGCCAGGGCCGCGGCCAGCGACTCGGCGAAGATGCGATGGTCGTCGACGACCAGGACTCGAATACGAACCACGAAACCCCCTTCCCCGAGCTCCTCACGGAGCAGGGGACTACCCCATCGTCGGAGGACGACACCGGCGCGGGTACGACGCCGAGGCCCCTGTCACTTCACTGACCGGACATGGGACGGGTCGCCGCAGCCGCACGGCCGCCGCCGCGCGACAACCGCCACCCCCACCTCGGACGCCGTACCCGACTGTCTCGCCCCCTGAACGGCGCCGGCCCCCACCGGCGCTGTTCATCAGGGTACGGGCGGGGGCCGGGAGCGGAAGGTTATTTGCAGAACTGGCGGCCTTGCGCGTTTATGGTGAGCCGCATGTTTCGTCTTGAGACAGAAGTCGACAAGGCCCGACGTGATCTGCTCCGCAGGCGGCTGAGGGACACCAATACGGCGGCCTCACCGGTCCTGCGCGCCCTGCGCGGAACCCCGGACGAACGTGAAGCGCCTTTGCACGTGTGGGCATCGGACGCGAACGGTGATCTCGCGGGCGGCCTGGTCGGCCACACCTGGACGACCTGGCTCCACGTGACCTACCTCTGGGTCGACGCCCGCCACCGGGGGGCGGGCCTGGGCTCCGGCCTCCTCGCGGAGGCGGAACGCGTCGCCGCCGCCGAACGCGCCTGCACGGCCTCCCGCGTGGAGACCTGGGACTTCCAGGCCCCCGACTTCTACCGGCGCCAGGGCTACGAGGTGGTGTGCGTGATCCCCGACTACCCGCCGGGGATCACGGAGTACACCCTGACGAAGCGCCTGGGCTGACCGAACCGCGCCCGCCCCGGCACCTACGGGCACCGTGACACGGACATCCCGAAAGGGGGCCACCCCCGCCGTGCCCGCGAACCCGGCCGACCCCGCCGAACCGGCCCGATCCGTATCGTCCTCGTGTCGCCCGTGCGTTTCGCGGGCGGCGGCGCCGGGGTCCGACCGGCGCCGCCGCCCCGTCTCAGCGCACCCGCCGCGCGCCCGCCGCGGGCACCGCCTCGAAGACCCGCGGGGCCTGGAACCCGGCTGCCGCGAAGGCCTCCTCCACCGCCTTGGTGATCGTCGGGACGTCCGTCTCCTCCACCAGGACGATGGCCGAGCCGCCGAAGCCGCCGCCGGTCATGCGGGCGCCGAGGGCGCCGGAGGTGACGGCGGTCTCCACCACCAGGTCGAGTTCGGGGCAGGAGACGCGGAAGTCGTCGCGCAGGGAGGCGTGGCCCTCGACCAGGACGGGCCCGATGGCCCGGGTGTCGCCCGACTCCAGCAGGGAGACGACCCGTTCGACCCGCTCGTCCTCCGTCACCACGTGACGGACCAGCCGGCGGACCTCCTCCTCGTCGCCGAGCCGTTCCAGCGCCGCGTCCAGTTCCGCGTACGGGAGGTCCCGCAGGGCGTCGACGCCTAGCAGGGCCGCGCCCTTCTCGCAGCCCGCGCGGCGCTTGCCGTACTCGCCCTCGCTGTGGCTGTGCTTGACCTGGGTGTCGACGACGAGCAGACGCATGCCCTCGGCGGCCAGGTCGAAGGGGATCTGGCGCTGGGAGAGGTCACGGGTGTCGAGGAACAGGGCGTGGCCGGTCTCGCAGCAGGCCGAGGCCGTCTGGTCCATGATGCCGACCGGGGCGCCGACGTAGACGTTCTCCGCGCGCTGGCACAGCCGGGCCAGCTGCCAGCCGCGCAGACCGAGGCCGAACAGGTCGTTCAGGGCGAGCGCGACGACGACCTCCAGGGCGGCCGAGGACGACAGGCCCGCGCCCGCCGGGACGGTCGAGGCGAGGTGGATGTCGGCGCCGGTGACGGTGTGTCCGGCCTCGCGCAGCGCCCACACCACGCCCGCCGGGTAGGCGGTCCACCGCTTGTCGGACTCGGGGGTCAGGGCGTCCACCGTCAGTTCCACGACGGGCCCGTCCACGTCGGCGGAGTGCAGCCGCAGGACGCCGTCGTCACGCCGGGACACCGCCGCGACCGCGGTGTGCGGCAGGGCGAACGGCATGACGAAGCCGTCGTTGTAGTCGGTGTGCTCGCCGATGAGGTTGACCCGGCCCGGTGCCGCCCACACCCCGTCCGGCGCGGTCCCGTACAGCTCCTCGAACCGCTCGGCGACGGACCCCGCGACGGCCTCGCTGGACTCGCTCATGCCCTGACCCCTGACCCTTCGTGACGTTCTACTCGGCCTGTTCGGCCTGCTCGGCGCGCTGCTGCGCGAACTCCCACGCGTCCGCGACGATCCCCGCGAGGTCGGCGCGCGACGGGTTCCAGCCCAGTTTCTCGCGGGCGGTGTCGGCCGACGCGACCAGGACCGCCGGGTCGCCGCCCCGGCGGGGGGCCACGACCTCGGGGATCGGGTGGCCGGTGACCTGACGGACCGTCTCGACGACCTCGCGGACGGAGAATCCGTTGCCGTTGCCGAGGTTGCAGATCAGGTGTTCGCCGGGCGCGGCGGCCCGCAGCGCGAGCAGATGGGCCTCGGCCAGGTCGGCGACGTGGATGTAGTCGCGCACGCAGGTGCCGTCCGGCGTCGGGTAGTCGTCGCCGTAGACGGAGATCGCGTCGCGCCGTCCCTGGGCCACCTGCAGCACGAGCGGGATGAGGTGCGACTCGGGGTCGTGCCGCTCGCCGTACCGCCCGTAGGCGCCGGCCACGTTGAAGTAGCGCAGGGAGACCGCGCCCAGTCCGTGCGCCGCCGCCTCACCGGTGATCATGTGGTCGACGGCGAGCTTCGAGGCGCCGTACGGATTCGTGGGCCGGGTGGGCGCGGACTCGACGATCGGGACCTGCTCCGGCTCGCCGTACGTCGCCGCCGTGGAGGAGAACACGAGCCGGCGCACGCCCGCCTCGCGCATCGCGCCGAGCAGCGCCATGGTGCCGCCGACGTTGTTGTCCCAGTACTTCTCCGGCTTCACCACCGACTCGCCGACCTGGGAGAACGCGGCGAAGTGCAGGACGCCGTCGTAGGAGGAGTCCAGCCATGTGGCGGCGTCGCGGATGTCGCCCTCGATGAACGACGCACCCGCGGGGACACCTTCCCGGAACCCGGTGGAGAGGTTGTCGAGCACGACGACCTCGTGGCCGGCCTCCAGCAGATGCTGGGCGACGACACCGCCGACGTAACCGGCCCCGCCCGTCACCAGGTACTTCCCGCTCATGAACTCGCTACCTCTCGCAGTCGCTCGGCCGCGCGCTCCGGCGGCACGTCGTTGATGAAGACGTTCATGCCGGACTCGGAGCCCGCGAGGAACTTCAGCTTGCCGGATGTGCGGCGGATGGTGAAAAGCTCGAGGTGGAGCGCGAAGTCGTCACGCGTGACGCCCTCGAAGTCCTCCAGCTGCCCGAACGGGGCCTGGTGCCAGGCCGCGATGTACGGCGTCGGAGGCTCGCCTTCCCCGAAGATCCGGTCGAAGCGCTTCAAGAGTTCCAGATACACCTGGGGGAACTCTGTGCGCGCCGCCTCGTCCAGTCCGAGCAGGTCGGGCACCCGGCGCTTGGGGTAGAGGTGGACCTCGTAGGGCCAGTGCGCCGCGTACGGCACGAAGGCCACCCAGTGTTCACCCTCAAGGACGATCCGCTCATCGGCCCGTTCCCGCTCCAGCACGGCGTCGAACAGGTTCTCGCCGCCCGTCGCCTCCTTGTGTACCGCCACTTGGCGCAGCATCAGGGCGGTGCGGGGGGTGGTGAAGGGGTAGGCGTAGATCTGCCCGTGCGGGTGCTGGAGGGTGACGCCGATCTCGGCCCCCCGGTTCTCGAAGCAGAAGACCTGTTCGACGGAGGGCAGATGCGACAGCTCGGAGGTCCGGTCGGTCCAGGCGTCGAGCACCAGTCGCGCCTGCCGCTCGCTCAGACCGGAGAAGGACGAGTGGTGGTCGGAGGTGAAGCAGACGACCTCGCACCGGCCCGAGTCCCCGGCCAGCGAGGGGAAACGGTTCTCGAAGACGACCACGTCGTACGACGAGTCCGGGATCTCGCTCAGCCGGTCGCCCTCGGAGGGGCAGAGCGGACACTCGTCGGCCGGCGGGTGGTACGTACGCCCCTGCCGGTGCGAGGCGATGGCGACGGAGTCGCCAAGGAGCACGTCGCGGCGGATCTCGGAGGTGGTGACGGTGGCGTCCAGCGGACGGCGGTCGACGGCGTCGCGGACGGTGTCGTCGCCCAGGTCGTAGTAGATGAGCTCGCGACCGTCGGCCAGCCGGGTCGAGGTCTTCTTCACTGCCGTACTCCTCTGCACCCGCCAATCATCCAACACAATCAAACATAACACATCACAACCCATCAGCGAGCCCCGCTTATCACAATCAAACAAAGAACGTCACGGGAAGTGTTCAATCACTGAACACGGAGGCATGGGTTCCGCACCGGATCAGTTCGCGAACGAAGCGAGTGTGTATGCAAACCCCCACATACCTAGCCGCAGAGCTTCGACTCCCCACCAACTGGCTGGACTACACGATCCTCGGGATCTACTTCGTCGTCGTGCTGGGCATCGGCTTCGCCGCCCGCCGCTCGGTCAGAACCAGCCTCGACTTCTTCCTGTCCGGCCGCTCCCTGCCCGCCTGGGTCACCGGTCTGGCCTTCATCGCGGCCAACCTCGGCGCCACCGAGATCCTCGGCATGGCGGCCAACAGCGCCCAGTACGGCGTCTACACGACCCACTGGTACTGGATCGGCGCCATCCCCGCGATGGTCTTCCTGGGCCTGGTGATGATGCCGTTCTACTACGGCAGCAAGGTCCGCTCGGTCCCCGAGTTCCTGCTGCTGCGCTTCGACAAGGCGGCCCACCTGCTCAGCTCGGTCCTCTTCGCGGCCGCCGCGATCCTCATCGCCGGCGTGAACCTCTACGCCCTCGCGATCGTCGTCGAGGCCCTCCTCGGCTGGCCGCAGTGGGTGGCGATCGTCGTCGCCGGCTTCTTCGTCCTGGCCTACATCACCCTCGGCGGCCTGTCCTCGGCGATCTACAACGAGGTCCTGCAGTTCTTCGTCATCCTCGCCGCGCTCATCCCGATCACGGTGCTCGGCCTGAAGAGCGTCGGCGGCTGGGACGGCCTGTCCGACTCCCTCACCGCATCGCGCGGCGGCGACTTCATGACCGCCTGGGGCGGCACCGGCATCGGCAGCGACAACCCGCTCGGCGCCAACTGGCTGACCATCGTCCTCGGCCTCGGCTTCGTCCTCTCCTTCGGCTACTGGACGACGAACTTCGCCGAGGTGCAGCGCGCCCTGTCCGCCAAGAACCTCTCGGCGGCCCAGCGCACCCCGCTCATCGCCGCGTTCCCGAAGATCTTCATCGTGTTCCTGGTGATGATCCCGGGCCTGGTCGCGGCGGTCCTCGTGCCCGCCATCGGCACGCCCGACTCGGACCTCCAGTACAACGACGCCATCCCGTACCTGATGGAACAGCTCCTGCCCAACGGCGTGCTGGGCATCGCCGTCACCGGCCTGCTGGCCGCGTTCATGGCCGGCATGGCGGCCAACATCTCCTCCTTCAACACCGTCTTCACCACCGACATCTGGGCGAAGTACGTGGTGAAGCACCGCGAGGACGCGTACTACGTCCGCTTCGGCCGCCTGATCACCGCGATCGGCGTCCTCGCCTCCATCGGCACGGCGTTCCTGGCCAGCTCCTTCTCCAACATCATGAGCTACCTCCAGACGCTCTTCTCCTTCTTCAACGTGCCGATGTTCGTGGTCTTCATCATCGGCATGTTCTGGAAGCGGGCGTCCATGAAGTCCGGCTTCTGGGGCCTGATCGCCGGCACCACCGCCGCGATGATCAACTACTTCGTCATCTACAAGCAGGGCATCATCGACATCCCCTCCGACCAGGGCGCCAACTTCGTCTCCGCGATCGCCGGCTTCGTCGCGGGCGCGGTGGTCATGGTCGCCGTGTCGCTCTTCACCGCGCCCAAGCCCGCCGACGAGCTCCAGGGCCTGGTCTACGGCACGCGCTCGCCCGGCATGGCGGAACCGCCCGCCGAGGGCGACGACGCGTGGTACCGCAAGCCCGCGCTGCTGGGCTGGGGTGCGGTGATTCTGGCTGCCGCCTGCTACATCCCGTTCTCGTTCTGACCGCGGGAGGATGGAGAGACCATGTCCGAGCACTACTCCGAGCGTGATCTTCAGCGGGAGATCACCGAGTTGGAGACCAAGTCCACGACGGCCGCACGGCTGTTCGACATCCGGCGGATCATCGGCGGGCTGTTCGTCGTGTACGGCGTGATCGTCACGATCGCGGGATTCACCGCGTCCGATGCGGACATCGACAAGGCCGAGGGAGTCAACATCAACCTCTGGACGGGGTTGGGGATGCTGGTCCTGGGCCTGCTGTTCCTCCTCTGGCTGAAGCTCAGGCCGACGGCTCCGCCGCCGCCGGATGTCGTTCCGGGGGAACGGGAGGAGTGAGCGGGGCCGCACGGGACGCGCGGTCCGGGGCTCGGTGGGGCGCCCGGTGTCGGTGTGGGCCGGGGGTAGGTCGCGCGGCCCGGCGCCAGCGGGGTGCCTCCCCCACTCTCGACTTCTCCCCCACTCTCGACTTCGCTCGAGCGGGGGGACCCCCATGAGCGGGAGGTACCCCCACCGCCCACCCGTGCCGCCCTGGGGGTACCTCCCAGGCCTTTACGGCACTGGGGGAGGCACGACCGCCCGCGGTGGCGGGGAGCCGGCGGGAGTGGCCGGCAGCCGCGTACGGCGGGAAGGGAACGGGGCGGGGGTGGCCGCCCGCAGTGGCCGGCGCGTCCGCGCCCCGCACCCCCTCCGAGCAACGTGATCCGCGCCGGTCCGAGGACGGACACCCCCGACGCGGCCCCGACCCACCCACCGACCGCAGGCGCTACGCCCGCCCCCACCGGACCGAACGATGCGCCGCAGGCATCCCACCCACCCGGCCGCAGGACTAGGAGCCGCCCCCCACCGGTCCCGCCCGGTCCAGCAACCCCGTCCGGGCGGCCAGGGCCGCCGCCTCCAGGCGGGAGCCCACGCCCAGTTTCATCAGGACCCGCTGGACATGCGTCCGGGCCGTGGACGGCGCGATGCCCATGCCCGCCGCGATCAGCCGGGTGTCCTCCCCGTCGGCGACCCGCACCAGCACCTCCACCTCCCGAGGCGTCAGCATCTGCAACAACCGCGCGCCCTCGTCGTCCGGCTGCGCCGCGGGATTCAGCAGTTCCCCGAACGCCCCCTGCAACAACTGCGGCGCCACGGCAGCCTCCCCCGCCCGCGCCTTCATGATCGCCCGCTCGACCCCCTCGATGCGCTCATCGTGCCGCACGTACCCCGACGCCCCCGCCGCGAACGCCGCCGCGATACCCCGCGGCGACGGAACCGGCCCCAGCACGACCACCGCCACCTGCGGCCGCTCCCGCTTGATCTTCACCACCGGATCGAACGCCCCCGCCTCCGCCGGCGCCGCCGTCCCCAGCAGGCACACCTCGGGCGCCCTGCTGATCACCAGATCCGCCGCCCCGGCAGCCGGCGCCGCAGCCGCCAGCACCCGGTGCCCCCGCAGCTTCAACGCCGAGGCCAACGCCTCGGCGAGCAATCGGTGGTCGTCGACCACCATCAGCCGCACTCCCATCGAACAACCAACCCCCCATAACAACGCACCCCAAGATGCCCCCGGAAGCTACACGCTTGTTCGACGCCGCGCTCCCCCTACCGGCGAGAATCGCCCCGGATCACCGAAATTCTCGCATTCGACGGCGATGAGCGCAGGATGCGCGATACGCCCGCGGCCCCGTCCCTGACCAGGGACGGGGCCGCGAGAAACAAGAAACCGAACGATCAGCTCGTACCGAAAGCGATCACCAGATATTCCTTCTCGTCCGAAGCCGACGAGAAGTCACTCGCGTACACACCGGACATGTACAGACCGCCCTGCGAGAACAGGATCTCCGCGTAATCCGGCGACATCCGCGTCTCCACGTCCCGCACGGCCTCCGTCGCCGGGTTCTCCATCAGCGTCGTCTGCTTGAAGGTCCCCCCGTCGATGCTGACGATCTGCCCGCCCTTGTCGTACGGCGGACGCTTGTACGCCAGGATGTTGCCGCCGTCCATCCGCAGCGGAGTGATCGTGTAGCCGTCACCCGCGTCGGCACGCTGCCCGGTCTGCTTGCCGGTCGCCAGGTCGAAGGCGACGACCTCGTTGGTCTGGCTGTACGACTCCCCGCCGCCCTCGTGCTCCTCGGTCGCGATGTACAGCCTGTCCTCGCCGACCGCCAGCCCGCTGCACTTCTCGAGCTTGTAGATGCCGTCGCAGCGGGCCGCGTACTCCTCGCCCGGCGCGGAGATGCGCGTACGCAGCTTGCCGGTCTTGTTGTCGATGGAGAAGAAGTCCGAGATGCCGCTGCCGTCGTCCGCGGATTCACCGACGTCGGCGGCCACGACCAGCGGGTCGGTGGAGACGACGGAGGCGTACTCAATGCCCTCGTCCATCTTGTACTCGGTGATCACCTTCCCGGTCTTCGGGTCGATGGTCTGGATGTGCAGCTGACGCTGCTCGTACGTGCCGCACTTGCGCACCGCGACGAGCTTCTCACCGCCGCCGTACCCGGAGTCGTAGCAGGAGTCGGACGTCTTGGGCGCCCACAGCTGCTTGCCGGAGGCGACCTCCCAGGCGGCGCCGCCGCTGGTGCTGCCCGCCGCGACGGTACCGCCGCTGATCGTGACGTTGCTGAAGCTGATCGGCATGGTGCCGGACTTGGCGCTCTTGGCCCACACCTGCTTGCCGGCCTCCAGATCGATCACCGCGACCTGCGTGCAGGACTGCGGATCCGTCTTGGTCGGCATGGCGGGCTTGAAGATGATCGCCGTCTTGTTGTCCTCGGTGACGCGGCCGCTGCCCTCGCACACCGGACCGGGCAGGTCGACCGTCCACTTCTCGGTGCCCTTGGCGCGGTCGTAGCCGACGACCTCGGCGATCCCGCTCTTGGCGTACACCGTGTCGGTCAGCCAGGAACCGGAGGTGGGGATGCTCGTGGTGCCCTTGGGGACCTTGGGCGCGGGCACCTGGAACAGCACCTTGGAACCGGTGTCGGCCGGTGCCTTCTCCTTCGCCTCGGAGGAGGTGCCCCCGGTACCCCCGGTGCCGCCGCTCTTCTCGTCCTTGCCGCCGGTGCCGCCGGTGCCCGCGGTGGTGTTCTTGTCGTCGTCCTTGCCGGACGAGGACGCGTACCAGACACCGCCGCCGACGATCAGGGCGATGGCCGCGACCGCCGAGACGATGATGGCGGCCTGCGCGTTGAACTTCTTCCCGCCACCCCCCGGCTGCGGCTGCATCGGCATGGTCGGCGGCTGCGGATGCCCGTACCCGGGCTGGCCATAGCCGGGCTGTCCGTACCCGGGCTGGCCGTATCCGGGCTGCCCGTACGCCCCCGGCTGCTGCGGCTGCCCGTACGCCCCCGGCTGCTGCGGCTGCCCGTACGCCCCCGGCTGCTGCGGCTGCCCCGGATACCCGTACCCGGCGGCGGCCGGCGGCTGCTGCGGATACCCGTACCCGGGCCCCTGCGGAGCCGACGGCGGCGTGACCGGAGGCTGCGGGGCGGCCGGGGTCGGCGGAGTCTGCGGGGCGGCCGGAGTCTGCGGATACCCGTATCCGGGCTCCGGGGCCTTGTTGAGTTCGGGCCCACCAGGAGCGGACGGCTGCTGCGGCGGACCGAACCCCGGCTGCTGCGGGGGCTGGTTGGGCGGCGGAGGCGGCTGGGTCATGACGTGAGTACCTCGAAAAAAGGGGACGACGGGCGACGGATGACGGACGGCGGGAAGAAGACGAGCCGCGACCTCACTTGCCGTAGGCGAGCATCAACTTCTCCTTCGACTCGTCATTGCCGGTCAGCCGGGTCGTCGAGATGTAGAAGCGGCCGTCGACCCAGTCGATCGCCTTGCTGTAGAAGTCCCTCTCGATGTCCGCGACGCCCTGCGGGTTCTGCATCAGCTTGACCGGCTTGTGATCGCTGCCGCCGGTGGGGACGGCCACGACCTGGCCACCGGAGTCGTACGAGGGCTTCACGTAGGCGATGAGCTTGCCGCCCTCGACCTTCATGGGCTGCATCGACTCGGCCACCGGGGACTTCACCCGCCACTTCTCCTTGCCGTCGGCGAGGCTGATGGCGACGATCTCGTTGGCCCCGCCGGACGCCACGGTGGGCAGGTAGAGGGTGTCCCCGTCGACGGCGGCGGCCTGGCAGCTCTGAAGGCTGCGCGACAGGACGGCCCAGCCGCACTCGGGGGCGAAGTCCTCGTCGACGCCGACCTGCGAACGCACCTTGCCGCCGGCGGTGAAGGTGGCGATGTTCCAGCTGTCCTTGTCCTCGTTGCTGGCGTGGACGACCACCGGGTCGACGGAGAAGGTGTGATCGACGCGCCAGCCCTTCTCGTACGCGTAGGTCCACTTCACCTTGCCGGTCCTCGGATCGAGTTCCCGGAGCTCGTCGTGCTCATTGTTGCCGCCGGCGCCGCAGGAGGCGACCTGGATCAGCCGCTCGCCGCCCGCGAATCCGGAGGGGAAACAGGCGTCGCCGTACTTCTTCGTGTCGAACAGCTTCTTGCCGTTCGTCACGTCGTACGCGGTACCCGACATCGAGCGGCCCACCATCAGCGTGTCACCGGCGAGGGACATCTCGATCGAGAGCACGGAGTCGAACAGCGCGCCCTCGGCGACCTCCTGCTTCCAGCCCTTCTCGCCGGTGTTGAGGTCGACGAGCTGGAGCTGGTTGCACTCGGCGCTGTCGCTCTTGCCGTTCTTGTAGGCGACGACGACCTTGTCGTCGGCCGTCTTCTCCTGGGTGACCGCGCATATCTCCTGCGGGAAGGTGATGGTGTCCCAGGTGGGAGCGCCGTCACCGATGTTGTAGGCGGAGAGCTCCTTGTAGACGGCCTTCACCGCCGTCTTGTCGGTGATCCACATGCCGGGGGCGTCGGCGCCGGAACCGGGCGCGTCGGGCGCCTCCTTGTACCAGAGCACCTTGGACTCACCGGCCTGGCGGCCCTCGTTGAGGTTCTCCGGGTCCTCGCCGCCGTCGCCGCTGCCGTCGCCCGGGTTGACCGGGGCGCCGGACGAGCCACCCGGCTCGGGGTCGTCGGTCGGCTTGGAGACGGGCTTCTTGTCCTTCTTGCCGTCGTCACCGGAGACGGCCCACACGGTGCCGCCGACCACCAGCAGCGCGGCGACCGCGGCACCGATGACCATGGCGGGCTTGCCCTTGAAGGGGTTCCGGGAGCCGGGCCCGCCGGGCGGCGGCGTACCGGGCGCCCCGGGGAACTGCGGCTGCGTCGGGTATCCGTACCCGGGCTGCCCGTAGGGCCCCGGCTGCTGCGGCTGGCCGTAGGGCCCGGAGGCGTACGGTCCGGAGTTGTACGGCCCCGGCTGCTGCGGATACCCGTACCCGGGCTGCGGCGGACCCTGCGGAGGCGTCTGCGGAGCCCCGAAGCCACCTCCCGGCGGCGGATCCTGCGGTGCTCCGAAGCCACCCTGCGGCGGCTGGTTCGGCGGCTGCGTCATCAGCGCGTTCCCCCTTACATCACTGATTTTTAGCCACGCCCTGAGGTACGCGATGAACCCAGAGTCGTATTCAGACGTTTCTCAGACTGGCCCCTTTGTATCACCCGGCACCGACACGCCACCGGGCCGCGTCCTCCCCTGTTCCCAAGGGAGGACCGGCCCGTGATGCCTCTGTTACGCGCCTTCACGCCCCCTTCACGCCACCCGCGCCCCCGTACACGGACAGGGCCGGCGGCTCAGGCGTCGTCCGCCAGTTCCAGCCAGCGCAGCTCCAGTTCGTCCCGCTGTCCGGCCAGTTCCCGCAGCTCGGCGTCGAGTTCGGCGACCTTCGCGAAGTCGGTGGCCTGTTCGGCGATGGCGGCGTGCAGCCTGGTCTCCTTCTCGGAGATCTTGTCGAGCTGGCGCTCGATCTTCTGGAGTTCCTTCTTGGCGGCGCGCTGGTCGGCGGCGCTCTTCTCCGGGGCGGAACCCTGAGTCGCCGCGGCCGGGACGGCGGCCACCGAGGCGGCGGCGGCCTCCTCCATCCGCTTGCGGCGCTCCAGGTACTCCTCGATGCCGCGCGGCAGCATCCGCAGGGCGCCGTCGCCGAGGAGGGCGAACACCCGGTCGGTGGTGCGCTCGACGAAGAACCGGTCGTGGGAGATGACGATCATCGAGCCGGGCCAGCCGTCGAGGACGTCCTCGAGCTGGGTGAGGGTCTCGATGTCGAGGTCGTTGGTGGGCTCGTCGAGGAAGAGGACGTTGGGCTCGTCCATCAGCAGCCGCAGCAGCTGCAACCGCCGCCGCTCACCACCCGACAGGTCCCCGACCGGCGTCCACTGCTTCTCCTTGTTGAACCCGAACGTCTCGCACAGCTGCCCGGCGGTCATCTCGCGCCCCTTGCCGAGGTCGACGCGCTCCCGCACCTGCTGCACGGCCTGCAGCACCCGCCAGGTGGGGTCGAGCTCGGCGACCTCCTGGGAGAGGTAGGCGAGCTTGACCGTCTTGCCCACGCGGACGCTGCCCCCCGCGGGCTGCACCTCCCCCTCGCTCCGGGCCGCCTCGGCGAGCGCCCGCAGCAGGGACGTCTTGCCCGCCCCGTTGACCCCGACCAGACCGATGCGGTCCCCGGGCCCGAGCTGCCAGGTGACGTGCTTGAGCAGCACCTTGGGCCCGGCCTGGACGGTGACGTCCTCCAGGTCGAACACCGTCTTGCCGAGCCGGGACGACGCGAACTTCATCAGCTCGCTGCTGTCACGCGGCGGCGGAACGTCCTTGATCAGCTCGTTCGCGGCCTCGACCCGGAACCGCGGCTTGGACGTCCGCGCGGGAGCACCGCGCCGCAGCCAGGCCAGCTCCTTGCGGACCAGGTTCTGCCGCTTGACCTCCTCGGTGGCGGCGATCCGTTCGCGCTCCGCGCGGGCGAAGACGTAGTCGGAGTAGCCGCCCTCGTACTCGTACACGTCACCGCGCTGCACGTCCCACATGCGGGTGCAGACCTGGTCGAGGAACCAGCGGTCGTGGGTGACGCAGACGAGCGCGGACCGGCGGTTCCGCAGGTGCTCGGCGAGCCAGGCGATGCCCTCGACGTCGAGGTGGTTCGTCGGCTCGTCGAGGACGATCAGCTCCTGCTCCTCGATGAGCAGCTTGGCGAGCGCGATCCGCCGCCGCTCGCCGCCGGACAGCGGCCCGATGACGGTGTCGAGCCCTTTGGGGAACCCGGGCAGGTCCAGCCCGCCGAACAGCCCGGTCAGTACGTCCCTGACCTTGGCGTTCCCGGCCCATTCGTGGTCGGCCATGTCCCCGATGACCTCGTGCCGGACGGTGGCGGCCGGGTCGAGGGAGTCGTGCTGGGTCAGCACCCCGAGCCGCAGCCCGCCGGAGTGCGTCACCCGCCCGGTGTCGGCCTCCTCCAGCTTGGCCAGCATCCGGATGAGGGTGGTCTTGCCGTCGCCGTTGCGCCCCACGACCCCGATCCGGTCCCCCTCGGAGACACCGAGGGAGATCCCGTCGAGCAGCGCACGCGTCCCGTACACCTTGCTGACGTTCTCGACATTGACCAGATTGACGGCCATTTCTCTCCTGCCCGGTGGATCGATCAGTTTTCAAGCGTAGGCCCTGACGGAGGGCGGCCGGGACGCGAGGCGACAGTCACTCCTTGTGATGACGTGGTCGGAAAGGGACGGCTACCGTGGAGGGCAGGCAGCAGGATCCCGTCCATGGGAGGAACCATGACCGCCGAGTCCGTAGAGCACCGCGTCCAGTGGCCGGTGCCGCCGTTGGACGGCTACACCGTGGATGACCTGTTCACGCTGCCTGATCTCCCGCCGCACACCGAGCTGATCGACGGGAGTCTGGTCTTCGTGAGTCCGCAGCGCCGTTTCCACTTCCTTGCGATCGACCTCTTGTTCAACGGGCTGCGTAGCGCTCTCGGCCCGGAGTTCAGTGTCGAGCGGGAGATGACCGTCGTTCTCGACAAGCGCAACGGCCCCGAACCGGATGTCAGCGTGGTTCGAGCCGACGCGGTCACCGGGCTGAACCAGACCAGCTTCAAGGCCGAGGACGTCCTGCTCGCCGTGGAGGTCGTCTCGCCCGACTCGGAATCCCGCGACCGTACGACCAAACCTCACAAGTACGCCCTCGCGGGAATCCCCCACTACTGGCGTGTCGAGCCGGACGGAACCACCGGCCGTCCCCTCGTCCATGTCTACGAGCTCGACCCGGTGACGCAGTCCTATGTACACATGGGCTGGCACCGTGACCGGATCAAGGTCGACAAGCCTTCCGCCATCGCCATCGACCTGGGCCCGGTCGAAACACGGCCCTGAGCGCTTCAGACGACCGTCGCACCCGGCACGGGACCTGCCGCCGTACGCACCGTGCGGCAGGTACCGGAGGCCCGCAGGGCGCCCGCGATCCCCTCCGCCGCCTCCGCGTCCCGGGCGAGGAACGCCGTAGTCGGCCCCGACCCCGACACCAGCGAGGCCAGTGCCCCCGCCGCACGCCCCGCCGCCAGCGTGTCCGCCAGCTCCGGGAACAGCGACAGCGCAGCCGGCTGAAGGCCGTTGGAGCCGGAGACGGCGACGGCGAGTGCGTCGACGTCACCCTTGGCGAGTGCGTCGAGCAGTTCCCGCGAGGCCACGGGCTCGGGGATCTCCCGTCCCTCCCCCAGCCGGTCGAACTCCCGGAACACCGCCGGTGTGGACAGCCCCCGCGAGGCCATCGCGAACACCCAGTGGAAGGTGCCCCCCACCTCCAGCTCCGTCAGCCGCTCGCCCCGTCCGGTGCCGAGCGCCGCCCCTCCCACCAGGCTGAACGGCACGTCGCTGCCCAGCTCGGCGCAGATGTCGAGGAGTTCGTCGCGCGAGGCGCCCGTCCCCCACAGCGCGTCGCACGCCAGCAGGGCGCCCGCGCCGTCCGCGCTGCCGCCCGCCATACCCCCTGCGACGGGGATGTCCTTGGCGATGTGGAGGTGGACGTCCGCGTCCCGGCCGTACCGCTCGGCGAGCGCCAGGGCGGCGCGGGCGGCGAGGTTCGTACGGTCGAGCGGGACCTGGTCGGCGTCGGGACCGGCGCAGGTCACACGCAGCTCATCGGCCGCCGTGACCGTGACCTCGTCGTGGAGACCCACCGCGAGGAAGACGTTGGCCAGGTCGTGGAAGCCGTCGGGGCGGGCCGCGCCGACCGCGAGCTGGACGTTGACCTTGGCGGGGACGCGGACGGTGACGCTCACTGCTGACCCGGCTCCTTGTTCTCGGCGATGCGCGCGAACTCCTCCACCGTGAGGGACTCACCCCGCGCCTGCGGCGACACCCCCGCCGCGACCAGGGCGGCCTCCGCCGCGGCCGCCGAGCCCGCCCACCCGGCGAGCGCGGCCCGCAGCGTCTTGCGGCGCTGGGCGAAGGCCGCGTCGACGACGGCGAACACCTCGCGCCGGGAGACGCCGGTCTTCAGCGGCTCCGCGCGGCGGACCAGCGAGACCAGCCCGCTGTCGACGTTGGGCGCGGGCCAGAAGACGTTCCGCCCGATGGCGCCGGCCCGCTTGACCTCCGCGTACCAGTTGGCCTTGACCGACGGCACGCCGTACACCTTCGAGCCGGGCGCGGCGGCGAGCCGGTCGGCGACCTCCGACTGGACCATGACGAGGGTGCGCTCGATGCTCGGGAACGTCTCGAGCATGTGCAGCAGCACCGGGACGGCCACGTTGTAGGGCAGGTTCGCGACCAGCGCGGTCGGGGCGGGTCCCGGCAGTTCGGTGACGTGCATCGCGTCGGAGTGGACCAGCGCGAACCGCTCGGCCCGCCCGGGCATGCGGGCGGCGACGGTGGCGGGCAGCGCGGCGGCCAGGACGTCGTCGATCTCGACGGCGGTGACCCGGTCGGCGGCCTCGAGGAGCGCCAGGGTGAGCGAGCCGAGCCCCGGGCCTACCTCGACGACCACGTCGTCGGGGCGGACCTCGGCGGTGCGCACGATACGGCGGACCGTGTTGGCGTCGATGACGAAGTTCTGGCCGCGCTGCTTGGTGGGCCGTACGCCGAGGGCGGCCGCCAGTTCACGGACGTCGGCGGGGCCCAGGAGGGCGTCGGGGGTGGGGCTGGTCACGGGACAAGGGTACGGGGCACGGGGACCTCGCAGGTCACGCCTGTGGATAACCGAAGGCGCGGGCCGTGTTCGCCCCGAGGGCGGTGGCGAGGGTGTCCTCGTCGACGCCCCGCACGGCCGCCATGGCGCGCACGGTCACCGGCACCAGGTACGGGGCGTTGGGCCGGCCGCGGTACGGCACCGGGGTCAGGAACGGCGCGTCGGTCTCCACCAGGACCAGCTCCAGCGGGGCCACGGCGAGCGCGTCCCGCAGGTTCTGCGCGTTCTTGAAGGTGACGTTGCCGGCGAACGACATGTAGTAGCCGGCGCTCGCGCAGATCTCCGCCATCTCGGCGTCGCCCGAGTAGCAGTGGAAGACGGTGCGCTCGGGCGCGCCCTCCTCCTTCAGCACGCGCAGGACGTCGGCGTGGGCGTCGCGGTCGTGGATGACGAGGGCCTTGCCGTGCCGCTTGGCGATCTCGATGTGGGCGCGGAAGGACTTCTCCTGCGCCTCCTTGCCCTCCGGTCCGGTGCGGAAGTAGTCGAGGCCGGTCTCGCCGACGCCCTTGACCTGGGGCAGCGCGGCCAGCCGGTCGATCTCGGCGAGCGCCTCGTCCAGGCCGGCGTCCCCGCCGGGCTCGCGGGCGCCCTGCCGGGACCAGCCGTCCGGGTCCCCGTGGACGATGCGCGGCGCCTCGTTGGGGTGCAGCGCGACCGTCGCGTGGACGGCGTCGTACGCCGCCGCCGTCTCGGCCGCCCACCGGGACCCCTTGAGGTCGCAGCCGACCTGCACCACGGTCGTCACCCCCACCGACGCGGCCTTGGCGAGCCCTTCCTCCACCGTGCCGGACTGCATGTCGAGGTGGGTGTGCGAGTCCGCGACCGGAACCCGCAGGGGCTCCGGGAGCGGCGGGGCGGCGTTCTTGTCGGGGGCGTTCGAAGGCATGCCCCCGATCCTACGGAAGCGGCGCGGACGTCAGCTCGGCGTCGTGTGCGCAGGCGACCCGGCCCGCCCCCAGGATGCGCACCAGGTGACCGTCGCAGTTCTGGCACGTCGGCCGGTTCAGCGGGGAGGGGACGATCTGGCCGTCCGCCACGTACATCACGAACTCGTGGCCGTCGGCGTCGGTGTGGTGCTCTATCTCGTACGACTGTTCCCAGCCGTATCCGCAGCGCATGCAGGCGAAGGAATACGACTCGTCGACGACGGCGGTGGCGCCCGCGCGCAGCGCGGCCTGCCCGGTGATCTCGGTCATCCCGGCTCCTGTCGGTCCGCTGGAGGGAGCGGATCCGCCCCCGAACCTAAGTGGACTACTCCACTGCCGCGAGCGCAGGAGGGCCGACCGAGTATTGACGGCGATTTGGTGTCCCCTTGCCCGACCGCCTCACGGACGGTGCCGGAGCTTTGCCTTCCGCCGGACCGCTTTACCCGCCCGTGGGGCGCCCGCTCACCGGAGGAGCGACCTGCTCAGAGGTCGTTTCGCGCCCCCGGGACCGTTCACGCCCCGGGGCCGTTCACGCCCCCGCGTTCTTCGCGGCCACCACCGCGTCGAACACCTGCCGCTTGGGAAGCCCCGCCTCCACGGCCACCGCCGCGATCGCCTCCTTGCGCCGCTCCCCGGCGTCCTCCCGCACCCGCACCCTCCGCACCAGCTCGGCGTCGTCGATCTCCTCGGCCCCCTTCTCCGGCGCCCCCTCGACCACCACCGTGATCTCCCCGCGCACGCCCTCCGCCGCCCACGCGGCCAGCTCCGCCAGCGGACCGCGCCTGACCTCCTCGTACGTCTTGGTCAGCTCCCGGCACACGGCGGCCCGCCGCTCCCCGCCGAACACCTCGGCCATCGCGGCGAGGGTGTCGTCGAGGCGGTGCGGGGCCTCGAAGTAGACGAGGGTGCGCCGCTCGTCGGCGACCTCGCGCAGCCGTCCCAGCCGCTCGCCGGCCTTCCGGGGCAGGAACCCCTCGAAGCAGAACCGGTCCACGGGCAGCCCGGACAGGGCGAGCGCGGTGAGCACCGCGGACGGCCCCGGCACCGCGGTGACCTTGACGTCCCGCTCGACGGCCGCGGCGACCAGCCGGTAGCCGGGGTCGGACACGGACGGCATCCCGGCGTCCGTCACCAGCAGCACGCGCGCGCCGCCCGCCAGCTCCTCGACCAGCTCGGGCGTGCGGGCGGACTCGTTGCCCTCGAAGTACGACACGACCCGCCCCTTGGGGGTGACGCCGAGCGCCTGGGTGAGGCGCCGCAGCCGCCGCGTGTCCTCGGCGGCGACGACGTCGGCGCCCGCCAGTTCCTCCGCGAGCCGGGGCGGGGCGTCGGAGATGTCGCCGATGGGGGTGCCTGCGAGTACGAGGATTCCGGTCACTCCCCCATCCTCCCAGCACCGGACGGAGCCGGGGCATACCGGCCATGCGCGGGACTCACACAGCCCTGTTCCCTACGATGGCGCGGTGACCAGTACCGCGTCCTCCACGGACACCCTGCAGGACCAGGCACCGCACGAAGAGCGGCCGTCGTGGCGGCAGCGGCTGCGCCGTTTCGGCTACCCGGCGCCGGGCCCGGCCGGAGGTGACGTCCGCAAGGCCGATGTCCGCGGGGGCGACGTCCGCGACCGCCTGGTGCCGCCGTACACGGAGCCGTCGAAGCGGCTGTGGGACACGCTCGGGGTGCCACCGGTCCTCGCGGGGCACGTCACCCGCTGGTCGGGGTGGGGCGGCCCGCTCCTGGTCACGTTGCTGGCGGGCGTGCTCCGGTTCTGGAACCTGGGCAGCCCGAAGGCGGTGATATTCGACGAGACGTACTACGCCAAGGACGCGTGGGCGCTGGTCCACCGCGGGTTCGAGGTCAACTGGGACAAGAACGTCAACGATCTGATCCTCTCGGGCGGTCCCGTCCCCGTCCCGACGGACGCGGCGTACGTCGTGCATCCGCCGGTCGGCAAGTACGTGATCGGGCTGGGCGAGCTGTTGTTCGGCTTCGACCCGTTCGGCTGGCGGTTCATGACGGCGCTGCTCGGCACGCTCTCCGTGCTGATGCTGTGCCGGATCGGCCGGCGCCTGTTCCGCTCCACGTTCCTCGGCTGTCTCGCGGGCGCGCTGATGGCGGTGGACGGGCTGCACTTCGTGATGAGCCGGACCTCGCTGCTCGACGGCGTGCTGATGTTCTTCGTGCTGGCGGCGTTCGGCTGCCTGGTGGTCGACCGGGACCGGGCGCGCGAGAAGCTCGCCGCCGCGCTGCCCGTGGACGCCGACGGCCGGGTCCGCCCGGACGCGTACGTCGCCGAGAACACCCGGATCGGCTTCCGCCCCTGGCGCCTGGCGGCGGGTCTGATGCTGGGGCTGGCGATCGGCACGAAGTGGAACGGCCTCTACATCATGGCCGCGTTCTGTGTGATGGCGGTGCTGTGGGACGTCGGCGCGCGCAGGGTCGCCGGCGCGCACCGGCCCCGCCTCGCGGTGTTGAGGCGCGACCTGGGCTGGGCGTTCCTGTCGACCGTGCCGGTGGCCGTGGTCACCTACTTCGCCTCCTGGATCGGCTGGATCCTCTCCCCGGCCGACGGCACCGGCGGCTACTACCGCGACTGGGCGGCCAAGGACGGCAAGGACAGCAGCTGGTCGTGGCTGCTGCCCGACTGGTGGCGCAGCCTGTGGCACTACGAGAACCAGGTCTACGACTTCCACGTCGGCCTGTCCTCGCCGCACACCTACGAGTCCAACCCGTGGAGCTGGATCGTCACCGGCCGTCCGGTCTCCTACTTCTACGAGTCCCCGGCCCCCGGCACGGACGGCTGCCCGGTCGACGCGGGCGAGAAGTGCGCCCAGGAGGTGCTGGCCCTCGGCACGCCGATGCTGTGGTGGGTGGCCTGCTTCGCGATCCTGTACGTCCTGTGGCGCTGGCTGTTCCGACGCGACTGGCGGGCCGGCGCGATCGCCTGCGGCATCGCGGCCGGTTACGCGCCCTGGTTCCTGTACCAGGAGCGCACGATCTTCTTCTTCTACGCCGTCGTCTTCCTCCCCTTCCTCTGCCTGGCCGTGGCGATGCTCCTGGGCGCCCTCGTCGGTCCGCCCCGCTCCACCGACACCCGCCGTGTCGCGGGCGCGACGGCGGCGGGCGTACTGACCCTGCTGATCGCCTGGAACTTCATCTACTTCTGGCCCATCTACACCGGCACCACGATCCCGATCGACGACTGGCGGGCGCGGATGTGGCTGGACACGTGGGTCTAGCTGCACAGACACACCACGAGGGCGCGGCAGACTGCCGCGCCCTCGCGGTCGTTGTTGGTCGTTAGCGGTTGTCGTGGGCCACCCTCGGACGGCCCGGAGACGGCCCGCCGCTCGTCCAGCAGCAGCTTTACAGCGGGCTCCGTTCACCTTCTATGACCTGCAGCTCACGTACGTCCTCGTTCCGGCCCAACTGAGCTGGCGAGTTAGTCGCGCCAGCTCGGCCGGTCGCTGGGTGGGCACTCTCCTAGTAGCCACACGGGACAGGTACTGGGTGGCCGTTGTCGAAGAGTTACTGAAGGACAGGGTGGATTCAGACTTCCCGTCCTTGCAGGCCGCCTCCGTCTCCGCCCCTTGTGCGGCCTTCTCCCTCGATATCTCCGAGGCTCTCCTCGACCTGATGCGAAGCATTCCGAGGCATTCCGCCGCCCCGTTCCCGGAGATCGATCGTGGTGATATCCGCGATACGCTCAACATGCTCCATCAAGATCTGAGAAATCATGGCTCGATGATGGTGAGCGACCTCAAGCCTTTTCTGCGCGAAGGAAAGCAGCACCGACCTTTCCTCTTCTGCGATGTCTTGCCGCGCGGCACGAGCCAGTACCTGACTCAATTCCTCGAAAACGTCCAGGACCCATTGTGGGTGGTCGGTATCTTCCTCAGTATGCTGGCCGAGGCCGCGTACCCCTTCGACGAGGTCGACACTGCGTCTGGCTGTGGGGATGTAGAGACCATCGTGGAGGGCTTCGTACAGGGCTGTTCGCGCCTCGGCGCGAACAGGTTCCACAGCCCGGCGGAACTCCTCCAGGTCCACCGGATCGCGGTAACTTATTTCCGACCACATTCGCACTAAGAGGTCGTCCCACGCTGCGATGGATTTACGCACCAGTACAACCCGGGCGACTTGGGCACGCAGCAGCTCCGCCTCGCGAGCCGTCGCGGTCTCGGACCGGGCCCGGTCGCGTTCGGCCTCCGCTTCTCTCCTCGCCCGCTTCTGCAGTTGAAGCGGCCCCCAAAAAGCAACGCCCCCGGTGACAACGGCACCCCCGAGAACTCCGATCAGACCGTAGACCGCGTCTGATAAATTCCCCCCCATTTTCCCTCATTTCCACCCAGTGGCCTCAACCAGCAGTACAGAAAGCTACTCGCCCTCTGCAGTGCCGTCACTCCCTCGCTGCGGCATCTGCCACGAGTCGGCTTATGAACCCGGCGTCGCGCAGGCGCTCAAACGCTGCGGTCACGTCCTCGGGTACGCGCTGCTCGATCATGAATCCCTGTTGCGGGTAGATCATGAGCCGCTGCTGCGCGCCGGCCAGCATGTCGATGACCAGGCGTGCGTCTCCGATCGAGTCGACGTAGTCGGCCAGGGTCATGGGTGTGGACGCGCTGACCCACTCAACTTCGGGCCACAGTTTGCGGGCGGTTGCGTAGGCGCGTCGTTCCTCGTATGGCTTGCTGACCAGCAGGACGGAGGAGACGGCGGCCTGGTGCTCTTCGAGGAGTGCGCGAGAGAAGCGGATGTTCTCTCCTGTATTCCGGGCCCGCGGTTCAACGAGGATGGCATCGGCCGGCACTCCCAGTTCCATCGCCCGCTCGCGGTAGTGCTCGGCCTCGCCACGCGGCATGCGGTCGCGTGTGGTGCGGCTGGTCGCCCCGGTGAAGACGATCAGCGGCATCATGCCCCGGTGGTAGAGATCGGCGGTTGTGTCCGCGACTCCAAGGTCATGACTGCCGAGTCCGATCGCGACAGAGCATGGGCGCAGCTCATGGCCCATCTGCTGGAAGTCCCAGAGCCGTTGAGCGTCGGCCCATGCCTGTGCTGAGATCACTTGCTCTCGCCCTCCGTTTTCGCTGAGTCGGGGACCTTGAAGTCGTACGTCCAGGCGAAGCGTGTCGCCGCGTGCACGCCGACCGCGAACTCCACCACGGTGCCGTCGGCCGTGTACGTCGTCCGGTGCAGCTCCACCACCCACTCACCCGGTGCGAGTTGGAGGAGCTGGACTTCGTCCGCCGTGGGGATGCGTGCGAACAGCGTCTCCTGCATGTGGTCGATCTCGTATCCGGCGTCGTACAGGACACGGAAGCCACCGCCCCGGCCGGCAGGCCCCGGCGTCGGGTCGACGATGCGCGTCCCTTCTACGTGCTCGGGACGGTAGTAGCTGGTCAGCGTGTGCGTCGGCTGTGAGCCTTCCTTGACCACGCGCGCGCGTGCGTAGACCTCCGCACCTTCCGGCAGACCGTGTGCCTGGGCGACGACGGCCGGCGCCGTCACACGGCTGACGGTCTGGGTCTGTTCGTTCCGCTTGTACGTGCGTCCGGACGCCACGCGGTCCGCGATGAACGCCACTTCATCGCCGTCCCGCCACTTGGCCTTGTCGTACCGTGCGATGCCGAGCCGCTTGAGCGGGGCCCGCTCACGGACGACCGTGCCGTGTCCGCGCGACGACGTGACCAGCCCTTCGGCCTCCAACGCCTTGTAAGCCGCATGGACCGTGGACTTCGAGCCTTCGCCCGCTTCCACTAGGTCCCTGATCTGCGGCAATTGGGCACCGGGCGCGTACTCGCCGTTCCTGATCTGTTCGGCCAGTCGGTCCGCAAGCTCCCGCCACTTGGGCGCCATGCAGCACTCCTCTCGACATCGACCAGTGAAACACAGTCCCAGGACTGTTGACAGTCCTGGGACTGTGGGTCATGGTCTTACTGAACGGCCCGCAGTCCTAGGACAGTGAGCCCGGAGCGTCCCTATTGGGCTGCTCCTATGTCGCCCGGAGGGCTCCGTGAAACGGGCTCGAAGGAAGCGCAAGCGCCTTGAGAACTTCACACAGGGAACTGCCGGTAACCCGTGGTCCGCCTGCCCGAAGGGGTCGGAAACAAGGCGGAGAAGACCGGCGTGCCCCGTACGGCAACCCGACCGGTTCGAGTCCGGTCCGGGGCACTGCGGCCGCTGCTCAGTGGTCGCGCCGCGTGTGACACGCGGCTTTCTCCAATAACGGCGCGCACCCCCGGAGGGCCAACTCCGGGGGTGCTGTTCGGGCCGTTCCACCGCTGAGAGGAACACGACCCAATGGAGCACATCGTCACTGTTCAGGACGCTGTTACCGCGTTCGCCGACTTCATGGAGCCGACGAACGCCGAGCTGGACGCGATCGAGCAGGAGATGCCCGTCATCCTGGCGGACGTCGACCTGCTGGACGCGCACATCGTCACCCTGGACCGCACGCCGACCGAGCTGGACAACCGGCGCATCCGCCGGGCCCGCCGCCGCGCGCTGGCCGCCCGCGTCGCCCTGCTCAACGGCACCGCCGGCGCGAGCCTTCCCGGGGGTGCGGCGTGAAGACACTGACCGCGCAGATGTCGAGCGACGGCAGGGCGTGGCGCCTGTACGTCGTGCTGTACGGAGTGCCGGACTGGCCGACCTTCCGGTGGGAGCGGTCCGGGCCGGTGCCCACCGGGACGGAGCGCCGGGCGGCGCTGGCCGCCCTCGGCTACGAGATGGCGCCCGGCGCGGCGTGGTCCTGGACGGAGGACAGCCGGGACCCCGACGACGACTCCACCCCGGTTGTGCTGATCGCGGCCGTTGCGGTGCGCGGTCGGGACGGGGGTGTGGCATGAGGGCCAAGACCGTTCTGCCCGCCGTCGCGATGACGGCGGTGTCCATGGTCCTCACCCTGGCCGTGGTCGTGATGTGGCTGGGCGCGGCGATGCCGTGGCTGGTCGCGCTGGTCGTGGGTCTCGGTATCGACGGCGGTTGGCTGGCCACCCTGGCCTATGAACGACGGTTGGCCGCGCAGGGCGACCACAACCGGGCGGTGACCGCCGTGGGCTGGTCGTTCGGCGTCCTCGCCACCGCTGTTCTGGTCGCGCACGCGCTGAGTGTCGAGCATTCCGCCGGGGCGTGGCTGGCTGTGGCGTGGCTGCCGCTCGCGGCCAAGGCCCTGTGGCTGGTCCATGGCATGTGGGAGCGCACCGCGCTCACCCCGGTCGCGCTGGATGCGATCCGGGGGATTCAGCAGGAGGCGCGCGACGAGGCGGCCGTGGCCCGCGCCCGACTGCGCGCGGAGGCGGCGACCGAGGAGACGCGGCTGACGGCCGTGACGGAGGCCGGGGCGCGCGTCGCACGTGTCCAGGCGCGGACCGCGCAGACGTTGTCCGGGGCGTGGTCGACGCTAGAGACGGCCCGTGCCGGTGAGGAGACTGGCAGGGCGTTGACCAGCGTGACGGCCCGCGTCACGCCCGGTGTCACACCCCGCTGGGAACTCCCCGTGTGGGGGCCGACGGAGCCGCTCGCGGCCCGCTCGCTGGAGGCCGCGCCGGCGCTCACCGATGACGCCCTGGACGTCATCGTCGACGGCATCCGCACCAGCGAAACACCCGCCCTCTCCTACCGGGAGATGGCCGCCCGCTTCCGGGCCGCCGGGCACTCCGCTTCCGAGGTCCGCTTGCGGGCCGCGTGGAAACGCGTGGCGTGATGGGGGCGCTGCCGGTGTTCCGGTGGCGTCTCGCCCCGGACGGCTACGCCACCCGCCGCCAACTGCGCGCCCAAGGGCTACGGCCCGGTGGGCAGGACGTGGCTGCGCAGTTGGAGCGCCCCCGCCGCCGGCGGGGGCCACTGGTCGCCTACCTCTACCGCGTCGACCTGGCCCTGCCGGTCCGGCCCATGACCCCGGCCCGCAGGGCGGCGCTGGCCAAGGCGAACGCTGCCCGACGCCTGTGTCCGGCATGCCGGCGCGATGCCGGATACGTCATCTCCGCCGCGCTGGGCACGTGCGTGCCCTGCGCCTACCCCGGCCCGAACGGGTCCGATGGGAGCACCCGTGAGCAGTGCTGACCTGCGTCGCCTGGACCGCGAGATCCGGGTGACCTCGAAGAAGTTGGAGGCCGTGCGGCGGGGGGAGTTGTGGCCGCTGAACGGCCGCGAGCGCCGCGCCATGACCCGCGCCCTGGCCGGCGGCGCCTACCGCACCATGCGGGGCCGCAGCACCGGCCGCGCGGACCAGCAGATCGAGTCCACCGGCAGCACTGCCGAGATGCGGCTGACGGCGGAACTGTCCGCCCTGCACGCGGAGCGGCAGCGGATCGTCACCGAGACCGCCCGCACCAAGGCCGCCAAGAAGTCGTCCGGCTGGTGGTGACCAGCCAACCCTTCCCCGCCGGGGTGACCGCCTCTTTCCACGGACATGGCCACCCCGGCTCTCCCTTTACTCCCGCCCCCATAGGGGGCAGTCAGGAGATCTCCCAGCATGTCTGAGAACGTCGTCCCCTTCCACAAGCACACCGACCCGCCCGCCGACACGGCGACCGTGACCACCCTGACCGTCGTCCCCGACGCGCCGCCCGCGCGGCCGGTGCCGCTGTGGGTGCGCTCCGGGCGCGCGGTGAAGACCGCCGTCATGCACGAACGCACCCGATCGGCCGGCCGCTCCGTGGTCCGGCACAGCCTCTACACGTTCAACGGCGGGCGGATCGTGGCCCGCCGCACCTGGGACGGCCGCACCGGCTCCCGGTACGAGCGGATGATCCGGGCGGCGGAGGCCGCGGGGAACCTCGAGGCGGCGGAGGAGTGGGAGGAGCGGTTGCAGCGCTTCCGCGCCGCCCGCCACCACCGCCGCATGGACCTCCTGCACTCCCCGGTCGACGCCGCCAAGGGCGTGGCCGTGGGCGCCGGCATGAGCATCGGTCTGCTGGTCGCCCTCGGCATCGTCATGGCCATCAGCACCGGGGACGCCGGGCACGTGGTCACCCCGCTGTCGGCCACCATCGACTTCATCGCTTTACTGATCCGGATCGTCCAGGTGGTATGGGGCCCGGCCCTCACCATCGGCCTGTTCCTCGCCCTGCTCGCCCTGTGGTCCATCGGCCGCAAGCAGCACGCCGCACCCGCGTGGGCCCTGCCCGCGAACGTCCGCTCGGGCGAGGGTGAGCCGATCACCCCGTCCATCGTGGTCAAGGCCCTCCGAGACCTGGGGGTGCCCGCGCTGGCCCGCGCTATCAAGGAGATGGGCGACGCCGGCGCGTCCATGCTCGGGCCGATCACCATCGCCGGATGCGGCGTGGAGGTCGACGTCACGCTTCCCTCGGGGGTGTCGACCAACGAGGTGCAGAACAAGCGCCGCAAGCTCGCCGAGAACCTGACCCGGCATGAGCACGAGGTGTTCATCACCATCCCGCAGGCCGCACGAACGGTGCGGCTGTGGATCGCCGATTCCGGGGCGCTGGATGAGCCGATCGGCCCCTCCCCGCTGGTCACCGACGACACGATGACCGCCGACTACGCCAAGGGCAAGGCCCCGTGGGGGCAGGACCTGCGCGGCGACGCCGCCGCACTGTCCCTCTACCAGCGCCACCTGCTGATCACGGGTCTGTCGAACCAGGGCAAGACCGTGGCCCTGCGCTCGCTGGCCCTGTGGCTGTCGCTGGACCGGTCGGTGCAGTTCCTCATCGGTGACCTCAAGGGTGTGGGCGACTGGGCCATGTTCGACGGGCTCGCCACCACCCTGATCCAGGGCCCAACGGATGAGCACGTGATCCAGGTGACCGAGATGGTCGAAGGCGCGGTGGACGAAATGAACCGCCGCATCCAGGCCCCGCCCGGCACCACGTTCCCGCCGCTCATCGTGCTGGTCGACGAGGCGCAGGTGGCATTCATGTGCCCGGCCAAGGACGCCGACAAGCGCCCGTACGGCGGGTCCAAGGCCAACTCCCGGTACTTCATGGCCGTCCGCAAAATCCACAACCAGGGGCGAGCGGTGAACGTCCTGATGTGGCAGGGCACCCAGGACCCCACCAACGAAAACCTGCCCAAGCTCGTGCGCGAGGGCGCCCACACCCGCGCGTCCCTCGCCCTCGGCACGGAGTCGCAGGCCCGCATGGCGCTGGGGGACAAGGCCGTCGACGGCGGGGCCGCACCGAACCTCCTCCGGCCCGGCCTGGACCGGGGAACCCTGGTCGTCGCCTCCGACGGGATCACCATCCCGGCCGGACAGTCGTCCATCACGGTGCGCACGCACTACATCGACGACGCCGCCAGGGCCATCACCGACCGGGCCAAGGCCCTGCGCGACGGCGTCACCACCCTGCACGCCATCGAGCGGACCGAGGAACACGACCCGCTCGCCGACATCGCCGCCATCATCGGCGACGCACCCCGCGTCCGCACCAAGGACGTGCTGGCGCGGCTCGCCGCACGCAACGCCGGCGCGTACGGCGGCTGGTCGTTCCTCGACCTCAAGCGCGTCCTGGACGACGCCGGCGCCGGGCCGTACAAGTCCGACGGCGTCATGGTCGTCGCCCGCGACCGCGTCGCCCGCGCCCTCGCCAACCGCGACAGCGAGGGTTCCGCTTCCGCCGACTGACGGCAGGGAGCCGACCCCCGGCGGGTCAGGGAGACAGGGAGAACTCCCTGAACCCCTCCCTGACCCGCCTCCCTGGCTCTGACCTGCGTGAATGATCGTTCAGGGAGTCAGGGAGGCCCGCAGGTCAGACCCCCGAAACACCCCTCCGCACGGCATCCCGAAGGGGGTGTCTCCGCCTCCCTGACCCGACGACGGAAGGGATTCCGCATGCACTCCGAACCCGCGCGTCACGCGCCCGCCGAACGGGCCGTGATCGCCTACCAGCCCACCCCGATACCGCCCTCCGTCACCCACCCGGCACCGGTCGCCCCCGTCCAGCCGGGCACGGTTCCGGTGGTGGCGAGCATCATCCTGCCGGACGGCCGGATCGTCACCGGCTACGCGATCGAGCACCCGCAGCCCGCCCCGGTCGCCGCGAAGCCGGCTGTCTCCCGCACCGCAGTGAACGTCGCCCTCGGAGGCGTCGGCTTCCTCGCGGTGTGCGGCGGACTGCTCCTGCTCACCTCGTTCATCGCCGCGCTCACCGCGTTCGTCACCCAGCTCATCACCCTCGCCGCCGTCATCTTCGGCGGCTGGATCGCCGTCCAGGCCCTCAGCGCGAGCGGCCACAAGGGCGGCACCACGGTCAACATCCGCAAAGCGACGTTCAAGCGCAACAAGTTCGGGTGAGCTACGCGCTCGGTTCTGGATGTTCAGCCCAGTACTTGTCCAGTGCGGCCCACCACAACGGACGCTCATCAATCAGATGAACAATCGCCGGAGAGGTACGCCGGAGAGACAAAGCGAAGTCGCGCCACCCTACGTAGAACTTGATATCGGGATTGGTTTCGGTGATCACGAGGCCGTAGTCCACCACATCGGCGAGCATGCCCGCGATGGTGAGAACACGGGCCCGCTGGTGCTCGTCATCGGGAAGCGACGCACCGCCGTAGAAGTGACCGTACAACCACGGTTCTGCGGCAATGAGGCTCTCGATGTGGTGCAGCCGTTCCATCCCGTTGTACATGGCGGACACGCCAGCCACGCCGTTATTGATCGCCGTTTGCCGCGTCAATTCCCGCGTCTGCCAACTCGACACGAGCAATGACACAACCACACCGATCGTCGCGATCATCCCGAAGATCTCGTCCATCAGCCCCCCGAAAAAGTACCGGTGCTCTACCCGCGCGGGTGATCCATTAACGGTGCTTCTCTGGCGCACCGCTCCGCACCGAATCCCCGGTGTTACTCCGACCACTCCCGGCACCTAGCTATGCCAAGGGCGGCCCCCTTCCGCCAAGAACCGGGGCCGCCCTTGCCCACCAGCCATCCAACTGACCTGTGGAGGTCTCCCAGCATGACCCAACCCACCACCGTCCGGCGAGTGCCCGGCCCACAGCCGCAGCTGCCCGAACCACTGCGGACCGCGCTGGAGCTGGCCGCTACCGGGGTGCCGGTACTGCCCCTGCGCCAGGGCAAGGTGCCGTTCGGCAACTGCCACCGGTGCGCGGGCAACGTGTGCGGCGGCCGGCCGAACATGAAGAGCGCTGGCCCGTGCCAGTGCCCCGGCGTCTGCCACGCATGGGCCGCCGCCACCACCGACCCGGACGTCCTCGCCTCCCCGGCCTGGACGGCCGTATGGCGGCGGGCCGTCTCCGTCGCCTACCACCCCGGCGGCGCAGGCCTGACCGTGGTGGACCTGGACGACGCGGGCGCCATCGCATGGGCCCGCGAGACCCTGCCCGCCACGCGGACCGTGGCGACGACGCGCGGTGAGCACTGGATCTACTGGGGCACCATGACGTCACACAACGCGGTGCGTCCCGGCGTCGACATCAAGTCGGCCATGTCCTACGCCCGTTACCTCGGACCCGGCGCCGGCACCATGACCGTCCTGCCGGACGTCGTCCGCGCGCTGGCCACCAAGGATCACTCCCCGGTTCGGCCGACACTGCAGGCCGTCGCCATGCCCGCACGGTCCGAGGGTGGGGAGTGCCCGCACCGCACACCCGCCTATCTGGAGCGTGGCATCGCCATGGCGGAGCAGTGCATCACCGAGGCCCGCAGTGCGGTCCACGCGACCGTGTACCGGACGTTCCTCGCCGTGCTGTCCCGGCACGGCCGGTGCGGCTGCTTCACCGACGCCCACATGACACGGCTGTTCACCGCCGCGCAGGCCAAGGGCGAGACGCTGCGGCACTGCACTGACGCGTGGACCAACGCCCGCACGACGTTGGGATTGTGACCATGTCCGACGACGAGAAGACTCCCGCCCGCGAGGTCATCGCCAACTACGCGCAGGCGCACTTCCGGTACTTCCGCACCGCCGACGGGACCGTGTACGCGCAGAGGAACGGCCACCCCGTGGCCCGTCCGATCCGCTCCCAGGGCACCTCGGGCAGTCACCGGCAGGAACTCATGGTCGGCCTGTTCAACGACGGGCACGGCGTGTTCAACGGCACCGCTTTGAAAGAGGCACTGGACTTGATCGAGGCACTGGCGATGAGCCAGCAAGTACAGCCCGTCCACATCCGCGTCGCCCCCGGCTTCGACGGCGCGACATGGCTGGACCTGGGCCGCGACGACGGACGGTCGGTCCGTATCCACCCCACCGGTTGGGACATCACCATTCCCGACCCGCGTGAGGTGTGCTGGCGGCGCACCCAGCTCACCGGGGAACTGCCCCTGCCCGCCAAGGACACCGATGGCAAGGGCATCGACGCCCTGCTGCGGTTGTGCAACTTCGCCACCGCCGAGACCGAGTGCCTGGCCATCACCTGGCTCATCGGCTGCCTCGAGCCGTCCGTGCCCGTGCCCGCCCCGTTCCTCACCGGCCCGCAGGGCGCGGGGAAGTCCACCGGCGGCCGGATGCTCGTGCGGATCATCGAGGGCATGACTGGCGACCTGCGCCGGGCACCGAAGGACGAGGAGAACCTGATCGCGGCTGTGGCCGCCGGATGGGTCACCGCCCTGGACAACCTCTCTCACCTCGCCCCGGATCTGTCCGACCTGATGTGCTGCATCGTCACCGGTGCCGAGACCATCAAGCGCGCCCTCTACACCGACGGGGACGTCGTCCGCGCCCGCTACCGCCGCCCTCTACTGCTGACCGGCATCGACGTGGGCGTCATCCGGCCCGACCTCGCCGAACGGCTTTTGCCGCTCCGCCTGGAACGCCCTCATACCCGGCGCACCGAAGCGGAGCTGTGGGCGGAGTTCGAAGAGGCCCTACCCGTGATCCTGGGCTCCCTCCTGGACCTCACCGTGCAGGTGCGCGCGGCGGATGCGGACATCCCCACCGACCTGCGCATGGCCGACTTCGCCCATCTGTGCGCGCAGCTGGACGCAGCGACCGGTCTCGGAGCGCTGGGCGCCTACCGGGCCGCCCTGGACGACCTGAACGACGACGTCATCGAGGGCGACCTACTGGCGCAGACCGTGCTGAAGTACGCCGCCGGCCTGGACGCCGGGGCGGAGCAGCGGATGACGTCCACCGAGTGGCTGCACTGCCTCACCGGCCTCTACGGCGGTGAGGAGTGCCGTCCCCTGCCCAAGGGGTGGCCGACCACGGGCAAGGTGCTCTCGGACCGCCTCAAGCGCCTTCAACCCACCCTCGCCGCCCGCGGCGTCCTCATCGACTGGGGCCGCACCAGCACGGCCCGCTACATCGAGATGACCCGGCCCCCGGCCCCGCCGCCCCCGCACGAGCAGGCACCGGCGTTCTGACCGGCGGCATCACGCCCCTGCACAAGCAAGAGGAGCACCCCCGCCCGGCGTGCTCCTCTTGCTGTTCGGCGGCGCAGCCGCCCTGCGATGGTCGCGCCGCGAAGCGGCTCCTTCTTCATGTTCTGAACCGCGCACCACAACAGACACCCCCTTCTCTTGTCCGAAGGAAAGGGACGCTGCGTCACCTGCGTCAGCCGGGAACGGAAAACACCCCGCGACCTGCCGCTACAGCGGTGACGCAGGCAGGCGGAGGCTGCGTCATCCCGTGTCACCCGCGTCATCCGGTGACGAAGACCTGCGTCACCACATGACGTGCCCAGAAGCCCTACGTCACCGCGAAACAGCAGGTCAGAGCGACGCGTGTCACAGGTGACGCGATGACGCAGAATTCCGCACCTCGGACAGAGGCGGCCATGCCCTCCCCGCTTGGAGTCCCTATGGCACAGCCGACAGACCCCGACCCCCGCGCCACCCTCCGCGGCGGCCTCCCCGACCGGTACCTCACCCCCGCCGACATCGCCGAGATGTTCGAGGTGCCCCTGGAGACCGTCTACCAGTGGCGCAAGAAGCGCACAGGCCCGCCCGGCTTCCGCATCGGCAAGCACCTCCGCTACGACCCCACCGACGTACGTGACTACGTCACCGGCCTCAAGAACAGCGCCACCGCCGCCTAGCCAGACACCACCGCACACAGCAGGGAGAGCCGCCGTGTGCGGCTCTCCCTGCTGTGTGTTGAGAGAGGACCGCCGCCCCATGGCAGGCCACATCCAAGACCGCTGGTACAAGACCGAAACCGACGCCAACGGGAAGCCCGTCAAGGCCAAGACCGACCGTCACGGAACGGGCCTCCGCTACCGCGCCCGGTACGTCGGCCCGGACGGCACCGAGAAGAGCAAGTCGTTCCGTGACAAGGAGCTGCGGCTCGCCAAGCAGTGGCTCGCGCACATCGAGGCGGACATGTCGCGCGGTCAGTACGTCGACCCGCGAGCCTCCCGGACGACGTTCCGGCAGTACGCGGAACGCTGGGTGCAGACGCACACCGGCGAGATCAACAGCCGTGAGGCCGCGGAGCGTCGGCTCCGGCTGCACGCCTACCCCCACATCGGCTCGCGCCCGCTCGGCTCCTTCAAGCCCGAGCACATCCGCGCCTGGATCGCCGCCCTTGAAGCCACGGTGCCGGCGGAGTCGCACCGCCGCATCATCGTGGGCACCGTTTCCGCGGCGCTGAGCGCGGCGGTCGACGACGGGCTACTCAACAAGAACCCCTGCCGGGCCCGCACGGTGCAGCTCCCGAAGGCCGGCAAGCCGCGCGTCGTCCCGTGGACGGCAGAGCAGGTCTTCGGAGTGCGCACCGCCCTCCCCCGGCGCTACCAGGCCGCCGTAGATGCCGGGGCAGGATGCGGACTGCGACAGGGCGAGATCTTCGGTCTGGCCATCGACGAACTCGACTTCGAGGGCGGATGGCTGGCCGTGGGCCATCAACTCAAGCGCATCCGGGGCAAGTACGTGTTCGCCCTCCCCAAGGGCGGCAAGGTCCGGGACGTACCGCTTCCCAAGGCTGTGGCGACCGTGCTCCGGGACCACGCCAAGGAGTGCGAACCGATCGACGTGACGCTTCCGTGGCGTACGCCGGACGGCCCTCTCGTGACCAAGCGACTCATCTTCAGCGGAGTCGAGGGCAACCACGTGCGCGTGAGCGTCTTCAATGATCACCACTGGAAGCCCGCCCTGGCCGCCGCCGGCGTCATCCCCGAGGCGAAGCCGGGCGAGCGCTACGCGTCCGCGCGTGAGCACGGGATGCACGCGCTCAGACACTTCTACGCCTCCGTTCTGCTGGACGCCGGCGAGAACATCCGGGCCCTGAGCCAGTACCTCGGTCACAGCGATCCGGGGTTCACGCTCCGGACGTACACGCACCTGATGCCGAGCAGTGAGGGGCGCACCCGGAAGGCGGTCGACAGCCTCTATCTGGCGTCGAATCCTCAAGATCACGGCCCAGGGACGGCCCAAGCTGCCTGATCCGGCCCCGGCCAGAGACGAACGTCCTGGTCGGGGCCCTACGGGGCCGGATCACGCGAACTTCATCTACTTCTGGCCCATCTACACCGGCCAGACGATCCCGATCGACGACTGGCGGGCGCGGATGTGGCTGGACACCTGGGTGTGAGCCGTTCCGGTGTCCGGGCGGATCTCTGTTCGGACAACAAACGGAAACAGCCGACCCGGTTGTCACTGTCTGCGCATAGGGTGCTCACTCACCGGGCTTTTTGAACACGTTCACAAGGCGTGGGGGGTCCGGCGGAGGGGGAGCGTCCGATGGGCAAGGGGGTCAAGACCGCCGTCATCGGCGGTGTGTTCGCGGTGATGGTGGGCGGGGCCGGGTACGGCGTCTACAACATCGTGTCGGCCGTGAGCGGTGACGGGGGCAGCGGCTCGAGCGCCGCGACGACGAAGAAGTCGGGGCCGCCGGACGAGGGGGAGGTCGAGGAGACCACCAAGAGCTTCTTCGCGGCCTGGGAGAAGGGGGAGGCATCCCAGGCGGCGTCGTACACGAACAACGCCGAGGAAGCCGGCGCGCTGCTGACGGCGTACGGCGACGACGCCCGGGTGGGCGACGTCGAGATCACGCCCGGTACGGCCGCCGGGACCACCGTGCCGTTCACCGTGAAGGCGACCGTCTCCTTCGACGGGAAGTCCGAGGCGCTGAGCTACAAGAGCGAGCTGACCGTCGTGCGCGGGCAGACCACCGGGCGAGCGCTGGTCGACTGGAAGCCCTCCGTCGTCCACCCGGACCTGAAGGAGGGCGACACCCTCGTCACCGGGGAGTCCGCGCAGCCGCCCATCGAGGCGGTGGACCGCGACGGGACGGTGCTGACGAAGGAGGAGTACCCCTCCCTCGGGCCGATCCTGGACACCCTGCGCCAGAAGTACGGCGAGAAGGCGGGCGGCACCCCCGGCGTCGAGCTGGTGATCAGGCACGCCGAGGGCGCCACGGGCGAGCCGGCCGCCGACACCCCGCTGCTGACCCTCGCCGAGGGCGAGCCGGGCAAGCTGCGCACCACCCTCAGCGCCGGGGTGCAGGCCGCGGCCGAGAAGGCGGTGCAGCAGTACGCCGAGTCGTCGGTGGTGGCGGTGAAGCCGAGCACCGGTGAGGTGCTGGCGGTGGCCAACCACCGCGACGACGGGTTCAACGCGGCCTTCCAGGGCCAGGTCGCCCCCGGTTCCACCATGAAGATCATCACCGCCGCCATGCTCATCGACAACGGCGTGACCTCGATGAACGGCCCGGCGCCCTGCCCGTCCACCGCAGTCATGCGGAGCCAGACCTTCAAGAACATCACCGGCATGAAGCCGAACGAGGGCGCCAGCCTCGCCGACAGCTTCCTGCGCTCCTGCAACACGGCCTTCATCAAGCTCATCGACGAGGAGCCGCTCACCGACGCCTCGCTCACCCAGGAGGCCCAGGAGCGGTTCGGGCTCGGCCGGGACGACTGGAAGACCGGCATCGCCTCCTTCGACGGCAGCGTCCCGGCCGTCGCCGGACCGGACCGCGCGGCGAACGCCATCGGCCAGGGCCAGGTGCAGATGAACCCGCTGAACATGGCCTCGGTGACGGCCACCGCGATCACCGGCGCCTTCCGCCAGCCGTACCTGGTCTCCCCCGACCTCGACGGCCGGCAGCTGGCGCAGGCCAAGGGGCTCCCGGCGGGCACCGCCGCCCAGCTCAAGCAGATGATGCGGCTCACCGCCACCCAGGGCACCGCCCAGGAGGCCATGTCCGGGCTCGGCGGCGGTGACATCGGCGCGAAGACCGGTTCCGCCGAGGTCGACGGCAACGCCACCTCCGACAGCTGGTTCACCGGCTTCCGCAACGACGTCGCGGCGGCGGCCATGGCTCAGCAGGGCGGCCACGGCGGCGACGCGGCCGGGCCGATTGTCGCAGCCGTGCTACGAGCGGGCGGCTGATCGCACCGCGCGCGGGGCGGGACTCTAGGGTGGTGGCCGTCGTTGGCACACGTGAGCGCCACGAGGGCCACGGGGAGTCCGGCGGACAGCGGAGGAACGGGAAGCAGTGGGGAAGAACAGAAGGAACGCCGCCGAGGGGCGGAGGACGAGGCCCGTCGTGCTCGGCGGAGTGATCGCCGTGGTCGTCGGCGGCGCCGGGTTCGGCGCCTACGCGCTGCTCGGCGGCGGTGCCGCCGCGGAGGACGGCACGCGGACGTCCTCCGCGCGGGAGGTGAGGACCGGCCCGCTGTCCGCCGACGAGGTCACCGCTGCGGCCGAGCGCTTCCTCACCGCCTGGCAGGACGGGAAGGTGAGCGAGGCGGCCGCCGCCACCGACGACCCGAAGGCCGCGGCCGCCCTGCTCACCGCCTACGCCGAGGACGCCCGGATCAAGGACGTCGCCCTCACCGCCGGCACCCCCGCCGGCGACAAGGTCCCCTTCGCCGTCAAGGGCACGGTGTCGTACGAGGAGACCGGCAAGCCGCTGGCGTACGACAGCGCGCTGACCGTCGTACGCGGGGCCGGGGACGGTGAGCCGCGGGTGGCCTGGCAGCCGGCCGTCGTGCACCCCGACCTCAGGGACGGCGACAAGCTGGTCACCGGCGAGGCGGGCACCCCGCCGGTCAAGGCGCTGGACCGGGACGGCGACGAGCTGACCACCGCCGCGTACCCGTCCCTGGGGACGGTGCTGGACGGGCTGCGCGAGAAGTACGGCGAGAAGGCGGGCGGCGAGGCCGGCGTCGAGCTGCGGATCGTCCGCGGCAAGGCGTCGAAGAAGGCGGAGCTGTCCGACAAGACGCTGCTGGAGCTGAGCGAGGGCACGCCCGGCACGGTGAAGACCACGCTGAGCCCCTCCCTGCAGGCCGCCGCCGAGGCGCAGGTGGCGAAGAAGGAGCAGGCGTCGGTGGTGGTGCTGCGCCCGTCGACCGGCGAGATCCTCGCGGTGGCCAACTCCTCGCGCGGCTTCAACGTCGCGTTCCAGGGTTCACTGGCCCCGGGCTCCACCATGAAGGTGATCACCGCCTCGATGCTGATCGAGAAGGGGCTCGCCTCGATGGACGAGCAGCACCCGTGCCCGAAGTACTTCAGCTACGGCGGCTGGAAGTTCCAGAACGACGACAAGTTCGAGATCAAGGACGGCACGTTCAAGGCGAGCTTCGCCCGCTCCTGCAACACGGCCTTCATCAGCCAGGCGCCCGAGCTGAAGGACGACGACCTGACCAAGCAGGCCCAGGAGGTGTTCGGGCTGGGGAGGAACGACTGGCAGGTCGGCGTGCCGACCTTCGACGGCTCGGTGCCGGTGCAGTCGGCGGCCCCGATGGGGGCCTCCCTGATCGGCCAGGGCGGGGTGCGGATGAACCCGCTGAACATGGCGTCGGTGTCGGCGACGGTCCAGTCGGGCGTCTTCCGCCAGCCGTACCTGGTCTCCCCCGAGGTCGACGGACGGAAGCTGGCGACGGCCTCGCGCACCCTGTCGGCCGGCACGCTGGCGCAGCTGCGGGAGCTGATGTCGTACACCGCGGCCTACGGCACGGCGGCGGAGGCGATGGCCGGGGTGAGCGGGCAGACCGGCGCCAAGACCGGGTCGGCCGAGGTCGACGGGCAGAAGAAGCCCAACGGCTGGTTCACCGCGTACCGCGGGGACCTGGCGGCGGCGGGCGTGGTCCAGAAGGCCGGCCACGGCGGTTCGACGGCCGGACCGATCGTGGCGGCGCTCCTGAAGAGCGCCGGCTGAGCAGCCGGAGGCCGGGGGTCAGTGCGGGACGGGTTCGGCGGCGGCCGCGTAGGTCCGCCGCAGGAACCGGGTCAGGGTCTTCGTCTCGAACTGCACCACCGACACGCCCTGCGCGGTGTGGAACTCGACCACGGCCTGGACCCGGCCGCACGGCCACACCCGTATCTCGCCCCTGCCCGTGGGGGCGAGCAGGCCCTGTTCCAGCAGTTCCCGGTCGACGAACCACTCTCGGGGCGCGGCGCCCGGGAGCTCCACGCGGACGCAGAGGGGATCTCGTTCGGGGTCGTAGCGCAGTACCACGGGTACCGCTCCGCGGTCCTCTTCCAGGTCGTCGGTGACGATGTGGGCTCGCGCGTACTGCTCTACCACGGACATCGGTGGCCCCTTACGCTGCGTCAATGTGCATGAAAGGCGTGTAAGCCGTATACCCGCCCCCCGTTCAATCGTGCACCGAAACCGGAATTCGCGCGTCCGAGCGGCGTATATCACAGATGAGGTATGCGTGAGGTAAAACAAGCCGCTCGCTCTTGCGCAGCGTTTGCAACAGGCCACATCATCGAGTCCGTGCACGCACCTGACGGATTCATCAACGCCCCTGTGTCCGCCGCGGCCGGACTCGTCGCCGCCGGCGCGATCGCCGTGAGCCTGCGCGGCGCGCGCCGGGAACTCGACGAGCGCACGGCCCCGCTGGCCGGGCTGGTGGCGGCGTTCATCTTCGCCGTGCAGATGCTGAACTTCCCCGTCGCGGCGGGGACCAGCGGACATCTGCTCGGTGGCGCCCTCGCCGCGATCCTCGTGGGCCCCTACACCGGGGTCCTCTGTGTCTCCGTCGTCCTGCTGATGCAGGCCGTCCTCTTCGCCGACGGCGGGCTGACCGCGCTCGGCGTGAACATCACCACCATGGCGATCACCACGACGATCGTCGCCTACGCGCTCTTCCGCGGCCTGGTGAAGGTGCTGCCGCGCACCCGCCGCTCGGCGACCGCCGCGTCCTTCGTCGCCGCGCTGGTCTCCGTCCCGGCCTCCGCGATCGTCTTCACGCTGCTCTACGCCATCGGCGGCACCACCGAGGTCTCCCTCGGCAAGGTCGTCACCGCCATGGTGGGCGTGCACGTCCTCATCGGCATCGGCGAGGCCGTGATCACCGCCCTGACCGTCGGCGCGGTCATCGCCGTCCGCCCGGACCTGGTGCACGGGGCGCGCGGGCTGCGGCAGCAGCTCAAGCTGCGGGTGAACGGCGAGCTGGTCGACGCCCCGGACACCCCGGCGGCGGAGCCGGAGCCCGTCGCCGCCCGCTCCCCGCGCAAGGTCTGGATCACCGGCCTGGTCACCTCGCTGGTCCTCGCCGGGTTCGTCAGCTTCTACGCCTCCGCGAACCCCGACGGCCTGGAGAAGGTCGCCACCGACCACGGAATGGACGAGAAGGCCGAGGAGCACGCCATCGCCGACTCCCCGCTCGCCGACTACGGCGTCGAGGACGTCGACGACGCCCGCCTCTCCGGCGGTCTGGCCGGCGTGATCGGCGTGGGCGTGACGGTCGTCGCCGGCACCGGCGTGTTCTGGGCGGTCCGCAGGCGCCGTACGGACGAGCCGGCCGACGCCGCGTCCCCCACCGGCACGAGCGTCTGACATGGGAGCGGGCCACGCGCACAAGCTCTACCGGCACGGCCACTCCCCCGTGCACGCCCTGCCGCCGCACACCAAGCTCGCCGCGGTCTTCGCCTTCGTCCTGGTCGTGGTGTCCACCCCGCGCGAGGCGATGTGGGCGTTCGCGGTGTACGCCGGGCTGCTCGCCCTCGTCGCGTACACCGCCCGCGTCCCGGCCGGCTTCCTGCTCAAGCGGCTGCTGATCGAGGTCCCGTTCGTCGCCTTCGCCGTCCTGCTGCCGTTCGTGGCGGAGGGCGAGCGGACCGACGTCCTCGGGCTGTCGCTGAGCGTCAACGGACTGTGGGGCGCCTGGAACGTGCTGGCCAAGGGAACCCTGGGCGTGGCCGCCTCGGTCCTCCTCGCCTCCACCACCGAGCTGCGCGAACTGCTGCTCGGCCTCCAGCGGCTGAGGCTCCCGCCGCTGCTGGTGCAGATCGCCTCCTTCATGGTCCGCTACGGCGACGTCATCACCGACGAGATGCGGCGCATGCGGATCGCCCGCGAGTCCCGCGGCTTCGAGGCACGCGGGGTGAAGCACTGGGGCGTCCTCGCCAAGTCGGCGGGCGCGCTGTTCATCCGCTCCTACGAACGCGGCGAGCGGGTGCACCTGGCCATGGTGAGCCGGGGGTACGCCGGTTCCATGCCGGTGATCGACGAGGTGACCGCGGACCGGGCGCAGTGGTCGTACGCCCTCGCCCTCCCCTCGGCCGCCCTCGTCGTCTGTCTGCTGGGATGGACCTTGTGAGTACTGCTTCCCTCGAGGTCTCCGGCCTCGCCTTCGCCTACCCCGACGGCCACCAGGCCCTGTTCGGCGTCGACTTCTCGATCGCGCGCGGCGAGCGGGTCGCGCTGCTCGGCCCGAACGGCGCCGGCAAGACCACCCTCGTCCTCCACCTCAACGGCATCCTGACCGGCGGCACCGGCACGGTGACGGTGGCCGGGCTGCCCGTGGGCAAGCGGCACATGGCGGAGATCCGGCGCCGGGTCGGCATCGTCTTCCAGGACCCGGACGACCAGCTCTTCATGCCGACGGTGCGCGAGGACGTGGCGTTCGGTCCGGCGGCGGCCGGGCTCAGGGGGCCCGAGCTGGAGGAGCGGGTGGACCGGGCGCTGGACCGGGTCGGCATGGCGGAGTTCAAGGACCGCCCGCCGCACCACCTCTCCTTCGGCCAGCGGCGCCGGGTGGCCGTGGCGACCGTCCTCGCGATGGAGCCGGAGATCCTGGTCCTGGACGAGCCGTCCTCCAACCTGGACCCCGCCTCCCGCCGCGAACTCGCCGACATCCTGCGCTCCCTGGACGTCACCGTCCTGATGGTCACGCACGACCTGCCCTACGCCCTCGAACTGTGCCCGCGCTCGCTGGTCCTCAGCGACGGCGTGATCGCGGCGGACGGTGCCACCGCGGAACTGCTCGCCGACGACGCCCTGATGCGCGCGCACCGTCTGGAGCTGCCGTACGGTTTCGATCCGCGCTCGGTACCGGCCGCGCCGGGCCGTTCGTAACGATCGCGCTCGGTCGCCGCCGCCCAGGAATCGCAGGCGGAGCGGCGCTGTTGCACGCACTGTCACAGGCGAGTGTCACAGGCGAGTGGAAGGACCGACAGGAACGTGGACGTCGACGTGCACGGCACAGTGGCCGAGGGCTTCGAGCCGGTCGGGGAGGCGTTCGCGCGGAACTTCGAGGCGCTCGGGGACCGGGGCGCGGCCGTCGCCGTGTACCGGGACGGGCGCAAGGTCGTCGACCTGTGGGCCGGGGTGAAGGACGTCGACGGCACCGAGCCCTGGCGGCGGGACACCGCGCAGGTCGTGCGCTCGGCGACCAAGGGTGTCGCCGCCGCCGTGCTCCTGCTGCTGCACCAGCGCGGCGAGCTGGACCTGGACGCGCCGGTCGGCCGGTACTGGCCGGAGTTCAAGGCGCACGGCAAGGAGCGGCTGCTGGTCCGGCACGTGCTCAACCACCGCGCCGGGCTCCCGGTCCTCGACCGTCCGCTCACCCCGGACGAGGCGGCCGACCCCGTGCGGGCCGCCGGGGCGGTCGCCGCGCAGGCTCCCGTGTGGGAGCCGGGCACCGACCACGGCTACCACGCGCTGACCTACGGCTGGCTGGTCGACGAGCTGGTGCGCCGGGTGACCGGCCGGGGTTCCGGCGAGTGGATCGCGTCGGAGATCGCCGGGCCGCTGGGCCTGGATCTGTGGGTGGGGCTGCCGGACGCGCAGGCCCACCGCGTCGGCACGGTCGGCAGGATCGAGGCGCCCGCGCCGTCCGGGACGCTCCACGCCCGCCCCAAGCGCTCGGTCACCGACGCCTACGCCGACCCGTCCTCCCTCACCCGCCGCGCCTTCGCGGCGATCACGCCCTTCCCGGACCAGAACGACCCGGTGTTCCGCGCGGCGGCCCTGCCCGCCGCCAACGGGATCGCGACGGCGGACGGGCTGGCACGCTTCTACGCCTCACTCATCGGCCCGGTCGACGGCATACGCCTCCTCGCACCGGCCACCGTCGAACTCGCCCGCGCCGAGGAGTCGGCGGGCCCCGACCGGGTGCTGGTCGTCAACACCCGCTTCGGGCTCGGCTACATGCTGCACGGCGGCGCCTCCCCCTTCCTGGCCCCGGGCTCCTTCGGTCACCCCGGCCGCGGCGGCTCCCTCGGCTTCGCCGACCCGGAGGCGGGCGTCGCCTTCGGCTATGTCACCAACGGCTTCCGCAAGACGGTGACGGCGGACCCCAGGGCCCAGGCGCTGATACGGGCGGTACGGCAGTCCCTGACGCCCTGACTGCCCGTCTAGACGTGGATCGGGTGCGAGATGCGGCCCGACGCGTCGTCGATCTCGCCGTGCGCCTTGGTCAGCATCTGCATGGCGAGTTCGTTCAGCGCGCGTGCGCCGGCGATCTCCTCCCCGACGCGTGGCTGATTCGCGTCGGTGTGGTGCCGGCTCGCGTGGCCGTGGGCCCGTACCTCGGTCCCGTCGGGCAGCCGGACCATCGCGGCGGCGCGCGTCTGCCGGTCGTCCTCCTCGAACTCCAGGTCCACGTGCCATCCCACTGCGGTGTGCATCATGACGATCACCTCCGGAATCTCTCATTCCAGGGTGCGCCTCACACCGCGCCCGTGCACCCTCCCGTGCCTGACGGAAACGCGGCGGCCGGCTCAGGCCACGGTGTACTCCGCGTCCCCGAAGTCCGCCGTCCCGATCGAGGACGTCATGAGGGAGACGCTGGAGCGCAGTGAGGAGTAAGTACCGCGCCGTCTTCCGGCCGGAGGCTCAGGCAGAGCTCCGGGAGATCCCCCGGGACATGGCGCTCCGGATCCTGGTCACACCGACGGAACCGGAAACCGACCCGCTCGGCTTCCACACCACGGCGCTCGTCTCCCAGCCGGACCGGCGCCGGCTCCGTGTCGGCGATCACCGCGTCATCTACACGATCGACAACGGGGGTTGATGGTCTGGGTCGTTCCCCTCGGACACCGCTCCACGGTCCACGACACCTGACACGGGGTCCCGAAACCCCCGCGGCCCCGGCCGCAGAAGGAAAGCCGGTGAGGGCGCCCCGTCCCCACGGAGCCCTCACCGGCTGGTTCTGTCTGCTCGTTCAGGCCGTCAGGCCCGTACGAGCTCCCGGTCCTCCTCCTTCGGACCGCCCTCCGTGCGCAGGCCCTCGCCCTCGACGTCCACGTTGGGCAGGACGCGGTCCAGCCACTTCGGCAGCCACCAGGCCTTCTCGCCGAGCAGGGCCAGTACCGCCGGGACGATCGCCATGCGGACGACGAACGCGTCGAAGAGGACGGCGACCGCGAGGCCGAAGCCGATCATCTTGACCATCGAGTCGCTGGAGCCGATGAAGCCGGAGAAGACCGCCATCATGATGACCGCCGCCGCGGTCACCACCCGCGCGCTGTACTTGAATCCGGTCACCACGGCCTGGGCGGGCTTCTCGCCGTGGACGTAGGCCTCCCGCATCCGGGTCACGAGGAACACCTCGTAGTCCATGGCCAGTCCGAAGACCACGCCGACCATGAAGATCGGCATCATCGACATGATCGGACCGGTCTCCTCGACGCCCATCAGGCCGGACAGCCAGCCCCACTGGAAGACCGCGACGACCGCGCCGAGGGCCGCCATGACGGACAGCAGGAAGCCGAGGGCCGCCTTCAGCGGGACCAGGATCGAGCGGAACACCACGATCAGCAGCAGGAAGGCCAGGCCGACCACCAGGACCAGGTACGGCACCAGCGCGTCGTTGAGCTTCTGCGAGACGTCGATGTTCATCGCCGTGGCGCCGGTGACCAGGACGTCGGCGCCGGTGTCGGCCTGGATGTCCGCGCCCGTGTCACGGATGTCGTGCACCAGGTCCTCGGTGGTCACCGAGGAGGGCTTGGCGTCGGGGACGACGGTGATCGTCGCCGTGTCGCCGGCCTTGTTGGGCTGTGCCGGGCTGACGTTCACGACGTTGTCGAGGCCCTTGATGTCGTCGCCGGCCTGCTGGAAGACGGCCTGCGGGTCGTCGCTGCCCTTCGCGTCGACCACGACCACCAGCGGGCCGTTGAAGCCGGGGCCGAAGCCCTCGGAGAGCAGGTCGTAGGCGCGGCGCTGGGTCGTGGACGTCGGCTGCGAGCCGTCGTCGGGCAGGCCCAGTTCCAGTGAGGCCGCCGGGACGGCCGCGGCGCCCAGACCGATGATGCCGAGCAGCAGGACGGCCACCGGGCGGCGGACGACGAAGCTCGCCCAGCGGGTGCCCATGTTGGGGCGCTGCGGCTTCTTCGCGGCGCGGCCACCGCCGAGCAGCTTGCTCTTCTCGCCGGCCGGACGGATCCGGCGGCCCGCGTAGCCGAGCAGGGCGGGGATCAGGGTGAGGGCGATCAGGACCGCGAGGGCGACCGTGCCGGCGGCGGCGATGCCCATCTTGGTCAGCATCGGGATGTTGACGACCGACAGGCCCACCAGGGCGATCACGACGGTCAGTCCGGCGAAGACCACCGCGGAGCCCGCCGTGCCGACGGCCCGGCCGACCGCTTCCTCGCGTTCGCGGCCCTCGGCCAGTTCGGCCCGGTAGCGGGAGACGACGAACAACGCGTAGTCGATGCCCACCGCGAGGCCGATCATGCTGGCCAGGATGGAGGTGGTGGAGCCGAGGTCCAGCGTGCTGGCCAGCGCGGTGATGCTGGAGACCCCGATGCCCACGCCGATGACGGCGGTGAGCAGCGGCAGTCCGGCCGCGAGCAGCGAGCCGAAGGTGATGACGAGGACGACCGCGGCGACGCCGATACCGATGATCTCGGCGGTTCCGGTGTGCGGGACGGCCTGGAGGGCGTCACCGCCGATCTCCACGGTCAGCCCGGCGTCGCGGGCGTCCTCGGCGGCGCCCTCCAGGGCGTCGCGGGAGGCGTCCTCCAGCTCCATGCCGGAGACCTTGTAGGTCACCGAGGCGTAGGCGATGGTGCCGTCCTCGCTGACGCCGCCGCCCTGGTACGGGTCGGTGACGCCGGCGACCTCGGAGCCGCCGCCGAGGGTGTCGACGGTGTCCTGGACGGTCTTCTTGTGGTCGGCGTCGGTCATCTTCTCGCCGGCCGGTGCCTTGAAGACGACGCGTGCGGTCGCCCCGTCGGCGCTGGAGCCGGGGAAGCGTTCCTCCAGCAGGTCGAAGGCCTTCTGGGCCTCGGTGCCGGGGATGGAGAAGGACGAGTTGCCGGCCGCCGGGGCACTGGCGGCGCCGGCGCCCGCGAGCGCCAGCAGCGCCACCCAGAACAGGGCTACGAGATGCCGTCGCCTGAAGGCGAACCGGCCGAGTCGATAGAGGAAAGTGGCCACGAGGGCGTACTCCCGGTCAGGTCGTGGTTGCTTCGGGGCAGGTGGAATCAGCCCGACGACGTGAGCGGTGACGTCAGGTGGTGGCTGACCGTGGGGACGGTCAGGGAGTGGGCACGCCGAGGGCGGGGAGCACCACGGCGTCGATGTAAGAGGTGAGGAACTCCCGCGTGGGCGGCAGGTCGTCGATCAGCGTCCGCGTGGCGAACGCGCCGACGAGCATGTGCACCATGTAGTCCAGCGCCGGGTTGCCGGGGCTGATCTCGCCCCGGTCGACCGCGCGCCGGATCATCCGCCGGAACTCCTCCATCTCCGGTTCGACCAGGAGTTCCTTGAACGCCTGGCGGAGATCGTCGTTCATGTGGACGGCCATGGCGAGCGCGCGCATCAGGGCGGCGTTCCGTTCCATGGCGCAGTCGTCCTCACGGCCGACGATGGTGTGCAGGTCGCCGCGCAGGGTCCCGGTGTCGATGTCGGCGATGCCGCCGGGCTTCTGGCTGCGCATCGCTCTCACCACCAGCTCGGCCTTGCCGCCCCACTGGCGGTAGAGGGTGGCCTTGCTGGACCGGGTGCGGGTGGCCACGGCGTCCATGGTGAGGGCGTCGTAGCCGACCTCGCGGAGCAGGTCGAGCACGGCCCCGTACAGCTCGGCCTCGCGCTCGGGGGTGATCCGGCTTCGACGCGTCGTCGCTACTTCGCTCATACCGTTCACCTTCCCGCTCCGGTGTCCGCCGCGTCAAAGGAACGACACGGTTTCGTACAGGACGAAGGTACCCCACCTCGCTAACGAAACGAAACGGTTTCGTTCGTGGTCTGCGTCACGGTTGTCGGTTACTCATAAGTTGCCGGGGTCCTGGCCCCGGCAAAGCATGGGAAGGGTGAGCTATCTGCGTCTGCCCCACCTCAAGGACGACCTGCTGTGCTTCGTGGCCGAGGACGACCTCTGGCTCGCCCCGCTCGACGGCCCCGGCCGCGCCTGGCGGCTCACCGTCGACCGCACCAAGCTCGGCCACCCCCGCTTCTCCCCCGACGGTCGCCACATCGCGTACACGAGCTGGCGCAGCCTCGACCCCGAGGTGCACCTCGTCCCGGTGGACGGCGGACCGGGCCGGCGCCTCACCTACTGGGGCAGCTCCGACACCCGGGTCTGCGGCTGGGCGCCCCCCGACGAGGGCGGCCACGCCGAGATCCTCGCCGTCGCCTCGCACGGCGAGCCCTTCTCGTACTTCACCTGGGCCTACAAGCTCGCCTGTGACGGCAGCCCCGGCCGCAAACTGCCCTGGGGCCCGGTCTCCGACATCCAGGTCGCCGACATCGCCGGGGAACGCAGGTCGCTGCTGCTCACCGGCACCCCGCCGCACGAACCGGCCTCCTGGAAGCGCTACCGGGGCGGCGCCACGGGCAGGCTCTGGCTGCACGGACACCGGCTCCTCGACGGCCTCGACGGCCATCTGCACTCCCCCATGTTCGTCGCCGGCCGGATCGCCTTCCTCTCCGACCACGAGGGCGTCGGCAACCTGTACTCGTGCGCGTACGACGGCTCCGACCTGCGCCGCCACACCGACCACGACTCCTTCTACGCCCGGCACGCCGCCAGCGACGGCACCCGGGTCGTCTACCAGTGCGCCGGCGACCTGTGGCTCGTGGAGGACCTGTCCCCCGGCGCCGCCCCGCGCCGCCTCGACGTGACGCTGAGCGGGCCGCGCTCCGGGCGGCGTCCCTACCAGGTGCCCGCCGCCCGCCACCTCGACGGCATCTCGGTCGACGAGACCGGCCGCGCGAGCGCCGTCGTCGTACGCGGCAGCCTGTACTGGCTCACCCACCGCGACGGTCCCGCGCGCACCCTCACCGACACCCCGGGCGTACGGGTCCGGCTGCCGGAGATGCTCGGCGCGGGCGACCAGGTGGCGTACGTGACGGACGCCGAGGGCGAGGACGCGATCGAGATCGCCTCCCTGCCCCGGGCGACCGGCCAGCGCGCCCCCCGGCGGCTGGCCGCCGGGAAGCTGGGCCGGGTGCTGGAGACGGCGGCCGACCCGGAGGGGCAGCGGCTGGCCGTCGCCGCGCACGACGGACGGCTGCTGCTGGTCGACACCGGCGAAGAGGGCCAGGGAGAGGTCACCGAGCTGATCCACTCCGGCAACGGGCCGGTGCGCGACCTGGCCTTCTCCCCCGACGGGGCCTGGCTGGCCTGGTCCCATCCGGTGATCGGGCGGTCGCTGCGGCAGATCAAGCTCGCCCGGATCAAGGACCGGCTGGTCCTCGACGTCACCAACGGCCGTTTCGAGGACGAGAACCCGGTCTTCACCCGTGACGGCCGCTACCTCGCCTTCCTGTCCTGGCGCGGCTTCGACCCGGTGTACGACGTGCACACCGGCGACCTCTCCTTCCCGCTGGGCTGCCGCCCGTACCTGGTGCCGCTGTCCTCGGCGACCCCCTCCCCGTTCGCGCTGAACCCCGAGGGCCGCCCTGCCGCCGGAGGGCTGGACCCGGTCGAGCGCGAGGAGGCCGAGGAGGGCAGCGAGGGCGGCACGGTGACCGTCGAGGCGGAGGGCCTGGAGAGCAGGGTCACCCCCTTCCCGGTGGCCGCCTCCAAGTACTCGGGGCTGTACCCGGTCGCGGGCTGCGGTCTGGTGTGGCTGCGCTGGCCGATCTCCGGCGCGCTCGGCGAGACCTTCGCCAACCCGAACGACGTCAGCGGCCGCCCGACCCTGGAGCACTTCGGCATCGGCAAGGCGAAGAAGTCCGAACTCGTCGCGGACCTGGACTTCTTCGCGGTCAGCGGTGACGGCACCCGGCTGGTCGTGGTCGACGAGGGCGAGCTGCGCGCGGTGCCCGCCACCGAGCCCGGCGACAGCGACTCCACGGTGTGGATCGACTCCCGCCGCATCCTGCACGAGGCCGACCCGGCCGCCGAGTGGCGCCAGGCGTACGCGGAGGCCGGGCGGCTGATCCGCGCCTACTTCTGGGAACCGGACATGTGCGGCATCGACTGGGACGCGGTCCTGGAGCAGTACCGCCCGCTGGTCGAACGGGTCGCCTCCCCCGACGAGTTCGCGGACCTGCTGCGCGAGGTGCTCGGCGAACTCGGCACCTCCCACGCCTATGTCACCGCCGCCCGCCGCAACGAGGGCCCCCCGCACTACCAGCGCCGCCAGGGCCTGCTCGGCGCCAACCTCGCCCCCCGCGAGAAAGGCTGGACCGTCAAGCGGATCCTGCCCGGCGACTCCTCCGACTCCCGCGCCCGCTCCCCGCTGGCCGGCGCCGGCATCCGCGAGGGCGCGGTCCTCACCCACGTCGACGGCCGCCCGGTGGACCCGGTCACGGGCCCTTATCCGCTGCTCGCCGGCGCGGGCGGTACGACGGTGGAGCTGACGTTCCTCCCCGCCGGGAGCGACGGCCCGCCCCGCCGGATCGCCGTCGTGCCCCTCATCGACGAGACACCGCTGCGCTACCAGGACTGGGTCGCCAAACGCCGCGCGGTGGTACGGGAGTTGAGCGGCGGCCGGTGCGGCTATCTGCACATCCCCGACATGGGCGGCTCCGGCTGGGCCCAGTTCAACCGCGACGTGCGCATGGAGATGTCACGCCCCGCGCTGATCGTGGACGTGCGCGGCAACGCCGGCGGCCACATCAGCGAACTCGTCGTCGAGAAGCTGACCCGCACCATCATCGGCTGGGACCTCACCCGCGACGCCCAGCCCGTCTCGTACGCCTCCAACGCCCCCCGCGGACCGATCGTGGCCCTCGCGGACGAGGCGACCAGCTCCGACGGCGACATGATCACCGCCGCGTTCAAACTGCTCGGGCTGGGCCCCGTGGTGGGCCAGCGCACCTGGGGCGGGGTGGTCGGCATGACCGGCCGGCACCGGCTCGGCGACGGCACGGTGATCACGGTGCCGATGAACGCGGCCTGGTTCGACGCGTACGGCTGGTCCGTGGAGAACAAGGGCGTCACCCCCGACCTGGAGGCGCTGCGCACCCCGCTGGACTGGGCCGAGGGCCGCTACGCGGTGCTCGACGACGCGGTACGGCTCGCCCTGGACCTGCTGGAGTCCAACCCCCCGGCGACGCCTCCGACTTACCGCGACGTGCCCGACCGCTCCCGGCCGAAGCTGCCGCCCCGGACGTGAGAAGGGGTGCCCCTTCGCCATAGGGCACCCCTTCCACTGCAGCGCACGACGCGTTCAGACGCGTTCAGACGTCCTCAGCGCTCGACGTCAGACGTCGTAGTCCTGGTCGAAGCGCTCCTCGGACTCCCGTCGACGCCGCTGCTCGTCCGTGTCCTCGTCCCGCCGGCGGCCGCGGTTCTGCAGCTGCTCCTTGCCCTGCTGGGCACGCTGCCTGGCCTGCTGCTGGAACTGCTCGGACTTCTCCTGGAACTGGTCCTTCATACCCATGTGGGTTCACTCCCGTTGTGGGGTGGGGGAACTTGCCCGACCAGATTCACACGGCCCGTCACCCCCCGCATGTCGATCAGTCACGGACCGTGTTCCGGTGCTGTTCATCGGCGTTGCCGCCCGCCCCGACCAACCCCGTGCGGACACCCGCGAGCCGGTCTCCGAACCGCCGCATCTCCCGTTGCCCCACGGTCCCGATGACCGCGGGCAGATACCCGCGCACGCCCTGCATCCCGCGCAGCCACCACTGCCCGTACACATGGCTCGCCCGCCGCTCGATGCCGGCCACCAGCCGGTCCACCGCGGGCCCCAGCGGATAGGTCTTGTCGGCCGGCCACGGCAGCCGCTGCCGCAACTCCCGCATCACGTCGTCCTGATCGGCCCCGCGCACCATGTCGGTGTCGGTCCACGACAGATACCCGACGCCCACCTTCACGCCCCGGTACCCGACTTCCGCCCGCAGCGCGTGCGCGTACGCCTCCACACCGGACTTGGAGGCGCAGTACGCCGTCATCATCGGCGCCGGGGTGATCGCCGCGAGGGAGGCGATCTGGAGCAGGTAGCCCCGGCTCTCGACGAGCAGCGGCAGGAACGCCCGCGCGGTGACCGCCGATCCGATCAGGTTCACCTCTATCACCCGCCGCCAGGACTCCGGATCGGAGTCGGCGAACGGACCGCCCGTCGCCACACCGGCGTTGGCGACCACGATGTCGACCCGGCCGAACCGCTCCCGGACCTCCCCGGCGACCCGGGCCATCGCCTCGTGGTCGGTGACGTCCGCGCACCAGTGGTCGCTGTCGCCGTGCAGCCGCGCGGAAACGTCCTTCAGCGCGTCCGGCTCCAGCCCGACCAGCGCCACCCGCACCCCGCGCGCGGAGAGCTTGCGCGCCAGCAACTCCCCCACCCCGCGCGCCGCTCCGGTGACGACGGCGACCTTTCCTTCGAGACTGACCCTGCTCATGCGCTCTCCTCGACGGCGGGTACGGCGGGTATGTGGGCGGCGGCCAGGGCCCGGATCTTCCCGGTGACCAGATCGGGCGCCTCGACCGGTGTCATGTGGCCGATCCCGGGGAGCTCGGTGACGCCGAGGCAGTCAGGCAGCGCGGCGGCGATCGACCGGGCGTGCACGGGCGGGGTGAGCCGGTCCGCGCCGCCGGCGACGATCTCGACCGGTACGCGCAACTCCGCGAGGGAGTGGTCGAGATCGAGCCCGTCGAGCACGTGCGACCAGGCGTGGCGCGCCGCGCGCGGGCAGGCGTGCACGATGCGGGCGCACGCCTCCACCATGTCCGGGGCGGAAGCGGGGCCCATCGTCGCGTACTTGAGGATCCGGCGGGCGAGCGGCGTGACCGGTCCGAGCGGGGCCCGGGAGCCGAGGATGCGCCCGGTCAGCCGGGCCCGCACCCGCCCCGGCCGCAGCGGCAGCACCGTCGACTCGGTGACCAGCCGCGAACTGCCCGTGCTGCACAGCAGGACGGCGGCCACGTGCTCGCGGAACGCGGGCCTGGTGGCGGCGGCCATCACCGTCATCCCGCCCATGGAGTGCCCGGCGACCACGGCCCGTTCCCCCGGCGCGAGGGTGGCGGCGAGGACGGCCTCGAGATCGTCGGCGAGCGCGTCGGTGCTGCACACCGGGCTCGCGGGGGTGCGTCCGTGGCCGCGCTGGTCGTAGGCGATGACCCGGTGGTCGGCGGCCAGTTGGCGTATCTGCGCCGCCCAGAAGGCGGTCGAGCAGGTCCAGCCGTGGGCGAGGACGACCGCGGGCGCCCGTTCGGGGCCGTGCACCTCGACGTGCAGCCGGGCGCCGTCGGCGGAGCGGGCGGTCAGCTCACGGGCGGCGGCGGGCGGGGCGTACGGCCCGGAGACGACGTGGGCGATGCGGCTCACGCGGTCACCTCGGCGTTCTCCCGGGTGCCCTCCGCCGCGGTCGGGACGCTGCGGAGCACGGCGTACTCGGCGAGGTCGACCCGCCGGGTCTCCCGCCGGAACTCACTCGTCGTACCGGGCCAGATGGTGGTGTTGCGCCCGCTCTCGTCGAGGTACCAGCTGGTGCAGCCGCCGGTGTTCCACACCGTGCGCTTCATCCGCTCCTGCACCCGGTGGTTCCAGGCCCGTACGGCACTCGGGCGGGCGTCGAGGGCGACCCGGCCACCGAGGACGTCCAGCTGGCGCAGGTAGTCGGCCAGGTAGTTCAGCTGGGACTCGATCATGAGGATCATGGAGGAGTTCCCGAGGCCGGTGTTGGGCCCGATGATCGTCATCCAGTTGGGGAACCCGGCGGCGGCCGCCCCGCGCAGCGCCTGCATGCCGCCCGCCCAGCTCTCGGCGAGGGTCTTGCCCTCCGCGCCGACGACCCGCTCGGCGATGGGCATGTCGGTGACGTGGAACCCGGTCCCGAAGACGATCGCGTCGACCTCGGCCTCGGTCCCGTCGGCGCCGACGACGGTCGACCCGCGCACCTCGCTCAGCCCGCTCGCGACGACGTCGACGTTGGGCTGCGCGAGCGCCGGATAGTACGTGCTCGACAGCAGGATCCGCTTGCAGCCGATGCGGTAGTCGGGGGTGAGCCTGGCACGCAGGGCCGGGTCCTTGATGGCGCGGCCCATGTTGCGCTTGGCCAGCTGCTCGACGAAGCCGAGCTCGCCGGGGTGCTTGGTGAACGCCTGGACCTGCAGCTCCCTGATGCCCCAGAGCAGTCCGCGGCGCAGCTTGGTGGTGACGGGCAGCGCCCGGTGCAGGGCGCGCTCGGCGCCGCTGATGGGCCGGTCGACGCGGGGCAGGACCCAGGCGGGGGTGCGCTGGAAGAGGGTGAGCCGCGAGACGAGCGGCTGGACGGCCGGCACGATCTGGATCGCCGAGGCGCCGGTGCCGACCACGGCGACCCGCTTGCCGCGCAGGTCGTAGTCGTGGTCCCACCGGGCGGAGTGGAACACCTTGCCGGGGAAGGTGTCGAGTCCGGGGATGTCCGGGAGCTTGGGCTCGGACAACGGCCCGGTGGCGGAGACGACCACGTCCGCGCTGAGGTGACCGCTGCTCGTCTCGATCTCCCACCGCATCCGCTCGCCGTCCCACACCATCCGCTTCACCTCCGAGTCGAAGCGGATGTGGGGCCGCAGGCCGAAGACGTCGGTGACGTGCTCCAGGTAGGCGCGGATGTGCCGCTGCCCGGAGAAGGAGCGGGGCCAGTCGGGATTGGGCGCGAAGGAGAACGAGTACAGGTGCGACGGCACGTCGCACGCGCACCCGGGATAGCTGTTGTCGCGCCAGGTGCCGCCGACACTGCTCGCCCGCTCCAGGACGACGAAGTCGGTGATCCCCTCGCGCCGCAGCCGCACGGCGGCCCCGAGCCCGCCGAATCCGGACCCGACCACCGCCACTCGTACATGTTCGTGCTCGTGCTCGTGCTCGGCCATCCCGAAGCCTCCACGCATCGCTCAGAACTCCGCCAGTGAACACTGGCGCAATGGGGAGCGTAGAGCAGCTCCCTACTGATGGGTAGGGGGCGCGCGAGGAAAGTTACCGCCGGTACGTCCTAGGCTTCAGACGTGGCAGAAGACAGCGAAGTACCCGGTGAGCGGCGCGAGTACCGCATGGACGAGCTGGCCCGGCTGGCCGGCATCACGGTGCGCACGCTGCGCTTCTACCGCGAGCGCAAGCTGATCCCGCCACCGCGTCGCGAGGGCCGCATCGCCTGGTACGACGACCACCACCTGGCCCGGCTGCGCACGATCACGGCGCTCCTGGAACGCGGCCACACCCTGAACGGCATAGCGGAACTCGCCGAGGCCTTCGACCACGGCCGCGACGTCGGCGAACTCCTCGGCATGGACACCCCCACCGAGGAGACCCCGGTCCGCCTCACCCCCGAGGAACTCGCCGACCACTTCTCCGGGGAGGTCACCCCGGAGAACCTGGCCGCCGCACTGGACCTCGGCTACCTCGGCGTCGACGGCGAGGAGATCGTCCACATCAGCCGGCGCCTGCTGGACGTGTCGTCGGCCCTGGTCCGCGAGGGCATCCCGCTCGGGGAGGTGCTCCGCACCGGCGCGGAGGCCCGCGTCCACGCCGACGCGCTGGCCGACCTCTTCGCCGGCCTGATCCTCCGCCACGCCCCGGAGGAGGCCCTCCACCGCCTGCGCCCGCTGGCCCGCAGCGTGGTGGACGCGGAACTGTCCCTGGCGCTGGACCGCAGGCTGCGCAAACGGGACTGACCGCCGCCGGCGGTCGGGGAGTCGTGCCCGCACCGCTCGTCGACGCGTCCTGCCGGCGACGCGTCCTGTCGGCGACGCGTCCCGCCGGCGGCGCAGGCGGGCCCGGCTCCGCGACCGGTCAGTCGTCGGCGAGCTCCGCCTGCCAGAGAGGGCTGGCGTAGTAGTGGTTGTCGTACCGCTCGGAACTGGCCTTGATGTCCTCGACGGTGGCCTCCCCCCGGTACACGCGCTCCAGCAGACGGTAGTAGTCGAAGCGGTCCATACCGGGGGTGAAGGCGACCAGGACGTCGGCCTCCTCACCCCGGGCCGGGGCGAAGGCGTGCGGCAGGCGCGGCGGCACCGTCACGAAGTCGCCCTGCTCCAGGGTGACGATCCGGTCACCGAGCAGCACCCGCAGGCTGCCGCCGAGCACGAAGAACATCTCGGTCGCCCTGGTGTGGAAGTGGGCGGGGGCGCCCGGGGAACCCTTGTGCAGGGTGGCCCGGTTGGCCGTCAGCGCCCCCTGGGTCCGATCGGAGTCGGCGAGCAGGGTGATGAGGCTGGTGGCCCCGTCCTGCAACGTCTCGGCGGAATCGGCACGGACGAGAACGGGGTGGGTGGACGCGTTCACGGGGTTCTCCTCGGGCGTGGTCGGGTCGGGTCGGTACGACTGCGAGGAGCGGACCCGCACGGGTTGCCCCGGGCCGTCTTCGGCCCCCGGTCTCGCGCCGGGCCCCGTTCCTCGTGACCACCACGCTATGTACGCGAAAGACCCCGCGTAGGGTGCATTCCCATGGCTGATTCATGGGTCAATCCGGCCGAGCGCATCGGCAGTGACCTCCACCTGGACCTGGACACGGCCAAAGGCGGCAGCCGTCGCGCCGTACTCGGTCGCGCGCTGCGCGAGGCGATAGCGGAGGGCCGGCTGGCACCGGGCACCCGGCTCCCTCCTTACCGGTCGCTCGCCGCCGACCTCGGGCTGGCCCGCAACACCGTCGCCGAGACCTACGCCGAACTCGTCGCCGAGGGCTGGCTGATCGCCCGCCAGGGGTCGGGGACCCGGGTGGCGCCCAGGGCGAGACCGGCCGCTTCCCCGCGCGTCCCCAAGCCGGTGCCGGCCCGCCCGGAGCCGCCCGCCCACAACCTGCGGCAAGGCCTGCCGGATGCCGCCTCCTTCCCCCGTACGGCCTGGCTGGCCGCCGCACGGCGGGCACTGAACGCGGCGCCCAGCGAGGCGTTCGGGCCCGGTGATCCCCGCGGACGGCCCGAGCTGCGGCGTGCCCTCGCCGCGTACCTCTCCCGCGTGCGGGGCGTGCGCACCAGCCCCGAGACGATCGTCGTGTGCTCCGGTGTCGCGCACGCCCTGAGGCTGCTCTTCGGCGGGAAGGTACTGCGCGGCCCCCTGGCCGTGGAGTCCTACGGGCTGCCGTTCCACCGGTCGGTCCTGGAGGCCGCGCAGGTGCGGACCGTGCCCCTGACACTGGACGAGCAGGGGGCGCGCACCACGGAGCTGTTCGCGCTGAAGGGCGTACGGGCGGCGCTGCTCACCCCCGCCCACCAGTTCCCCACCGGAGGACCGCTCCACCCCGAGCGGCGGGCCGCAGCGGTGGACTGGGCGCGCGGGAGCGGGGGCGTGCTGCTGGAGGACGACTACGACGGGGAGTTCCGCTACGACCGGGAACCGGTGGGTGCCGTCCAGGGACTCGATCCGCAGCGCGTCGTGTACCTCGGCTCGCTCAGCAAGAGCCTCTCCCCCGCGCTGCGGCTGGGGTGGATGGTGCTGCCGGACCACCTGGTGGAGCCCGTGCTGCGCGCCAAGGGCGAGCGCGAGGCGTGGGCCGGTGTCATGGACCAGCTGACATTCGCCGACCTCATCGAGTCGGGCCACTACGACCGGCACATCCGCCGGACCCGGCAACGCTACCGGGACCGCAGGGACCGTCTGGTCGCCCTTCTCGCCCGCCGGGCGCCGCACGTCGTGCCCACCGGCATCGCCGCCGGACTGCACGCGGTGCTGAGCCTTCCGCCCGGCAGCGAACGGTCGGTGACCAAGGCCGCGGCCTGGCAGCGCGTCGCCGTGGACGGGCTCGCCGACTTCCGGCACCCGGCCGCCACCATGCCCGCGCACGACGGCCTGGTCGTCGGCTACGCCGCACCCCCCGACCACGGTTTCGGGGCGGCGCTCGACGCCCTCTGCCGCATCCTGCCCCCACCGCCCGACGAGGACTGACGGCCGCGGGGGCGGGCAGGACGGGCGGACCCGCGACAAGGGGCCAGGCCGAGGGCGATCATGCGGCGGGCCCCGCCGAAGACCACCGCGTACGCGCTCACCACCCGCTCCAGGCCCTGAGCGGTGAAGCCGGGGGCTGAGCCGATCCGCGGGCCGGCCTCCGCGGCCCGCCGGCGGCACCCGGTCGCGTACCGGTGCTCACCGACGGGCTCCCCGCTGGTCGGTGCCCGGCGCCTTGGCCGTGCTCAGGGCGATGCGGTTCCAGGTGTTGATGGTGAGGATCAGGGCGAGCAGGCGGGCCAGTTCGTCATCGGCGAACTGGGCGGCCGCACGGCGGTAGACCGCGTCGGGCACCCCGCCGTCGGAGACGAGGGTGACCGCTTCGGCGAGTTCGAGCGCGGCCTGCTCGGGCTCCGTGAAGAAGTTCCTCGCCTCCCGCCACACGGAGATCATGTGCAGCCGCTCCTCGCTCTCCCCCGCCTTGCGGGCGTCGGAGGTGTGCATGTGCAGGCAGTACGCGCAGCCGTTGAGCTGTGAGGAGCGGATCTGGACCAGTTCGACGAGCGCCGGGTCCAGGCCCTCGCGGGCCGCCGCGTCGAAGGAGATGAGCGCCTTGAACGCCTTGGGCGCCGCCTTGGCGAAGTCGACGCGGGTGCTGTCGGTGGTGGTGCTCTCGTTCGTCATGAACACGACGCTACGGTCGTGAAGGACCCCCGACAGAGTTCATTCCGGTGCCCGATCCATGGGTCAATCCGGCCGTGCTCCCGCCGCACGCACCGGCGCCCCCGGCACGCCGGCATCAGCCCGCCCCGGCGGGAACCCCCTCGTAGACCACCGTCACCGGCGCGTGGTCCGACCACCGCTCGGCGTGTGTGGCGGCGCGCTCGACGCGAGCGGTGACCGCCCGTCCCGCGAGCCCCGGGGTCGCCATGTGGTAGTCGATCCTCCATCCGGTGTCGTTGTCGAAGGCCCGCCCCCGGTACGACCACCAGGTGTACGGCCCGTCCACGTCCGGGTGCAACGCCCGCACGACGTCGACGTACCCGCCGTCCGCCGGATCGAGCACCCGGGACAGCCACTCCCGCTCCTCCGGCAGGAACCCGGAACTCTTGGTGTTCCCGCGCCAGTTCTTCAGGTCGGCCTTCTCGTGGGCGATGTTCCAGTCCCCGCACACGACGACCTCCCGCCCCTCGGCGGCGGCCCGCTCCCGCAGCCCCTTGAGATGGACGAGGAACTGGTCCATGAACCGGACCTTCTCCTCCTGCCGCTCGGTCCCGACCTCCCCGGACGGCAGATAGAGCGAGGCGACGGTCACCCCGGGCAGATCGACCTCCGCATACCGCCCGCTGTCATCGAACTCGTCCGACCCGAACCCCACCTGAACGCGCTCGGGCTCACGTCGGGAGTACAGGGACACCCCCGCACGCCCCTTGGCGGCGGCGGGCGCGTGCACGACATGCCACCCCTCGGGCTCCCGCACCTGCTCCGGCAGCTGCTTCGCCTCCGCCCGCACCTCCTGCAGGCACAGCACATCGGCGGAGGTCCCGGCCAGCCACTCCACGAAGCCCTTCTTGGCGGCGGCCCGCAGTCCATTGACGTTGACGGAGGTCACAGTGAGCATCAGGGCACGATACGGCACTCCAGGTGCGGGCGTGTTTTACGGTATTCGGCATGGATATCCGCCGGGTCCCCTACGACCACCCCGACGCCGTGAAGCTGGACGCCGAAGTCCAGGCCGAGTACCACGTCCGCTACGGCGACGGCGGCGACGCCACCCCCATGGACCCGGCGGACTTCAGGCCCCCGAACGGCACCTACCTGATCGCGTACGACGAGTCCGGCGTCCCCGTGGCCTCCGGCGGCTGGCGCGCCCAGGACGCCAACGGCGAGGGCAACCGGGACGGCGACGCCGAGCTGAAGCGCATGTACGTGATCGAGCAGATGCGCGGCCGGGGCCTGGCCCGCCGCGTCCTGGCCGCCCTGGAGGAGGACGCCCGCGCGGCCGGCCGCGTCCGCATGGTCCTGGAGACCGGCACGAAGCAGCCGGAGGCCATCGCCCTGTACACCTCCAGCGGCTACGAACCCTGCGAGAAGTTCGGCTACTACCGCTTCCACGAGGAGAGCCGCTGCTACGCGAAGACGCTGTAGCGGCCGGCCCGGTCAGCCCAGGTCGAGCCGGAAGTACGCCGCGTCACGAGACGTGCCGTAGGGCCAGCCGACCTCCACGGTGACCGGGACCCCCCGTCTGCTCGGCTCGACACGGACCGGGACGCCGCGTGTCTCGTCCGCGCCGAGAGGCCGGGCGAGGGCGGAGTCGCACTCCCTCCGGTTCAGCCATGTCAGGTCGTGGCCGACGAGGTCGTCCACGGGCTCGCCCTCCCGGACCTCGAGCGTCTCGCACGTACCGCCGAACGACACCTCCTCGTCGGTGTCGTTCTCATAGGTGACCGTCAAGCCGTACGTGCCGTCGGGCTCCCGTCGCGGAGGGCTGACCGTGACCTTCAGACCGTCCTCGTACCGGGCGGTCGCACCGGGGCCGAGCGGATCCCACTTGTCGCCGGAGGCCCCGGCCTGCTCCAACTGGCCGGACCCGTCCAGTCCCTTCTCGAACTCGTCCAGCGCCCAGGCGCCCCAGGCGAGCAGGCCGAGAAAGAGCAACAGCGCGATGGCACAGCCGATGAAGCACCCCGATTCCTTCGCGGCCGGGGTACCAGCAGGAACCACATCCGTATCCATGCGGGCCACGGTAGAAACCGGCCCTCCGCCCGATCATGAGCGCGCGTACTCATAAATCATTCCGGTAACGCCGACGGCCACCCGAGTACCGGACGAAGCGAGATCCGCTGCCCGAGCGTCCCGGGCCGGGCGTCGCATCCCGCCCACCCAGTGGCCGAATCCCGTCTGAGTACACCTACTCAAACGCCCTGGTGGCCGATACGGATGAGGCGGAAGGCGATGCCCCGCTACCGTCCGTGCTGATCACGACGACACAGCGATCGCACGCTCACATCAGCTCGGCGGCGTACGGCAGGGGGAGGTCCACGCATGGCGTGGGACGAATGGGAGCAGCTGAAGGCCTCAGCGGCCGAGCGGCACACCACACAGATGCAGATCAACCAGCTGCCCGCCGACCGGGGTGGTGGCGGTGCTGCCGATCTCATCTCGAACCGGTCGGCCTGGACGAAGGCCGGTACGGACATCGGCTCGCTGCGTGAGGACATCATTAAGGCGACGGCGAAGCTGAAGGACGGCCAGACGGGCCTCGGCAGCGACTCTGGCTGTCTGGTCGCGGCGGCTCAGAAGGACGTCCACGCCTCCTGGGAGACCTACATCAAGAACGTCAGCGAGCGCTGCGGAAAGCTCTCCGGCCTCCTGGTGAAAGCAGGCAAGGACCAATCCGAGACGGACAAGTCGGTCGAGGCCCAGGTCACCGCACTTGAAGTGACGTACGCGGACACACCGGCCGTCGGCGGCCAGGCCAAGGGGCGGTGACGAGACGTCATGGATCTCGCGACGCTCAAAGCACTCAAGCCTGCCGAGTACTCCGAAGCGGCCGACGGCTACCGCAGCACCGCGAAGATGGCGAGTGAGGTCAAAGACCGCGTCGAGAACCAGATCGCCGTGGCCATGAAGAACAGCCTGAAGGGCAAGGCCGCGACAGCGGCGAACAAGCAGGTGAGGCTGCTCGGCCAGAACTTCCACTACATCCAGGCCCAGTGCGGTCTCATCAGTACCGCCCTCGAAGCGTTCTCGTACGAGCTGGAAGCGGCCAAAAAGAAACTCGACCTCGCCCTTGAGAACGCCAAGGCGGCGAACCTCACCGTGAACACCGACGGCTCGGTCACCTACCCGGCGGGCGGGGAGAAGTCCGAGGACGGCAAGACCCCCGCGGGAGGCAAGGTGAGCGGCCTGACGGACGGCACGGCCTCCGCGGTCGGCCGCCAGGCGGCCAACTTCGACCCCAACCCCAACCACCGCCTCGCGCAGGACTGCGCCGACCTGATCGCCGGCGCCCTCAAGGCCGCGACGGAAGCCGACGAGAAGTGGGCACCGAAACTGCGGGCTCTGAAGGCGGACGACGACCTCACCGTCTCCGACGCGGACTGGGCCGACACGTCCTCCGACACGAAGGGCGTGAGCGAGGCCGGCAAGAAGTACCTCGACTCGCTTCCGCAGCCACCCAAGGACGGAACCCCCCAGGAGAACGCTGAGTGGTGGAAAAAGCTCAGCGCGGAGGAGCAGGCTGCATGGATGTCTACCGATCCCAAGGCTGTAGGTGAGCTCAACGGGCTGCCATCCGCAGTCCGGGACGAAGCCAACCGCATCGTGTTCAGCGAAACACGCGCAAAACTTCAAATGGAGCTGGACTCGATACCTAAGGCTCCCACCAATGAGTGGACATGGATCACCTCGGGCCCGTACCCGTCCAAGGTGCACACTGACGAGTGGATGGAGTGGCACAGAGAGTACGGGGACCGCTACGCCCAACTGAACCAGTCCCTCAAAGGCATGGGGTACGTTCAGGACCGTTTCGACCGGACAGGCGTAGATGGCCTGCCCGAGGCATATCTGCTTGGATTCGACACTACAGGGCTGGGCGACGGAAAGGTCATCCTCGCCAACGGCGATCCGGACAAGGCGGACCATGTGGCTGTCTACGTTCCCGGCACCCACGCCGGCCTCGAAAAGATCGGGGAAGGCGACGACCATGGGGACCTCGGCCGCGGGGAGAAACTATGGAATGAGAGCACCAAGCTCTCACCCAACCAGAACATCTCCACGATCACCTGGCTCGACTACAACGCTCCTGACAGCATTGTCCCGCAGGCAAGTAGCGGCAAGTATGCGGAGGAGGGTGGTCCGCGCCTTTACGACTTCCTCCAGGGAAATAGGGAGGCCCACGCGAACGCCTCCGGAAGCGCCCCTCCTCACACCACGGTTATCGGGCACAGTTACGGAAGCACGGTCGTTGGCGTCTCGGCGCAGTCCGGAAGCTGGAAGGACCTCGAGGCCGTTGACGACTACGTCTTCGCCGGAAGCCCTGGCGTCCAAGCTGACCATGCGGCCGATCTGGGTGCAGGTGCGGACCACGTGTGGGCGATGGGCGGTCCTGGGGATGACCAGTTCGTTCGTCAAGGTGGTCGACTGGTGGGACTCGGCGACAATTTGACCATTCCCACCGATGAATCGTTCGGCGGGAATATCATGAGAAGCGACTCGGACGGACACAGCGGTTTCTGGGATGAAGGTTCTCTGAGCCTCCGCAATCAGGCTGCCGTGATCACTGGAAAATACCATAGGGTTGAACTTGAATAAGCAAATTTTGAAATTTGCGTATGCTGTCGCAGCCTGCGCAATGCTGGCCGCCTGCTCACAGGGAAGTGACTCAGACGTGAAAGTACGCGACGGGGAAGAAGTGAAGGCAGAGGTTGAGCAGACATCCAGTCGAATTCTGGAAATAATGGCACTCAAGGGGAAGATGACGGACACCCGCGCCATGACGGTGCGGTGCACTGATTACGACTCGGACGAGGAAGTTTACCGCGCACGCCATCCGTGGAGTGTCTATCAGGTCCCGGTGCCGTCCTTGGAAGAAGCCATGGACCGCCTCCGCGAAGGCCTTCCCAAGGACGGCTGGAAGATCGTTAAGGATGGCGTGGACGGTAGTCGCGCAAAGACCCCACAAATCGTCGCCGAGTCCAAGGGGAAGGAATACTCGGTGGATTTGCGACTGCTCGACGAGAGGAAGTACGGCGACGACCCATCACTTATCGAGGTAACGGTCGTGTCAGCCTGCTATCGACCCAAATAAACCCCCCTCGCCACAAAAGACTGGTGGCGATAATCGAGCAAATGTCAGCTGGCGAGATAATTTACGGCAGCCACAATGAGGGGATCCAAGATCGCAGCCATCTGGACTGGATCGGCCGGACCTTCATGCTGTCGGGAAGGTCCGCATCCGTGTCGATGCCCCGGAAGTACGGGTCCTTCGCCGTGACGAGTTCAGCGCGCACGGCGTCGACCGTCTTCCGCACATGCTCAGGCAGGGTGTCGCGAACCGCTTGGGCCTTGAGTGTCCAGTCCATCCGCCACGGCGGTCCCATGAACCCGTCGCCGGTCACTGACCAGGCTCCAGTCGCTGCACCTCATGCCGGATGTGGGAGGCCTCTTCCAGGAGCGCTTTGGCCTCGGCGATGTCGGTGGACTCTGTCGCGCGGTGGTGGAGATCGGCCATGTGGGCGTCGAGTTCCGGATCTCGTGCAACCGCGTACTCGCCCCACCAGCGGGCCATGAACGCGGGCACCGTGCTGATGTCGTACGCGTCCGCGACGGCCCACTTCCAGTGCTCGTCGAAGTCCGGAAGGAACTGGGGAGCGTGCTGAACGATGGCGGCTCGCAGCGCCTTGGGGTTCCGCTCGGTCATGACCGGGTGTACTCCTTCGGCGCACCGCGCCTGCGACGATAGCCCGCCTCGATGACCCGGGTGAGGCGTTCGATACCGGCCCACCGCACAACCCGGGGACTCATGAGCACACCCCCGGGGCACAGTCGCCGGTCCCACTGCTGACGGCGCTTTCAGTGTCATGCGCGTCCGACGAGGGCAGGCGCCGGCCCCGGGACTCCGCGATGCGCAGTGCGTCAGCCAGACACTCGGCGAGCCGGACGGCGGTGTAGCGCACCTCGACGTTCGGGGACAGGGGGTCGTCCAGCACCCGTCGGGCACAGCCGAGCATCTCCAGGCCGACGGCCAACTGCCGCGCCTCCGTCTCGTCGGCCAGCCGCGAGACGTGGCCGCCCTCGACACCGTTGGCGAGGAAACAAGGTTTGCCGTCCGGCGATGACCAGGGAAGCAGCCTCAGCGAGGGGGCGACTCCATCACGCGGCCGCCCTCTCCGCGCCGAGGACGTGCTGATCGAAGTCGCTCCCGAAGCCGACGGTCGGCACAAGCGTGCCCCGGCGACGCCACTGCCGTGCCCGTTCTGCCTCCTGGGCGACGAGGTACGGGCGAACGAGCCGGGACTCCGCTCCGTCGAGCGGGGGGTGCAGGCAATACGGGGAGCGGTGGAGCGGGAGACGGGCGAAGTCGGTGGGGCGGACGGTGGCGTACGTGGGGCGGAAGTCGCCCACGCGGTGGGTTCCGGTACCGGGGCCGATGAGAAGGCCCAGCCACCGGACGATACGGCGGATAAGGTCATGCATGTTGACGCTCCGATTCAGCGTTGACCACACCCCGGGGCCCTGCCAGGCCGCCGGGGTTTCACCTCAACACCTTTGCATCAGGATGCGTTAGGTAGCAATAGGAAGCATATGGTTGCACCCGTACGTGGTGGGGTGCTTTTCCTCGCTTTAGCGTGCAGGCATGGCCGATGAGCGTGAGTGGAGACCCGACCCGACGAGTCACGTCTACGTGTATCTGCAGGTCGTACACCACATCGCGGAACAGATCCGGGCGGGGCGGCTACGAGCGGGTGCGCGCCTTCCCGCCGAGCGTGACCTTGCGGAGCAGTACGGCGTGGCCGTCAACACCGTCCGCCGAGCCGTCCGTGACCTGCGTGACCGAGGGCTGGTCATCACCGTCCCCATCAAGGGCACGTTCGTACGTCCCGAAGCGTCCTCCGAGGCACCCGGAAGCGAGGACGGGACCGTCGACTGAGAGCCGACGCGTCGCCGGACACCCCCAGGCCCGTCTCCTGCCGAGGCTCGACCTCCACATCTCTGTCTCACCCAACCGCTCTGCACCCGGCGGCACATCGCGGAGGTCCACGGTGATCCTGAGCCGCTGGCCGCGTCGGTCCGTTCTGCCTCCGCCCACTTAAGCCGTCCTTAAACGCTCGTTAAGTGATCAGCCGCAGACCTTATGGCGTCAAACAACCGCAGGTCAGAGCCAGTTGGAATACAAACCGGGCAGTTGGTTGCACCGTCAACCGTCCGTAGCATCGGGGCTCCCCCACGCAACTTCCCCACAGACAAGGTGTGTTCAGTCATGGCCGCTCACCGCGCACGCCGGTGGTCGCTCGGCGGGCTCGTCCTGCTGGTCTCCACCGCGGTCGTCGCCGCTTTCGCCTTCCTCACCACAGGACCGTCCGCCGACCGGGCCGACGCCGCCACCACCGCGCTGACCTGGTCCGACGAGTTCAACGGCCCGGCCGGCAGCGCCCCGGACCCCGGCAAGTGGACGCTGGAGACCGGCGGCAGCGGCAACGGAAACCACGAGCTGCAGTACTACCGCGACAGCAGGGACAACGCCGCCCTCGACGGCAACGGCAACCTCGTCATCACCGCCCGCAAGAACACCGACACCGGGCTCCAGTGCTGGTACGGCCCCTGCCAGTACACCTCCGCCCGTCTCAACACCGCCAAGACCTTCACCCAGGCCTACGGCCGCTTCGAGGCACGTATCAAGGTGCCTCGCGGCCAGGGCATGTGGCCCGCGTTCTGGATGCTCGGCGACGACCTGGGCACGGCCGGATGGCCGAACAGCGGCGAGATCGACATCATGGAGAACGTCGGTTACGAACCCGGCGTCGTCCACGGCACCGTCCACGGCCCCGGCTACTCCGGTGGCGGCGGCATCGGCGCCGCGTACACGCTCCCGGGCGGCGCGTCCTTCGCCGACGGCTTCCACGTCTTCGCGGTCGACTGGAGCCCCGAGAAGATCACCTGGTCCGTCGACGGGCGGACCTACCAGACCCGCACCCCGGCCGACCTGGGCGGCAAGAAGTGGGTCTACGACCACCCGTTCTTCCTCATCCTCAACCTCGCCGTCGGCGGCGACTGGCCCGGCAGCCCGAACGCCGGCACCGCCTTCCCGCAGACGATGACCATCGACTACGTACGCGTCTCCGCCTCCGGCGGCTCCTCCGGGGACGGCGGCACCGCCCGGACCGGCGCCATCAAGGGCATCGGCGACATGTGCGTCGACGTCGCCGGCGCCTCGGCCGCGGACCGGACCCCGATCCAGCTGCACGACTGCACCGGCGTCGACGCGCAGAAGTGGACCCTGGGCGGCGACGGCACCGTACGCGCCCTCGGCAAGTGCCTCGACGTCCGCGGCGGCTCCACCGCGGACGGGGCGCCCGTGCAGCTCTACACCTGCAACGGCACCAAGGCCCAGCAGTGGACCTACACCTCCGCCCGCGACCTGACCAACATCGGTGCGGACAAGTGCCTGGACGCCAAGGGCGGCTCCTCCGCCGACGGCACACCCCTGCAGATCTGGACGTGCACCGGCACCGCCCACCAGAAGTGGACGGTCGCCTGACCCCACGGCCCACCGAGACCACGCCCCCGGCCCGATCCCGGACCGGGGGCGTTCCGTCGAAGTGCTCGGTATGAGCAGAGCGTTGGCACCACATGCCGAAGCCCCGGTCGGTGATACCGACCGGGGCTTCGAGCTGCGTGGACCTGAGGGGATTTGAACCCCTGGCCCCCTCGATGCGAACGAGGTGCGCTACCGGACTGCGCCACAGGCCCTTGCAACGAGTGAAACTTTAGCATCCCGATCGGGGTGCTCGGAAATCCGTTGGCCCGGCGCTACTCGTTGGCGGCCTTCGGGCGCTCCCCGTCCTCGTACTGGTCGAAGAGGGGGGTGCGGCCGCGTTCGCGGGAGCGGCGGGCCGAGGCCGCCCGGCGGGCGTCGCTGCGGTCGTCGGCGGGGGCCGGGTCCGGGTCCGCTTCCTCGGCCGAGCCCTGTGTCTCGTCCGCCGGCACGGCGCTGGAGCGGGCCGAGCTCCAGGTGTCCGGGGCGCCGAGGTCCACGTCGCCCGTGGCGCGGGGGGCGACCGGGGCGGTCACGTACGTCGGGAGCGGTACCGGGACCGGGTCCCAGCTGTCGCCGCCCTGGCCGGGCCGCCGCTGCCGCTCGCGCTGCTGGTCGACCCACTCGGCGTGGTCGGTCTGCTCGACGAGCGCGCGCCGGTCCGCGGCGAGCGCGGTCAGCCCCGGGTCGACGTCGACTCCCGCTTCCGGCCCCTCCGGTTCGTCGGGGTCGGCGTCCTCGACGGACGGGCGACGGCGCGGCTGGCGCTCCCGCTCGCGCAGCCGCTGTGCCGCGACCTCGGCCTGGCGGCGGTCCATCTGGTAGGCGAAGCGGCGGCGCTCCTGGGAGCGCAGATACGCGATGTACGCGCTCAGCAGCACGGCCGGTACACCGGGCGCCCACAGGAACGCGAGCCCGCCGACCGCCGCGACGATCGCGCCGAGCGTGAAGGCGGCGAAGAGCATCGTGGTGGTGCGCCGGCGGCGGGCGAGCGCCTTCGAGCGCTGGGCGCGCGCGGCGGCGGCCTGCGCCGCCCGGGCCCGCTGGGCGTCCGGTCCGCGGCGGGCGGCCGGGACGCGCCCCCGCGCGGCGGCCGGTTCGGGCGCCCGCCGTTCCGCGCGTTCGCGCGGGGGCCGGCCGGGTGCCGGTTCCGGCTGCTCCGCGGGGGGTGACGGTACGGGTGCCTGGGTCTGCGGACGGGTCTGGGACACGGCGAAGGCCCGGACGTCCACCGAGTCGGTGATCGCATCCGGGTCGTGGACGCCCTGCTCCCCCTCCTCGGAGGAGCGCGCCCGCAGGTCCTTGGCGTACCGGCGCTCCATGCCCGCCCGTCCGGACAGCAATCGGATGGCGGTGCTGAAGCGTTCCGTCGGACGGGCCTCGTTCAGCTCGTCCTGCCTACGGAGCCACATCGGCACCAAGTAGGCGGCCCAGGCCCCGACAATGACTGCGTAGATGAGGCCGCTGCTGCTCACATCTCACACGGTAGAGGGGTTTGCACGGGGCCATCCGCCAATTGGGCCGGTGTGTCGCACGATCTGGCTGATATTTCGAACTTTTCTTGTGACCGATGCGATCGGGGGCGACCTGAACCGGGAATTCCGCGCCGGAAGGTGGTCACCTCTCGCTCAAATTCGAACGTTTATTCAATTTCCGGGACCGTGCGGGATTCCCGGATTACGCCGCTCGTGGCCGGACCGCCCCCCGGAGCGTGCCCGGCGCCACCGGGCGAGCAACCCGTCGGGCACTTCTTCCGCCGTGAGCGCGAAGACGAGATGGTCGCGCCAGGCCCCGTCGATGTGGAGATATCGGGGCCGCAGCCCCTCCTCGCGGAATCCGAGTTTCTCCACGACCCTGCGGCTCGGCCCGTTCTCGGGGCGAATGCAGACCTCGATGCGGTGCAGTCCGACGGTGCGGAAACAGTGGTCCACGACCATCGCCACGGCCGTCGGCACCACTCCGCGGCCGGCCACCGCCTCGTCCACCCAGTAGCCGATGTGACCCGAGCACATCGAGCCCCAGGTGATCCCGGCGACCGTCAACTGACCGACGAGACGGCCCTGGTACTCGATGACGAACGGCAGCATCCGGCCCGCGTTCGCCTCCGACCGGAGGTGGCGGACCATCTGACGGTACGTCGGCCGGTGGGTGACCGGGCCGCTGGGCGTGGGCGGCGGGATCGTCGCCTCCCAGGGCCGCAGCCAGTCGCGGTTGCGCCGGTTGACCTCGCGCCAGGCCTTCTGGTCGCGCAGCTTTATCGGCCGGAGGACGATGTCGCCGTCCACCAGCTCGACCGGCCAGTGTGGGCTGTTCAGCTCGCACCCCCGCCGGTGGCGTCCGGTCTCGGGTGGTCCCCGCCGCGCAGCTGGTCCACGGCGTGCTTCAGCAGCGGCTCCAGGACGGCGAGACCGTCCTTCACCCCGCCGCTGGATCCCGGCAGGTTGACGATCAGCGTCCGGCCGCCCGCGACTCCCGCGAGGCCCCGGGAGAGGGCGGCGGTGGGCACCTTGTCGCGGCCGTACGCCCGGATGGCCTCCGCGATGCCGGGGACCTCGTGGTCGATGACCCGGCGGGTCGCCTCGGGGGTGCGGTCGGTGGGTGAGATGCCGGTGCCGCCGGTGGTGACGATGACGTCGTAGGCGGCGTCGACGCCCGCGCGGAGAACCGCCTCCACGGGGTCGCCGTCGGGGACCACCTGGGGGCCGTCGACCGCGAAACCGAAGCGCCGCAGCCCCTCCGCGACCAGCGGGCCGCCCTTGTCCTCGTAGACGCCGGCGGCGGCCCGGTTGGAGGCCGTGACCACGAGCGCGCTGTACGGGGCGAGCAGCGCTCCGCCGACGGTCGCGTCGAGTGTCATGCCCGGCTCCAGTCGCCCGACTTGCCGCCCGTCTTCTCCTCGACCCGCACGTCCGTGATGACCGCCTCCTTGTCGACCGCCTTGACCATGTCGATCACGGTGAGCGCGGCGACCGACACCGCGGTGAGCGCCTCCATCTCGACGCCCGTGCGGTCCGTCGTCTTCACGGTCGCCGCGATCTCCACGGCGTCGTCCGCGACCGACAGGTCCAGTTTCACACCGGACACCGACAGCGGGTGGCACAGCGGGATCAGATCGGGGGTGCGTTTGGCGCCCATGATGCCCGCGATGCGCGCGGTGGCCAGCGCGTCGCCCTTGGGGACGCCCTCGCCGCGCAGCAGCTCGATCACGCGCGGTGAGACGAGAACGCGGCCGGTGGCCCGCGCGGTGCGTGCGGTGACGTCCTTGCCGGACACGTCGACCATGCGGGCGGCGCCCGCCGCGTCGAGGTGGGTCAGACGGGACTGCTCGGAGGGTTCGGAGGGTCCGGGGGTCTCCCCCCGGGAAGGCACGGTCATGATCGTGTGGCGCTCCCGGTCCTGGCCCGTCGCGGTGCGGCGCACGGGCCTGCTGTGCGCGACACGGTACCGCCAACCGGTCGCGCTCAGCCGAGCAGGACCACCTCGACCTCGGTGCCGGGCGCGACGGACTCGGCGTCCTCGGGAACGACGATCAGCGCGTCGGCCTGCGCGAGGGCCGCCACGAGGTGGGAGCCGGCGCCGCCGACGGGCGTCACCGTGCCGTCGGCGTACCGGCCGCGCAGGAACTGGCGGCGGCCCCCCGGCGAGGTCAGCGCCCGGTCCGCGGTGAGCTTCGCGCGCACCCTCGGCCGGTGGACGTCCGTCAGGCCCATCAGGGTGCGGATGGCGGGACGGACGAACAGCTCGAAGGAGACGTAACTGGAGACCGGGTTGCCGGGCAGGGCCAGCAGCGGGGTGTGGTCGGGGCCGATGGAGCCGAAGCCCTGGGGTTTGCCCGGCTGCATGGCGAGCTTGCGGAACTCGACGCCGCTGCCGGGCTCGTCCTCGTCCGCCGTGTACGACAGCGCCTCCTTGACGACGTCGTACGCCCCGACGCTCACGCCACCGGTGGTGACCACCAGGTCGGCGCGGACCAGCTGGTCCTCGATGGTGTCCCGCAGGGTCGCGGCGTCGTCGGCGACGGCGCCCACACGGTAGGCGATCGCGCCGGCGTCCCGCGCGGCGGCGGTGAGGGCGAAGCTGTTGGAGTCGTAGATCTGGCCCGGGCGCAGTTCCTCGTCGGGCTGGACGAGTTCGCTGCCGGTGGAGAGCACCACCACGCGCGGGCGCGGGCGCACCCGGACCGTGCCGCGGCCGATGGCGGCCAGCAGGGAGATCTGCGGCGGGCCGAGGACGGTGCCGGCCGCCAGGGCGCGGTCACCGGCCCTGACGTCGCTGCCCTCGGCGCGCACGTGCGCGCGTGCCCCGGCCGGGCGGTACACGTTCACCTGCCCGGTGGCGCCCTCGGGGGCGAGGCTGCGGGCGCGCATCCCGGTGGCCGGGCCCTCGCCGAGCCCGCCGTCGGTCCACTCGACGGGGACGACCGTCTCGGCGCCGGGCGGGAGCGGGGCGCCGGTCATGATGCGGGCGGCCTGGCCGGGGCCGACGTGGAGGAGGCCAGCCGCGCCGGCGGCGACGTCCCCGACGACGTCGAGGGCCGCCGGGTACCGCTCGCTCGCGCCCGCGACGTCCGCGACCCGCACCGCGTACCCGTCCATGGAGCTGTTGTCGAACGGGGGCAGGGAGACCGTCACCGTGACGTCCTCGACCAGGACGCAGCCCTGGGCGTCGAGGAGGTTCAGCTCGATGGGTTCGAGGGGCCGGACGGTCGCGAGGATGTCGTCCAGGTGCTCGTCCACCGACCAGAGGTGGTCCGGTCCTGCGGTGCGGGGCGCGGCGGTGCTCAACGTTGCTGCATCTCCTCGGTGACGTATCGCTGGAGCCAGGTCCGGAAGTCCGGGCCCAGGTCCTCACGTTCGCACGCGAGTCGGACAATGGCACGCAGGTAGTCGCCGCGGTCGCCGGTGTCATAGCGGCGGCCCTTGAAGACGACGCCGTGCACCGGGCCGCCGGTCTTCTCGTCCGTCGCGAGCTGCTGGAGGGCGTCGGTGAGCTGGATCTCGCCGCCGCGGCCGGGCTCGGTCTTGCGCAGTATGCCGAAGACGGCGGGGTCGAGGACATAGCGGCCGATGACGGCGTAGTTCGAAGGCGCGTCCTCAGGGGCGGGCTTCTCGACCAGGCCGGTGACCTTGACGACGTCGGCGTCCGCGGTGGTCTCGACGGCGGCGGAGCCGTAGAGGTGGATCTGCTCGGGGGCCACCTCCATGAGCGCGACGACGCTGCCGCCGTGCTGCTGCTGGACGTCGATCATGCGCTGGAGCAGGGGGTCGCGCGGGTCGATCAGGTCGTCACCGAGGAGGACGGCGAAGGGCTCGTCGCCGACGTGCGGGGCGGCGCACAGTACGGCGTGGCCGAGACCCTTGGGGTCGCCCTGGCGGACGTAGTGCATGGTGGCGAGGTCGCTGGACTCCTGCACCTTGGCGAGGCGGTCGGCGTCGCCCTTCTTCTGGAGCGCCGACTCGAGTTCGTAATTGCGGTCGAAATGGTCCTCCAGGGGGCGCTTGTTGCGGCCCGTCACCATGAGGACGTCGTCGAGACCGGCGGAGACGGCCTCTTCGACCACGTACTGGATCGCCGGCTTGTCGACGACCGGCAGCATCTCCTTGGGAGTGGCCTTGGTGGCCGGCAGGAACCGGGTACCGAGGCCGGCTGCGGGGATGACAGCCTTGCTGATCCGAGGGTGTGACTGAGACATGTGCGCCACCATATCGGGCCTCTTTGCAATGAATCTGAGGCTCCGGTTAATTACCGCTCATATGAGCATATTGGAACGGCACGGGAACAGACTTGAGACACAAAGAGGGCCCGAACGAGCCTGACAAGCGGGTATGGCGTCGGGAGCTCCTTGCGGTGAGGAACGGGTTGACGGCGGATGACGTGCGGGAATCCGCGGCCGCACTGGCCCGGCAGGCACTCGGACTGCCCGAACTGGCGCACGCGCGCACGGTCGCGGCGTACGTCTCCGTGGGGAGCGAACCCGGCACACTCGCGCTGCTCGACGCGCTGCGCACGCGGGGTGCACGCGTACTCCTGCCCGCGCTGCTGCCCGACAACGACCTGGACTGGGGGACGTACGAGGGCGAGGGCTCACTCGTCCGCGTGCGACACGGCGCGAAAATGGCGCTCTTCGAGCCCGCGGGCCCGTGCCTCGGGCCGGACGCCGTCACGGAGGCGGACGTCGTCCTGCTGCCGGGCCTGGCCGTCGACACGCGCGGAATGCGCCTGGGACGCGGCGGCGGCTCCTACGACCGGGTCCTCGCCCGGCTGGACCGCGCGGGCGCGCGTCCGGCGCTGGTGGTGCTGCTGTACGACGCGGAGGTCGTCGACCGCGTCCCCGTCGAGCCGCACGACCGGCCGGTGCACGCGGTGGTGACGCCGTCCGGGGTGCGTCGGTTCGGCTGACGGTTCGGCTGAGCCCTCAACCCCGCAGACGCGGAAGCGGCCCCACGCGCGCACGCGTGAGGCCGCTTCCGACGGCGGGGGCCGGGGTCAGGGCTTCAGCAGCAGGGTGTCGCTGGTGCTGTCCTCGACCGCCTTCTTCGAGTACGACCAGTCCAGCAGCTCGCCCTCGGCCCACTTGTCCGTCTGGTCGACGTAGTGGGAGCTGTAGGCGTGCCCGGAGGCGCCGGTGAGGTTGATCCAGCGGGACTTGTCGAGGTCGCCGAGGTTGACCACCATCCGCATGGACGGCACCCATACGACGTCGTAGCCGCCGGCGGCGTTCCAGCCGGTCGCGTTGACGGTGGCCTCGCCGCCGCCGAGCTTCCACGGGCCGCGGTTGAGCATGTACTGCAGGAAGCCCGGGCCCTCGGTGCCGAGGGTCTGGTTGTTCAGGAACAGGCGGTGCAGCCGGCCCCAGCTCCAGGTGTCGATGTCCTTGCCGAGCTTGGCGGTCAGCTCCCAGCGGGCGTCGATCAGGGCGCGCTTGAACAGCTCGTCACGGTTGTCCGCGGCGGGGCGGGTGCCCGACTTGGGGGTCTTCCACCAGTCGCTGTCCTCCTTGTCCTTCAGCTTGCGGACCACCTCGAACCAGCGGTCGCCGCCGTCGGGCTGTGCCTGGTCGGCGTCGCGCTGACCGCACTCGCGGACCTTGCCCGCCTCGTCGGCGGGCCCGGTGGTGTTGACCGGGTCGACCCACAGGCACTGGCCCTTGACCCGCAGCTCCTTGGGCAGCTTGTGGCCGAAGGCGAGCTTGAGGATGTTGCGCCACACGGAGTTGAAGTAGGCGGCGGCGGCCGAGTCGGCGTCCTGGGTGTAGTCCCAGCCCTCCAGCAGCTTCTGCGCCTCGCGGACGTCCTCGTCCTCGGTGTCGATCTTGAGCAGGTCCGGCACCAGCAGCTTGGCGATGGAGCTGGAGTTGTCGAGCTGCATCTGCCGCATGTCGTCGGTGGAGATCTTGCCGTCGTCCTTGATCTTCGACTCGATCAGCTCGGTGATCCGCCGGCTGCGGGCGCCGTACCCCCAGTCGGTGGTCAGCGTGTACGGGTAGTCCTCGCCGACGACGGCCTGGTTGGCGGTGACGATGTAGCCGCGGTCCGGGTTGTACTCGTAGGGCAGCGCGTCCTGCTCGATCCAGCCGGTCCACTCGTAGTCGGGGTCCCAGCCGGGAGCGGGGATGGAGCCGTCGTGCTTCTCCGCGCGGGTGGGGATCTTTCCGGGGAGCGTGTAGCCGATGCTGCCCTCGGTGTCCGCGTAGATCAGGTTCTGCGAGGGCACCTCGAACAGGGTGGCCGCCTCACGGAAGTCGTCCCAGTCCTTCGCGCGGTTCATCGCGAAGATGGAGTCCATGGTGCGACCGGCGTCCAGGGCGGTCCAGCGCAGCGCGACGCCGTAGCCGTCGCCCCGGTCGGGGGCGGCGCTGTCGACGGTGGCCTTCCTGCCGGTCTTCACCAGGTCGTCGGAACGGTCGGAGAGCAGGGGGCCGTTGTTGGTCTCACGGACGACGATCTTCTGCGCCTTGCCGCCGGCGACCTTGATGGTCTCCTCACGGCTCTTGAACGGCACCACCTTGCCGTCGTACTGGTAGCCGTCGCCGGTGATCTTCTCCAGGTAGAGGTCGGTGACGTCGACGCCGGAGTTGGTCAGGCCCCAGGCGATGTCCTGGTTGTGGCCGATTATCACGCCCGGCATGCCCGCGAAGGTGTAGCCGGTGACGTCGTACTGGCACTCGGCGGAGACGTCGCGGCAGTGCAGGCCCATCTGGTACCAGACGGACGGCAGCGAGGCCGACAGGTGCGGGTCGTTGGCGAGCAGCGGTTTGCCGGTGATGGTGTGCTCACCGCCGACCACCCAGGAGTTGGAGCCGATGCCGTCGCCGTTGACGCCGACGGCGGTGGGAAGGTCCTGCAGGACCTCCTGGAGACCGGTCAGCTGGCTCTCCAGGGAGGAACCGCCGGTGCCGGTACCGGTGCCGGTGCCAGTCCCGGTGCCAATGCCAGTGCCGGTGCCGGTGCCGGTGCCAGTCCCGGTGCCTGTGCCGGTCTCCGTACCGGTGCCGGTCCCCGTCCCCGTGCCGTCCGTGCTCTCGCCCTGCTCGTACGCCCCGGTGAGCTGGTCGTACTGGCCCTCCTGGACCACCGGCTTGTTCCGGCTGTACGGGTACGCCGGGTACAGGTCGGCGATCTGCTTCGGGCCGAGGCGGCTGGTCATCAGCGCGCGGTCGATCTCGTCCTGCATGTTGCCGCGCAGGTCCCAGGCCATCGCCTTCAGCCAGGCCACGGAGTCGACCGGGGTCCACTCCCCCGGCTTGTAGTCGTTCTCGAAGCCGAGGGCCGCGTACTCCAGGGAGATCTCCTTGCCCTCCTTGCCCTCCAGATAGGCGTTGACCCCCTTGGCGTACGCCTGGAGGTACTTCTTCGTGGCGGGGGAGAGCTTCTTGTCGTACTCCTCCTTGGCGACCCGGTCCCAGCCCAGGGTGCGCAGGAACTCGTCGTTGTCGATCTGGCTCTCGCCGAACATCTCCGACAGACGCCCGGCGGTCATGTGCCGGCGCACGTCCATCTCGTAGAACCGGTCCTGCGCCTGGACGTAGCCCTGCGCCATGAACAGGTCCTCGTCGGAGGAGGCGTAGATCTGCGGGATGCCGTAGCCGTCCCGTTTGACGTCGACGGTTCCCGTCAGGCCCTGGAGGGTGATCGAGCCCTTGGTCTGCGGGAAGGAGGCGCGCACGGTGCTGACGGACCAGTACCCCCCGTAGGCGACACCGCCGATCAGGGCCAGCACCAGGACGAGCACGATCAGTCGGGCTCTGCGCCCCTTCTTCCTGCCGGACTTGCCGGGTTGCTGACCCGTGGAGGCGGTGGTGTCGGTGGGCATCGCTGTCCTTGCTGTCCTAACGCGAGCGGCAGGTCGGGCTGTGCTTTTAACTGAGCGCTGGAGCAACGATAGGCGCAGGGCTCCGCGGCACTTGACGCGGAGTGGGGAACCAGCCCGGACGGACGTTCGATCTTGCCCTCCCGAGCGTCAAGAACGCGTCAAGAGTTAGGTAAGGTAACGAAGTAGTTTGCCGCGGAAGCGGTGGATCGCATGCGATGTACGTGAGCTCACGCGCGGGTGCGCCTGAGTCAGGGAAGGGAACGGCCGCTGACTGTCCACCACCTCAACCAGCTCCTGCTCGTCTGCTCGATCGTCCTGCTCGTCGCCGTCGCAGCGGTCCGGATCTCCTCGCGCAGCGGGCTCCCCAGCCTGCTCGTCTACCTGGGCATCGGCATCGCCATGGGCCAGGACGGCATCGGCGACATCCACTTCGACAACGCCGAGCTGACCCAGGTCATCGGATACGCGGCCCTGGTCGTGATCCTGGCCGAGGGCGGTCTGGGCACGAAGTGGACGGAGGTGAGACCGATCCTGCCCGCCGCCTCCGCGCTCGCGCTGACCGGCGTCGCGGTGAGCGTCGGCGTCACGGCGTCGGCCGCGCACTTCCTGGTCGGGCTGGAGTGGCGGCAGGCGCTGATCATCGGCGCGGTGGTGTCCTCGACCGACGCGGCGGCCGTCTTCTCGGTGCTGCGGAAAATACCGCTCCCCGCGCGGGTGACGGGCACACTGGAGGCGGAGTCCGGCTTCAACGACGCGCCCGTCGTCATCCTGGTCGTCGCCTTCTCCTCGGCCGGACCGGTCGAGCACTGGTACGTCCTGGTCGGCGAGATAGTGCTGGAACTGGCCATCGGCGCCGCCATCGGGTTCGCGGTGGGCTGGCTGGGCGCCTGGGGACTGCGGCACGTGGCGCTGCCCGCCTCCGGCCTCTACCCGATCGCCGTCATGGCCATCGCGGTCGCCGCCTACGCGTTCGGCGCGATCGCCCACGGCAGCGGCTTCCTCGCCGTCTACCTCGCCTCGATGGTGCTGGGCAACGCCAAGCTGCCGCACTGGCCCGCCACGCGCGGCTTCGCCGAAGGGCTCGGCTGGCTCGCCCAGATCGGCATGTTCGTCCTGCTCGGCCTGCTCGTCACCCCGCACGAGCTGGGTGACGACATCGTGCCCGCGCTGGTCATCGGACTGGCGCTCACCATGGTGGCCCGCCCGCTGAGCGTCGTCGTCTGCCTGCTGCCGTTCCGGGTGCCCTGGCAGGAGCAGACGCTGATGTCATGGGCGGGACTGCGCGGCGCCGTGCCCATCATCCTGGCGACGATCCCGATGGTGCAGGGCGTCGCCGGGAGCGAGCGGATCTTCAACATCGTCTTCGTCCTGGTCGTCGTCTACACCCTCGTCCAGGGGCCGACCCTGCCCTGGCTGGCCCGCAAGCTGCACCTGGGCGGGGACTCCGCCGCCGACCTCGGCATCGAGTCGGCGCCCCTGGAGCGGCTGCGCGGACACCTGCTGTCGGTCGCCATCCCGGCCGGGTCGAGGATGCACGGCGTGGAGGTCGCCGAGCTGCGGCTGCCGGCCGGGGCCGCCGTCACCCTCGTCGTGCGCGAGGGGAACTCGTTCGTGCCGCTGCCGTCGACGGTGCTGCGCCGCGGGGACGAACTGCTCGTCGTCGCCACGGACCCGGTACGGGACGCCGCCGAACGGCGCCTGCGCGCGGTCGGCCAGGGCGGCAAGCTGGCCGGCTGGCTGGGCACCGACGGGCCGCGGACGGGACGCTGACGGACCGCGGACGGGACGTCGACGGATCCCGGGCGGGACGTCGACGGATCCCGGGCGGGACGCCGGAGGCGTGCCCGGCTTCACAGCGGACCGCAGGTGATCCCTGTACGATGCAGGCGACCCCCAGATCGAACCAACTCTGCCTGACGCAGAGCTGGCGCGACCGTATGGCGGCCGGAACGCCCTGAGCTGTGGCGCCGGTATCTACCGCAGTCAGCGCAAGAGGACAGCTCTCGGCGCCCCCGCACGACCCGCGCGGGCCGCTACCAGGTGGCGGAAAGGCACGGGCCGTGGCATCCACGGTCACCACGTCGAAGGACTCGGCGGCCACCTCCCGACCGGGATACGGCCGGCTGCTGCGCACGCGCGGCGCGTGGACGTTCCTGCTCCCCGGCTTCGCGGCCCGCCAGCCGTTCGCGATGCTCACCCTCTCCATCGTGCTGCTGGTGCAGCACACCACCGGCTCGTACGGCGCGGCCGGCGCCGTCGCGGCCGTCACCGGCGTCTCCATGGCGCTGTTCGCCCCCTACAGCGGCCGTCTCGCCGACCGCCACGGCCAGCGCGCCGTTCTCGTGCCCGGCGTCCTGGTGCACACGGCGGCCGGACTGGCCCTCACCGCGCTGGCACTGAACCACGCGCCCCTGTGGGCGCTGTTCGCCGCCGCCGTGCCCACGGGTGCCTCGGTGCCGCAGATCGGGCCCATGGTGCGGGCCCGCTGGGGCGTGCGGCTCAAGGGATCCCCGCTGATGACCACCGCGGCGGCCTTCGAGTCCGTCACCGACGAGTTCACCTTCGTCGTCGGACCACTGCTGGCCACGGCGCTGTGCACGGCCGTCGACCCGGCCGCGGGCCTGCTCACCGAGGCCGCGCTGACCCTGGTCGGCGGTCTGCTGTTCGCCGCCCAGAAGGGCACGCAGCCCGAGACGGGCCGCGACGGGCACGCGCGCGTGGAGCACGTTTCCGCGCTGCGCGTCCCCGGTGTGCGCGTGCTGATCGTGACCTTCCTGGGCATCGGTTCCGTCTTCGGCGGCATGCAGGTCTCGCTGGCCGCGTTCACCGAGTCGATCGGCGAGCCCGGACTGAACGGCGTCCTCTACGGCGTCTTCGCCGCGGGCAACATGCTCTCCGGCATCGCCTGCGGCGCGATCGTCTGGAAGACCGCCCCGCAGCGGCGCCTGGTGATCGGCTACGCGGCGCTCGCGCTGACCGCCTCCGCCCTGTGGACCGCCCACTCGGCACTGCTGCTGGCCGGGCTCGGCCTCCTGGTCGGCATGTGCATCGCACCGGCCCTGATCACCGGCTACACACTGGTGGAGAACCTGGTCCCGGCGGGTGCCCGCACCGAGGCCTTCACCTGGCTGACCGGCGCCGTCGCGCTCGGCCAGGCGGCGGCCGTCACGGTCGCGGGGCAGCTGGAGGACCGCCTGTGGGGCGGCGCCGGCTTCCTGGTGCCGATGGCCGGTACGGTGCTGGCCCTCGTGACGCTGCTGGCGCTGCGGTCACGGCTGGCCGCGGCCCCGCGCGAGCGCACCGTCGCACGTGGCGTCGGTCACCGCGATCCCGTCGCAGTGGACTGAACGCAGGGAATAGGTCACTATAGACCGTCGTTAGCACTCATCGAGTGAGAGTGCCAGGAGGAAGACAAGTGCCGACCTACCAGTACCAGTGCACCGAGTGCGGCGAGGGCCTCGAGGCGGTGCAGAAGTTCACCGACGACGCGCTGACCGAGTGCCCCAACTGCCAGGGCCGCCTGAAGAAGGTGTTCTCGGCGGTGGGCATCGTCTTCAAGGGCTCCGGCTTCTACCGCAACGACAGCCGCGGCTCCTCGTCGAGCAGCTCGCCGGCGTCGTCGAAGTCGTCGAGCACGTCGTCCTCGACGTCCTCCTCCTCGGACTCGGGCTCCAGCTCGTCCGGCTCGTCCAGCTCGTCCGGTTCGAGCAGCTCCACCAGCACCACCGCCGCGTAGGGCCACTTCCTTACGGAACCCCGTCGTCCACCGACGACGGGGTCTTCGGCGTCTCCGGGTGCGGTTAGGGTGCGGGACATGGCGAACATGGCGAAGGCCGGGATCGGTGTGATCGGCGGCTCCGGTTTCTACTCCTTCCTCGACGACGTGACCGAGGTCCAGGTGGACACCCCGTACGGGGCGCCCAGCGACTCCCTCTTCCTCGGCGAGGTGGCCGGCCGGCGGGTCGCCTTCCTCCCCCGGCACGGACGGGGCCACCATCTGCCGCCGCACCGCATCAACTACCGGGCCAACCTGTGGGCGCTGAGGTCGGTCGGCGTGCGCCAAGTCCTCGGGCCGTGCGCGGTCGGCGGCCTGCGGCCCGAGCACGGGCCGGGCACGCTGCTGGTGCCGGACCAGCTCGTGGACCGTACGAAGTCCCGGGCGGGCACCTACTTCGACGGGCTGCCGCTGCCCGACGGCACGGTGCCGAACGTGGTCCATGTGTCACTGGCCGACCCCTACTGCCCCACCGGACGGGCCGCCGCGCTGAAGGCGGCCCGGGGCCGGGACTGGGAGCCGGTGGACGGCGGCACGCTGGTCGTGGTGGAGGGGCCGCGCTTCTCCACCCGCGCCGAGTCGCTGTGGCACCGGGCGCAGGGCTGGTCGGTGGTGGGCATGACCGGCCACCCCGAGGCGGCGCTCGCCCGCGAGATGGAGCTCTGCTACACCTCCCTGACCCTGGTCACCGACCTGGACGCCGGCGCCGAGACCGGTGAGGGCGTCTCCCACGACGAGGTGCTGCGGGTGTTCGCCGCCAATGTGGACCGGCTGCGGGGCGTGCTCTTCGACGCGGTGGCGGCGCTGCCGGCGACGGAGGAGCGGGACTGTCCGTGCACGTCGGCGCTGGGCGGGATGGACCCGGGGTTCGCGCTGCCGTAACCGCTCGGGGGGGGCGGAGCGTCCCGTTCGGGTGGGGGAGTTCTCCACAGGGCCGTGGTGCGTCCACAGGGCCCGGCGGGGCGCGGCGCGAGGCCTCATCGTGGGAGTCGCAAGCCGGTCCCTCGTCGCAGGTGGTGGTACCCGTGTCCCGTCTTCCCTCCTCGCTCCGCTCCCCCTCCCGCGCTGTCCCGCGCCCGCCGGGCGTCTCGTTCCCCCACCCACCCGGCGCCTCGTTCCCCCACCCGCCCGGCGCCTCGTTCCCCCACCCGCCCGGCCTTGAGGTCCCTCCCCCGTGCGAGGTGCCGCACTTCGCCCCGGTGCGGGTGCGCGGTGCCCTGCCCCTCCCCGGCCGGCTCGTACGGCACCGGAGGCGAGCCGTGGCGCTCGGCCTCGCGGTCACGGCGGCGGCGCTGGTGGCGGCGGGGCCGCGGGACGCGGACCGGTCCCGTGACCGTCCCGACGGGTCCCCGGCGGTCCGTGCCACCCCGGTGTCCCCCGGGGACCGTGCCGTGCGGGCGCGGGGCGCGGGCGCGGCGGTCACGGCGGCGGTGCGGATCGCCGACGCGGCCACGGTACGGCTGCTGCGGCCGGGCGACCGGGTGGACGTGATCGCCGCCGAGGAGACGGTGTCCGGAGGCGAGGCCCGGGTGGTCGCGCGCGGGGCACGGGTGACCGAGGTGCCGGAACCGGCGGACGGCGCGGGCGACGGCGGGGCGCTGGTCGTGCTGTCGGTGCCGCGTTCCACCGCGGCCGGCCTGGCCGGCGCGAGCGCCACGGCACGGCTGGCGGTGACGGTGTGGTGACCGGTGCTTCTCCGGTCCTCGTCCGCGTGCCGGGCCCTTTCGCCGGGCGGCCCGACTGGACAGGCCGGCACAGGGGTGACGTAGGTTGCGGAGCGTTTTCTTCCGCACCATACGCACGAGAAATGAGGCCCCGAAGTGAGCGACCAGGAGAAGACGAGCGTCCTGCAGGGCTTCAAGGCCTTCCTGATGCGGGGCAACGTCGTCGATCTGGCCGTGGCGGTGGTGATCGGCGCGGCCTTCACCAACATCGTCAACGCGGTCGTGAAGGGCGTCATCAATCCGCTGGTGGGCGCCTTCGGCACCAAGAACCTGGACAGCTACAGCTCGTGCCTGAAGGGCCCCTGCGAGGGCGCCGGCGACGCGGCGACCGGCGTGCGGATCCTGTGGGGCTCGGTCCTCGGGGCGACGCTGCAGTTCGTGATCACCGCGGCGGTCGTCTACTTCCTGATGGTGCTGCCCATGGCGAAGTACCTGGCCCGGGTGGAGGCCCGCCGGAAGGCGAAGGAAGGCGCGCACGAGGTCGTCGAGATCACCGAGCTGGAGGTGCTCAAGGAGATCCGCGACACCCTCGTCGCGCAGCGCGGCACGGGCCGGGACGAGCGATAGGCGCTCCGCCGGGTCAGAGGTGGTGGGGCGGCTTCTCGTCGAGGAAGCGCTTGAGGTCGGCCGCGCTGTCGCCGGACGGACGCTCGCCCCAGCCGCGGTCCGTGTCGTCCGAGGACTGCTGGTCCAGCGGGTCGTCGAAGACCAGCGCCGGCGTGGGCCCACTCGGGCGGGGATCGGGGTCGGTGCTCATGTGCCCAGGGTACGGCCGCCCCTGACCGGGCAGTACTGGCCCCATGACAGCTGACGCTCTGACGGATGTGGCCGGCGTGCGCGTGGGACACGCGACGCGTACCGGCGACGGATGGCTCACGGGCACCACGGTCGTGCTCGCGCCCGAGGGCGGGGCCGTGGCCGCGGTGGACGTGCGCGGCGGCGGCCCCGGCACGAAGGAGACCGACGCGCTCGATCCGCGCAACCTGGTGCGGACGGTCGAGGCGGTCGTGCTGACCGGGGGCAGCGCGTACGGGCTCGACGCGGCGTCCGGGGTGATGGCCTGGCTGGAGGAGCGGGGGCGCGGGGTGCGCGTCGGGCCGGATCCCGCGCATGTGGTGCCGGTGGTGCCGGCCGCCTGTGTCTTCGACCTGGGGCGGGGCGGCGACTTCCGGGCCCGGCCGGACGCGGCCACCGGCCGTGCCGCGGTCGAGGCCGCGGCGGCGACCGGTCCCGGAGCGCCGGTGCCACAGGGGTGCGTGGGCGCCGGTACGGGCGCGGTGGTCGGGCAGGTGAAGGGCGGGATCGGCACCGCGAGCGCGGTGCTGGACTCGGGCATCACGGTGGCCGCGCTGGTGGTGGCCAACGCGGCGGGATCGGTGGTGGATCCGGAGACGGGGGTGCTGTACGGGGAGTTGTTCCAGGGCCGGGTGCGTTATCCGGAGCCGGAGGTGCACGGGGCCGCGCTGCGGCGGCTCGCGGAGGTGGCCGGGCGGAACGCGGCTCCACCGCTGAACACCACGCTCGCGGTGGTCGCCACCGACGCCGGCCTGTCCAAGGCGCAGGCGCAGAAACTGGCCGGCACCGCGCACGACGGCATCGCGCGGGCCGTGCGGCCGGTGCATCTGCTCAGCGACGGCGACACCGTCTTCACCCTGGCCACGGGCGCCCGCCCGCTCGACGCGGCGGACCCCCTGGCCCTGAACGAGGTCCTCGCGGCGGGCGCGGACCTGGTGACCCGCGCGATCGTACGGGCCGTCCGCGCCGCCGGCCCGGTGGACGGTCCGGGCGGTTCGTGGCCGTCGTACGGGGAGTTGTACGGCGGGCACTGAAAGGAGGGGTCGGCCATCTGCTGCCGAAGTACCGTTTGCTCAGAAGCAGTTGACGTACGTCCGGGCGGTGCCGGGAATTTCTCGCGCGCTCCGTTCGTTTTTCGCCATACATTTCCTCGGTTCCCGGACACGATTCCGCCCGAGGGGCTACGGTATGCACCCACAAGGTGACATGCAGCAACGCCGGGAGAAACCTTGAGCGTTCCGTACGAGACGGCAGCGTACGAACCACCCGACTCACCCGAGTCTCCGGAGGAACACCTCGCGCGCCTCCTCGGCCGCGCCCTGAACTCCTTCGAGCTGCCGGACGAGGCGATCCGGCGGCTGGACTGCGCGCTGGCGCACGACGGTTCGCTGCACTCCGCGCACCACAGCGCGGGGCTGCACCGGGAGACGTACCGCCACACCTGGCTGCTCGCCGACGGTTCGGCGCTGACGCTCTGGGAGCTCGTGCACAACACGGCGCCGGGGGACGAGCCGCAGCACGAGGTGTACGTGGACGAGGAGGAACTGCGGACGGCCACGGCCCGGCTGCCGTTGCCGCCGGACACGCCGGACTTCGAACTGCCGGTGACGGTGCAGCTGTTGCCGCCTCCCGCACTGCGGAACGTGTACGTCCCGGACGGTTCCGCGGATCACGCGCGGCGCTTACTGCGCCGGGCGGAGAACACGGACCGGCCGGGCGCGGAGACGGCCGCGCTGCTGGCCACGGCGTGCGCGCACCGGATCACGCAGGCCTTCGGCCGCCCGTCCCGCGCGGGACGGGCGGGACGGGCGGGGCTGTCCTTCTCGCTCTACGAGCACGCGTTCCTGCTGGGTGACGGTGCGGAGCTGTCCGTGTGGGAGGTCGAGCACACGGTCACGCCGGACGGGCGGCACATGTGCGAGGTGTACGTCAGCGAGGACGCGGCACGGGAGGCGATGGAGCGCCGGGCGGCGCAGGTCTCCTGAGGCGGCGGGCGGGGCCGCGGCTCAGTTCCCTTCGCTGAGGCGCCGCACCAGCACGGCGAACGCGTCGCGTTCCGCCGGCGTGAGCCGTACGGATTCCACAGGGGGGCCGGTCCGCTGCTGGCGCGGGATCACCGGGGTGCCGTGGGGCGTGTGCCGCGGGGCGGCCTCCGGGCGCTCCCGGGTGCGCTCGCGCATCCACCCGCGGCGGCGCCGCAGGGCGTCGGCCAGGCCCGCCGCGCAGGCCATGGCCACCAGGGTGAGGACGGTGGCGCCCGTCGTCCGCGAGAGTGTCGTGTACTCAGGCATGCGGCCCAGTACACACCACGATCCGGGGCTTCGACCCCGGATCGTGATGATGGTGATCTATATCGCAGTAGGAGTGAAACGCCCACACCTACCCAAACGGACGCATCGCCGTAACTCTACGCGGCCACCGGCTGCTTGGTCTCCGCCGACGCCACCGCTGCGTCCCCGCCCGCGCCCGTGGTGACCGGGGCCGGCTTGCGCAGGCCCTTGAGGGCGATCACCAGCGCCGCCGTGACACAGACGCCCGCGGCGATGGCGACCAGGTAGAGGAACGGGTTGCCGATCAGCGGGACGACGAAGACGCCGCCGTGCGGGGCGCGCAGGGTGGCGCCGAAGGTCATCGACAGGGCGCCGGTGACCGCGCCGCCCGCCATCGAGGCGGGGATCACCCGCAGCGGGTCGGCGGCGGCGAACGGGATCGCGCCCTCGGAGATGAAGGAGGCGCCCAGGACCCAGGCGGCCTTGCCGTTCTCGCGTTCGGTGCGGTCGAAGAGCTTGCCGCGGACCGTGGTGGCCAGGGCCATCGCCAGCGGCGGCACCATGCCGGCGGCCATCACCGCGGCCATGATCTTCATCGCGGAGTCGCTGGGGCTCGCGACGGCGATCCCGGCGGTGGCGAAGGTGTAGGCGACCTTGTTGACCGGACCGCCCAGATCGAACGTCATCATCAGGCCGAGGAGGGCGCCGAGCAGGACGGCGTTGGTGCCGGTCAGGCCGTTCAGCCAGTCGGTCATGCCCTTCTGGGCCTCGGCGATGGGCTTGCCGATGACGACGAACATCAGGAAGCCGACGACCGCCGCGGAGATCAGCGGGATCACCACCACCGGCATGATGCCGCGCAGGGCCGCCGGGATGCGCACCCTCTGGATCGCGAGCACCACGCCGCCGGCGATCAGACCGGCCGCGAGACCGCCGAGGAATCCGGCGTTGACGGTGAGCGAGATCGCGCCGCCGACGAAGCCCGGCACCAGGCCGGGCCGGTCGGCCATGCCGTAGGCGATGTAGCCGGCCAGCACGGGGACGAGGAAGCCGAAGGCGACGCCGCCGATCTGGAAGAGCAGCGCGCCCCAACTGTCGGCCTGGGTCCACACGAAGTGGTCCATCACCGACGGCGCCTCGTTGATCTCGTAGCCGCCGATCGCGAAGCCGAGGGCGATGAGCAGACCGCCCGCCGCGACGAACGGCACCATGTAGCTGACGCCGGACATCAGCCAGGTGCGCAGCTTGGTGCCGTAGCCCTCGCCGCCGTCGCCGGCGCGCTCGACGGGCGTTCCGCCGTCGGCCGCGGCGGCCGCCGCGGTGACCTCGCCGCGCTCGGCCTTGCCCCTCACCTCGGCGATCAGGTCGGCGGGGCGGTTGATGGCCGCCTTGACGCCGGTGTCGACGGTCGGCTTGCCCGCGAAGCGGTCCTTCTCCCGTACGGGCACGTCGTGGGCGAAGATCACGCCGTCGGCCGCCGCGATCACGGCCGGGTCGAGCCGGGTGAAGCCGGCGGAGCCCTGGGTCTCGACGACGATCTCGACGCCGGCTTCCCGGCCGGCGTTCTCCAGCGACTCGGCGGCCATGTAGGTGTGGGCGATGCCGGTGGGGCAGGAGGTGACGGCGACGACCCGGAACGGGCGGTCCCCCTCGGGAACGGTGGTGCCCGTGGCGGCGCCGGCGGAGGCCGCCGCCGGTGCCGCCACGGAGTCTTCGGCGGCCGCGGAGCCGGCCTCTTCGCCCTGGATGAGCGCGGCCGCCGCTCCCGCGTCGCCCACCGACCGCAGGGCATCGGTGAACCCGGTGTTCATCAGCTGCCGGGCCAGCGACGACAGGATCGTCAGATGGGCGTCGTCGGCGCCGGCCGGGGCGGCGATCAGGAAGACCAGGTCGGCGGGCCCGTCCGCCGCGCCGAAGTCGATCCCGGCGGCGCTGCGTCCGAAGGCGAGCGTGGGCTCGGTGACGTGCTCACTGCGGCAGTGCGGGATGCCGATGCCGCCGTCGAGGCCGGTCGGCATCTGCGCCTCGCGGGCGGCGACGTCGGCGAGGAAGCCGTCCAGGTCGGTCACCCGGCCCAGGGCCACCATGCGCTCGGCGAGGGCGCGCGCCGCCGCCTCCTTGGTGTCGGCGGACAGGTCGAGATCGACCAGTTCCGCAGTGATCATGTCGCTCATCGCGGGCTCCTTCGCACGCGTATCGCCCGTGCAGCGGGGTGGGCGGAAGGGGGGACGGGGGTGAGGAGGGGAGGGGTCATGACACCGGCTCCCGCAGTGCGCGGTCGGCGGGTACCTCGGCCGTGACGGTCACCGCGGCCGGGTCCAGGTCGGCCGGGGTCGGCATCACGCTGCCGGGAAGCCGGACGGCCGCCGCGCCGTGGGCGACGGCGGAGGCGAGCGCCTCGGGGCCGCGCCCGCCGGCGACGAGGAACCCGGCCAGCGAGGAGTCGCCGGCGCCCACGTTGCTGCGGACGGCGTCCACCGCCGCGGTGCCGAACCATGCGCCGTCGTCGTCCACGAGCAACTGCCCGTCGGCGCCGAGGCTCGCGAGGACGGCCCGGGCGCCCATCCCCCGCAGCTCCTCCGCCGCCTTCAGCGCGTCGCCCACGGTGACCAGGGGCCGCCCCACGGCCTCGGCGAGCTCCCCGGCGTTCGGCTTCACCACGTCGGGCCGCTCGCGCAGGGCCGCGAGCAGCGCGGGCCCTGAGGTGTCCAGTGCGACGCGTACGCCGGCGGCGTGCACCCGGGCGACCAGTTCGGCGTACCAGGAGGGGGCGAGTCCGCGCGGCAGGCTGCCGCAGCAGGCGATCCAGTCGGCGCCCGGGGACTGCCGGCGCACGGTGTCGAGGAGCAGTTCCCGCTCGGCCGGCGTCAGTTCCGGGCCCGGCGCGTTGATCTTCGTGAGCACGCCGTCCGCCTCGGCGAGCGCGATGTTGGAGCGGGTGGCGCCGGCGACCGGGACCGGAGCGACCTCGATGCCCTGCGCGTCAAGCAGGTCGGCGACCAGGGCGCCCGGTGCGCCGCCCAGGGGCAGCACCGCGACCGTGCGCCGGCCGGCCGCGGTGACGGCGCGGGAGACGTTGACGCCCTTGCCGCCAGGGTCGACGCGTTCGCCGGTGGCCCGGACGACCTCGCCGCGGTCCAGCGAGGGGACCTCGTAGGTGCGGTCCAGGGACGGGTTGGGGGTGACGGTGAGGATCATGCGCGCACTACTTCCGTGCCGCCGCGCTCGATCGCGGCGGCGTCGTCCGGGCTGAGCCCGCTGTCGGTGATCAGCAGGTCCACGTCGCCCAGGTCGCCGAAGCGGGCGAAGTGCTCCTGGCCGTGCTTGGAGGAGTCGGCGAGCAGCACCACGCGGCGGGCGGCGGCCATGGCCGCGCGCTTCACGGCGGCCTCGGCGAGGTCGGGCGTGGTCAGCCCGTGTTCGGCGGAGAACCCGTTGGCGGCCACGAACAGGACGTCCGCGCGGATCTCGGCGTACGCGCGCAGCGCCCAGGCGTCCACGGCGGCGTGCGTACGGTGCCGTACGCGCCCTCCGACGAGATGGAGCTGGATGCCGGGGTGGTCGGCGAGGCGGGCCGCGATGGGCAGGCTGTGGGTGACGACGGTGAGGGAGAGCTCCACCGGCAGGAGGCCGGCGAGCAGCGCGGCCGTCGAGCCGGCGTCGACGATCACGGCGCCGTCGGCCGGGAGTTCGGCGAGGGCGGCCCTGGCGATGCGGTCCTTCTCGTCGGCCGCGGTCGTCTCCCGCTCGGCGAGGTCCGGCTCGAAGTCGAGGCGTCCGGCCGGGATGGCCCCGCCGTGCACCCTGCGGACCAGGCCGGCGCGGTCGAGGGCCTTGAGGTCCCGGCGGATGGTCTCGGCGGTCACCTGGAACTCCTCGGCCAGCGAGACCACGTCCACCCGGCCGCCGTCGCGGGCGAGCCGCAGGATCTCCCGCTGGCGTTCCGGTGCGTACATGGTGGCCTGCCTCCGAGTCCGTTCATGCCCGAACGTGTGGTTTCGCCCGCAGAGTACGCCCGGATGTCCGGAAAGTAAACAGACATGGGCACGTACGGGCACGAACGGGCTTCCGTTCATGTCCGTACGTACACACGGAGAGGGCCCGGCGCCTCATGAGGCGCCGGGCCCTCTCCGTGGAGCCGCTCAGGCCACGAGTTCCCGCTCCTTCTCCACCGCCACGGGAGCCTCCCCCGCACCCTCCACATGCTGGGCGGGACGCTTGGGCAGGGCGAACATCAGCAGGAAGATCACGCCCAGCACCGCGGCCACCCAGCCCAGCGCGTGCCGGAAGCCGTCGGCGAAGGCCGGGCCCACCTCGGCCGGGGCGAGCCGCTCGTCGATCACCCCGAAGAACACCACCGACACCAGGCCGAGCCCCAGCGCGTTCCCCATCTGCTGCACGGTGTTGATCAGCCCCGACGCCGACCCGGCGTGCTCACGCGGTACCTCGGAGAGCACGGCGTCCGTCAGCGGGGCCACGATCAGCCCCATGCCGACGCCCATGACCGCCAGCGGGAGCGCCATCTGCCAGGAGGCGATGGACTGGCCGTACCGCTCGGCCTCCCACATGTAGACCAGCACCCCGGCCGCCATCACCAGCGCGCCCGCCTGGAGCACCTTGCGCCCGTAGCGCGGGACCAGCAGCTGCACCGACATCCCGGCCGCCGCGGAGACCGCGACGGAGAACGGCACCCCGGTCAGTCCGGCCCGCAGCGCGCTCCAGCCCAGGCCGACCTGCATGTACAGCGTCCAGACCAGGAAGAAGATGCCGAGGCCGATGCCGAACACCGTCTGCACCGCGATGCCCGCCGCGAAGCTCTTCACCTTGAACAGCGACAGCTCGATCAGCGGGGAGCCGTCCCGCGCGCCCTTGACCCGCTCGTACGCCACCAGCGCCGCGAAGACCACCAGCGCGCCGGCCATCGACACGTACCCCCACAGCGGCCAGCCCAGCTCACGGCCCCGGGTCAGCGGGTAGAGCAGCATCAGCAGGGCCAGCGTGACCAGCGCGACGCCCACCAGGTCCAGCTTCAGGGCGCGCGGCGCCTTCGACTCGGTGATGAAGCGGCCGCCGAGGACCAGGCCCGCGATGCCGACCGGCAGGTTGATCAGGAAGATCGGCCGCCATTCCAGGCCGAACAGGTTCCACTCGGTCAGCAGCGCGCCGAGCAGCGGTCCGGACACCGCGCCCAGGCCGACGATCGCGCCGAACAGCCCGAACACCTTGCCGCGTTCGTGCGCCGGGAAGGTCGCGTGCACGATCGACAGCACCTGCGGCACCATCAGCGCCGCCATGGCGCCCTGCAGGATGCGGGAGGCGACCAGCATCTCCGGGTTCACGGCGAGGCCGCACAGCGCGGAGGCGACGGTGAAGCCGCCGATGCCGATGAGGAAGATCCGCTTGCGGCCGTGGATGTCGCCGAGCCGGCCGCCGGTGACGAGCCCGGCGGCGAAGGCCAGCGCGTAACCCGCGGTGATCCACTGGATCTGGCTGAAGGTGGCGCCCTCGTCGCGCTGGATCGACGGGATCGCGATGTTGACGATCGTGACGTCGACGAGGTCCATGAAGGCGGCGGTCATCACGATCGCCAGCGCGAACCAGCGGCGGCGGTCGCCCTGGTCGCCCGCGACGGGCTGCGGTGCGTGCGGGGTGTCGGTGGAGTTCATGTCCCGGAAGCTATTTCCCAAGTAGGTCGGATCAGGTCCTAATTCCGCGGCATCCTCGTTCTCATGACGACGGACACCCCGGCCCGGCTCCTGACCCTCCTCTCCCTCCTCCAGACGCCCCGCGAATGGCCCGGCGGCGAGCTGGCCGACCGGCTCGGGGTCTCCCGGCGCACGATCCGGCGGGACATCGACCGGCTGCGCGAGCTCGGTTATCCCGTGCAGGCGACCCTGGGCGCGGACGGCGGCTACCGGCTCGTCGCCGGCAAGGCGATGCCGCCTCTGGTGCTCGACGACGAGGAGGCGGTGGCCATCGCGGTCGGGCTGCGGGCCGGCGCCGGGCACGCGCTGGAGGGCGTGGACGAGGCCTCCGTGCGGGCGCTGGCCAAGCTGGAGCAGGTGCTGCCCGCCAGGCTGCGCCACCGCGTCAGCACGCTCCAGGCCGCGACCACCCCGCTGACCAGCGGCGACGGGGCGACGATCGCGCCGGAGACGCTCACCGTCATGGCCTCCACGGTGGCCGGGCACGAGCGGCTGCGGTTCGCCTACCGGGCCGCCGACGGCACCGGGTCCCGGCGGGTGACCGAGCCGTACCGGCTGGTGTCGACCGGGCGGCGCTGGTACCTGGTGGCGTACGACCTCGACCGCGCGGACTGGCGGACGTTCCGCGTCGACCGGGTGAGCGACCCCTTCGCGACCGGGGCGCGGTTCACCCCGCGCGAGCTGCCGACCGGGAGCGCGGCGGAGTTCCTGCGCCGGTCGATGTACCGCGCGCAGGAGTCCTACGAACTGGTCGTCACCTTCGCCGCACCGGCCGAGACGGTCGCCGCCCGCCTCCCGGGCTGGCTGGGCGCGCCCGAACCGCTGGACGAGGGAAGCTGCCGGCTGCGGGCGACGGTGAGCGGCGCCAAGGAATGGCTGGCGGTACGGCTGGCGACGCTCGGGCACGAGTTCACGGTGCAGGAGCCCGCGGAACTGGTGGAGACGGTACGGGAGTTGGGGGCGCGGATGAGCCGGGCGGCGGGCGGTCCGGCGTGACGCGGCGCCGGAGCCCTCCGGAAACGGCCGCGGGCCGGCGTCAAGCCGCCCACGCGAAGTCCCGTAGCGCCGCGAGGTTGGCGACCGCCAGTTCGGCCGGGCCCTGAGGGCCCTCGGAGGGGCCGTCACCGGCCGCCCAGCTCTCCATCGCCGTGCGCACGGCCGCGCTCGCGACGGCGGCGGTGAAGCACAGCCGGGTGCGGGCGGCAACGTTGTCGGCCTCGTACGGGACGTGAGCGGCCGTCAGCCGCTCCGCCAGCGCCTCCGCCAGACTCCGCTCCGACTCCCGGCACGCCTCCGCCCACACCCGGCGCAGGGCGGGGGTCGCCTCGGCCAGCCGGATCAGGGTGCGCACCCAGTCCCAGGAGGCCGCCGACACCCCGAGGCCGGGGGTGAGCGTGTGGCGCACGGCGTCCTCCAGGACCCGCGGCAGGGGCACCCCCGCGGGGGCGGCGCGCACCGCCGCCACCCAGCGCTGGGCGCCGACGGCGTAGAGCGGGCCGATGGCCTCTTCCTTGCTGGCGAAGTACCGGTAGAAGGTGCGCGGGGCGATGCCGGCCGCCTGGGCGATGTCCTCGGCACGGGTGGCCCGCAGGCCCTGCCGGACGAAGAGACCGGCCGCCGCGCGGGCGATCTCCATACGGGTCTCGGCCTTGCGCCGTTCGGTCAGCGAAACCGCGGGAGGCGGCGGGGGCGACGTCGGGGTGGTGCTGCTCACGCCCGGCAGGCTATGCCCATGTGACACAATCTGCCATCTGGCGGGCCACCCCGGGGTTCAGGTCCGGGGTGACCCGCCGGCCGGCGGCGCGCATGAGGAAGCCGGGCCCGGCGCCCGGGGGGAGGGCGCCGAACCCGGCTTGGGGAAGTCCCGGCGCCGGGGGGGGTTGTGCGTCGGGACGTGGCTCGGTGGGTCCAGGATCTCAGGAGCCCGAAGTTCGAACTCCCGGCCTGGAATTCTTGTTCCCAGGGCCCGGTGGGTTGAAGCGGCGGGGAACGGCCATGTTTTGCGCGGTCTTTCGCCACCCGGCGTACGCGGCCGGGGTCCGTGCGGACCCCGTCGCTCCCCCGGACTCCGCACGGCGGCGTCGGCACCACCGCGCCGAACCCGGCGGCCGCACCGCCGCGTCCGTCTCCGGCGGCCCGGCCGTCACGCTACCGCGCCGCCCGGATCCTCACGCCGCCGCACCGAAAACCGGGGGCGGACCGCCACGCTGCCGTCGCGGCAGCCGCGCCGCCGCGCTCCGGCCGGGTATCACGCCGCCGCGTCGAAACCGGTGTCGCGGGCCAGCTTCTTCAGCTCCAGCAGTGCGTGCTTCTCGATCTGGCGGATGCGCTCGCGGGTCAGGCCGTGCTCCTTGCCGACCTCGGTCAGCGTGCGCTCGCGGCCGTCCTCGATGCCGTACCGCATCTTGATGATGGAGGCCGTGCGCTGGTCGAGGCGGCCGATCAGGTCGTCCAGCTCCTCACTGCGCAGCAGCGTCAGCACCGACTGCTCCGGCGACACCGCCGAGGTGTCCTCCAGGAGGTCGCCGAACTGGGTCTCGCCCTCGTCGTCCACCGACATGTTCAGCGAGACCGGGTCACGGGCCCAGTCGAGCACGTCGACGACGCGCTCCGGCGTGGAGCCGAGCTCGGCGGCGATCTCCGCGGGCTCCGGCTCACGGCCGTGCTCGCGGTTGAACTCGCGCTGCACGCGCCGTATCCGGCCCAGCTCCTCCACCAGGTGGACGGGCAGGCGGATGGTGCGCGACTGGTCGGCTATCGAGCGGGTGATGGCCTGGCGGATCCACCAGGTCGCGTACGTGGAGAACTTGAAGCCCTTGCGGTAGTCGAACTTCTCGACCGCGCGGACCAGACCGGCGTTGCCTTCCTGGATCAGGTCGAGCAGCGGCAGACCGCTCCTCGGGTAGCGGCGGGCCACGGCGACGACCAGGCGGAGGTTGGAACGGATGAAGACGTCCTTCGCCCGCTCGCTCGCGTCGACCAGGGCCCGGAGCTCCTCGGGGGTGGCCCCGGCCTTGTTCTCCTCGAGGCCGTCGAGGATCTGCTGCGCGAACACACCCGCTTCGATGATCTGGGACAGCTCGACCTCCTTGGCGGCGTCGAGCAGCGGCGTGCGCGCGATCTCGTCCAGGTACATGCCGACCAGGTCGCGATCGGCGATCTCGCCGCCATGGGCGCGGACACTGCGTGCCGAGTCGGCCGTCTCGCCGGTGGCGGACTGACGACGGGCGACGGCGCGGGTTGCCATGCGTGCTCCCTTGCGATGATGAGGTCAGCGGGTGGTCCTGTGGACGCCTGACACGTCTCTCAGGTCCCTCCGGACTCTGGTCGAGTGCCCTGCATCCGATGGAAACAACGACTGGAATCCGGACAGAATTCCCAACCCGTCCACCGATTTTTCTGATCATGCAGTACCCTGTCGGCCCACACGGGGAGGCGCGATGCCGTCGGAGCACGAAGAGGTCCAGGTCAGGCCGGGCACGGAGGGTGATCTGACGGCCCTCACCGACCTGTACAACCACTACGTACGTGAGACGGCGATCACATTCGACACGGCCCCCTTCACCCCGGAGGAGCGCCGCCCCTGGTTGCTCTCCCACCCGGTAGACGGCCCGCACCGCCTGATGGTTGCCACGGGTGCCGGTTCACAGGGGATCCTGGGGTACGCCACCTCCAGCCCCTTCCGCCCCAAGCCCGCCTACACGACCTCGGTGGAGACGACGGTCTACGTCGCCCCGGACTCCGGCCGGCGCGGCATCGGCACCCTCCTCTACAAGGCCCTCTTCGAGGCCCTCGCGGGCGAGGACCTGCACCGCGCCTACGCCGGCGTCGCCCAGCCGAACGTCGCCTCGACGCGGCTGCACGAGCGTTTCGGCTTCCGGCACGTCGGCACGTACCGGGAGGTGGGCCGGAAGTTCGGCCGCTGGTGGGACGTGGCCTGGTACGAGAAGCCCCTGTAGCCGCCGGAGAGGTCAGCCGAACTGCACCGACCGCTTGGCCAGCCCCAGCCAGAACCCGTCGATCACGGACTTCTGTTCCCCGAGCTCCCCTGCGGCGTCCGCGGCGCCCATGGTCACGAAGAGCGGGGCGAAGTGCTCGGTGCGCGGGTGGGCGAGCAGGCCGGCCGGGGACTTGCGGGTGAAGTCGAGCAGCGCGTCCACGTCACCCGCCTCCAAGGCCTCCCGGCCCCAGGCGTCGAACTCCGCCGACCAGGCGGGGATGCCGCCCTGCCGCAGTGCGGCGAGGTTGTGGGTGAAGAACCCGGAGCCGACGATCAGCACGCCCTCGTCGCGCAGCGGCGCGAGCCTCCGCCCGATCCCCATCAGCCGCACCGGGTCCAGGGTGGGCATGGAGACCTGGAGCACCGGGATGTCGGCCTCGGGGTACATCTCGACCAGCGGGACGTAGGCGCCGTGGTCCAGGCCCCGGTCGGGGACGTCCTGGACGGGCGTGCCGGGGGCGCGCAGCAGCCCCCGCACCGAGTCGGCGAGCGCGGGGGCTCCGGGGGCGCCGTAGGTGACCCGGTAGTAGTGCTCGGGGAAGCCCCAGAAGTCGTAGACCAGGGGGACGGTCTCGGTGGCGCCGAGGGCGAGCGGGGCCTCCTCCCAGTGGGCGGAGACGACCAGGATCGCCTTCGGGCGGGGCAGTCCGGCCGACCAGGCGGCCAGCTCTCCGGGCCAGACGGGGTCGTCGGCCAGGGGCGGGGCGCCGTGGCTGAGGTAGAGCGCGGGCATGCGTTCCTGGGCGGCGGCGGTCATGACGGCGGCTCCCTTCGGCGGACTTCCAGCCTTGCTTGAACTCTCAACTTCCCATGTCGACTGTACGCCGATTTTGTTTAACCTTCAAGGAGAGCGGCCGTACAGTGGAGTACATGAACACGGCACCCGCAGCATCATCGGCATCCGCCGACGAACCCCGCTGGCTCACCGACGAGGAGCAGCGCGTCTGGCGCTCGTACATCGAGGCCGCCACCCTCCTGGAAGACCACCTCGACCGTCAGCTCCAGCGTGACGCGGGAATGCCGCACGTCTACTACGGCCTGCTGGTCAAGCTCGCCGAGTCCCCGCGCCGCCGGCTGCGGATGACGGAACTGGCGATGTCCGCGAAGATCACCCGCTCCCGCCTCTCGCACGCCGTCGCGCGCCTGGAGAAGAGCGGCTGGGTACGCCGTGAGGACTGCCCCTCCGACAAGCGGGGCCAGTTCGCCGTACTGACGGACGAGGGCCTGGAGGTGCTGCGCCGGCACGCGCCCGGCCATGTGAACGCCGTACGCCAGGCGGTCTTCGACCGGCTCACCCCCGAGCAGCAGAAGTCCCTCGGCGAGATCATGCGGATCGTCGCCGAGGGACTTCAGCCGAGCGGAGCGGGCGCGGACCTGCCCTGGCTCCGCTGACGGGCGGGAGCCGGGGCAGGTCCGGGGAACCGTACGGAGGAGGCGTCCCCTCCTCTTCCGTACGGGTGGTGAGGGATCGGCGGGTGGCCGTCAGTGCATGGCCACCGGCACCGCCAGCTCGTCCCCGACGGCCTCGTCGGCGGACCCGGCGACCGCGGTGCCGCCCGGCTTGCCGGCGTTGATCAGGACCAGGGCGATGGCCGAGGCCGCCACCAGGATCCCGACCGCGAACCAGATCGCGCTGGTGTAGCCCTGCACCTGTCCCTGGAGCTGGACCAGCTGCTGCTGGGACGGGCTCGTGGCGCCGCCGATGTGGTCGGTGATGTAGGACGTGGTGGCCGAGGCCGCGATCGTGTTCAGCAGGGCCGTGCCGATGGCGCCGCCCACCTGCTGCGAGGTGTTGACCATCGCGGAGGCGACACCGGAGTCACGCGGCTCGACGCCCATGGTGGACAGCGACATGGCCGGCATGAACGCCGTACCCATGCCGAGACCGAGCAGCAGCATGCCGGGCAGCAGGACGGCCGCGTAGGAGGTGTCGATCTCCAGCTGGGTCAGGAAGAGCATGCCGAGCGCGGCGACCAGGAAGCCGGGGCCCATCAGCAGCCGGGGCGCGACCCGGGTCATCAGCCGGGTGCCGATCTGGGTGGAGCCCGTGATCATGCCCGCGATCATCGGCAGGAAGGCGAAACCGGTCTTGACCGGCGAGTAGCCCTTCACGACCTGCAGGTAGTACGTCAGGAAGAGGAACAGGCCGAACATCGCGATGATCGCCAGGCCCAGCGAGAGGTAGACCCCGCCGCGGTTGCGCTCGGTGAGGACGCGCAGCGGCAGCAGCGGCGCCTTGACCTTGGCCTCGACGGCCACGAAGGCGGCGAGCAGCACGGCGGAGGCGACGAACATGCCGATCGTCAGCGAGTCGCTCCAGCCCTCGGACTCCGCGCGGGTGAAGCCGTAGACCAGCGCGACCAGACCCACGGTCGACAGCACCACACCGGGGATGTCCAGCGGCGAGCGGTTGCGGCCGCCCTCGGGCTCACGGATGACGAAGTACGCGCCGGCCGCGGCGACCACGGCGAACGGGATGTTCACGAAGAACGTCCAGCGCCAGTCCATGTACTCGGTGAGGAAACCGCCGAGGATCAGACCCACGGCACCGCCGCCACCGGCGATCGCGCCGTAGATGCCGAACGCCTTGGCGCGCTCCTTGCCGTCGGTGAACATCACCGCGAGCAGGGACAGCGCGGCGGGCGCGAGCAGCGCGCCGAAGACACCCTGGAGGGCGCGGGCGCCGAACATCATGGCCTCGTTGGTGGCCGCGCCGCCGAGCGCGGAGGCCGCGGCGAACCCGCCCAGACCGAGCACGAAGGCCCGCTTGCGCCCCCACAGGTCGGCTATCCGGCCGCCGAACAGCAGCAGTCCGCCGAAGGCGAGGGCGTAGGCGGTGACCACCCACTGGCGGTTGCCGTCCGAGATGCCCAGGTCCTGCTGGGCGGAGGGCAGGGCGATGTTCACGATGGTGGCGTCGAGGACGACCATCAGCTGGGCGAGCGCGATGAAGACGAGCGCTTTCCAGCGGTTGGCGTCGGGGACGCTCAGGGCCTTTCCGGCCGCTGAGGCTGTCTGAGACATGGGGGTACCCATTTCGGAAGTGTGTGACGGAAATTTAGAAAGATGTAACGAAAAATCGGTGTCGTCAGGGAACGACTCGCCCCGGGGACGGCCGCTGTACGGGAATCCTGCTCGCGTCAGAGATCGCTCAGCAGCGCAGATCCTCCACGGTCACTGCCGTACCCGGCAGAACGGTCGGGGCCGGGGCCCGCATCCCGTCCAGGAACAGCTGCAGATGGCGGTGGACGAAACGGTCGGCGCTGACGCAGCCGGTACCGGCCGGGGGCCGGCTCAGCTGGGCGACGCCCACCATCAGATCGCCGTACTCCACGTCGGCGCGGAGCTGACCGGCCGCCTTGGCGCGGTCCATCAACTGCGCGACGAGGCTCTCGGCGCGCCGGCGTGCGTCCTCCAGGTCGGGGTGGTGCTGGTCGAAGGTGCTGGAGACCATCGGGCACAGCGCGCTGATCCGCTCGTCGGCGGCCGTGTGCGCGAAGTGCTCCAGCGCCTCGAAGGCGTCCCCGCTCTCGCTGAGCGCCTGCTCGGCCGCCCGCACCGTACGGTCCATCACGGAGCAGACGACCTCGCGCACCAGCGCGTCGCGGTCGGGGAAGTTGCGGTACACCGTGGCATTGCCGACGCCGGCCCGGCGGGCGACGTCGTCGAGCGGCACATCGGGCCCGAACTCGACGAACATCTCCCGGGCGGCGGTGACGATCCGCTCCCGGTTGCGCAGGGCGTCGGCACGGGGCCGGGGCGCCTTGCGCGGCACGGGGGTGGCGGTCTGCACGGTGCACTCCTAGGTCGCTGTGGGTTTGCCTTGCCGTCATCCCGGCGATCCGGGGAGCAAATCCCCGTTTCGCACGGACACAGGTTCAAACGGGGAAACGATCCCCGGTTATTTCCCACCCCCGGACTCTTTTCCTGTGACCCGCCTCACACCGCCCGGGTCGTACGGCCCCACGATCGGACCTCCCAACAGGCGCCCGCACACCCGGCGACGCAGGGTGATCGCAAGGGTGCAGTCGGAGACCGGCGGCTGCCGTGTGGAGCGGAGGTCCCCGCATGCAGCCGCAGCCGAGCCGACGCCGGATATCCCCGCGCCGGCTGGCCGCCCTGGCATCGGTGACCGCCCTGACCCTCGCGGTCAGCACCTCGGCCGGCAACGGCCGCCTCTCCCCCGCCCCCTCCCCCGCCGGCGCCGGCCCCAGCGCCCTGTCCCCCACCTCCGCGCACGGCCCCTGCACGATCACCGCGGACCGGGAGACCCAGATGTCCGAGGGCATCCCCACGGCTCCCGGCTACACCCGCTCCACCGGCACCGTCCGCGCCCTCACCCTGATGATCGACTTCTCCGACGCGCCCGGCGAGGGCGACGCCCTCGACCGCTACCGCGAGTTCTTCCCCCAGACCCGCCAGTGGTTCGCCACCAGCTCCTACGGCCGCCTCGACTACCGTCCCGAACTCCCCGTCCCCGACTGGATCCGGATGCCCAAGTCGTTCCGCGCGTACGGCATAGAGCGCGGCGCCCCCTTCGACCCCGGTTACCGCGAACTGGTCCGCGACATCGTGGCCGAGGCCGATCCCGAGGTGGACTTCCAGTCGTACGACCTGCTGAACGTGCTGGTGAGCCCCAACGCGGGCCCCGCCGCCCTCGACACGGTCCTGTCCGTGACCTTCGCCGGCAACAAGGAGGCCCCGAGCGCGGACGGCGTCCCCGTCGCCAACGCGTCCTTCGTCTACTCCCGCCAGGACGACGGCTCCGGCTCCTACGACCGCACCGGCTACCGCGTACTGCCGCACGAGAACGGCCACGTCTTCGGCCTGCCCGACCTCTACACCGCCGAGGGCGGCGGGGCGGTCGGCCACTGGGACATCATGAGCGAGGACTGGGGCGCCAACAACGACTTCCTCGCCTGGCACAAGTGGAAGCTGGGCTGGCTGGACGCGTCCCAGGTCGGCTGCGCGACGGACCCGGGCACACGGGAGTACGTCCTCACCCCCCTCGCCCTGACAGGCGGCCCGAAACTCGTCTTCATCCCCCTGAACGGCCACTCCGGCTACGCCGTCGAACTGCGCACCCGCGCCGGCAACGACGAGGCGGTGTGCCGCCCCGGCGTCCTCGTCTACCGCGTCGACGCGAACGTGGACACCGGCATGGGCCCGATCACCGTCCACGACTCCCGCCGCGACAGCGGCGGCTGCACCCGCTCCCCCAACGTCCACGCGGAACTCTCGGACGCGACGTTCACACCGGGCGAGACCTTCGTGGACCGCCGGGCGGGCATCCGGGTGACGGTGACGGCGGCGGAGGCGGAGGAGTACCGGGTACGGGTGACCCGTACGGCACAGGGCTGATCCCCGGCGCGACGGAAGCCGGGCTTCTCGACGCCGACACCCCGACACCAGAGAGGACGCGACGTGACACGACACGACCGGCGACAACCGCCGGACCGCGCCCCTCGAACCGGTTCCAACTGAGACGCTTCGTACGGCAGTTACGCATCGACAGGGGAGCTTCATGGCGGAGACACAGCCGGCAGCCCCGAAGTCCGGGACGACGGAGGTGCCCAGGGGACGGACCCGATGGGGGACGGTCGCCGCGATCCTCGGGGTCCCGTCACTGGCAGTGACCGGATTCCTGACCCTGATGGCACTCTGGGTGCTGTTCGGCGCATCCTGACGCGGGCCGCACGGCCGCCGATGCGAAGGGGGCCTCCGCGGCAGACGAGACGACGACACCGACCGGTGCTCCGCCCACCCGGCAAACCGTCACACCGCACACCGTCCACGGCACGGGCACCCGTCGAACACGGTGTGGCACGGTTCGACATCGTGGCGGATCTTCCGTCACGCCCGCCGCGGCCCGAACCGCACGACGTCAATCGCCGGAGTCGTCCTCACTCCTGAGCAGCACCGCTGAAGAGGCCCACTGTAATGGGCGTGACTTTACGCTTCGTTTCCGTGGTGGGCGACGACATTTCTTCGCTGCCCTGTTCCTTGAGTCATTACGGGGAGCCGGGAGTCGAAAGCTTCCATGTGGTACACCACGTCGAAAGCCGCACGAACCCGACTTTGTCGAAGGGGTCTTTCTCAACCAGGTCAGCGCCGACGGCCGGCTCACCGACCCGCTGCCGTACGGCGCGGAGCCGCTGTGGCGCCAGTATCCGGGCAGGGGGTCGGCGGTGGCACGCCGGTCACACCGTCGCCGGGCCGCCGTCCCGCCGGAACGGGGCGATGATCTTCCTTACGGCCTCCGCGGCTCCCCAGTCGTCGTCGTCATGGGCGATGACACTCAGGAGTTCCCGGAGATGGAAGAGGTCCATCCGGTCCCGCCAGCCGTCGTCGATCCCGGTGATCTCCTCGTACACGGCGAAGAAGCGATCCGAGGCGGGTGGGCGCGGGGAGCACCACAGCATGCTGAGGTCGATCTCCGGCCAGTTGCAGGACACGGCGGGGTCGATGAGCACGGGCGCGCCGTCGGCGGTGGCGACGATGTTCTCCTGCCACAGATCGCCGTGCGTCAGGCACGGGGGCCGGTCCGGCACGAGCTCGGGCAGGGCCGCGCAGAGCCGCTCCAGGGCCTGCCGCTCCGCGGCGTCGAAGGCCGCCTCGACCAAGGGCTCCGACAGCCAGCGCAGGATGCGCCGCTCCGCGAGGAACGCGTGGCCGTCGCCGTCCCAGGTGTTGTCCTGGCGCAGTCGGCCCAGCCAGCCCGGACGGTGCCAGCCGAACCGCTCGGCGGTCGTGGAGGTGTGCAGGCCGGCGACCGTGTGGGCGAGCCGCTCCCAGAAACGCTCGTCGTCGCGGCGCGGCTGCATCTTCTCCAGCACGAGCAGCCGGGGGGAGGCGTACAGCACTTCCGGCGTGATCGCCCCGCCGGTTTCGCGGAGCTCCGTCAGGCCGATGGCTTCGACGGGGAAAATGTCCCGGTCCGGCCCGAGAAGCGTTTTCGCGAATACCTGGGAATCGTCCTCGAGGGTCACCAGCCCGGCAATTGCGACCACTCCGCCAGTGGCTTTCTCCGCCTTTTCGGCCGCGTATCCAGCTTCACGGAGACGCTTGACGAGTATCTCTTCCTCGGACACCCGGAAATCACACCACATTTTCCTCGCACACACCAGGGACTCATTCCGGCCGGTTCGTCGGCAGCCGCGGGCCTGAAGCGTGTACAACTCCGCGTAGAGACCGCCGCGACACAGCAGTGTGGCGTGGCCCTCGGCTTCCGCTGTCCGGCCCCTCGATCACGACGACGAGGTCGTCCGTTCCCACCGTCGAGAAATGGTGAGAAACCAGCAGCATGATCCCGTCGTCGGCCGCCGGCCGCCGGCCTTTCGGCTTGAGCTGCATAACGCTGGGAAAGGGCGTGTTCCGCCTCGGCGTCGAGGGCGGCGGCCGGCCGTCCGGAACCATCAGAAGCGGCCCGTCCTGCATGGACGCGCGGCCGAGCGCCAATTTCTGCCACCGGCCGCCGAAGAGTTCCGCTCCGTCGGTGCGGCTCCTGTCGAGCCGGGTGGCCGGCCCTTCCGGCAGCACGGCGTTGTGCAGGACGAACGCGGTGTCGTGCGCCTCGTCCAGTTCGTTCGCCGTGCCCCATCGGGGCCGCCACCCGGACTCGGCGAGGCAGGGCAGCTCGCTGCGGACGGCCTCACCGACCCCGCCCGGCTCGCCGGTGGTGCTGACATGGAGGATCGCGGCCCATCCGGGTTCATGCGCCGCTCTTCTTCGGCTCGGCATACAGGACACGTGCGGGGAACGCCCTCTCGCAGGCGACGAAGCCCAGTCCGCCGAGTGCGACGAGTACGCCCAGTACCAGCCACAGAGCCAGGCTGTTCCACTGCAGGAGCACCCCGACGACGGCGGGACCGACGACGCCGGAGACGGTCCACGACATCTGGAAGACCGACGAGTACCTGCCGCGCAGCGGCACCGGTGCGGCCTCCATCGACAGCGACTGGGCCGGCGGTCCGGCGGACATCTCGCCGACGGAGAAGAGCATGATGCCGACCAGCGCGAGCCCCGTCGCGACCACCCGGGAGCTGCTGCCCGCGCCCGCGAACACGGCGAAGGCGAGCAGGAAGGCACAGGCCCCGACCAGCACCGCCCGGGTGCGCCGCAGGACTGCCAGGGAACGCGAGACGACCGTCTGGAACAGCACGGTCATGGCCGTGTTCACCGCGAACGCCACGGAGGGCACCCACGCGGGCAGGCCCAGCGTGTCGACGAAGTAAACCGGCAGCACGACGCCGGGCAGCAGCCACGCCACGGTCAGTGCGGTGTGCGCCACGGTCATCACGACGTACGGGCGGTCTCCCAGGACCACGCGCCATCCTCCGGGCCCGGCCGCCGGTTCCGCGTCCGGGACCCCGGCGCCGTCCGCATCGCCCGCGGCGGCCCGCGGGTTCATGCGCAGCCGGAAGAACACCGCGGCCGACAGGAAGGAGGCGGCCACGGCGACGACCAGGATCGCCCGGAGCGTGCCGACGTCACCGGCGGCGAGGGCGACGGCGGCGGTCACCGCGCCGAGGCCGAGGGCAGCGCTCTTGAAGGCGTTGACGACTGCGAACCAGCGGTCCAGCGTCTCCCCCTCGGCGACCTGTTCTGCGATGAACACCGGCCAGCCGACCCAGTACAGGCGCTGCGAGAAGGAGATGAACGCGACCGCCGCGACCAGCTGGAACCAGCCGTGGATGTCGACGAGTCCCAGGTAGCCGAGTCCGCAGCACACGTTGGCCAGCACGAGGGTCCGCTGGGCACCCCAGCGGTCGGCCGCACTGCCGGCCACGGGATTCAGCACCAGGGCGACGAGGCCGCCCCCGGTCAGGATCAGGCCGATCTGCGCGACCGGCAGATCAGTGCTGAGCGTGAGGTAGAGGAACGTGAGGGGGTAGAAGGCCCCGGCGGCGATCGTGTCCACGAGCAGGACGCCGAGCATGATCTTCCGCTGGGAGGTGTCGGCCAGTGGTCTCCGCGCGGCCGTTCCGGTCACCGCGGGCCGTTCCCGCCGGAGAAGGCGACCCGCACCGCGCCGCCGATCCGACGGGTCTCGCCGAGGGGGTCGCCGGACCAGTGTTGCCATAGTCCGCGCAGCCGGGATGTGATCACCGCGAGGTAGGCGGAGCCCGGTTCGGGCATGGTGGTTGACGAAGGCCGCTCCTGATCGCCTTTCACCGCAGGCGTGACCTGGGTCATCTGTGGTTCCTTTCTCACAGAACGGCGTTGCGTGCATCTCGTGCGTGAGTGAGCTCATGCCGTCCCGACGGTCACCGCGTGGAAGCGAGGGTGACCGCGAGATGGCATGAGCGGCTGTGCTGTGCATGCACCGACGCCACGGGCATGCGCGGCCTGGAGGCGAACCGCGTCATCGGCCGGCCTGGATCGGGGCGCACACCGGTGCTCACCAGAACTGCTGAGGGCTCGTCCCGTACGGACCGGGCCGGTACCGACGCATGACGGTGACGGTCAGGGGCAACGAACGGACGCGCTTCTGAGGCGTGGCGTCACTCTGCTGACAACGGTCGTCAGGGGACCGTGGGAAAGCCGGTCAGGGACAAGCGCGTCCATGCCCGGCGCATACAGAAACCTACGGTGTCGAGATGATCGTGATGTTCCGGTACGGCCATGACAGCGTTCAATTCCCCCGTCGACAACCAGAAGTGACGCGACGTCAATACACAGGTTCCGATACGGACAGACACAGAGCGTGCTGCCCCCCGCCATCTGCGGCTTGGGAGCGCTCCCACAAGCCTGGCATGGTCGTTGGCCCGCGTCAACAGATCTTGTTCAGGCCTCCGTTCGACCGGCCCGGCGGGTGAAGCTCTCGAACCCGGGGTCGCCGTGTCCGACCTGAGCTACGGCGACGCGGCCGGACTCCTCGGTCCGCATGGCGCGACCACCTGGCCGTCGAGCCTGCCGGAAGCCGCCTCATCTCCTACGGCGCCGAAGCCCGGAAACCGCACACCCTCCGGCTTCCCCCTCGCCCAGAACTCCACCAGCCGCGCCCTCCACGAAGGAGCCACCCCCTCTGCCGACCCCACCACCCGACGGCTCCACGATCAACCCACCACACCAGCGCCCGTCCGAGCTCCGATCCGGTACGCTGTGGATCGAGCGCCTTGGCGGCCGCTGCCGCATGACACCCGGGCCCCGCCCAACCCACGCGGCAGTCTGTCGGCTACAGGACGCTCAGGGCTTGACAGAGAGACCTCGCCACGGGCACTCCACCGAGTTCCGCGCAAGGTTTCGATCAAGCCCCGCCTTCGTAGCTCAGGGGATAGAGCACCGCTCTCCTAAAGCGGGTGTCGCAGGTTCGAATCCTGCCGGGGGCACCAGGCAAAAGGCCCCGGACCGATCTTGGTCCGGGGCCTTTGGCATCAACGCGGGCGGTCACTCACGCTCAGGGCTACCGGGGCGCCGCTTCCTGAGCAACCGGTCCATGTGGCTCATGGCCTCGCGCTGCGTGTCCTGCACGACGTGCGTGTAGACGTCCATGGTGATGCTGATCTGTGAGTGGCCCAGGATGGGGTCTGATGCACGGTCGGGTGACATCTGAACTGGCTTTCCCTGCGGGGCGGGTGGGAAGGGTGTCGTTGTGCCCAAGCCCTGTCCGGAAGAGTTCCGCCAGGACGTCGTGCGGGTCGCGGGGAACCGCGGGCCGGGTGTGACGGTCGAGCAGGTGGCCACCGATTTCGGGGTCCACCCGATGACGTTGTGGAAGTGGATGCGCCGGGCGGACATCGATGACGGGGCCAAGGCCGGGGTGACCAGCCAGGAGAGCGCCGAGCTTCGGGAAGCGCGGCGGCGGATCAAGCTGCTGGAGCAGGAGAACGAGGTCCTGCGGCGGGCCGCGGCCTATCTGTCGCAGGCGCATCTGCCGGGAAAAGGATCTACCCGCTCGTGAAGGAGCCAGCCGGGGACGGGATGCCCGTCACGGTCGCGTGCCGGGTGCTGAAGCTCGCCAGGCAGCCCTGCTACCGCTGGCTCGACAAGCCGGTGACCGGTGCCCTGCCGGAGGAGGTGCATCGCGCGAACGCGCTGTTCGACGCGCACCATGACGACCCGGAGTTCGGCCACCGCTTCCTGGCCGACGAAGCGCGCGGTTCGTCGTCCTCACCCAGGTCGTGGCCCATCCGCACACTCAGCACCGCGATATCGCCCGCCGCCTGCAACAACGTCTGCTCACAGACCTGCACTCCTCCCTCGGGGGGCATCCTGGGGCCGGCAGAACCTGGGTGAGGTCGTCGGGCTGCCCGGCCCCGTCGCCCCCTGTGTGTTGACCCTGTCTTCCGAAGGGCAGCCCTCGGCACGCCGATGATGTGGCAGAGGAGCGATGAGCCGGCGGTCGTACCCGGCCGGGGCCGTCACCCACCCGTCGTCCGCCGTACGGACGTGTCCCGACGCGATGGCTGTCTGCCTCCCCACGCGATGGCCGCGCGCCACGCCGCTTGCCACGGCCGGGAGTAGCCTGACAGGTACCGAGAACTGTCGGGCGCACGACCACGGCGGCGCCGTTCCCGGCGAGTAACAGACACGGGCAGCCGGAAACCGCCCGGATCGGGATCGCACGATGAACGCCATCACCAAGCCCGCCGAAGGTACGGCCCCAGGTGACGGACACTCCTACCGGATGCCCTTGCCCCGGCTGCGCCTCACGCCGGATGTCAGCCATGGCCCGCTGGACGGCGCATGGTGGCCGCGCTGCGACGCACTGGAACTGGAGCTGCCCGCGCTGGTCGGCTCCTTGGATCCGAGCATCGGCACCGTCACGCGCGTGACCGTGGGGACCGCCGCCTGGCCCGATGCCCCGCAGGAGGTGATGGCACCGGGGCATGTGATCGAGGTGGCCCTGAGCGACGGGGCCGCCGAGACGCATGCCATCACCGTGGACTGCGGCACCGTGGGGCGCTGGGAACTGCTCGTGGTCCCACCGGACGAACCGGCCGAAACGGCAGCCCTGCTGCTGACCGCCGCCTCCGACCCCGAGAACCCCTTGTCGGCCCCGCGCCTGCTGGCACTCGCCGAGAGCGGCCTAGACGGACAAGACACGTGGGAGTCGGAAGGAGGAGCCGGACCCAGGTAAGCAGCCCGACCCGGCCTGCCACGCGTGGCCGGCGGGCCCGGGCATCCACGACCCCTTGATGGAGCCATGGCACCGACAGAACCTTTGTCATACCGGCCCGCCCTGACCATGGCGGGTGAGGGGATGACGGCAGGACGGCGCGCGGACCGCTCCGAGAGCTTCGGGGAAGCTCTCCTCGGAGAGATCCTCGACAGCGCGCACGAATTGCCGCCCCATCTCATCGGGCCCCTGGTCGCTGACGTGGTGGAGCGGCTCGGTGGCCGCCGACCGCAGGTGCTGTTGCAGGACTACGGCCAGCTGCTGCTCGTACCGCTGCCCGGTGAGGGCCTCACGGGCGGGGAACCTCAGGTGATCGACGACTCCGAGGCGGGCCGCTGCTTCCTCGACGCGGTCCCCGTGGAGGTGCGCCAGGAGGACGGCGTCCGGGTCCACCTGCCCCTGCTGGACGGCGGTGACCAGGTGGGGGTCATGGCGGTGACGCTGGACGGCGTCGACGACCACGACCGCCGCCTGTTGCTCAGAATCTCCGGCCTGGTGGCCGACCTGCTGGTGACCAAGCACGGCTACTCCGACCTGTTCTTCGGTGTCCGACGCGGTGAGGCGATGAGCGTCGCCGCGGAGATCCAGTGGTCGCTGCTGCCACCGCTCGCGATGATCATGCCCAGGGTCGCCGTGGCGGGGATCCTGGAACCCGCCTACGACGTGGGCGGCGACAGCTTCGACTACGCGCTCAACGACGACGTCCTCCACGTGACCATGATCGACGCGATGGGCCACGGACTGGACGCGGCCACGATGGCCACCGTGGCCATCGGCGCCTACCGCCACGCCCGCCGCGCCGGCATCGGACTGCCGGAGATCTACGACTTCATGGACCGCGCCGTGGCAGAGCAGTTCGGTCCCGAGCACTTCGTCACCGCACAGATGATGCAGCTGGACACGACGACGGGACGGGTGCAGTGGATCAACGCAGGGCACCCGCCGCCGATCCTCGTCCGCGACCACCGCGTCGCACAGCGTCTGGCCGCCCCGACGACCCTTCCCGTCGGCCTGGGTGGTTCGGTGCCCCGGATCAGCGAGCTGGGGCTGGTGCGCGGGGACCGCGTCCTCTGTTTCACCGACGGAGTGGTCGAGGAGCACAAGAGCGGTGGGGAGGAGTTCGGGGAGGACCAGCTGATCGACTGCGTGAACCGACTGGAGAGGACCGGGCGCGGCATCCGGGCGGTGACGCGATCCCTGTCCCACACGCTCAAGCAGGCGAGGGGCGGACGGACCAGCGATGACGCGACCCTGCTCATGGTGGAGTGGCGCGGCTGACCTCTCGCCCCCGCCGTCCGACACCGTTGTGCCGACCGCGCCCGGCGGCGACGGCCCTGCAGCCCGAAGGACGGGGACCCCCGGCACGCGCTGAGGCACTGCCGGGAGATCATCCGGCCGGTACTCCACTCCATGTGACCGCTGCTCCGCGCCGCGACGAAACGCGGAGTAGTGTGGACAGTACCGAGGGCATCTCGCACACCGGCTTCCACGCCGGGTCGTCCCCGGCGAAAGATGAAACCCGCGCCGCCGCAGAGGCGGCCCGGAGACGGGTCCGCATCATGTCGGCGACCTTGCTTCCGACCCTGCCGCACGCCGAGCCCGTCGCAGCCCCGGCCGCGCGTCTCGTACTGAAGACCGACGGCACCTCCCGGGGACTCCTGGACGGAGCCTGGTGGCCTCGGTCCTGGGATCTGCTGAGCGAACTGCCGGCGCTCACGGACGTGTTGGATCCCCTGTGGGGCCGCATCACCCGCATCGCCGTCAACCCGGAGCACTGGCCGGTCATCCCCCGCGAAATTCCCGTGGACGGGCACATCGTCAAGGTCGGCTGGTTCACCCCGGAGATCGACCCGCACAAGCTGCTGCTGCTCTCCTACGGCACCGGCCGCTGGGATCTCCTCATCGTTCCGCCCGAGACCGGGGCGGAGTCGGCGGCCCGGCTGATGGCTGCCGCGTCCGAGTACGACGGCCCGCCCCTGACCGCGAGCGCGCTCATCGCCGCGGACGAGGCCCGGCACGGCGTCCTGGCGGCCGGCCAGTCACTGGGCCCGGACGAGGCAGGGGAGTACGAGGGCGGCGCCTCCGCGGTGTCCGTAGCCGTTCCCCAACGGACCGGCCCGCCCGGCTGGGCCAGCCGACTGATCATCGGTATGTGAGGTGGCCGCCATGAACGCCTTCCTGACAGCCACCGCCTTCGTGGTCCTCATCGCAGCGGCGGCGTACGTGATCCACCGGCTCGACCTCCAGCACGCCGACAGGATCGCCGCGTACCGGTACAGCGCCCCCCGGCCCGGCCGCCGCGGCCGCTGCGTGCCGCAGCCGTACCACGCACCACGGGTGATCATCCGGCCGCCCGGCCGCGCCTCGGAACCGTCGGCTCAGTCCGCGGCGACGCGTGCCCGGGGCGTACATCCGGGCCCCGGACCGGGCGGGGAGCGGCCGGGACCCGTGGACCGAGGCATCTGAACATCCGAACCGAGGCGTCATGACTTTTCCGCAGCTGAACATCTACCGGCACGACCGGGACAGGCGGGCACTGGTCACCCTGGCCGGTGTGATCGACCCCGTCACCGCGCCCCGGGTGCGCGCCGCTCTGGAGCGGTGCCTGCAGGACGGCATCGCCCTCATCGACGTCGATCTGACCACCGTCGACCGCTGTGACAGCAGCGGCCTGCGCGTCTTCCTCGACGTGTCACGGCACGCCGCCGAGACCCACGCGTCCCTGCGGCTGCACCACCCCTCCCCGCAGACCGAACGACTGCTCATGGACACGGGCTCCGACCGTCTGCTCCGTGTGACGAGGCCGGGAGGGGCGCGGCCTCAGCGGGCCGGGCGCCGAGGAGATCGCCACGCGGAGCGGGCCGCCAGGTAGAGCAGATCGGCGATGAGGAGCAGTACACCGGCGGAGGACAGATAGAGCATGCCGTCGACGCCCGCCCCGATGGCGATCAGAGCGATTCCGGCGACGAGCAGGGTCAGGAAGAGGACCATGGCGGGATGCCTCCCTTGAGGGAAACCGCGGCGTGGATGGCTCCGGGGCAGTCGTGAAGACCTGCGCTGCGGGCCAGATCCCCCTCTCCCTTGGGGGCCAGGTCTCCCTCCCCCCTCAGAGGGGCTGACCGGGTCCCCCGTCGGGAGTCCGGCCCCGGGGATCAGTCGGCGCGTCGTGCGTGGTGGCGGACTTCTTTGAGTCGGACCTTCGAGGGGAGGCTGTCCAGGCCGGCCGAGTCCCGCGCGTGCGCGAGTGTTTCCCGGCTCAGTCGCCCCAGCGTCCGCGCCGGATCGGCGTGCGGCTCCAACACCAGCCGTACGCGCGCGGCCGGAGCGGTGCTTCGGCCCGTCAGTCGTACCTGGGCCCGTGCGACCCCGTCCAGGTCCCGCGCCTCTGCCTCGATCACGTCCTCCAGTGCACGGCCGTCGAGCCGGGCCGCCGCGCCGTCCCCGCTTCCGACGAGGACGCCGCCCAGGCGGTGCCTGCGCTGGGCGAGGAGCCACCACAGCAGCAGGACCAGCAGCACGGCGAGCACCGCGATGACGCTCGGCCACCACCAGCCTTCCTCCCGCCACCGGGTGCGTCCCTCGGTGCCCAGCACCACGTCGTCGGGCCCGCGGAAGGGCCACCAGCCCGGCATGCCGAAGTCCCAGCGGTGCGGCAGGTCCAGCCCGCCCAGCAGCACGCCGCCGCCCAGGGCGAACAGTCCGAGGCCGAGAAGCCCCAGCAGCACCCGGTTCACCGTCCTGAGCATCGGGATCACCTCAGCCCTTCTTCGGACGCCGGACGCGCACGGTCAGCGTGGGCTGCCGGGCGAGACCCAGGAACGTCACGGCTTCGCCCAGCGTGGCGTCCAGGTCCGCGCGGACCTCCTCGAGATCGCGGAAATGAGCGCGCGCCCGGGCCTTGACCTTCCGGCGGCCGACGGAGACCTGTGCCGACTGGACACCGGGCACCCGCACGGCCCGGTCACGCAGAACCAGGCCGGCCGCGCGGCGGTCGAGCCCGGCGCGCACCTCCCTTTTCCCGGGGATGCCGACGGGCTGCCGCATGGGCAGCAGCCTGCGCAGTCCCGGCGTCACCGCCAGCAGGAAAAGCCACAGGCCGAGGGCCATCGCGACCGCGGCCCCGACGATCATCCAGACGTCGTCCAGTGGTCGGGTGGCCAGTTCCTCGGCGAGCCGCCGCCGCCAGCGCATCGCGGACCGGCCTGCACGGACAGAGACCACGTCGTACAGGAGCAGTCCGGTGGCCGCGGCGGACAACAGGGCCACCAAGGCGGCGGGAACCCGCCGCGTCGACCAGAAACGGCGCATCCGCCGGTCCGATGCCTCGACCGCCGGTGTCGAGTCGGCTGTGGTCGGGTCCTTGCCCCGACTACCGTCCGCGGACGGGTCCGCCTTTCCGGGTCCGGGGGGAAGGTCGCTGTCACCGGCCGGCCGCCGACGGGTGTTCGCGCTCATCTCACCCTCTCCTCGCCCGCGTGCCGCGTATGCGCCGAGTGCAGTCGCCCGACCGACACCACGAGATGTGACACGTCCATGCCGGACCATGTCCTGAGCCGTTCGATGACCTCCCTGCGCACGGCGGCGCACTGTGCCCCGATGTCGGACGGATAGCCGAGCTCGACGGTGATGCGCAGCCGTGCCTCGCCGACCGCCGCCTGCCGTCCGGCGGCGGACTCGCCGTCCCGTCCTGCGGTCTGCCGCTCCGGTGCCCGCCGCACGGAGGTGGTCACGTGGGGCGTCCGGCGGCCCGGCGGTACGTGGCCGACCGACTCGGGGAACCGGCTCAGCGCCTCGCGCGCCACGTGGGAAGCGATCTTCGCAACGACCCGGTCGGCGACGGCGATCGCTCCGCGCTCCCCGCCGGCGATGCCCGGACGCCGATCGGCTTCACCGGTCACTGCCGCCAGTCTCCCCGAGCCCGTCGCCGGTCATCGCGGATCCGCTCCTGCCGGTCCCGGCGGCGGACGAAGTCGCCCGGTTCGAGATCGCCTTCCATGAACCGCCCGACCACGAGACCGACGGCGCCCAGCCCGAGAACCAGCAGGAACGCCCAGAAGTCACCGAAATACGCGGCGAAACCCAGCGCCATCCCGGCCATCAGGCCCACCACGGCTCTGCTCATCACGCGCTCCTTCGCTCACGCGGGCTGCTGCGCCCCGGCTACTGGATCCGCTGCCGTTCTTCCCCTTCGTCCTCCTCGTCGGGGAGCTTCACATCGCTGACCGTGATGTTGACTTCGACGACCTCGCGATCCGCCATCCGCTCCACCGCGGAGATCACGCTCTCCCTCACCTCACCGGCCACGTCCGTGATCGAGACGCCGTAGTCGACGACGATCTCCAGGTCGATGGCCGCCTGCAGCTCTCCGACCTCGACGCTGACCCCGCGGGTGACGGACTTGCCGCTGCCGGCGCCGGGCATCCGCTCCCGCATGGTCCCCATCGAGCGGGCGAAACCGCTGCCCAGGGCATGGACGCCGGGCACGTCCCGTGCCGCCATTCCGGCGATCTTCTCCACCACCACATCGGCGACCGTCGTCCGGCCACGAGAAGCGGGAGCGCCACCGCGCCTTGCACCGGTGTTCTCGGTCATCGGGATATTCCTCCCTCAGAGGTCCACATGGTCCTCATTTGCCCGATTATATTCACTTAGTGTGCATTGTGGGATTTGAACGCTGCGAGGCACGGGGGTCCGACAAGTCGCCTGAGAGAGGGGGAGAGGCCGGTGAAGACCGAAGCAGGGACGCAGGCGGTACGGCACCGGTTCGGCCAGGGTCGGCTGCTCCCGCTGGGCGGGCCCGCCGACGGGACATGGATCACCGAGCAAGCGGCCGTCCAGGCCCTCGGGCGGGCCGCGAACGAGATCCCCGGGGTGCGGCTGGAGTCTCTGCGCATCGGGCCGGCGCCGCTCGAATCCGTGTCCGAGCCGGCCGTCCGTCCGCCGGCCGGCGCGATGCCGCCGGGCCCGCTCAGGATCGAAGCCGCCTTTTCGGCATCACTCGGGGAGCCACTGCCCGAAACCGCCGACCAGTTGAGGAGCAGACTGCTGGACGCGGCCGCTCGACGGCTCGGCCTGGCCACCGTGACGGCCGACCTGCGCGTCACGGATGTCCATGAGGTCCCGCAGACAGGTACGAAGGAGCGGACCGTTGCGAGATCCATGAGGCTCACGCCGCACAGCACAGCCGCGGCAACGACCGCAGCCGCACGGAGCTCGCTCCCCGTGACCGGACCGGGCTCCCCGCGAGGGCCCGTCGGGGATCCGGCGGACGTCGCAACGGGTGTTCCGGGCGTCGCCGGCCTCACCACCGTGCTGGGGAGCCGCCCGGTCAAGATGGAGGACCATGCCGACCCACCCGGCCGGCGTGTCGAGGTCCACCTCGCGGTCGCCCCCGGACACCACCCCCTGGAAGTCGCGCGCGCCGTCCGGGCCGCCGTGGCCGACGCGGCGGCCACCGGCGCCCCGGGCCCGGTCACCGTTGCCGTCCTCATCACCGAGACCGCGGCGTGACCGGCCAGGCGTCGAGCGCTCATCAGCCGTCAGCGGATCCGCTTCACCGGCCGGAGTCGGTTCCGCCGGCGTGCACGCGGACCGCTCCGGAGGCCCCGTCCGACACGGTGTGAGACGCCCGCGGCGGGGTACCCACGAGAAACAGAGGGCCTGCGCAGCAGCCGCTGACGGACGAAGCAGACGCCTCCCAGCTCCGTGGCCGCGTGATGTGTCCGCAACCACGGAGGACGAAAGGCCCTGCCTGCGGACCGGTCCCAGCGGCTCCCGGGGCGGCGCCGAGCCAACCGGCCTTCCTCGGAGAGAGTTTCACCATCATGAGCAGTAACACCACGGTCCGACCCCCGCCCTCGGAGGCGTCCGGGAGTGACTTCGCCCGCCTGTCGAGAAAGATCGCCGCCGCCGGGCTGCTGGGGCGCCGTCCCGGCTACTACGCGCTGCGGACCACGGTGGTGGCCGGGCTCTACGTCAGTGGGTGGGCCGCCGTCGCGCTCATCGGCGACAGTTGGTGGACTCTGGCGGTCGCCGCCTTCCTTGGCGTCGTCTTCGGCCAGGTCGCCCTGCTCGCCCATGACGCGGCGCACCGCCAGGTGTTCCGCCGACGCCGGGCCAGCGAGGTGGCCGGACGGATCGCCGGTGCCGGTATCGGGATGGGCTACGGCTGGTGGCAGGACAAGCACACCCGCCACCACGCCAACCCCAACCACGAGGAACTCGACCCCGACCTCGACCCCGACCTGCTGGTCTGGTCCCAGGACCAGGCGCGGGCCGCCAAGGGGCTCCCCCGCCTGATCGGCCGCTGGCAGGCGTTCCTGTTCTTCCCGCTCCTCACCCTGGAGGGCTTCAACCTGCACGTGTCGAGCGTGAAGGCACTGGCCAATCGTTCGCTCAAGCACCGCACGCTCGACGGCGTCCTGCTGTTCGCGCACTTCGTGCTCTACCTGACCGTGCTGCTGTGGCTGCTGCCGCCCGGCATGGCGATCGCCTTCCTCGCCGTCCACCAGTGCCTGTTCGGCGTCTACCTGGGCTCCCTCTTCGCGCCCAACCACAAGGGCATGCCGATCCTGACAGGCGAGGACCGCCCGGACTTCCTCCGTCGCCAGGTGCTCACCTCACGCAACGTGCGCGGCGGCAGGCTCACCGACATCGCACTGGGCGGGCTGAACCACCAGATCGAGCACCACCTGTTCCCCAGCATGCCCAGCCCCAACCTGCGCAGGGCCCGGACCATCGTGCGGCGCCACTGCCAGGAACTGGGTGTGGACTACGTGGAAACCGGGTTGATCGCCTCCTACCGGTTGGCCCTCGCCAGTCTCCACCGGGCCGGAGCACCGCTCCGGCACGCACGTGTCCCCATCTGAGAGCCCTGCCGGAGCCGTCGGAGGCCGTGATGTGGTCACCGTCGACACGCCTTGGTCCGCGCGGAGCACCGCGAAGAGCACGACGGCTGCAGTGGCGCGGCTGACCTCGCCCCGCCGTCCGACACCGTTGCGCCGTCGAGCCCGGCGGTGACCCGTCAGCCCGACGAACCGCGCCCGCTCCCGGTGTCGATGAGGATCTGTTCCGCCTGGCTGATGTTGTCCGCCCGGACCGCCTGGGCCATCGCGGTGCGGGCGGCGTCCGGTGCCGCGTCCGGCGGGACCACCAGGAACGAGAAGATGTCCCGGTCGCCCCGGGTGATCAGGACCGTGTCGTCACCGACCGGGAAGGAACCGATGTGCACCACGCGGTCGTCCACGAGGATGCGCGTCGGGAGACCTTCCCGAGCTGCGGTGTCCAGCCCCACGCGGGTCACGGGGCCGAGGTGGGCGATGAGGGCACTCAGCAGCGCGGGCAGCTCGGCGCCCATGTCGCGCGAGCGCGGCCACCACGCACCATCGAGGACACCTTCACGTGATGCGGTCGTCTCCAGCCGGAGAAGCGCACAACCCGGCCGCACGGTCTCGTGGACACCGCTGGGCAGACGCCGGGGAACAGGAGGTGTGTCCGAGCTGGTCATGAGGACCACCCGTCTGTAGGGCAGGTGCGACAACGGGACCGCCTCGCACCTGCCACGCCACTCCTGGTGCCACGCGCGCCGGCGTCTCCGAAATCGTCCTCCGTCGACCGGCCCCAGCCGGAACGGATCCAGCACACATGAGGCCGGGAAGCCCCGTGAACACACGAGAACCACGGAGGAGTGCTTTCCCAGGCCAGGCAACCTGAAGCGAGCGTTTCCGCAGGTCGCAGACCCGTTCGGAGAAAACTCCTCAAGCGGGTGTCGCAGGTTCGGGTCCTGCCGGGGCGCGGAGAGGAGGGCCGGATCGGGAGGGGTTCCCTCTCGGGACGGCCCTTCGTCGTGTCCAGGCATCGGACCACCGGACCCCTCACCCAGCCCGGTACGGGTCGCCACCACAGGGGGAGAGCGTGTCGGCATCGGAGTCGGGCAACAGCCCGCGCCGGACGGCGATGCGTGATCAGCTTGAGATGTGGAGACCATCATCGCCAGCGGCATAGCCGTCTTGGGAACTCTGCTCGGTTCGGGGATCACCCTGGCGTTCCAGCAGCGCACCACCGACAGGAGCCACCAGTTCGCCCGCCGCGAGAAGCTGCGACAGGAACGGCTCGACGCCTACTCCGCCTACGCCGGCGCACTGGTCAACTACCGCCGCTGCCTCGTTCACCTCTGGTTCTGCGAGCACGAACAACCACCGCCCGAGGACCCCGACACCGTGCGGATCCGTGCCTACGACCTGCGCTTCAACGCCCAAGAGGCACTGTTCCGGGTGCAGATGCTCACCGATGACGAGACGCTGAGCCGGGCCGCGGAGGACGTGCTGGCAGACGTCACGGCGCTGTCCAGGACGGACAGCAGAACCGAACTCGACGATGCCAGGGTACGGACCCGTGACGACATCAACCGACTGGTCGGAGCAGCCAAGCAACACCTCTGAGGGGCCCCGTCGTCGCCGGGTCCGCGTCGAAAAACGTTTGCGGGCCGCGGCGTCCACGGCTACGTTTCCGGAGGCCGTGCGAGAGAACGAGGAGGTGGTACCCGTGAACGCAGTATCGGCATGGGTGCTCCTCTCCGAGGTCACGGCCGGGCGACAGGTCGTCCGGGAGCGCCGTTTCTGAGCACTCCCGAAAGGCACGACCATGCGATTCACCTCCGAGCAACGCCTCGACGACGGCGTCCTCGAGCGCGAGTTCACCCTCGGCGAGATCCCCGGCACCCTGTGGACGCCTGAGTCCGCGGCACCGGCTCCGCTGATCCTGATGGCCCACAACAACGGCCTGCCCAAGGGGGACTCCCGGCTGGTGGCCCGGGCCCGGATCACCGCGGCGGGCGGCTACGCGGTGGCCTCCGTCGACGCCGCCGGGTGCGGTGACCGGCCCCGTTCCGCCGCCGACGAGCAGGCCCGCGCCGAGTTCCGCCGGGCGATGCGGGCCGGCGAGCCGGTCGACGGGATCTTCGAGTCCTTCGTCGGCCCGCTGGTCGAAAAGGCGGCCCCGGATTGGCGTACCACCCTGGACGCCCTCCTCTCGCTGCCCGGGATCGGCGGCCCGGTCGGATACTCCGGGTGGATGGCCCTGGGCATCCGGCTGGCGGCGGTCGAGCCGCGCATCGTGGCCGCATGCTTCTTCGCCGGGGGCTATGTGCCCCGCGCCCAGCGCGAGGAGGCCCGGCAGGTGACCGTTCCGCTGCTGATGCTGCTGCAGTGGGACGACGAGGGGAACCCACGGCAGCGGGCCCTGGACCTGTTCGACGCCTTCGCCGGCGAGGAGAAGACGCTGCACGCCAATTCGGGCGGGCACACCGGCACCCCGTGGTTCGAGCTGGAGGACAGCAAACGGTTCTTCGGCCGGCACCTGAAGTGAGGCCGGGCCGCCAGGCCGGCGGCAGGGCGGCCCGGCGTGCTCAGCCCGTGCCGAGGAGGCGGTCCAGCGCGGGGGCGAGGACCGGGGTGAGGGCCTCGGCGTAGGCCTCGGAGAGGTGGCTGTCGTCGCGGTAGACGGCGGTGTCGCCGACGACGACGGGGCAGGTGCCGGTGCGGGGGGCGCAGACCCAGGGTTCGGGGTCGATGACCGAGGTGCCGGTCGCGGCGGCGGCGCTGCGGAGGGCGGTGTGGCGGGTCGCGTCGTGGATCGCGTCCGGCAGGTGGTTCGCGCAGGCGCGCAGGTGCAGGGAGTTCTTGGCGGCGCAGTCGACCGGGTCGCCCTTGGGCCACGGAGTGTCGAGCAGGACGGCGACGTGGGCGCCGGAGGTGCCGAGGTCCCGGAGGGTGTCCTCGAAGCCGGTGGTCCACTGCTGGAGGGGGTCGTCGGCGGGCTGGGCGGGGTCGCCCGCGTCCGAGGAGGAGACGACGACCAGTGCGGGGTGCAGGGTGCTGATCTTCGCGACGGCGTGGGAACGCCAGGTGTCGCAGGCCGTGTACGGCTCGTGGTCGCTGATGATGGTCACGTCGGCGACCTTGCAGGAGGCCTTCGTCAGCGAGACCAGCTTCCACCCGCGCGCTGTCGCGAGCCGCTGCAGGGCCGGGAACCACTGGGCCGCGTGGGAGTCGCCGAAGAGCACGACGGTCCGGGAGGACGCGGGGTCCCCGTAGACGCAGGACGGGGTCCGGGTGCTGTCGTGGTCGACGTGGCAGCCGTCCCGGTAGACCGCGGACCGGGAGGACTTCACCTTCGGCAAGGCCGGGGTGAGGTTGCTCGGCAGGCTGACGGGGGACGACGCCAGGAGTTCGGCCAGCCGCGTCTGCGGGTCCGGCGCGTCGGCCAGCGCCTCCGCCAGTACGGGCGCGGGCCCGCCGACCTCGATCGTCGGCGGTACCGCCGCCGCCGTCAGGGACAGCGCCGTGGCCCCCGCCGTCAGCCCGGCCCCGAGCGCCAGGGCCCGGCGGGGCCGCCCCCGGAACGCCCGGTGGAAGCGGACGGGGTTCTCGACGAGGCGCAGCGTCAGCCACGCCAGGCCCAGCGCCACCGCGCACAGCCCGAGCGCGAGCGGCACCCCGGCGGTGCCGTCCGTACGGCCCAGCGCCGCCGGGGCTATGACCAGCAGTGGCCAGTGCCACAGGTACCAGCCGTAGGAGAGTTCGCCGAGCCACACCAGCGGTCGCCGCCCGAGCAGCCACCCCGCGCCGTGCGGGGCGGGCGCGCAGCCGCCGGCCAGGACGAGCATGGTGCCGAGGACCGGCAGGAGGGCGTGGTGACCCGGGAAGGGCGTCCGGTCGTCGTACCAGACCGCCGCCAGCACGACGCAGACCAGGCCGAGCCAGGTCAGCGGGCCCGCGAGGGCGGCGGGCAGCCGTTCCAGCCGGGCGGTGGCCAGCGCCAGCAGCGCCCCGGCGCCGAGTTCCCAGCCCCGGGTGAGGGAGATGAAGTACGCCCAGGAGGGTGAGGAGTCGGTCATGAGGACGCTGACCGCGAACGACCCCAGGACCAGCGCTCCGAGCGGCACCACGACCAGCCGGCGCCGACCGCGGGCGGCCCGCCAGCCGAGCAGCAGGAGCAGCGGCCACACCAGGTAGAACTGCTCCTCCACGGCGAGCGACCAGAAGTGCTGGAACGGCGACGGCGGACTGTTCTGGGCGAGATAGTCCGTACCGGCCGCCGCCAGCCGGAAGTTGACCGCGTACAGCGCGCTGGCGAGGGCGTCGCCCGCGTACGCGGCGAGTCGCGCCTTCGACAGGAACAGCCACGCTCCGGCCAGTGTGACGGCGATGACCAGGGACGACGCGGGCAGCAGCCGCAGCGCCCGGCGGGCGTAGAAGGCGCGGATCGACACGCGGCCGGTGGCGGCGAGTTCACGCAGAAGCAGGGACGTGATGAGGAAGCCGGAGATCACGAAGAAGACGTCGACCCCGACGTAACCACCGCTGACCTGCGCCACCCCGGCGTGGGAGAGCACCACGAGCCCGACGGCCACCGCGCGCAGCCCTTGGATGTCGAGCCGTAAGGGGTGGCTTCCGCGCGGTGCGGATCTGCCGCTCGCTGGGACGGTACGGACCTCGGCGAGCGTGGTGCTCAGCATCAGGGGGTGGCTCCTCGTGGGGACTGGCATGGACCGACTACGCACTGTCCATCCGCCACCCGTGGTTCAGATGGCCATCTCCTCAACTTCACAAGAACTACGGCACTTACCTGTGCGTCACGCCTCACACCTTCGTCGGCGCGCTACCGGCCGCCGAAGTAGCAGGTCGGCGCGATGGCCAAGCACCTGGACGGGCGGGTCGCCGCCTTCCGCGACCGGCCCCTGGACGCCGGCCCGTACGCGTTCGCCCGGATCGACGCGATCGGTGCGTGTTGCCCGAGGCCCCTCCGAAGGGAGCGCTGGTTCCCTTGGTCGAGGTTGATGCTCCCGGCCCCGCGTCGGGTGCGGGACGAGGTGCGGTGGTCCGCCGCGCCTCGTCCCGCCGCCGGCGTCTTCTTCCTCGCCGCCCCGGCATCGGCCCGGTGCCGTCGGCTTCAGGCGCGTTCCCGTTCCACCGGGAGCCACAGTTCGGCGTCGGCCTCGGTCCCGTCCGGGGAGAGGGTGGTGCGCAGGATCTCGGGGCCGGGGCGGCTGCGGTACGGGTTGGACGGGAACCACTGGGTGAACACGTCCCGCCACAGCTCCTGGATGGCCTGCGGGGCCGGTCCGGAGGTGGTGAAGACCGCCCAGGTGCCGGCCGGGACGGAGAGCGCCGTGGTGCCCTCGGGGGCGGCCGCCGTCGTGATCACCCCGTGGTAGTAGTCGAGTTCGGTGCCCTCGGCGCGGCTCGGGTCCAGGTCGTCACAGACCGCGACGATGCCCTGCGGCTCCTGGTCCGACAGCTTCTCCAGGCGTTCCCGCGTCTGCGGGCCGATCCCGCGGACGAAATCGATGATCGCCTGGTTCGGTCCCGTGTGCACCAGTGGCACCCGGGCCTTGGGTCCGACGACGGTGAAGTCGGGCTTGTCCACTACGCGATAGCGCATGCTGCTGCTCCCTTCGACGGTGAGGCGGAAGGACAGCCGGGGCTGGGAGACGAGTGCGGCGCCGGTGCGCCGGGCCTCGCCCGGCCCGATGCCGTGCATGGCGCGGAACGCCCGGGCGAACGCCTCGCCCGAGCCGTAGCCGTAGCGCACCGCGACCTCCAGCAGGGACTCCCGCCCCGCGAGCACCTCGGCACCCGCGACCGTGAGCCGACGGCGCCGTACGTACTCCGACAGCGGCATGCCCGCGAGCGCGGAGAACATCCGGCGCAGGTGGTACTCCGAGGTGGCCGCGATGCGGGCCAGCTCGGTCATGTCGATCCGCTGGTCGAGACGGCCCTCGATGTACTCCAGGGTCTGGTTGAGACGCTCCAGCACTCCCGGTCTCCTTCCTCTTTCGCGCTCACCACGCTAGGGAGCGGACCCCCTCCCCGACCCGACATCCTGTGCCCGATCGGATCGGTCCTGGACGAGGGCCACGGAGGGGGACTCCTCCGTGCCGTACCAGGAGGAGCCGGCAAGCCGACACGTGCACACGTGCACATATCAAGGGCTTCGACGCCTTCCCCCGGTCCCGATGGACCGGAAGGTGTGCGGTGCCGCACGACGACGTGGGCACCGCCCGGGGGATCCGCTCCTGGGGCCACGTGGTGCCGGGCCGTGGCGGTCAGCGTCGGCGACGCGGCAGCGATCCGACGGCCAGGCCGGCGCCCAGGCCGATCAGGGCGCCGGCCGAGGTCCTCCGGCGGCGCGCCGTCCCCAGCGCCTTGGCCACCCGGCGGGCCACCGGTGGTGTCGGCCCTGGACGATGACGGGCTGTCAGGTCGATCACCTCCGTACCGGCCCGCCCCTGTGGCCGGACCGGGCCCGGGCAGCCTGCTTCCAGCCGTTGCCCCGGATCGTGTGCGGAACGGCCCGGACCACGCGGTGCCCGTCATGCGGTCATCCGGCCCGTCCGTCGGGTCGTCCGACGCCGGTTCGCTCTGGGGGGATGCGGCGGTGGATGTCCGCGAGGAGGTCGCGCATCGCCATGCGGAAGATCTCGGCCTGGTGGCCGTCCATGAAGGAGGTGTGGCCGAACACCTCCAGGACGACGAGACCGTGCATGTGGCCCCATCCGCTCAGCATGAGCACGGTCGCGGGGGCCGGCAGTGCCGGCGCGCCGTCCGGTGGCAGGGCTTCCAGATGCGCCCGGAGCGGGGGTGAGAGCGTGCGGGTGTCGGCGGCGGCGAGCTGCTCCTCGGTGAACCCGTCGAACAGCACGCGCTGGAAGACCTCGCTCATCCGGCGCATCGCGCGGGTGGTCGGGCCCTCGGCGGGTGCCGCGTAGTCGCGCAGTGGTGTTCCGTACAGGAGCTGGAACAGTTCGGGGTGGGCGATGGCCCAGCGGCGGTAGCCCTCGGCCGCGGTCACGAACCGCGGCACCGCCGGGTCGTCCGGCGCGGTGTCGGCCGCGGTCCGCACGGCGTCGGCCAGGTCGTCGTACGCCTTGGCGATGAGCACCGTGACGAGGGCGTCCCGGTTCGGGAAGTAGTGGTAGAGCGCCTGGACGCTCATGCCGAGGCCCCGGGCGACCGCCCGCAGGGACAGGGCCGCGGGGCCGTGTTCGGCGATGTGGTGCTCGGCGGCGTCCACGATCTCCCGGGTGGCGACGGCCCTGCGGCGCTGGCGCAGCGTGAGCGGGGCCGTCGGGTGTTCGTCTGCGGGCATGGGGTGACCCTACGACGGAAATCCGCGGCCCGGTCGGAAAATCTGACACTGTCAGAAAAACTTCCTTCTGCTCAACAAGTCGTCGTCTCACTAACGTCGTTCGCGGCGACGAGGAGTGCGACACGCACCCGTCCGCACGGGGCGGGTGCCCCTGCGGGGCACCGCGCCGGGTCCCCCGCGCATCCGGCCGACACGCGTCGTCTTCACCTCTTCCGACACCAAGGAGATCGCACGTGTTCGAACGTTTGGCCGAATTTACGATTCGACGATCCCGGCTGGTCCTCGTCGTCGCCGTCCTGGCGGTGGCCCTCATGGGCGTGCTCGGCGCCGGCGCGTTCGGCAAGCTGCTCGGTGGCGGCTTCGACGACCCCGCCTCGGAGTCCACCCGGGCGGCGGAGGTCATCGACGAGAAGTTCGGCGGTGAGACGAACCTGGTCCTGCTGGTCCGGGCCTCCGACGGCCGGGTCGACGCTCCCGCCGCCCGGCGGAGCGGGCAGGCCCTGACCGCCGACCTGGAGGAGGACGAGAGGCTCACCAACGTCGTCTCGTACTGGGAGTCGGGCAGCGACGACCTCCGCTCCCGGGACGGCCGCGAGGCCATGGTGCTCGCCCATGTGACGGGCGACGAGACGCGGCAGCGGGAGCACGCCAAGGAGATCATCGACGCCTACACCGGGACGTACGAGGACGTCCTCACGGTCCGGGCCGGAGGCGGGGCCGCCGTGGGCAGCGACTTGTCGAAGCAGGTGGTCGACGATCTGGTGCTGGCCGAGGCCATCGCCGTACCGCTCACCCTCGTCCTGCTGCTGTTCGTCTTCGGCAGCGTGGTCGCGGCCCTGCTGCCGCTGGTCATCGCCCTCGTCGCCATCATCGGCTCGTTCGCCCAGCTCTCCCTGCTCGCGAGCGTCACCGACGTCGCCGACACCGCGACCAACCTCACCACCGCCCTCGGCCTCGGCCTCGGCATCGACTACGCCCTGCTGATGGTCAGCCGCTTCCGGGAGCAGCTCGCGGCGGGGGCGAGCGTGGACGACGCCGTCCGGCGCACGGTGAGCACCGCGGGCCGGACGGTCGTGTTCTCCGCCGCGACCGTGGCGGCGGCGCTCGGGGCGCTCCTGGTGTTCCCGCAGTACTTCCTGCGCTCGTTCGGCTTCGCCGGGGTCGGGGTCGTCGCCGTCGCCGCCGTCGGCACCCTGTTCGTCATGCCGGCCCTGCTGACCGTCCTGGGGCACCGGGTCAACAGCGGGCGGCTGCCGTGGGCGAAGCCGGGGCGCTCCGGCACCCGGGCGCCGCTGTGGGGGCGGCTGGCCCGTACCGTCATGCGGCGGCCCGCGCTCACCACGCTTCCCGTGCTCGCGGTCCTGCTGCTGGCGGCGAGCCCGCTGCTGGGCATCACCTTCGGCACGTCGGACGAGCGCGTGCTGCCCGAGGACGCCGAGAGCCGCCGGGTCGCCACCGTCCTGCGGGAGGACTTCGGCGGCAGCGAGGACTCGGCCCTGCACGTCGTCATCGACGAACCGGTGGGCGGGGCGCCGCTGGCGGCGTACGCCGTCGCGCTGTCCGGGGTCGAGGGGGTCGTCCGCGTCGAGACCAGTGCGGGCGGCTACGCCGGGGGGCGGTCCACGGCGGCCGGTCCCGGCGACGCCGCGCTCGGCCGTGACGACGCGCAGCGGATCACCGTGGTGAGCGGCCTGGTGCCGAAGTCGGACGCGGCCCAGGACCTGGTGGAGGACGTCAGGGCGGTCACCCCGCCCGCGGGGGCGCATCCCCTGGTGGGTGGTGTCGACGCCCAGCTGGTCGACTCCAAGGACTCCATCGGCGGCCTGCTCCCGGTCGCCGTCGCGCTGGTCGCCCTCACCACCTTCCTCCTGCTCTTCCTGTTCACCGGGAGTGTGGTGCAGCCGCTGCGCGCGCTGGTCCTGAACCTGATCAGCCTGGGCGCCACCCTCGGCGTCATGACCTGGATCTTCCAGGACGGCAACCTCTCCTCCCTGCTCGGTTTCACCGCGCAGCCGATGGAGGTGGCGATGACGGTGCTGATGTTCTGCATCGCCTTCGGCCTGTCGATGGACTACGAGGTGTTCGTCACCAGCCGCATCAAGGAACTCCACGACGCGGGCGAGGACAACGAGTCCGCCGTCGCGGGCGGACTCGGGCACACCGGGCGCATCGTCAGCGCGGCGGCCTGCCTGCTCGCGGTCAGCTTCTTCGCCTTCGGCACCTCGGAGATCAGCTTCATGCAGATGTTCGGCCTGGGCAGCGGGCTGGCCGTCCTCATCGACGCCATCGCCGTACGCGGCGTCCTCGTCCCCGCGGCGATGCGCCTGCTCGGCCGCTCGGCCTGGTACGCGCCGCCCTTCCTCCGCAGGTTCCACGACCGGTTCGGGCTCAGCGAGGGCGGGCCCGCGGCCGCCCCGGCGCCGGTGGCGGTGGCGGTGGCGGAGTCGACGTGTCCGAAGGACTCGACGAAGGTCTGACAGGGCGCGCGTCGTCCGGCCGGCCGGCATGGGAGCGCGGCAAGGGGGCATTCGGAACAGGCAAGTCAAGAGTGAGGAAACTAGGGCCCGTTCGGTCCGTGCAACCGACAACCGGGAGTATCCAATGACGAGTTACGGCAGCTCTTCCGCCGCGTCCTCCGGCTCGCGCACCAACGGCCTGGCGATCGCGAGCCTGTGCTGCGGCATCATCGGACTGTTCTTCCTGAACATCGTCCTGGGCCCGCTGGCCATCGTCTTCGGCGCCGTCGCCCGCCGCCAGGCGGCGGCCGGGAACGGTGCCGGGATGGCGAAGGCCGGCATCGTCCTCGGCATCGTCGACGTGGTCCTGTGGATCGTGCTCCTGATCGTCGCCGCGAACAACGGCGGGTTCAGCTGGTACGTGGGCGGCTGACGGCCCCGCGGGAGGACGAGTTCGCACGTGCGGGTGGGCACCGGGTGCTCACCCGCACTCCCCTGTGCGGCCGCGGTCACGGAAACCGGCGGACCGGCCGGTGCGGGCGCGCTCAGCCGTGCGGCGCGCGGTGGGCCGAGACCGCGCCGGGGTGCGGGGGGACGCCGCCGGTGCCGTCGGGTCTTCCAACTCCCAGCGGGTGATGGCCGGTTCGCCTAGGTTGAAGGCGACCGGCCATCGACCGTTCCCAGGAGGATCGCCCGTGTCCGAGGACATCACCCAGGACAGTTCCGGTTTCGCGGCACATGCCCGGATCGACACGACCAGGCCGCACTCGGCGCGGTTCTGGAACTACTTCGTCGGCGGGAAGGACCACTACGAGGTCGACCGGGAGATAGGCGACCAGATCAAGGGGATCTTCCCCGGGCTGGTCGACGTGGCGCACACCAGCCGGCGGTTCCTGGGGCGGGCCGTCCGGTACCTCGCCGGCGAGCAGGGCGTACGGCAGTTCCTGGACGTGGGCACGGGGCTGCCGACCGCCGACAACACGCACGAGGTGGCCCAGCGCGTCGCCCCGGACTCCCGGATCGTGTACGTCGACAACGACCCGATCGTCCTCGTCCACGCGAACGCCCTGCTCACCAGCACACCCGAGGGGAGGACGGCGTACCTCGACGCCGACCTGTACGACCCCGAGTCCGTGCTGCGGGCCGCCGCCGGGACGCTCGACCTGTCCCGGCCGGTCGCCCTGGTGATCCTCAACACGCTCGGCCACGTGGCCGACTACGGGCAGGCCCGCGACCTGGTGCGCCGGCTCATGGCGGGGCTCCCCCCGGGCAGCCACCTGGTGATCAGCGACAGTACGGCCACCAGCGAGGGCATGATCGCCGCGTCCGAGGCGTACAACTCCAGCGGTGCCGTGCCGTACCACGTGCGCGGCGTCGACGAGATCGCCGGGTTCTTCGACGGGCTGGAGCTGGTGGAGCCGCGCGTCGTACGGGTGCCGGAGTGGCGGCCGGACGGGGACGGCGACGGCGCGGCGCCCGTGGACGCCTACGGCGGTGTGGGCCGCAAGCCCTGACCGCCGGCCGACGCGACGACCGGGGCGCCGCGCGCCGTGGGGTTAGGCTCGCGCTCATGACGACTGCAGAGAACGACGGCACCTCTCCCCTCGACGTCGAGATCGGCGCGCTGAACGGCGGCTCCGCCTCGCTCGACCAGTACGCGGGACGGGCCGTGCTCGTGGTGAACGTGGCCTCCAAGTGCGGGCTGACCCCGCAGTACGCCGGTCTCGAGCGGCTGCACGAGCGGTACGCGGAGCAGGGCTTCACCGTGCTCGGCGTGCCCTGCAACCAGTTCCTCGGGCAGGAGCCGGGCAGCGCGGAGGAGATCGCCGAGTTCTGTTCGGCGACGTACGGCGTGACCTTCCCGATGACCGAGAAGGTCGAGGTCAACGGGGAGGGGCGGCACGCCCTGTACGAGCGGCTGACCGGGTTCGCCGACGCCGAGGGGCACAGCGGGGACATCCGCTGGAACTTCGAGAAGTTCCTGATCGGGCGGGACGGCGAGGTCGTCGCCCGGTTCGCGCCGCAGACCGAGCCGGAGTCGGCGGAGGTCGTGGCGGCGGTGGAGAAGGCGCTCGGCTGACCGCTCCGCGGAGAACGACGGGCCGAGCCGAGAGGGTGCGGGCCGAGCCCTCTCGGCCAGGACGGCGAACTGTCGAGAGGGCCCTGTCGGTGGTGCTCGTGCCGGTCCGGCGTCGCCCGGTGGGCGGTCGCCGGACCGGTCAGCCCTTGACCGAGGCCACGAAGGCGCTCCACGCGTCCGCGGGGAAGGCCAGCTTCGGACCCTCGGGGACCTTGGTGTCCCCGAGTTCCAGCGCCGCCCCGGTGGTCGACCGGACCATCACGCACGCGCCGTTGTTGTTGGTGTAGGAGGACGTCGTCCACGTTTCCGTGGCGCCCAGACGAATTGCCATGTTCGCTCCGTAGCCAGATGCTGAGTTGCTGTCACCGGCCTGCGCGTTCCGGCGTGGACCCGCAGAACGGATTTTGCCAACCCTCACGGGGTGGTTGGCGTGATCGACGCTACTCGCCACCCTCTTCTTCCGGAGCAGCCGTTCACTCGACCGGGTGGCATATACCAGGTGAGACTTCCAGCCCAACCTGTCAGCGGTGTACCATCCCGCCGCCTCCCGGCCGATGTTCAGCGCGCGTAGTCCTTCGCGAGGCGCTCGACGAGCTGCCGGGACTGGTCCACGTTCAGCGACTGGGCCCGCAGGTGCTCGTACATCACCGTGTACTTCTGCACGTCGTGCGGCTTCTCCAGGTACAGGTCGCTGGTGACGCCCTCGATGTAGACGACGCTGGAGTCGGCCGCGTCGGCGAACTCCAGGATCGAGTACTGGCCGTTGATGCCGGCGTGCGCGCCGACCTCGAACGGCAGCACCTGCACGGTGATGTGCGGCAGCTGGGACAGCTCCATGACGTGCTCCAGCTGTTCCCGCATCACCTGACGGCTCCCGACGACCCGGTGCAGCGACGCCTCGTCCAGCACCACCCACAGCCGCAGCGGGTCCTTCTCGGCGGTGATCCGGCCCTGCCTGCGCAGCCGGACCTCGACCCGCTTGTCGTTGTCCTGCTCGGACGACTCCGGCGAACCGCCCTGGACGATCGCCTCGGCGTACGCGCGGGTCTGCAGCAGACCGGTGATGATCTGGGGTTCGTAGACACGGAGCGACTCCGCGTCCGTCTCCAGGCCGATGTAGACGCTGTACGGGATGTCGCCGAAGGCGTGCCACCAGCCCTGCTGGCGCGAGTCCTTGGCCATCTGCATCAGCGACTCGACGATCCGCTGGTCCTCCACCTCGTAGACCCCGCACAGATCGCGGACGTCACGCTGGCTGATGCTGCGCCTGCCGTTCTCCAGGCGGCTGATCTTCGACTGCGACACCAGCAGCCGTTCCGCCACTTCCTCGGCGGTCATGCCCTTGACCTCGCGGAGCCGGCGCAGCTCCTGGCCCAGCCGGCGCCGCCTGACGGTGGGATTGACATTGGACGCCACGGGACGTGCACCTCCGGCTGCGTGCCTCGTACTTGCCACTTTGCGTGTCTGCTGTGGAGCAGACTGCCACCAAGGTGCTTCCTACCGCTGGGAAACGGTGGATATACGACGGGTACACGCCACTTCACGATGTGGTGGCGGGTGTCGGTGCGCGACGGCACCGGACGCGGGTGCGCCGAGCGGGGTGGGGAGAACCCGTGTGTTCTCCCCACCCCGCTCGGACTGCGGCTCCCGTGACCGGGTCTGTCGGCCGCGGATCCACAGGCCGTGCCGTGCCGTTGGCCCCGGGGGACGTACGGCTCAGTGGGCCGCGGCGCGTGCCATGGATCCGCGGTGCGGTTGCGCCGGAACGCCTCGGGCGGGTTCCGGTGCGCCCCGGCCGCCGGCGGGGGCCTGCCGGCCTGCCGGAGCGGGGCTGCGGCGCGGCTGGGCCGCCACGCCGTTCTGGACGTCCATCACGGCGTGCGCGACGAGTCCGCCCATCGGGTCGTGCCGGATCAGATCCCGCAACCGGGAACGCGAGGAGCGTCCCTCGTTCCCCGGGTACAGGTGCTTGCCGAGGCCGACCGCGTGCGCCAGTGCGGCGAGCGCCGCGGTCCGCGGGTCCGGCGGGACGCCGGTGCGGATCGCGGAGTCCAGCCGGGCCCTGATCTCCCGGCTGATCTCGGTGTCCGTCGCCTGGTAGCGAGTCGTCGGCAGCACCCCGCACATCTGTCCGGCCACGGCGTGCACCATGCCGCACCGCTCCAGATGCGAGAGGTAGGTCTGGCGCAGCCCGAGACGCGGCCCGCCGATCCAGTGGACCGCCCGTACCGGAGCGCCGCGCCTTCGCAGCAACTCCAACGCGCAGTCCAGTGTTGGGTCTCCAGTCGGCCGTGGCACCACCACGGCGATACGATCCCCGTCTGGGGCTATCCGTCCGGCCAGCGCCAGCTCCACTAGCTGCGCTCCGGCCAGACCCAGGTCGAGCGACTGCGGCTGTGCAGTGGTACCCGTGGTCGGGTCCAGTGCCAGCAACAGAAGCTCCTCCGGAAGTGTTCTGCGGCTCCTGCCCATCCATGCCTCCCCGCGTGGATGAATGACAGGGTGACCCCTCTCACATTGGTCTGTCGAGGGTGCGTGACCGGTTCGTAGTGGAACCAGTAGGTATGTCGTTCTCGTCTACCGCGTGGGGGAAGCCCGCACACAGGACACTGGTACATGGTTCGGACAGTGTCGTGGAGCACTGTCGCGGGCGGGCGGTTCACGGTTCGGTTGGCGCACGCGAGGCGTGCGGCGCATGGAGGAGGCATCGGTGGCGGGCGAGTCCCCCGACAGGTCGAAGCAGCGCGAGTCGTCGGCAGAACCGACGTCGGGGAGCGGGGGTCCGGTTCCCGGGAAGCGGGATCCCCGGTTGGCGGTGAGTCGCGAGACCGAGCCCTCCGAGGGCCACGGGAACGTCGACACGGCCACCCGTGTGCTGTCCACGCGTGACGGCGCACCCGCCGGCGAGGGTGGCGAGTCCGGCCGCCTGCGCGAGGCGGTGGCCACGTGGGTCCGCCCGGCGGAACCGGACGAGGACCCGGACGGGGCGGAGGGCGGCACCGGGGGTGCCGCCGGCGAGGCGGAGGACGCCTCCGGGGCCGGTGCGGCCGCGAGCACGCCGGTGTCCGGCGCCTCCGGCGCCCAGGACGGGCCCGGGACGGAACCGGAGCCCGGCCGGGCGGACACCGCGGGCGAGGACGCTCCCGAGGACGCGACGGACGCCTCCCACGACCAGGACGGCCCCGAGGACGCCGGGAGCGGGACGCCCACCGCCACGGCCGACGCGCCCCGCGACGAGGAGGAGTCCGAGGACGCCGCGCAGGCCACCTCCGGGACCGCCACGGACGCGCACGCGCCGAAGGCCACGGTCGACGCGCCCCGCGACGAGGAGGGGCCCGAGGACGCCACTGACGCCGGGACGGACGCGAACGCGCCCAGGACCGGAGCCTCCACGGGCGACGCGCCCCGCGACGACGACGGGCCCGAGGACGCCGCGCAGGACGTGCCGGGCGCCGGTGCGGAGAAGAGCGGCATCACCGGGGCCGCCGGTGCGGCGAAGGGCGCGGCCCCGGGCGAGGAGGGCCCCGAGACGGGTTCACCCGAAGGCGACGGCGGGAAGCCGGCCGCGGGTCCGGTCCCCGGGGCCCGGGGGGCGACCGACGACGCCTCCGCCGAGGACGACGACCGGCACGACGAGGACGAGCCCGAGGACGGGCCCGGGGACGGGCCCGGGGACGGGCCCGGGGACGGGCCCGGGGACGGGCCGGCGGCGGATGACGCCCCCGGGGCCGGCACCGCGGGTGGCGGGGCGAAGGACGAGGGCCAGGAAGGCCGGCCGAAGGCCGAGGGCCCCGTCGACCAGCCCACCGCCGTGTTCCGGACCGGGCGGCCCTCCGCGCCGGCCGTGGACCAGCCCACCACCATGCTGAAGCTGGGCGGCGCGGGCCGCGCGACCGCGGCCGAGTCCGAGTCCGAGCGGACCAGCAAGTTCGTCGCGCTCAAGCGGGACGAGGACCTCGGCGTCCGCAAGCCTTCCGCCTCCCTCGCCGAGCCCACCGCCTCGCTCCCGCAGGTCGGCCCCGAGCGGACCACGCAGCAGCCGCTGCCGCCCAAGCCGCCGCTGGACCTGCTGGCCGAGCTGACCAACACCCCGCCGCCCCCGCAGACCCCGCTGCGGACGGCCGTGCGGCGGGTCAAGATCTGGGCGCCACTGCTCGTGCTCCTCGCGATCGTCTTTGCGATCGTGCAGGTCGTACGCCCGCTGCCGACCCCCACCCTGGCGCTCACCGCGGAGGACACCCACACCTTCGACGGCGACCAGGTGAAGCTGCCCTGGCCGGACGAGGGCCAGGGGTGGATGAGCGGCGACGGCATCGGCGCGATGGACCACTTCGGTGAGCAGAAGCCGGTCGCCATCGGCTCGGTCGCCAAGACCATGACGGCGTACATCATCCTGCGCGAGCACCCGCTGAAGCCCGGTGAGGAAGGCCCGAAGATCGAGATCGACGCGAAGGCGGAGAAGGAGGGCGGCTACGACAAGGACGGCGAGTCCACGCTCAACACCGTCAAGGCCGGCGACTTCCTCACCGAGAAGCAGGCGCTGTCGGCCGTCATGGTCCCCTCCGCGAACAACATCGCGCGTCTGCTGGCGCGTTGGGACGCGGGCTCCGAGGAGGCGTTCGTCAAGAAGATGAACGACACCGCCAAGGAGCTCGGGATGACCAACACGACGTACACCGACCCCTCGGGGCTGAAGGAGACCACCGTCTCCACCGCCGAGGACCAGACGAAGCTCGGCATCGCGGCCATGAGGATTCCGGCCATGGTGGCCATCACCAGCGCGGCCAGCTGGACGGACCCGACCGGGAAGTACTGGACCAACTACAACGAGCTGCCCTACACCATGGGCGCGATCGGCATCAAGACCGGCTCCACCACCAAGGCCGGCGGCAACCTGCTCTTCGCCGCCCGCAAGGAGGTGGGCGGTCAGGCGGTCATCGTCGTCGGCGCGATCCTCGGCCAGCACAAGGGCCCGTCGATCCTGAAGACGGTCAACGAGGTCAGCAAGCCCGCGCTGCGCGCCGCCCAGGAGGCGCTGACCTCGGCGAAGATCCTGAAGAAGGGCACTGTCGTCGGGTACGTGGACGACGGTCTCGGCGGCCGTACGCCCGTCGCCGTCACCGAGGACGTCAAGGCGGTCGGCTGGGCGGGCCTGTCGGTGAAGCTGACGTTCGCCGCGGAGGAGCTGCCGCACACGGCGGAGGCCGGCACGAAGGTGGGCACGCTCACCGTGGGTGACGGCACGAGCGGTGCCGTCAAGGTGCCGGTCGCCCTGCGGGAAGACCTCGTGGAGCCCGGCTTCACGGACAAGCTGACGCGTCTCGGCTGATCCGGGACCGTACGGAGCCGGCGGCCGCCGCCCACCCGGGCGACGGCCGCCGGACTGCGTGCTAGCGTCACGAAACGGGCAAGCAGACGGGATACGGGGAGTGCCTTCAGGTGGCCACAGCGGAGCCGACACGCGCCGACGACGCCGATCCGGACCCGGGATCCGGCCCGCGAATACCCGTACCCGGAGATCAGCGGCAGCGGCCTCCTGAGCAGCCGCACGGCGCCCCCGTGGCCGCCGTCCTCGCCGTGCGCGCCCGCATGCTGCGGCACCCGGTGCTGTCCGTCACCGCGCTCGCCGGCCTGCTGCACGTCGTCTGGTTCTTCACGTTCGCCAACAGCGGCGGCGATCTCGCCGCACAGGACGCGTGGGCGGAGTTCGTCGGCCGGCACCCGGACTCGGCGTACAACCTCGCCTGGTACGGCGGTATGCACCCGGTGTCGTACAGCGTGGTGTCGCCGTACCTGATGTCGGTCCTCGGCGTGCGGACGACGATGATGATCGCGGGCACGGTGTCGGCGGGGCTGCTGACGCTGGTGCTGATGCGCAGCCGGGAGGTGCGGAACCCCCTGTGGGCCGCGCTCGCGGGTGTGTTCGCGCTGCTGTGCAACGCGGCCTCGGGGCGGGTGACGTACGGGCTCGGCACGATGTTCGCGCTCGGCGCGGTCGCCGTCGTCTTCTGCTGGCCCCACCGGTGGCGCTACAAGCGGTGGGCGAAGGCCCTGTGCGCGGCCCCGCTGGCGGCGCTGGCCACCATGGCCTCGCCGGTCGCGGGCCTGTTCGTGGGCCTGGTGGCGGCGGCGCTGTTCCTGCAGAAGCGCCGGCCGGGCGCGTGGGCGCTGGGACTGGCGCCGACTGCGGTGGTGGCGGTGTCGGCCTGGCTGTTCCCGTTCTCGGGGACCCAGCCGATGGGCATCGGCTCGGTGGTCCTGCCGCTGCTGTACTCGATCCTGGTCTACGTCCTGGTCCCCGCGGACTGGAGGACCGTACGGATCACGGCCGCGGTGTACGGGCTGGGGATCGTGCTGGTCTGGCTGATCAGTTCGCAGATCGGGTCGAACATGACCCGGCTGGCGATGCTGTTCGGCGGGGTGGTGCTGGTGGCGGCGCTGCCGTTCGCGGTGCCGAAGACCCTCAAGTGGTACGCGATCGTCGTCGCCTTCGTCGGCTTCACCGGCTGGATCGGCTTCAAGACGGTCGACGACGTCGTGCACACCACGCCGCGCGCGTCCTGGGCGCGCGAGCTGGCGCCGCTGGTGAACGAGCTCCAGGAGGTCGGCGCCGGACGGGGCCGCGTGGAGGTCGTCCCGGCCCGCTCGCACCGCGAGGCGTCCGCCCTCGCCCCGTACGTCAACCTGGCCCGGGGCTGGAACCGGCAGGCCGACATGGAGCGCAACCCGCTCTTCTACGACGACACCCTCAACTCGGCGAACTACCACGAGTGGCTGAAGCGCTGGGGCGTGCACTTCGTGGTGCTGCCCAAGGACGAGCCGGACGGTGACGGCGGCCAGCGGGAGCGGGAGCTGGTGCAGCGCGGGCTGCCGTATCTGAAGCAGATCTGGGGCGACGCCAACTGGCAGCTGTTCGCGGTGGAGGCGCCGACCCCGCTGGCGGAGCCGAACACGGTGGTGGAGCGGGCCGAGCAGGGTGAGTGGACGCTGCGGGTGGAGAAGGCGGGCCGGATCCTGATCCGCGTCCCGTACTCGCCGTGGCTGGGCCTCGTCGACGCCGAGGGCGAGGCGCTGGAGCCTCCGCGGGAGACGGAGGAGTCCGAGGACCGTCCGGAGGGCGAGCCGAGGACGTACGAGAACGTCAACGGCTGCCTGATGGAGACGGAGGAGGACGCGAACGGCGACACGTGGACGACGCTGCTCGCGCCGAAGCCGGGGACGTACCGCCTGGCGGCTCCGTACAAGTGGGGGGAGCGGGGCACGCCCTGCCCGGACGAGCTGCGCTGACCCGGGGGTTCCGCCCCCTCCGGACTCGTTCATGACTGTGAACGCAGGTCAGCTAGTCGAACATTTTTACCTGCTCTTGACCTTACGCTTCCTTGTCGTGATCGCGCCATCACGCCCACGATGAGCGGGCACTTCGCGGCCTTCCTCGCCCCTACCCCGCTCAGGCGAAGTGCCAACCAGCTGAGTGGAGTTCACAAGGAAGACCCTGGAAGGGGGGACATGAACGGTCTCGACTGGGCGGTTCTCATCGGCTACTTCGCCGTGATGGTCGCCATCGGTGTCTGGTCGCACAAGCGGGTGGACAACGTCAGCGACTTCTTCACGGCCGGCGGCAAGATGCCGTGGTGGCTCTCCGGCATCTCCCACCACATGTCGGGGTACAGCGCGGTGATGTTCACCGGCTACGCCGGCATCGCCTACACCTACGGCGTGACGTCCTTCGTCACCTGGTCGTTCCCCATCGCCTTCGGCATCGCCATCGGGTCGAAGCTGTTCGCCCCGCGGATCAACCGGCTGCGCTCCCGGCTCCATGTGGCGTCCCCGCTGGAGTACCTGAAGAACCGCTACGACCTGAAGACGCAGCAGGCACTGGCCTGGTCCGGCATGTTGCTGAAGATCGTGGACGTGGGCGCGAAGTGGGCGGCCATCGCCACCCTGCTGTCGGTGTTCACCGGCGTCTCGCTCAACCAGGGCATCCTCATCACCGGCGTCGTCACGGCGATCTATTGCACCATCGGCGGCCTGTGGGCGGACGCGCTGACCGAACTCGGCCAGTTCATCATCCAGCTGCTGGCCGGCATCGCGATGTTCGTCGCGGTGGTGGTCGAACTCGGCGACCACGGGGGCTTCTTCGGGGCGTGGGACGAGCCGGAGCTCCAGGGTCACGGGGAGCCGCTGGTCGGACCGTACGGCACGATCTTCCTGCTGGCGTTCCTGTTCATCAAGCTGTTCGAGTACAACGGCGGCATGCTCAACCAGGCCCAGCGCTACATGGCCACCCCCAACGCCCGCGAGGCGGAGCGCTCGGCGCGGCTGTCGGCGGTGCTGTGGCTGGTCTGGCCGGTGATCCTGTTCTTCCCGATGTGGATGTCGCCGCTGCTGGTGGAGTCCCAGAAGGCGGACGGCTCCGACTCCTACGCCCTGATGACCGAGCAGCTGCTGCCGCACGGCCTGCTGGGCCTGGTCATCGTCGGCTTCTTCTCCCACACGATGGCCATGTGCTCCTCGGACGCCAACGCCATCGCGGCCGTCTTCACCCGTGACGTGGCGCCGGTGCTGTCGAAGAAGGCGCGGCTGTGGGGCGAGCGGTCCGGCCTGCTCGCGGCCCGGATCACGACGGTGGTCTTCCTCGGCCTGTCCATGGCCGTCGCGACGCAGGTCAACTCGCCGACCTTCAAGGACATCATCACGGTCGTCATCAAGTGGGTGGCCGGTCTGATGGGCCCGATCGCCATCCCGATGATGCTGGGTCTGCTGCGGCCGTTCCGCCGCTCCGGTCCGACCGCGGCGCTCACCAGCTGGGGTCTGGGCCTGCTGGCCTTCTGGCTGGTGAACTACCCGATCCACTGGGCCGTCGACGGCGGCGTGCCGCTGGAGTACCAGGTCTCCATCCCGCTGGCGGTCTCGCTGGTCCTGTACGTCCTGATCGGCTATGTGAAGCCGGAGGACACCCCGGAGCGGATGGCGATCATCGAACGCGTCAACACCGACGGCGACGACGACTCGGCCGCGGCGGCGGTCCCGTCACCGGCCCCGGTGAAGGACGAGCGCCTGTCGTCCTGAGGCCCGCGGAGGGTCAGGCCCCTCGCGGATAGCGCGCCAGCCACGCCGGGGACGAGCCCGCGGGCCCGTGCAGCGCGGGACCCTGGGTCATCTCCATCGCGAAGTCGTCGGCGAGTTCCAGGATCGTGGGACGGCCCTCCAGCTCGGCCAGCCAGGCCGGCGGGAGGGCCGTCTCGCCGTGCAGCGCCCCGAGCAGCCCGCCGGCCAGCGCCCCGGCGGCGGCGCTGGGACCGTCGTGGTTCACGGCCAGGCACAGCCCCTGCCGTACGTCCTCCCCCACCAGCGCGCAGTACACGGCAGCGGCGAGCACCCCTTCGGCGGTGGCGTTCCCGACCAGCTCCGTGACCCGTTCCGGAGTGGGTATCCCCTGCCGTACGGCGCCCAGCGCGTGCTGGAGCGCGTCCGACACCGGCTGATGGCCCGGCCGGGCGGCCAGCAGCGCGAGCGCCCGCTGCACCGCCGTGTCCAGGCTCTCGCCCCGGGCCAGCGCGTGCACGATCACCGCGTACGCGCCCGCCGCGAGGCAGGCGACCGGGTGGCCGTGGGTCTGCGCCGCGCACTCCACGGCGAGCTGGGCGACGAGCTGCGGCTCCCAGCCGACGAGCAGCCCGAACGGCGCGGACCGGGCGGCGGCCTCGGGCCCCGCCTCACCGGGGTTCTTGGGCGCCTCGGGCGTCCCCATCACCTCGTCCCCGAGCCCCAGCAGCAGCGGGCGGGCGGGGTTCCGGCGGGCGTACAGCCACTCCTCGCGCGCCAGCCACCCGTCGTCCTTGCGCCGTTCGTCCGGGCCCCAGTCCCGCTGGGTGGTGGCCCAGCGCAGATACGCCCGGTGCAGATCGGTCGGCGGGTGCCAGGCGCCGGTGTCGCGCCGTACCTGGGCGCGGATCAGGCCGTCCACGGAGAAGAGGGTGAGCTGGGTGTGGTGGGTGACGGCACCGCGCCGGCCGTGGGCGGGGGCGAGGTCGGCGAGACCCTCCGCGCCGTGCGCCTCCCGTATCCCGCCGGTCGTCACCCCGTCCACGGGCGCGCCCAGCGCGTCCCCGAGGGCGACCGCGAGCAGCGTCCCGCGCACCCGGCTGCGGAAGTCCTGCTGCTCGCGACGCCCCCACACGGGCCCGGCAGTACCGGTCACCACGACCTCCCAGGCACCGTCCGCTCGTACGACGCCCAGCACTGTAATCGAACGGGGACGGTCGGTTGAGGGGGCGGATCGGGATGCGGAGTGTGAGGAGTGTGAACCGGGTGATCGGAAGGGGGCGGACAGGGGGATTTCAGCCGTCCAGGTGACGTACGACCTCGTCGCGCCGGTCCCGCGCCCACGCGTAGGAGGGGCTGAGTTCCAGGGCGCGGTCCAGGTCGGCCAGGGCGTCCGCGGCGCGGCCGAGGTGGAAGCGGGAGACCCCCCGGCTCGCGTACGCCGACGCGTAGTCGGGGTCGAGGGTCAGGGCGACGTCGTAGTCGGTGAGGGCCTCCTCGTCCCGGCCGGCGGCACGCAGCGCGTCCCCGCGCTCGCAGTGGGCCCAGGGCGAGTCGGGCTGCAGGGCGACGGCGCGGTCGAGGTCGGTGAGCCGGCGTCCGGGTTCACCGAGCTCCCGCCAGACACGGGCCCGGCGGATCAGCGCCCAGGCGTAGTCCGGGTCGAGTTCAAGGGCGCGGTCCAGTGCGATGAGCGCGGCCGCCGGGGCGCCGAGGGCGAGACGGGTGGCGCCGAGGGAGGCCCAGGCGTAGGCGCGCCCCGGATCCAGGGTGAGCGCGTGGCGGAGGTCCCGCACCGCCGCGGAGTGCTGCCGCAGGACGCGGCGGTACTCCCCCCTCAGGGCGAAGAGACCGGCGTCCCGCGGCGCCAGCCGGATCGCGTACCGCAGCCGGGCGACGGCGCCCCCGTAGTCGCCCCGGGCCGCGGCCAGGACGGCCGCGCCGCGCTGGAGCCGGACGGCCAGGGAGGCCGGGAGCAGGGTGCCGGGGTCCGGGTCGGCGGCCCCGGGAACGTACGGCTCGGAGTCGGGGTCCGGGTCGCCGGTCCAGGGCACGTCGGCCTCGTCGGCCTCGTGGTCCTCGTCGTGCCGCCCCGCGTCGGCGCCCGGGGGGACCGGCCACAGACCCGGCAGCAGGTCGGCGTCGTCACCGACCACCAAGGGGCGGCGGTTCGCCCGGGCCTTCTTGACGGGTGGTTGGGGCAGCAAGCCCAACAGCCGGTCCAGGACGGCCGCCGGGCCGCCCTCCCCGAGCGCCTCGGACAGCTCCCGCCACCAGCCGGTCAGTGTCTCCAGGTCCGCGTCCCGGCCCGCGTCCTCCAGCAGCCGCACCCACCGCTCGGCCGCGGCCTCGCCCTGCTCGCAGGCCGCGATCAGATCCCCGACCACCGCCTGCGGCGCCCCGCGCTCCCGGGCGCACAGCAGGTGGTACGACTCGGCCAGCCGCAGTTCCCGCCACTCCGCGTCCGCCCACAGCTCCGCGGCGTCCCGCCCGGCCTCGGTCTCCTCCCGCCACCGGCGGAACGTCCCCGCCAGGTGGCGGTGCCGTTCCGCCCAGCCGCGCGGGGAGCGGGTGCGCTGCCACCGCAGCATCGGGGCGCGTACGACGTCGTGGTAGCGGAGCCGGGCCGCGCGTTCGTCGGTGAACGCCAGCCCGCTCAGCCAGTCGTACAGTTCGTCGCGCTGCTCCTCGGGGCAGTCGGCCGCCACCCGGAACACGTCCGCGTCCAGCCAGCGCGGCAGCGCGCCCCAGATCGCGGCGGCCCTGCGCGCGGGTTCGCGCTCCCACTTCAGGAACCGGTCCAGCGCCGTCGCGCTCGGGTCGTGGACGTCGTCGGGTCCGGCGGGCCGGGTCCCGGCGAGGGTGGAGACCAGGACCGGGAGGCCGCCGGTGAGCCGCAGGACCTCGGTGACGACCGGCTCCGCCGTGACGCCCCGGACGGCGAGGAGATTGCGTGTCTCCGCCTCGGTGAACGGTTCGAGCGGCACGACGGTCGTGAAGTCCGCGAAGCCGCCCCAGCGGGCGGTGTCGAAGGGACGCTGGCCGGCGGTCACCACCACGACGGTGGCGGGCAGGGCACCGTGCCGGCCGGTCGTCATCACGTCGTGCAGCCAGCCGTCGAGGAAGGGACCGGTCCGCTCGTAGGTGTCGAAGAACAGCACGATCCACGGCACCGAGGCGGCGGCGTCGGCGAGTTCCTTCGTCAGCACCGGGGTGAGGACGCTCTCCGGGGAGAGGACCAGCCGCACGTCCTCGTGGCTGCGGAAGCGGGCGCCGAGCCCGGAGCGCAACCGGTCGGCGCCCTGGGCGAGTTGCCCCGGATCGACGGCGCCGGCGAAGGCGCCGACGCCCGGGATGAGTCCGAGCCCGGCCAGTCCCGCCCGGGCCAGCGCCAGGCTGCCCGCCGACGGGCCGCCGGCGTCCGGCTGCGGGTCCAGTGCGGCGAGAGCGGCCAGCTCCGCCTCGTGGCGCCGTTCGCGGTGTGCGAGCAGGAGCTTGTCCAACTCCTTGAAGCGGTGCCCCTGGTCACCGGCCTGACGGCACACCGCGGCCAGCACCTCGGGCACGCTGCCCGCGCTCTCGTCGACGTACGCGGTCAGCGCCCCCCGTTCCCGGGCGATCTGCTCGAACTCCCGGACCAGGAAGGTCTTCCCGACGCCCGCGTCGCCGTGCACGTGGAACAGGAAGCGGTGCCGTTCCTCCTCGGGCGAGGTGTCGAAGTTCGTCCGGAACAGCTCGCGTTCGGCGTCGCGGGCCACGAGTCCGGCGCGTGTGCGCCGCTGGACGATCTGCTGCATCGACGACCGTGCCTGCGCCACGCGAACGTCTCCTCACCCCGGAACCCGACGCGCCCCATTCTCGCTCAACCGGCAGGGGAGGCAACGGCCTTCGCGGGGAAGGAAGAAGGCATGCCCACCACGACCGCACGCGGCGCGCTGCCCCTCGCCGCCACGCTCCTCACCGCCTCCGTCGCCCTCTACATGGCGCTGGTCGCCTTCGGCAACATCACGGACTTCGGGACGAACCAGGACTTCGTACGGCATGTCCTCGCGATGGACACCACGTTCAAGGACGACGACCTGATGTGGCGCGCGATCACGAACGAGGGCGTGCAGGACGCCGCGTACGTCGCGATCATCGTCTGGGAGACGGCCGCCGCGCTGGTCCTGGTGTACGGCACCTGGCTCTGGGCCCGCCACGACCACCCGCGCGCCCGCCGCGTCTCCACCTACGGCCTGCTGATGGTGATGCTCCTCTTCGGCGCCGGCTTCATGGCGATCGGCGGCGAGTGGTTCGCGATGTGGCAGTCGGAGGACTGGAACGGCCTGGACGCGGCGCTGCGGGTGTTCGTCTTCAGCGGGGTGGTGCTGCTGGTCGACCAGTTGCCGGTCCAGCAGGGCGGGCAATCCGGTCACCGCCCCGATTGACTTCGGAATACATTCCGAAGTATCGTCGACCCGTGTCCACTCCCACGGTTGCCTTTTCCGAGCTCTCGAAGAATTCGAAGCGGGTCGCCGAGACACTCGACCGGACGCAGCGCGTGCACGTCACGCGTCGGGACGGCGAGGATCTCTACCTGACCACCGCCCGCCACGACCAGCAGCGCGAGGAGACGGCGGACATCACCGCCCGTCTCCTGGCCGCCCTTGTGCGCAGTGACGCCGGCGAGCGGGCCATACTGCGCGCGCTGCCATCGGTCTTCCCGTGGGTCCGCCACTTGAACGCCGAGGAGTCGCGGGAGTTCGTGACCGAACTCATCGACGCCACGCACGACGCGGCCCAGCTGGACGTCCATGGCAATCTTCATCGCCTCGTCGTCGAATGGCGCGCGACGGCTCGTATCCTCGCCGATCCTGAGCTCACGGCACAGCTCACCCGCCCACGGCCGGACGAGGACCACGGCGAGGTGACGGTGCCGTGAGTCCGAAGCGCGGTGACGACGTCGCTCCGCCGCCGGTGGACGGTGAGTGGCGCCTGCGATTCGCGACCAACGAAGCAGCCAAGGGATGGGGCGAGCTGGGCGCGGAGGCCCCGGGGAACACACGTCGGTGCTTCGAAGCCCTGCGCCGCGATCCACTGTCCCGGGCCGACCCGGACCGTCAGCACAGGCTCCGCGGCCGACTGGCCACCGGCGGCCTCGGTGGTCGGGATTATCCCCAGTGGGAGTACGAGGTGACGTCAGGCGGCCGCGTCCGCTACCTCGTCGACGAGGCACGCCGCACGGTTCATTTCGTGTACGCGTCCACTCGCCACCCGAAAGACACCGAGTAGCCACGCACGTCGCCGCGACCGGTCTTCTCGTGCTCCGCCGCGCCTACTCGACGACCCTGACCGTCGTGCCCGCCGCGCCGAAGGCCCACAGGGCCTTGCCGTCGGACTTGCCGACGCGGATGCCGCCCGTCTGCGCGCCCGGGTCCGCGGGCGGGGGCGAGGAGCCGTCGACCGCGTTGGAGAAGGCGACGAAGACACCGGACTTCTGGGCGAAGTACATGATGTGCTCGACCGGGACGCCGTCGCTGCCGGTGGTGGCCTCGGTGCGCTCGCCGATCGTGTACGTGCCGGGGTCCGGGGTGACCGTGCCCGGCCAGACCGCGAAGGAGCGGCGGGGGGTGTCGCTGGCGTCGACCAGCCAGACCCGCTTCTGGCCGAGGGAGTAGACGATCCGGCGGCCGGTGCCCGAGTCGGCCGGTACCGCCGCCGGCTTCTTCTCCTCCGGCTCGGCGGACGGTTTCGCGTCCGCCGTCGCCGACGCGCTCGGCCGGGTCGTGGCGGCGACGGGCTTCGTCCCCTGGTCCGCCTGGACGGCCAGGACCGCCACCGCGGCAATCGCCCCCGTGGTCAGCCCGGTCACCCAGGCCCACGAAGGAAGACGGGCAGGCACCGGTACGCATCTCCTCAGCTACGGGTCCCGATCGAAGACCACGGCACCCGGTCGAACGCGGTTCGGATCATCCTACTGCCCGCACCGGCGCTTCCCCGGCGCTCTCAGTCCAGCACCGGCAGCAGCTCCGGCAGGTGGCCGTCCGACGCCTCCGCCGCACGACGGCGCTCCTCCGGCACCTCGCCGTACAGGGTGGTACGGGGCTTCGCCGGGCGGCCCGCGGCCTCCGCGACCGCGATCAGGTCCTTGACCGACTTGTAGGAGCCGTACGACGAGCCCGCCATCCGCGAGATCGTCTCCTCCATCAGCGTGCCGCCGAGGTCGTTCGCGCCGGAGCGGAGCATCTCCGCCGCGCCCTCCGCGCCCAGCTTCACCCAGCTCGTCTGGATGTTCGGGATGTGCGGGTGGAGGAGGAGGCGGGCCATCGCCGTGACCGCTCGGTTGTCCCGGACCGTCGGCCCCGGGCGGGCGATGCCCGCCAGGTAGACGGGGGCGTTGGTGTGCACGAAGGGAAGGGTCACGAACTCCGTGAAGCCACCGGTCCGCCGCTGGATGTCCGCCAGGGTCCGCAGGTGGCCCAGCCAGTGGCGGGGCTGGTCGACATGGCCGTACATCATCGTCGAGGAGGAGCGGATGCCCAGCTCGTGGGCCGTCGTCACCACCTCGGTCCAGGTCGCCGCCGGCAGTTTCCCCTTGGTCAGGATCCAGCGGACCTCGTCGTCGAGGATCTCCGCCGCCGTGCCGGGGATGGTGTCCAGACCGGCCTCCTTCGCCGCCGTGAGCCACTCCCGGATCGACAGGCCGGTGCGGGTCGCGCCGTTGACGACCTCCATCGGGGAGAAGGCGTGCACGTGCATGCCGGGGACGCGCTCCTTCACCGCCTTCGCGATGTCGAAGTACGCCGTGCCCGGCAGGTCCGGGTGGATGCCGCCCTGCATGCAGACCTCCACCGCGCCCACGTCCCACGCCTGCTGGGCGCGGTCGGCGACCTGCTCCAGCGAGAGCGTGTAGGCGTCCGCGTCGGTGCGGCGCTGCGCGAAGGCGCAGAAGCGGCAGCCGGTGTAACAGACGTTGGTGAAGTTGATGTTGCGGGTGACGATGTAGGTGACCTCGTCGCCCACCGCCGACTTGCGGACGTCGTCCGCGACCCGGCACAGCGCGTCCAGCGCGGGACCGTCGGCGTGCAGCAGCGCCAGCGCCTCCGCGTCCGTGAGCCGCGTCGGGTCGTCGGCCGCGGTCGCCAGGGCCCCGCGCACGTCGGTGTCGATGCGCTCCGGGACCATGCCGGGGGCGGCGGCCTCGCGCAGGGCGTCCCAGTCGCCGTAGACCTCGTCGAAGTCCTCGCGGCGGTCGCCCGTACGCCCCTCGGTGTCGATGGTGCGGTGCAGGTCGGTGCGGCCGGTCGCGGTGAACGCCTCGTCCGGCTCCTGCCAGGGCAGCCCCTCCGGGAGGGCGCCGGGGCGCGCCAGGCCGGTGGCCGGGTCGGCGAGCGCGGCCACGTGCGGGCGCAGCCGCGGGTCCAGCCACGGCTCGCCGCGCCGCACGAACTCCGGGTAGACGCAGAGGCGTTCGCGCAGCTCGAAGCCGGCCGCCCGGGACCGCTCGGCCAGTTCCTCGATCTTCGGCCAGGGCCGCTCGGGGTTGACGTGGTCGATGGTGAGCGGGGAGACCCCGCCCCAGTCGTCGATCCCGGCCGCGATCAGCCGCCCGTACTCGGCGTCGACCAGGTTCGGCGGGGCCTGGAGACAGGCGGCGGGGCCGAGGACGAGCCGGGCGACGGCGACCGTGGCGACCAGCTCGTCGAGTTCCGCGTCCGGCATGCCGCGCATCGCGGTGTCCGGCTTGGCGCGGAAGTTCTGGATGATCAGTTCCTGGATGCCGTGGTGGGCGCGGGAGATCTTGCGGAGGGCGAAGAGGGACTCCGCGCGCTCCTCGTAGGTCTCGCCGATGCCGATGAGGATGCCGGAGGTGAAGGGGACCGAGGAGCGGCCCGCGTCCTCGAGGACCCGCAGCCGCACGGCCGGTTCCTTGTCCGGGGAGCCGTGGTGCGGGCCGCCGGGCTCGGACCACAGGCGGGTCGCCGTCGTCTCCAGCATCATGCCCATCGACGGCGCGACCGGCTTGAGTCGCTGGAAGTCCGTCCAGGTCAGGACGCCCGGGTTGAGGTGCGGGAGGAGTCCCGTCTCCTCCAGGATCCGGACGGAGATCGCCCGCACGTACGCGATCGTGTCGTCGTAGCCGTGCGCGTCGAGCCACTCGCGCGCCTCGGGCCAGCGGTCCTCGGGCTTGTCGCCGAGGGTGATGAGGGCTTCCTTGCAGCCGGCGGCGGCGCCCTTGCGGGCGATGTCCAGCACCTCGTCCGGCGACATGAACATCCCGTGCCCGGCCCGGCGCAGCTTGCCGGGCACGGTGACGAACGTGCAGTAGTGGCACTTGTCCCGGCACAGCCGGGTCAGCGGGACGAAGACGCTCTTCGAGTACGTGATGACACCGGGCCGCCCCGCCGCCTGAAGCCCCGCGTCCCGCACCCGGGCGGCCGACGCGGAGAGGTCCTCGAGGTGCTCACCGCGCGCCTGGAGCAGGACCGCCGCCTCGGAGACGTCCAGGGAGACACCGTCCCGGGCGCGTCTGAGGGCGCGCCGCAGGGAGCTCTCGGTGGGGCCGCCGGTTCCGGTGGTCACGGAATTCGTCATTCTTTGAGCATACGTTCGGACTGATCAGGCCCCTTGTCCGTCCTCACCGGGCCCCTTCCTTCTCCCCGTCCACGAACGGCTGGAACGCGTCCAGCGTCCGCAGCACCTCCGTCTCCCCCTCCGGCGGCAGCTGCACCACGACCTCCTCGACGCCCAGCTCCGCGAAGTGGGCCAGCTTGCCCTCGCTGGGACGCACGGCGTACGGCACGACCTGGAGGGCGCCGGGGTCGCGGCCCGCGTCGGCCCAGGCGGTGCGCAGCGCGGGCAGCGACTCCGTCAGGCCCCGCCCGCCGATCGGCAGCCAGCCGTCGGCGTACTCGCAGATGTGCGCGAACAGCTTCGGTCCCGCCGCCCCGCCGACCAGGGTGCGCGGCCCGACCACCGGCCCGCGCGGCTTCCGCACCGGCTTGGGGTGCGCGAGGCTCGCCCGCACGCTCCCGAACTCCCCCTCGTACGCCGTCGGTTCCTCCGCCCACAGGGCCCGCATCAGCCCCATCCGGTCCCGCACCAGCTCGCGCCGGGTCCGCCACCGCACCCCGTGGTCGGCGGCCTCCTCGACGTTCCAGCCGAAGCCGAGCCCCAGCGTGAACCGGCCGCCGGAGAGGTGGTCCAGGGTCGCGATCTGCTTGGCCAGGTCGATCGGGTCGTGCTGCGCGGCGAGCGTGATGCCCGTGCCGAGCCCCAGCCGCTCGGTGACGGCGGCGGCCTGCCCGAGCGCGACGAAGGGGTCGAGCGTGCGGCCGTACTCCCGCGGCAGCTCCCCGCCCGCCGGGTACGGGCTGGTCCGCTCGACGGGGATGTGCGTGTGCTCCGGCAGGTACAGCCCGGCGAACCCGCGCTGCTCCAGCTCACGGGCGAGCCGGACCGGGGTGATCGTCTCGTCGGTGAGGAAGATCGTGACGGCGATGCGCATGAGCGGCCTTTCGTACGCGGACGACGGACCCATCAATACCCGCGCGACCCCCATCTGTCCATACCGACCGGTCGGGATTTCCTCCCGACCTCCCGACCTCCCCGGGCTCCTCGCGCCCCGCTCAGTGGAAGGCCAGCCAGCCGATCCCCGCGACCGCCGTGACACCGCCGACGGCCAGGTCGGCCGGCCGGTGGCGGCGCAGCGCGAAACCGAGCAGCACGGCGGTGAGCAGCACGGCGGCCGTTCCGATCGCGCCTTTCACGGGGCCATGGCTGAAACCGAACTCGTCGATGTGCCGGGTGAGCCAGACGAACCAGGCGAATCTCATGGTCTGCTGTCGATTCCCTTCTCTTACACGGCAGTTCACCGCTCACTACAAAGGTTGCACCGCACCGACCCCTGCACCACCCAAGCCCTGTCATCGAACGACACCTGGGAGCAGCAGCATGTGCGAGGAGCATCAGAGCGGGATCGGGCGGCGCGCCGTGTTCGTGACGGGCGCCGCCGCCGCGCTTACGTGGGGAAGCGTGAGCTTCGCTTCCGCGGCGGACCGGGACGGCCGGGAGACGAGGACGGTGCGCGGCACCCTCCCGCCGGGCGCCCCCGACTTCGTGTACGTCCCCGTCGAGGTGCCCGACGGCGTCCGCGAGATCAAGGTCGCCTACACCTACGACCGGCCCACCGTGCCGGCCGGCACCACCGGCAACGCCCTCGACATCGGCATCTTCGACGAGCGCGGCACCGGCCTCGGCGGCCGGGGCTTCCGGGGCTGGTCGGGCGGGGCCCGCACCGAGTTCTTCCTCCGCGCCGACGACGCCACCCCCGGCTATCTCCCCGGCCCGGTACGCGCGGGCACCTGGCACATCGCGCTGGGCCCCTACACCGTGGCCCCGCGGGGACTGTCGTACGAGATCACCGTGACGCTGACCTACGGGGAGCCCGGCGAGACCGTGCGGCCGGTGTACCCGCCGGAGCGGGCCAGGGGGCGGGGGCGGGCCTGGTACCGGGGCGACTGCCACCTGCACTCCTGGTACTCCGACGGCCGCCGCACCCCCGCCGAGATCGCCGCGCTCGCCCGCGCGGCCGGACTGGACTTCATCAACAGCAGCGAGCACAACACGCACGCGGCGCACGCCCACTGGGCCGAGGCGGCCGGCGACGACCTGCTGGTGCTGCTGGGCGAGGAGGTCACCACGCGGAACGGCCACGTGGTGGCGATCGGCACGGACCCCGGCACGTTCGTCGACTGGCGCTACCGCGCCCGCGACAACCGCTTCGGCCGGTTCGCCCGGCAGATCCGCCGCGCCGGCGGCCTGGTCGTCCCCGCCCATCCGCACGCCACCTGCATCGGCTGCAACTGGAAGTTCGGCTTCGGCGAGGCGGACGCCGTGGAGGTGTGGAACGGCCCGTACACGCCCGACGACGAGGTGGCGCTGGCCGACTGGGACGGCATGCTGGTGGCGTCCGTGCGGGACGGGCGGGACGGGCACGGCTGGATCCCGGCGATGGGCAGCAGCGACGCCCACCGCGACCCGGACGCCGTCGGCAGCCCGCAGACCGTGGTCCTCGCCGACGACCTGACCCGGGAGGCCGTCCTGGACGGCATCCGCGCGGGACGCTCGTACGTCGCCGAGTCCGGCAAGGTGTCCCTCGGCTTCACCGCGTCCGGCGGGCGCGGCGAACACGCGGGCATCGGCGAGCGGTTGCGGGTGGACGGGGACACCCCGGTCACCGTCCGCCTGGAGGTCACCGGCGCCCCGCGCTGCACCGTCCGGTTCGTGACCGACCAGGGCGTGCTGCACACCGGCGGCCCGCTGCCGGTGTCCGGGTCGGGCGTGGTGGAGTGGCGGACCACAGCGTCGTACGCCGCCTACGTACGCGCCGAACTGCGGCACGAGACGGCCGCCGGACCGCTGCCCGGCGCCCTGGCCGGATTCACCAACCCGATCTTCCTCGGCCGCCGGTAGGCTCACCGCACGATGACTCCTGGGACCTCGCACGCCGAACGCAAGTACCGGAGCGCCACCGCCTTCCAGCGCCGGATCAATCCCGTCCTGCGCCGGCTGCCGCTCCAGACCCTCCTGGAGACCACGGGACGCGTCTCCGGCCTGCCCCGCCGGACCCCGGTGGGCGGCCGGCGGGCCGGGGACTCCTTCTGGCTGGTGTCGGAGTTCGGCGAACGGTCGCAGTACGTCCGCAACATCAGGGCGGACCCCCGGGTGCGGGTGCGCATCCGGGGCCGCTGGCACACCGGCACCGCACATCTCCTGCCCGACGACGACCCCGTGGCCCGGCTGCGCACCCTGCCCCGCTTCAACAGCGCCGCCGTGCGGGCCTTCGGGGCGGGGCTGCTGACGGTGCGGGTGGACCTGGACGGCTGAGGACGAACTGTGTGGGCACCGTGACGGCCCGTCGTTCCCCGTGTGATCGCCGTCTCCCACGGCTGCCGCATCCGCCATGAACAAGGCAAACTGGCGTAGTTGCTCAGGATGCAGAGGGGGACTGTATGGACGGTGTGCCGCGGGGACCGGAGCAGCGGCGTCCCGGCTCCTCGACGGAGCCCGCGGCGCTGCGCTTCGGCGTGCTCGGACCGGTGCGCGCCTGGCGCGACGACGAGCCCGTCGCCACCGGCAGCCCTCAGCAACGCGCGCTGCTCGCCGCTCTGTTGCTGCGCGAGGGCCGTACGGCCACGGCGGCCGAGCTGATCGACGCCCTGTGGGGCGAGGAACCCCCGTCCCAGGCGCTGGCGGCGGTGCGCACCTACGCCTCCCGGCTGCGGAAGGTGCTGGACCCCGGGGTGCTGGTCAGCGAGTCCGGCGGCTACGCGGTGCGCGGGCTCGGCGAGGGCGCGCTGGACCTCGCGGCGGCGCAGGAACTGGCGGCGGAGGCGGAGAAGGCGCGGAACACCGGGGACCTGTGCCACGCGCGGGAGGTGCTGAACCGGGCCCTGTCCCTCTGGGACGGCGAGACGCTGGCCGGCGTGCCGGGCCCGTACGCGGAGGCCCAGCGGGTCCGCCTGGAGGAATGGCGGCTCCAACTCCTCGAATCGCGCCTGGACATGGACCTGGAGCAGGGCTGCCACGCGGAGGCGGTCTCGGAACTGACGGCGCTGACGGCGGCGCATCCGCTGCGGGAGCGGTTGCGCGAACTGCTGATGCTGGCGCTCTACCGCAGCGGCCGCCAGGCGGAGGCCCTCGCGGTGTACGCGGACACCCGCCGCCTCCTCGCCGACGAGCTGGGCGTCGACCCGCGCCCGGATCTGCAGGACCTCCAGCAGCGCATCCTCCAGGCCGACCCGGGCCTCGCGGAACCCTCGGCCCCCATGGCGGAACCGGTGGCGGTCCCCGTCCGCCCGGCCCAGCTCCCGGCGACGGTCCCGGACTTCACGGGGCGCGCCTCCTTCGTACGGGAGCTGAGCGAGGTCCTCGCGGCGGCGTCCGGCGACGAGGGCTGGGTGATGGCGGTGTCGGCGCTGGCCGGCATCGGCGGCGTCGGCAAGACGACGCTGGCGGTGCACGTGGCCCATGCGGCGCGTCCCTCCTTCCCCGACGGCCAGCTGTACGTCGACCTCCAGGGCGCGGGATCCCGTTCCGCGGAACCGGAGACGGTCCTGGGCTCCTTCCTGCGCGCCCTCGGCACGGCGGACTCGGCGATCCCGGACTCGCTGGAGGAGCGGGCGGCGCTGTACCGCTCGGTCCTGGACGGCCGCAAGGTCCTGGTGCTGCTGGACAACGCGCGGGACGCGGCGCAGATCAGGCCCCTGCTCCCCGGCACTGCGGGCTGCGCGGCCCTGGTGACCTCCCGGGTCCGGATGGTGGACCTGGCGGGCGCGCACCTGATCGACCTGGACGTGATGTCACCGGAGGAGGCGCTGGCGCTCTTCACGAAGATCGTGGGCGAGGAGCGGGTGGCGTCGGAGCGGGAGGCCGCCCTGGACGTGGTGGCGGCGTGCGGCTTCCTGCCGCTGGCGATCAGGATCGCGGCGTCCAGGCTGGCGGCGAGGCGCACCTGGACGGTCTCGGTCCTGGCGGCCAAGCTCGCCGACGAACGCCGCCGCCTGGACGAACTCCAGGCGGGCGACCTGGCGGTGAAGGCGACGTTCGAGCTGGGCTACGGGCAGCTGGAGCCCGCCCAGGCCCGCGCGTTCCGGCTGCTGGGCCTGGCGGACGGCCCGGACATCTCCCTCGCGGCGGCGGCGGCGGTCCTGGACCTCCCGGCGGAGGACACGGAGGACCTGCTGGAGTCCCTGGTGGACACGTCCCTGCTGGAGTCGGCGGCGCCGGGGCGGTACCGGTTCCACGACCTCGTACGGCTCTACGCGCGTGCATGCGCCGAGAGGGACGAACAGCCGCCCGGTGAGCGGGAGGCGGCGCTTTCGCGGGTGCTGGACTTCTACCTGGCCACGGCGGCGGGGGTGTACGCGATCGAGCGGCCGGGGGATCGCACCGTGGACCACCTCGAGCCCACCGAGTTTTCGGGGAAGGAGTTCAGCGACGACGTCAACGCGCTGGACTGGCTCCATTCCGAGTCCGCCTGCATCCTGGCGTGCGTCAGGCAGTCGCTGAAGCCGAGCACGTTGCGGCGTGGTGTCGACCTCTTGCTCGCTTCGAAGGACCTGGCGGAATCAGGGGCGAGTTCGCTCAGCTACGAGGCAGCCGCCTTCGCCGCAAGGGATGCCACGGCGGCGTCGGGAGACGCTCATGCGGAGGGACGTGCGCGCACGACGCTGGCCCAGGTCCTCAGCAGGGCCGGGCGCTTCGACGAAGCGGGAGCGGAGGCCGAAGTCGCCATCGAACTCGGAAACCGGACCAGAGATCCCTGGACAAGAGGCAACGCCCACAACGAGCAGGGCATCATCGCCAATTGCAAGAACCAGCGTGCCGTCAGTGAAGCCCACCTCCTCGAAGCCATCGCGGCGTTTCGGTCCGACGGCAACCGGCCCGGTGAAGCGAGCGCGCTCTGCAACCTCTCGCGTGTCCTCGTATCGGTGGGACGCACGGCCTCGGGAATCGATCTGGTCCGTCAGGGAATCACCATCTACGACGAGCTCGGGTTGACCTTCCGTCTGGCCAACGCCCGGTACGCCCTCGGCATCGCGCTCAGCCACGCGGCGCGTCAGGTCGAGGCATTGAACGAGCTGTCCACCGCGCTTCAGACCTTCGTGGAAAACCGGCAGCGTCTGTGGGAAGGAGCCACCCACTTCCGCATCGCCCAGGTTCATCTCTCGGCTCATCGACCGGCTCAGGCGGCACAGCACGCCGAGCAAGCCTTGACGACAGGAAGCATCGGCGGGGATTGGATGCGGGCCAACATCCTCACGCTCTTGGGACGCTCGCTCAGCGCTCTCGGTCAGATTGATCGTGCGCGTGCGTGCTGGCGGGATGCTCTGACCATCTACGAGAAGTCCGAGGCACCGGAAGCGACCGATCTGCGGAAACTGTTGCGGCCAGTCGGAGCAGCCTGATCGGGCCGGGGCGTTCATCGAACGTTTATGGGCGGCTGTCACTCTCAACGCATCGATCCGTCGCGTCGGGGGGCAGACGGTCGTCGGGGTTTCACCTGTAGGGTGATCGACCCCGCAACGCCTGTTCGGCGGCCCGCGGGGGAGTCGCCGAACAGGCCTCACTCGTCAATCGCTCTGCCAATCTCATGGGGGCTGCAGCTATGAGCAACACCGCCAACAGCAACGAAGAAGCGAAGAACGACGCCATCACGACGCTCGACAGCCACATGCCGGCCCCGCCGAAGGACGGCACGGCCACCACTCAGGACAGCCACATGCCGGCCCCGCCGAAGGACGGCGCGATCACCACTCTCGACAGCCACATGCCGGCCCCGCCCGCCCTGGACCTCGACGGCGGCAAGTAGCCGTCCTTCCCGCACGGGGAATCGGCCGCGGCGGCGCGGAGGGGGAGCCGCCGCGGCCGATGTGTGTCCGCACAGGTTTCTGGTCAACCTTTGACGCGAACCGTTCGAATCACTCGAACAGCTGACTGTGTGCGTCCTAATGTCCCTTCCCGTACGGATCTGCTCTCCCACAACAGGAGTCCTAGTGACCCGCACCAAGAAGGTTCTCGCCACCATCGCCCTGGTCCTCGGCATCACCGGCGCCGTGGCGAGCCCGGCGCTGGCCGACAACCACATGCCGGTGAGCCCGCAGGACGGTGTCGTGGTACCGCTCGACAACCACATGCCCTGACGCATCGCCCGACCACCGATGGGGCCGGGGGAAACCTCGGCCCCATCGTCGTACGGCCGTGATCTACGTACCGTCCAGCTCGCACCACACCGTCTTGCTCCCACCCCCCGCCCCACTCCCCACCCGCACACCACCGCTTCGAGCGGCGACAGCCCGCGCCCCCTTCGTCCCCGGCACCGGCCCGGCGGAGGACAGGCCGCGTGCGCGGCTCAGCGGGCCGCCGGGGCGTACAGACCGGGGTCGCACTCGGCGACCAGGGTCACGTCCGTGTCGTCACCGACGTCCACCCGCACCGTCGCCGTGTCGTTCGCGGGCACGTCGACGTCCTGGGTCCGGGTGGCGACCTCCGCGCCGGCCGTGTCCTCGAAGATCACGGTGACGGTGAAGACGCCGTCCGTGGCGTTCGGGTTGGTGACCTCGACCGTGGCGTGCGGGGACGCCTCCGAGGCGCAGGTCACCAGTTCCACCGTGGCGTCCTGCACGGACGCGGACGCGTTTCCGCTTCCGCCGCCCGAGGTGTCGTGGTCGTCGTCATCGTCGTAGTCGCGGTGTGAGCCGCCTCCGGAACTCGACGACGAGTCGTGGTTCTGGTCGGAGCTGCTGCACCCGCCGCCGCTCCCGTCGCCGCTGCCGCCGCTGCCGCCGCGGCCGGTCGAGAAACCGGTGAGGGTGAGGACGACGAGCGCCGAGACCGCTGTGAGCTTGAGTGTGTTCCCCCGGGGATTCATGGCCGTCAGGCTAGCGATCTTTGTGTCACGGGCATGTCACCGCCTGGCGACCGTCGCGTACCCGGCGTAGCGTCTGCGGTGGGAGCGGCGGCCGCCGCTCCC
>NZ_JAGMUJ010000219.1 GCF_019049255.1 Streptomyces sp. AC558_RSS880 | reverse complement strand
ATCGCGCAGCACATGGCGGACGGTGACGTCCGCGTGCGACTTGGCGAACAGCGACACCATGCCGGGCTGCCACCGGTACAGCACGCCCTCGACCGCCGTGTCCCTGGCGGTCGAGGCGAGCAGCAGCGGCACATGGGGGCGCAGCGCGGCGACGGCCTGCGCGACGAAGGCGGCCGACACGGCGGCGAGGACGAGCAACTGGG
>NZ_JAGMUJ010000218.1:207-22506 GCF_019049255.1 Streptomyces sp. AC558_RSS880 | reverse complement strand
GCTTGGATCGCCGTGGCGGGGGTGGCGGGGGCGACGACGGCGGTGGCTCGTGTGGTTTCTCGCCCCCGCCGCCCCTTCCCGTTCCCGTCCCCCGGGGGCTGCGCCCCCGGACCCCCCATCGCCCCTGAACGGGCCTCGTCCTCAAACGCCGGACGGGCTGATGCGCCGGCCCGGATCACCAAGGTTGCCGGTGCCCGTTCGCACAGGCCCAGGCAGGGGCTTCGTTCGACCTGGACGCCGGATTCCGGGCCCAGGCGGGATTCCACCGACTCGCACAGCTGTGCCGCGCCCGCCGCCGTGCAGGCCAGGTCCGTGCAGAGGTGCAGGACCGTCGCCGGGCGGGGGCGGACGGAGAACATCGCGTAGAAGGTGGCGACGCCGTAGGCCTCCGCCGGGGGGACCGTCAGGCGGCGGCACAGGTAGTGCAGGGCGCCCTCGCTGATCCAGCCGACCCGGTCGTTGACGGCGTGCAGCCCCGGCAGCAGCAGGTCGCGGCGGTCGCGGGCCTCGCGGCCGCCGCGGGCCCACCTGAGGTCGGCGTCGGAGCGGTCGGCGCCCTCCCAGGACGACTCGGGGGGACCGAGCAGGGCGTCCACGGCCGCACGCTCGTCGTCCGTCGGTTTACTGTCACCGAAGTGCAGGTCCACTGGTGCTCACCTTCTCGATCCGGATCGCCGACGCCTTGAACTCCGCCGTCCCCGCGATCGGGCAGTTCGCCTCGATCGTCAGCTGGTTGGTGTCCACCTCGTCGGGAAAGTGGAACGTCATGAACGCGAGTCCCGGCCGCAGTCCGGTGTCCACCCAGACCGGCGCCAGCACCGAACCGCGCCGCGAGGTCACCCGCACCTCCTCGCCGACCACCACCCCGTACCGCTCGGCGTCCTCCGGGCACAGCTCGACGTACTCGCCGCGACGGAGAGGCGACGCGAAACCGCCGCTCTGCACACCCGTGTTGTAGGAGTCGAGGCGGCGGCCCGTGGTGAGCCGGATCGGGTACCGCTCGTCGGTGAGGTCGACCGGCGGGTCGTGCCGGACGATGCCGAAGGGGGCGGGCCTGCCCCGGAGTTCCGGGTCCGGATTCCACAAGCGGCCGTGCAGGTACGTCGGTTCCAGCGCGTCCGTGGTGGGGCACGGCCACTGGATGCCCTGGTGTTCGTCCAGCCGCTCGTACGTCATGCCGTAGTGGTCCGGGGAGACCGAGCGCAGCTCGTTCCACACCGCCTCGGCGTCGGCGTACTTCCAGTCGTGGCCGAGGCGGGAGGCGAGGTCGCAGAGGATGTCGATGTCCTCGCGCGCCTCGCCGGGCGGGACCACGGCCCGGCGGACCCGCTGCACCCGGCGCTCGCTGTTGGTGGTGGTGCCCTCGGTCTCCGCCCAGCCGGCGGTCGCGGGGAGGACGACGTCGGCCAGTTCGGCGGTCTTCGTCAGGAAGATGTCCTGGACCACCAGGAAGTCCAGCTCCTTCAGCCGGCGCACCGCCTGTTCGCTGTCCGCCTCCGACTGGGCCGGGTTCTCGCCGATGCAGTAGACGGCGCGCAGGGAGCCGTCCTCCATGGCCTCGAACATCTCCGTCAGGGTCAGTCCGTAGTGCGGCTGGATGACGGTGTCCCAGGCCGACTCGAACTTCAGGCGCGTGCCGGTGTCGAGGATGTCCTGGAAGCCGGGCAGCCGGTTGGGGATCGCGCCCATGTCGCCGCCGCCCTGCACGTTGTTCTGGCCGCGCAGGGGCTGCAGGCCCGAGCCGTAGCGGCCGACGTGACCGGTGAGCAGGGAGAGGTTGATCAGGGCACGCACGTTGTCGGTGCCGTTGTGGTGCTCGGTGATGCCGAGGGTCCAGCACAGCTGGGCGCGCTCGGCGCGGGCGTAGGCGTGCGCCAGCTCCCGTATCGCGGCCGCCGGGACGCCCGTCACCTTCTCCGCGAGGGACAGGGTCCACGGCTCGACGAGCGCCTCGTACTCCTCGAAACCCGTGGTGGCCCGCCGTACGAACGCCTCGTTGACCAGGCCCACGTGGATGATCTCGCGGCCGATCGCGTGCGCCATCGCGATGTCCGTGCCGACGTTCAGCCCGAGCCAGCTCTCCGCCCACTCGGCGGTGGAGGTCCGGCGCGGGTCGACCACGTACATCCGGGCGCCGCCCCGGATCCCCTTCAGCACGTGCTGGAAGAAGATCGGGTGCGCGAAACGGGCGTTGGAGCCCCACATCACGATGACGTCGGTGTGCTCGATCTCCTCGTACGACGACGTGCCGCCGCCCGAGCCGAAGGCGGCCGACAGGCCGGCGACGGACGGGGCGTGGCAGGTGCGGTTGCAGGAGTCGACGTTGTTGGTGCCCATGACGACCCGGGCGAACTTCTGCGCCACGTAGTTCATCTCGTTGGTCGCGCGGGAGCAGGAGAACAGTCCGAACGCGCCGCGCGCCGCCGCCAGGCCCCGGGCGGTACGGTCCAGGGCCTCGTCCCAGCTCGCCCGGCGGAACGGCGCGTCGCGCGCGTCCCGGACGAGGGGGTGGGTGAGGCGGGTGTAGGTCTTCGGGTTCCGGTCGCGTTTCCTCATGCGGCGCTCCTCAGCGCGAGCAGGTCCGACAGGGCGTGCACGGTGCGCAGGGTCGGCACCGGGACACCGGTGATCTCCGCCAGTTCGACGACGGCCGCGAGCAGGACGTCGAGTTCGAGCGGCTTGCCGCGCTCCAGGTCCTGGAGCGTGGAGGTGCGGTGGTCGCCGACCTTCTCCGCGCCCGCGAGGCGGCGCTCGATGGAGACGCCGATCTCGCAGCCGAGGGCCCCGGCGACCGCCAGCGTCTCGGCCATCATCGTCTCGATGACCTGCCGGGTGCCGCCGTGCAGGCACATCTGCCGCATGGTGGCGCGGGCCAGGGCGCTGATCGGGTTGAAGGAGATGTTGCCCAGCAGCTTCAGCCAGATGTCGCCCCGCAGTTCCGGTTCGACCGGGCACTTCAGGCCCCCTGCCCGCATCGCCTCGCTCAGGGCCAGACAGCGCGCGGAGACGCTCCGGTCCGGCTCGCCGATCGAGAAGCGGGTGCCTTCCACATGGCGTACGACGCCGGGCTGCTGGAGTTCGGTGGCCGCGTAGACGACGCAGCCGACGGCCCGCTCGGGCGCGAGCACCGCACTGACCGCGCCGTCCGGGTCCACGCTCTCCAGGCGGCGGCCGTCGTACGGTCCGCCGTGCCGGTGGAAGTACCACCAGGGGATGCCGTTCTGGGCGGCCACGACCGCCGTGGTGGCGTGCAGCAGCGGCTCGATCAGCGGCCCGCACGCCGCGTACGAGTTCGCCTTGAGACCCAGGAACACGTAGTCGACCGGGCCGACTTCGGCCGGGTCGTCGGTGGCGCGGGGGTGCGCGGTGAAGTCACCGCGTGGGCTGCGCACGCGTACGCCGTACTGCCTCATGGCCGCCAGATGCGGTCCACGGGCGATGAGATGCACGTCGGCGCCCGCACGGTGGAGCGCGGCACCGACGTAGGCGCCGATCGCCCCGGCACCGAGGACTGCGACTTTCATGGCGAGGGGAGCTCCGTTCGGTCGAGGGACACCGAGGACCGGGAACCGCCGAATCTCTGTCGACGAAATATTGTCTACAGTATGGAAGTGGCCCCAGCAAGGCTTTGTGCAGTACCAGTGGTTGTCTGCTCAACTGCCTTCTCAATGGCCCCCGTCGTCCCTACGGTGGGGGACTCATGAGCCCCCCTGTCGCACCGCCGGGCTGGAGCCGCTGGCTCGTGCCGCCCGCCGCGCTCTCCGTCCACCTCTCCATCGGCCAGGCCTACGCGTGGAGCGTGTTCAAGCCGCCGTTGGAGTCCGCGCTCGGCCTCAGCGGCACCCAGAGCGCGCTGCCCTTCCAGCTCGGCATCGTCATGCTCGGCCTGTCCGCCGCGTTCGGCGGCACCCTCGTCGAACGCCGGGGCCCGCGCTGGGCGATGACCGTCGCCCTGGTCTGCTTCTCCTCCGGCTTCCTGCTCTCCGCGCTGGGTGCGGCCACCGAGCAGTACTGGCTGATCGTCCTCGGCTACGGCTTCGTCGGCGGCATCGGCCTGGGCATCGGCTACATCTCACCCGTCTCCACGCTCATCAAGTGGTTCCCGGACCGGCCCGGCATGGCCACCGGCATCGCCATCATGGGCTTCGGCGGCGGCGCGCTGATCGCCTCGCCCTGGTCGGCGCAGATGCTCGAGTCCTTCGGCGCCGACAACGACGGCATCGCGCTCGCCTTCCTCGTGCACGGGCTGACCTACGCCGTGTTCATGCTGCTCGGCGTGCTCCTGGTACGGGTGCCGCGCACCGCGCGCCCGGTGGACGGCGCGCCCGCCGTGCCCACCGGACCGCAGGTCTCGGCCCGTTCGGCGGTGCGCACCCCGCAGTTCTGGCTGCTGTGGCTCGTGCTGTGCCTGAACGTCACCGCGGGCATCGGCATCCTGGAGAAGGCCGCGCCGATGATCACCGACTTCTTCGCGGACACCTCCGCACCGGTGTCGGCGACCGCCGCCGCGGGATTCGTCGCCCTGCTGTCGGCGGCCAACATGGCGGGCCGCATCGGCTGGTCCACCACCTCCGACCTCATCGGCCGCAAGAACATCTACCGGGTCTACCTCGGCGTCGGCGCGCTGATGTACGCGCTCATCTGGCTGCTCGGCGACTCCTCCAAGCCGCTGTTCGTGCTCTGTGCCCTGGTGATCCTCTCCTTCTACGGCGGCGGCTTCGCCACGGTCCCGGCGTACCTGAAGGACCTCTTCGGCACCTACGAGGTCGGGGCGATCCACGGTCGGCTGCTCACCGCCTGGTCCACGGCCGGTGTGCTCGGACCGCTGATCGTGAACTGGGTCGCCGACCGCCAGGAGGAGGCGGGCAAGCACGGCCCGTCCCTGTACGGGCTGTCGCTGATCATCATGATCGGGCTGCTCGTCGTCGGCTTCGTCGCCAACGAGCTGGTCCGGCCCGTCCACCCCCGCCACCACGTCCCCGGCCCCGGGACACCGAAGGAGGCCGCCGATGACCGGCGACAGCAGCCAGAGTCCGCCTAGCCCCGACCGCCGCGGACTGATCGCCTTCTCCTGGCTGTGGGTGGGCGTGCCGCTCGCCTACGGACTGTACGAGCTCGTGCGCAAGGCGGCACAACTGTTCACCGGCTGACCGCGGAGCCGCGGCGCCCCCTCTCCGAGGGCTGACGGAAGCCGACAAGCCCGGCACCCGTTTCCTGTCGCTTCACCTGCCCTCGTACCGGTGAGTCACTGATCAGACTGGTGCATCCCGCACCCGACCACCGAGGGGGATCCACCCATGATCGGCTCGCGCATCACCGCCGTCGGCCACTACCAGCCCGCCCGGGTCCTCACCAACGAGGACCTGGCGGGCATGGTCGACACCAGCGACGAGTGGATCACGAGCCGGGTGGGCATCCGCACCCGCCACGTCGCCGGCCCCGACGAACCGGTCGACGAGCTGGCCGCGCACGCCGCCGCCAAGGCGCTGGCGGCGGCCGGCCGGACGCCCGCCGAGATCGACCTCGTGCTGGTCGCCACGTCCACCGCCATCGACCGCTCGCCCAACATGGCCGCCCGCGTCGCGGCCCGCCTCGGCATGCCCGGGCCCGCCGTCATGGACATCAACGTGGTGTGCGCCGGATTCACCCACGCCCTCGCCACCGCCGACCACGCCGTACGGGCCGGCGGCGCGAGCCGGGTGCTGGTCGTCGGCGCCGACAAGATGACCGACGTGACCGACTGGACCGACCGCACCACCTGCGTGCTCGTCGGCGACGGGGCGGGCGCCGCCGTGGTGGAGGCCTGCGCCCCCGGCGAGGAGGCGGGGATCGGCCCGGTGCTGTGGGGCTCGGTGCCCGAGATGGGGCACGCGGTGCGGATCGAGGGGACGCCGCCGCGGTTCGCGCAGGAGGGGCAGAGCGTCTACCGCTGGGCCGCCACCCAGCTGCCGGTCGTCGCCCGCCAGGCCTGCGAGAAGGCGGGGCTGGCGCCCGAGGACCTCGCCGGGGTCGTACTGCACCAGGCCAACCTGCGGATCATCGAACCCCTCGCCCGTCGGCTCGGCGCCGTCAACGCCGTCGTCGCCCGCGACGTCATCGAGTCCGGCAACACCTCGGCCGCCAGCATCCCGCTCGCCTTCTCCAAGCTCGTCGAGCAGGGCGCGGTGTCGTCCGGCGACCCGGTGCTGCTCTTCGGCTTCGGCGGGAACCTGTCGTACGCGGGGCAGGTCGTGCGCTGTCCCTGAGCCCGTCGCGGGTGTGACGAGGTCAACTCCTCGATCCCCTGGTGTCTGTGCGCCGTAGACTGTAGACGAAAGACAATCACTACTGGCGTTGCGGTGCACCGGCGTTCGCGGCGGTGCGCGGCGCCGCCGAGGAGGGGGACCGCGATGTTGTCGACCGGACTGCCCCAGGGGGCGGTGCCCAGGCTCGAACGGCCCGGACCGCTGCGCGACCGGGTCTACGAGGCGCTGCTCGAACTCATCACCACCCGTGCCCTCCAGCCCGGCCAGCACCTCGTCGAGAGCGAACTCGCCGGCCATCTCGGCGTCTCCCGCCAGCCGGTGCGCGAGGCGCTGCAACGGCTCAACACCGAGGGCTGGGTCGACCTGCGGCCCGCGCAGGGCGCGTTCGTGCACGAGCCCACGGAGGAGGAGGCCGACCAGCTCCTCACCGTCCGTACGCTGCTGGAGGCGGAGGCGGCCCGGCTGGCCGCGAGCAACGCCGACGGCGCGGGTGTGGAGGCCCTGGAGGAGATCCTGGCCGAGGGGCTCAAGGCTGTCGACGCCGACGACGTGGACGCCGCCGTCGCCCTCAACGCCCTCTTCCACGCCAAGGTCATGGAGCTGGCGGGGAACGCCGTGCTCGCCGAACTCGCCGCCCAGGTCGACCGGCGCGTGCGCTGGTACTACACGCCCGTCGCCCGGCAGCGCGGCGGGCAGTCCTGGGTCGAGCACCGCGAGCTGATCGCCGCCATCGCCGCCCACGACGAGCAACTGGCCACCCGGCTCATGCGCGAACACACCGAGCACACCCGGCGCTCGTACCACGCGCGCGCCGATTCCTGAGCAGCCCGAAAACCCCTTTTCACCTCCTTTGTGACCTGCTTCCCGGTGCCTTCGCGGGCTCCTTTGTCCTGTGAGTGGAAAAAGTAGGGGGCAATTCCTGCGCGACTTCTTCCCACCTCCGGCAGGCGCTGCTACTTTCCCATCCGAAAGCACGCCACACACGTGGCCGGAATCCGGCGCGCACATGCCGATCGAGGCGGGGAGGGGTTCGTGAGACGCATGACAGCGCGACCCGCCAACGCCCACCAGGCACGACTGCTCAGGCTGCTGCGCGACGGCGGACCCAACTCCCGTGCCCAACTGGGCGACCAGGTCGACCTCTCCCGGTCGAAACTGGCCGTGGAGGTGGACCGGCTGCTGGAGACGGACCTCGTCGTGGCCGACGGACTCGCCGCCTCGCGCGGCGGCCGGCGCTCCCACAACATCCGGCTCAACCCGCACCTGCGGTTCCTCGGCGTCGACATCGGCGCGACCTCGGTCGACGTCGCCGTCACCAACGCCGAGCTGGAGATCCTCGGGCACATCAACCAGCCCATGGACGTACGCGAGGGACCGGTCGCGGTCTTCGAGCAAGTACTCGCCATGGCCGCGAAGTTGAAGGCCTCGGGGCTCGCGGAGGGGTTCGACGGCGCCGGCATCGGCGTCCCGGGCCCGGTCCGCTTCCCCGAGGGCATCCCGGTGGCTCCGCCGATCATGCCGGGCTGGGACGGCTTCCCCGTGCGGGAGGCGCTCAGCCAGGACCTCGGCTGCCCGGTCATGGTCGACAACGACGTGAACCTGATGGCGATGGGGGAGCAGCACGCGGGCGTCGCCCGCACCGTCGCCGACTTCCTCTGCGTCAAGATCGGTACCGGCATCGGCTGCGGCATCGTCGTCGGCGGTGAGGTCTACCGCGGTACGACGGGCAGCGCGGGCGACATCGGGCACATCCAGGCCGTGCCCGACGGCCGTCCGTGCGCCTGCGGCAACCGGGGCTGTCTGGAGGCCCACTTCTCCGGCGCGGCCCTCGCCCGGGACGCCATGGAGGCCGCCGAACAGCGGCTCTCCGCCGAACTCGCCGGCCGGCTGGAGGCGAACGGCACGCTCAGCGCCGTCGACGTCGCCGCCGCGGCCGCGGCCGGTGACGCCACCGCCCTCGACCTGATCCGCGAGGGCGGCAACCGCACCGGCCAGGTCATCGCCGGCCTGGTCAGCTTCTTCAACCCCGGCCTGGTGGTGATCGGCGGTGGGGTGACCGGCCTCGGCCACACCCTGCTCGCCGCGATCCGCACCCAGGTCTACCGCGGCTCGCTGCCCCTGGCCACCGGCAACCTGCCCATCGTGCTGGGGGAGTTGGGACCCACCGCCGGAGTCATCGGCGCGGCCCGGCTCATCAGCGACCACCTGTTCTCACCCGCGTAAGCAGCCCGCTCCACCGCTTCTTCGTCCTCTTCGTCGCACCTGCTCCGAGCACCACCGCATCCGCGCCACGGCACCTGATCCAGGCACCATCGCATCCGCGTCACCGCACCTGCTCCCAGTACCACCGCACCTGCGTCAAGGCACCTGCTCCCAGCACCACCGCACCCGCGTCACCGCACCTGCTCCCACCGCACGGAACAGCCCACCCGTACAGGCACGCCACCGCCCTACCCCGCCCTGCCCGAAAACGCCTGCCCCGCAAGGGGATCGCCCTGACACCGGCCCGTACGCCCGCCGAGGGGAATCCGCATGGCACCACAACCACCGCTGCTCAGCATGTCCGGCATCACCAAGTCGTTCCCCGGAGTCCGGGCCCTGGACGGCGTCGACCTCGACGTCCAGGCCGGCGAAGTGCACTGCCTGCTCGGCCAGAACGGCGCCGGGAAGTCCACCCTGATCAAGGTGCTGGCCGGTGCCCACCAGCCCGACACCGGCACCATCCGCTGGCGCGGCGAGGACGTCGTCCTGCGCTCGCCGATCGCCGCCATGCGCCTCGGCATCGCCACCATCTACCAGGAACTCGACCTGGTGGAGCACCTGTCGGTGGCCGAGAACGTCCACCTGGGCCACGAGCCGACCACGGCCGGTTTCGTCGTCCGGTCGGGAACGGCCAAGGCGTCGACGGCCCAACTGCTCAAGCGGCTCGGACATCCCGAGATCGATCCGGCCCGGCTGGTCGGCGAACTCTCGGCGGCGCAGCAGCAGATCGTGTCCATGGCGCGGGCGCTCTCCCACGACGTACGGCTCATCGTGATGGACGAGCCGTCCGCCGCCCTCGACCCGGACGAGGTCGACAACCTCTTCCGCATCGTCGGCGACCTCACCGCCGACGGAGTCGCAGTCGTCTACATCTCGCACCGTCTGGAGGAGATCCGCCGCATCGGCGACCGGGTGACCGTGCTGAAGGACGGCCGGGCCGTCGCCGGCGGGCTGCCCGCGAAGTCGACGCCGACCCGCGAGGTCGTCGCGCTGATGACCGGGCGCAACGTCGAGTACGTCTTCCCGGAGCGGCCCGCCGACGCCCCGCTGGGCGAACCGGTGCTCACCGTCGAAGGGCTGTCCCGCCAGGGCGAGTTCGCCCCGCTCGACCTCCAGGTGCGGCCCGGGGAGATCGTCGGGCTCGCCGGACTCGTCGGCTCGGGACGCTCCGAGATCCTGGAGACGATCTACGGCGCCCGCAAGCCCGACACCGGCCGGGTCCTCGTCGACGGGCGCCCCCTGAAACCGGGCAGCGTACGGGCCGCCGTGCGCGCCGGACTCGGGCTCGCCCCCGAGGAACGCAAGGCGCAGGCCCTGCTGATGCTGGAGTCCGTCACCCGCAACGTGTCGGTCTCCTCCATGTCCCGCTTCGCCAAGGCCGGCTGGATCGACCGCGGCGCCGAGCTGGGGGCGGCACGCGCGGCGGTCCGCGAACTGTCGCTGCGGCCCGACAACCCGGACGTGCCCGTGCGCACCCTGTCCGGCGGCAACCAGCAGAAGGCCGTGCTCGCCCGCTGGCTGCTGCGCGGCTGCCGGGTGCTGCTGCTCGACGAACCCACCCGGGGCGTCGACGTCGGCGCCCGCGCCGAGCTCTACGCGGTCGTCCGCCGGCTGGCGGACGAGGGCCTCGCCGTGCTGCTGGTCTCCAGCGAGGTCCCCGAGGTCCTCGGCCTCGCCGACCGCGTCCTGGTGCTGCGCGAGGGCAGCGTCGTCCACACGGCGCCCGCCCGCGAACTCGACGAACACCGTGTACTCGACCTCGTCATGGAAGGAAGCCCGGCGTCATGACGCAGCCCGTCTCCCCGCCGCGGGACAGCGCACCCAAGGTGCCGTCGGCCGGCGAAACGCCCGCCTGGCGCGCCGTGCTGTTCCGCGCCGACGTCCGCACGCTGTCGCTGCTCGGCGTGCTCGCCGTACTGGTCCTCATCGGCGGCATCACCAAACCGGACGAGTTCCTGGACACCCGCAACCTCCAGCTCGTCCTCACCCAGGCCTCCGTCATCGGTGTCGTCACCGTCGGCATGACCTTCGTCATCATCTCCGGCGGCATCGACCTGTCGGTCGGCGCGATCGTCGCCCTCGCCTCGGTGTGGGCCACCACCGTCGCCACCCAGGAGTACGGCTTCGGCGGCATCCTCTTCACCGCCGTCCTCGTCGGACTGGGATGCGGCCTGGTCAACGGGGTGCTCATCGCGTACGGCGGGATGGTCCCGTTCATCGCCACCCTCGCCATGCTCGCCTCGGCCCGCGGCCTCGCCCTGCAGATCACCGACGGGCGGACCCAGATCGTCACCGTCGACGGCGTCCTCGACCTCGGCGAGCGCGACTCCTACGTGCTCGGCATCCCGCCGCTGGTCCTGGTGTTCGCCGCGGTCACCGTCATCGGCTGGCTGCTCCTCAACCGGACCACCTTCGGCCGCCGCTCCGTCGCCGTCGGCGGCAACGCGGAGGCCGCCCGGCTGGCCGGCATCGACGTACGCCGCCAGCGGCTCTACCTCTACCTGCTGTCCGGGCTGTGCTGCGGCATCGCCGCCTTCCTGCTGATCGTGCTGGCCGGCTCCGGCCAGAACACCAACGGCAACCTCTACGAACTCGACGCCATCGCCGCGGCGATCATCGGCGGCACCCTGCTCACCGGGGGCCGCGGCACCATCGTCGGCTCCGTCCTCGGCGTCCTGATCTTCACCACGATCACCAACATCTTCGCCCTGAACAACCTGCAGAGCGACGTCCAGCAGATCGCCAAGGGCGCGATCATCGTCGCCGCCGTGCTGGTCCAGCGCCGTACCGCGAGCACGACCTGAAGAAGGGGTTCACCGCCATGCCAGAGTTCACCAGCCGCAGAGGGCTGCTCTTCGGAGCGGCCGCCGTGTCCGCCGGCGTCCTCGTCACCGGCTGCACCAGCAACGAGTCCAGCGACGACGAGCCCGCCGCGAACGACCAGCCGGCCGCCGACGACAAGCCCGGCAAGCCGGTCACCATCGGCTTCGCCGGACCGCAGGCCGACCACGGCTGGCTCAACGCCATCAACGACAACGCCAAGAAGCGGGCCGAGAAGTACTCGGACGTCACCCTGGAGATCACCGAGGGCTCCAACGACACCGCCCAGCAGATCGGCCAGATCGAGACCCTCATCAACAAGAAGGTCGACGTCCTGGTGATCCTGCCCGCCGACGGCAAGGCCCTCACCCAGGTCGGACTGAAGGCGATGCGCGCCGGCATCCCGGTCGTCAACCTGGACCGGATCTTCAACACCCCGCAGGCGTACCGCTGCTGGGTCGGCGGCGACAACTACGGCATGGGCCTCAACGCCGGCCACTACATCGGCGAGAAGCTCAAGGACAAGCAGGGCGCCAAGGTCGTCGAGCTGGCCGGCCTGGACAACCTGGAGCTGACCAAGCAGCGCACCCAGGGCTTCGACGACGCGCTGAAGAACTACCCCAACATCCAGAAGGTGGCCCGCCAGGCCGCCGAGTTCACCGTCGAGTCCGGCCAGGCCAAGATGGCCCAGCTGCTCCAGGCCCAGTCGCAGATCGACGCGCTGTGGAACCACGACGACGACCAGGGCGTGGGCGCGCTGCGCGCCATCGAGCAGGCCGGGCGCGACGAGTTCCTGATGGTGGGCGGCGCGGGCGCGCTCGCCGCCTTCGAGGCCATCAAGGCCGACAACGGTGTTCTGAAGGCCACCGTCCTGTACCCGCCGACGATGGCCGCCTCCGCGATCGACCTGGCCCGCGCCCTCGGCCAGGGCAAGGGCGTGAGCGGCCTCGCGGAGTTCGAGATCCCCTCGACGGTGACCTGCTACTCGGCCGTCGTCGACAAGGAGAACGTGGACCAGTACATGTCCACCGGCTTCAAGTGAGGAGCCCCGCCCCACGGGCCTGACCAGCCCCCCGGGCGGGGTCCACCCCCGCCCGCCACGACGACGAGGAGGACATCCGAATGGCACAGCCGCAAGCGTCCGACGGGGCTCAGACGGGGAAGCCACCGCTGCGCATCGGCATGGTCGGTTACGCCTTCATGGGCGCCGCCCACTCCCAGGGCTGGCGCACCGCGGGCCGCGTCTTCGACCTGCCGATGAGCCCCGACATGGCCGTGATCTGCGGCCGGGACGCCGACGCCGTGCGCGCGGCGGCGGACCGGCACGGCTGGGCGGAGGCCGAGACCGACTGGCGCGCCCTGGTCGAACGGGACGACATCGACCTCGTCGACATCTGCACCCCGGGCGACAGCCACGCCGAGATCGCGCTCGCCGCGCTCGCCGCCGGCAAGCACGTGCTGTGCGAAAAGCCCCTCGCCAACAGCGTCGAGGAGGCCGAGGCGATGACCCGCGCCGCCGAAGAGGCGCAGGCGCGGGGTCAGCTGGCGATGGTCGGCTTCAACTACCGCCGGGTCCCCGCGACCGCGCTGGCCCGGCGGATGGTGGCCGAGGGCCGGATCGGAAGACTGCGGCACGTGCGGGTCGCGTACCTGCAGGACTGGCTGGTGGACCCGCAGTTCCCGCTGACCTGGCGGCTGCGCCGCGAGCACGCCGGCTCCGGTTCGCTCGGCGACCTCGGCGCGCACATCGTCGACCTGGCGCAGTACCTGGCCGGCGAGCAGCTGGCGGGCGTCTCCGCGCTCACCGAGACCTTCGTGCGGGAACGGCCGCTGCCCACCGCGCCCAGTGCCGGTCTGGCCGCCGTCTCCGCCGCCGGCACCGGACAGGTCACCGTCGACGACGCCGCCCTGTTCACCGGCCGCTTCACCTCCGGCGCCCTCGCCTCCTTCGAGGCCACCCGGTACGCCACCGGACGCAAGAACGCCCTGCGCATCGAACTCAACGGCGAGCGCGGCTCGCTCGCCTTCGACCTGGAGCGGCTCAACGAGCTGGAGTACCACGACGGCACCGAGCCCGGCACGCACGCCGGCTTCCGCCGCATCCTCGTCACCGAACCCGACCACCCCTACCTCGAGGCCTGGTGGCCGCCGGGCCACGGCCTCGGCTACGAGCACACCTTCGTGCACCAGGCCCGCGACCTGGTCCACGCGGTCGCCGAGGGCCGGGGCCCCGAACCCTCCTTCGCCGACGGGCTCCAGGTGCAGCGCGTCCTGGCGGCGGTGGAGGAGAGCGCCGAGAAGAACTCCGTCTACACACCGATCGCCGCCTGAGGAGGACGGACAGAGATGCCGCGCAACTTCACGCTGTTCACCGGCCAGTGGGCGGACCTGCCGCTTGAGGAGGTCTGCCGACTCGCCCGCGACTTCGGCTACGACGGTCTCGAACTCGCCTGCTGGGGCGACCACTTCGAGGTCGACAAGGCGCTCGCCGACCCGTCCTACGTGGCCGGCCGCCACCAGCTCCTGGAGAAGTACGGCCTGAAGTGCTGGGCGATCTCCAACCACCTGGTGGGGCAGGCGGTGTGCGACGCCATCATCGACGAACGCCACCAGGCGATCCTGCCCGCCCGCATCTGGGGCGACGGCGAGGCCGAGGGCGTGCGGCAGCGGGCCGCCGCCGAGATCAAGGACACCGCGCGCGCCGCGGCCCTCCTCGGCGTGGACACCGTCATCGGCTTCACCGGCTCCGCCATCTGGCACCTGGTCGCCATGTTCCCGCCCGCCCCCGAGTCGATGATCGAGCGCGGCTACGAGGACTTCGCCGAGCGGTGGAACCCGATCCTGGACGTCTTCGACGCCGAGGGCGTGCGGTTCGCCCACGAGGTCCACCCCAGCGAGATCGCCTACGACTACTGGACGACCGTACGCGCCCTGGACGCGGTCGACCGCCGGCCGGCCTTCGGCCTCAACTTCGACCCGTCCCACTTCGTGTGGCAGGACCTCGACCCGGTCGGCTTCCTGTGGGACTTCCGCGACCGGATCTACCACGTCGACTGCAAGGAGGCCCGCAAGCGCCTCGACGGCCGCAACGGCCGTCTCGGCTCCCACCTGCCGTGGGGCGACCCCCGGCGCGGTTGGGACTTCGTCTCCGCCGGCCACGGCGACGTCCCCTGGGAGGACGTCTTCCGCATGCTGCGCTCCATCGACTACCAGGGCCCGGTCTCCGTCGAGTGGGAGGACGCCGGCATGGACCGGCTCCAGGGCGCCCCGGAGGCGCTCACCCGCCTCAAGGCCTTCGACTTCGAGCCGCCCAGCGCGTCCTTCGACGCCGCGTTCAACCGCTGATCCGCGCCCGACGGCAGGTCGGGGACGGGGACCGGAACATCCGCCGGTCCCCGGATCCGACCTGCCCGGATCCCGCTTTGTCCTGAGTTGGGAAAAAGTTCAACCAGCCCCGGTCCAAGGGGTGTTCGCTCCGGAAGAACGCGGTTACCGTCCCTGAAGTGTTCAGGACACCCACGTCTCCGGGGTGACGGTGCACCCCGGCGCCCGCACGCACCACACGTCTTCGCACCTGTTCCGTACGGCTCCACCCCGTTCTCGGAGGGACTTCGTGCACAGAAGCAGACTCAAATCCACCCGCGCCACGAGGCGTCCCCGACTTCACACCACGCTCGCCCTGTTCACCGGCCTGCTGCTGGCCGTGGGCACCCCGGCGACCGTCGCCGGCGCCCACCCCGGCCACCCGGAACACGACGAACCGGCCGCAGCCGAGGGGCAGTTCCAGCAGGTACCGCTCGCCAAGGGCGAACCCGAGACGGGCGAGCCGATGTCGCTCGCCGTGCTCCCGGACCGCAGCGTCCTGCACACCTCGCGCGACGGCACACTGCGCCTCACCGACCAGGGCGGCGTCACCAAGGTCGCCGGCAAGCTCGACGTCTACAGCCATGACGAGGAGGGCCTGCAGGGCGTCGGCATCGACCCGGACTTCGAGAACAACCGGGCGATCTACCTCTACTACGCCCCGCCGCTCGACACCCCCGCGGGCGACGCCCCGGAGACCGGCACCGCCGAGGACTTCAAGAAGTTCGACGGCGTCAACCGCCTCTCCCGGTTCGTCCTCAACCCCAACGGCACGCTGGACCTGGCCAGCGAGAAGAAGGTCCTGGACGTCGCGGCCTCCCGCGGCACCTGCTGCCACGTCGGCGGCGACATCGACTTCGACGCCGAGGGCAACCTCTACCTGTCCACCGGCGACGACACCAACCCCTTCGCCTCCGACGGCTACACGCCGATCGACGAGCGGGCGAACCGCAACCCGGCCTTCGACGCCCGCCGCAGCTCCGGCAACACCAACGACCTGCGCGGCAAGATCCTGCGCATCAAGGTCGCCGAGGACGGCTCGTACACCGTCCCGGAGGGCAACCTCTTCGCCCCGGGCACCGAGAAGACCCGTCCCGAGATCTACGCGATGGGCTTCCGCAACCCGTTCCGGATGAGCGTCGACGACGAGACCGGCATCGTCTACGTCGGTGACTACGGCCCCGACGCCGGCGCCGCCGACCCGAACCGGGGTCCCGCGGGCCAGGTCGAGTTCGCCAAGGTCACCAAGGCCGCCAACTTCGGCTGGCCGTTCTGCACCGGGAACAACGACGCCTACGTCGACTACGACTTCGCCACCGGCGCCTCCGGCGAGAAGTTCGACTGCGCCGCCCCGAAGAACACCTCGCCGCACAACACCGGCCTCGTCGACCTGCCGCCCGCGCAGGCCGCCTGGATCCCCTACGACGGCGGCTCCGTGCCCGAGTTCGGCAGCGGCTCCGAGTCCCCGATGGCCGGCCCGGTCTACCGCTACGACCCCGAGCTCGAGTCCTCGGTGAAGTTCCCCGAGGCCTACGACGGCGACTTCTTCGCGGGTGAGTTCGGCCGCCGCTGGATCAAGCGGATCGAGCAGAACGAGGACGGCACGGTCGCGAAGATCAACGACTTCCCGTGGACCGGCACCCAGATCATGGACATGGAGTTCGGCCCCGACGGCGCGCTCTACGTGCTGGACTACGGCGTCTCCTGGTTCCAGGGCGACGAGAACTCCGCGCTGTACCGGATCGAGAACGCCGAGGACGGCTTCTCCCCGATCGCCGAGGTCAGCGCGGACAGGACCTCCGGTGCGGCCGGCCTGAAGGTGAAGTTCACCGCCACCGCCAAGGACGCCGACTCCCCGGACCTCACCTACAGCTGGGACTTCGGCGACGGCACCAAGGGCGAGGGTCTCACCCCCACCCACAAGTACAAGAAGGTCGGCACCTACACCGCGACCTTCACCGCCAAGGACCCCGAGGGCAACACCGGCAACGCCAGCGCCCGGATCGTGGTCGGCAACACCGAGCCCACGGTGAAGATCGAGGTCCCCGGCAACGGCAGCCTGGCCGCCTTCGGCGAGCCCGTCCCGTTCAAGGTGACCGTCACCGACCCCGAGGAGACCGTCGACTGCTCCAAGGTCAAGGTCGTCTACAGCCTCGGCCACGACTCCCACGCCCACGAGCTGACCAGCGAGATGGGCTGTGAGGGCACCCTCAAGCCGCCCGCCGGCGACGGCGGTCACGACCCCAACGCCAACATCTACGGCGTCGTCGGCGCCAGCTACACCGACGGCGGGGCCAACGGCCAGGAGGCCCTGACCGGCACCGCGCGCACCGTGCTCCAGCCGCTGCACCGCCAGGCCGAGCACTTCTCCACCCAGCAGGGCGTGTCGGTGATCGACAAGACCGGCGCCAACGGCGGCAAGACCGTCGGTGACGTCAACGACGGCGACTGGATCTCCTTCAGCCCCTACCGGTTCAAGGGCCAGAAGAAGATGACCGTACGGGCCTCCTCCGGCGGCTCCGGCGGCTTCATCGAGCTGCGCACCGGCTCGCCCACCGGCAAGCTGCACGGCTCGGCGTACATCCCGCCGACCGGCGGCTGGGAGACGTTCCAGGACGTCGACGTGCCGCTGCGGTCGCTGCCGAAGAAGACCACGGAGATCTACCTGGTCTTCCGGGGCGGCGAGGGCGCGCTGTACGACGTGGACGACTTCGAGTTCTCCACCGAGCCGTTCAAGAAGGGCAAGAAGGTCCTGGTCTTCTCCAAGACGGCGGGCTTCCGGCACGACTCCATCCCGGAGGGCGTCGCCGCGCTGAAGGAGCTCGGCGCCCCGGCCGGCATCTCGGTCACCGCGACCGAGGAGGCGAAGCAGTTCACCACGGCCAACCTCGCCAAGTACGACGCGGTCGCCTTCCTGTCCACCACCGGTGACGTGCTCGACGCCGAGCAGCAGAAGGCGTTCGAGAACTACGTCGCGAACGGCGGCGGCTACATGGGCATCCACGCCGCCGCCGACACCGAGTACGACTGGGAGTTCTACGGCGGTCTCGTCGGCGCCTACTTCGACTCGCACCCGGCCATCCAGAAGGCCACCGTGCGCGTCCACGACCACGACCACCCGTCCACCGCGCACCTGGGCGACGCCTGGGAGCGCACCGACGAGTGGTACAACTACCGCACCAACCCGCGCGAGCAGGCCAAGGTCCTCGCCACCCTGGACGAGACCACCTACCAGGGCGGGAACATGAAGGGCGACCACCCGATCGCCTGGTGCCAGAGCTACGGCGGCGGCCGGTCCTTCTACACGGGCGGCGGCCACACCAAGGAGTCGTACGCCGACGAGGCCTTCCGCACCCATCTGCTCGGCGGCATGCAGTACGCCACCGGCCAGGTGAAGGCGGACTGCAAGCCGGACAAGGGCTACCGGGAGATCTTCAACGGCCAGACCCTGGACGGCTGGAAGCAGGCCGGCCCCGGAAAGTTCAACGTCAAGGACGGCACCCTGGAGTCCGAGGGCGGCATGGGCCTGCTCTGGTACCAGGCCAAGGAGCTGAAGTCGTACTCCCTCAAGCTCGACTGGAAGATGCGGGGCGACGACAACTCCGGGATCTTCGTGGGCTTCCCGGCCTCCGAGGACCCCTGGTCCGCGGTGGACAAGGGCTACGAGATCCAGATCGACGCCACCGACGCGGCCGACCGCACCACGGGATCCGTCTACTCGTTCAAGTCGGCGAACATCAAGGCCCGTGACCAGGTCCTGCGGCCGCCCGGCCAGTGGAACTCCTACGAGATCAAGGTCCAGGGCGAACGCCTCCAGGTGTTCCTCAACGGAGTCAAGATCAACGACTTCACCAACAAGGACCCCCAGCGGAGCCTGACCGACGGCTACATCGGCCTGCAGAACCACGGCGCCGACGACCAGGTCTCCTTCCGGAACATCCAGCTGAAGGAACTGCCCTCCTAGGGCGAACCGCCCCCTGGGGCGACCAGAACGGCGGCGGGCGGAGGACGCCGGACCTCCGCCCGCCGTCCCGCCGGGCCCCGCGCCCGGCATCCCGACCGGGCCTCCGTGCCCGGCACCCCGACCGGGCCCCCGTGCCCGGCATCCCGCTGGTCCACTTCCGGCGCTCGCACCAGGTTCGCGTACGACAAGGAGGCTGCCCATGTCCGCCGAACCGTTCCTCCCCGCTCCCGCACCCGCCCCCTCCCCGGCCCCGCGCTTCGGCGTCTGGCTCATCGGGGCGCGCGGATCCGTCGCCACGACCGCGATCGCGGGCTGCGCCGCCGTCGCCGCCGGGCTCCACCCGCCGACCGGCATGGTCACCGAGACCCCCGACTTCACCTCCTGCGGTCTGCCGTCGCTGTCGTCCCTCGTCTTCGGCGGTCACGACACCGTCGACTGCCCCCTGCCCAAGCGTGCCGAGCACCTGGCCGACGGCGGCGTCCTGCCGCACGGCCTGCCGTCCGCCGTGCACGCCGAACTCGTCGCCGCCGACCGGGAGATCAGGCCCGGCGGCCCCCCGCCCGGAGACACCGGCCGCACCCAGGACCAGTGGACCGACGTGTTCGCGGCCGACATCCGCGACTTCGTGCGCCGCCAGGACCTCGCGGGCGCCGTCGTGATCAACGTCGCCTCCACCGAGCCGGCGCCCACCGACGGCTCCCTGCCGCCCAGCTCCCTCTACGCGGCGGCCGCCCTGCGCGCCGGCTGCCCCTACGTCAACTTCACCCCGTCCACGGGCCTGCACCACCCGGCGCTGGCTCCGCTCGCCGCGTCCTCGGGCCTGCCGTACGCGGGTCGCGACGGCAAGACCGGGCAGACCCTGCTGCGCTCCGTGCTCGGCCCGATGTTCCTGCAGCGCGCCCTCGCCGTGCGCGCCTGGTCCGGCACGAACCTCCTGGGCGGCGGCGACGGCGCCGCCCTCGCCGACCCCGCTGCCGCCGCCGCGAAGAACGCCGGCAAGGAACGCGTCCTCGCCGACACCCTCGGCACCACCCCCGAGGGCGAGGTCCACATCGACGACGTACCGGCCCTCGGCGACTGGAAGACGGCCTGGGACCACATCGCCTTCGACGGCTTCCTCGGCGCCCGCATGGTCCTGCAGACCACCTGGCAGGGCTGTGACTCGGCCCTTGCCGCCCCGCTCGTCCTCGACCTGGCCCGGCTGGTCGTCCGCGCCCGGGAGAAGGGCCTGACCGGCCCGCTGAGCGAGCTGGGCTTCTACTTCAAGGATCCGGTCGGGGACGGCCCGTCGTCCCTGGCCGAGCAGTACACGGAGCTGAGGCGCTTCGCCGAGCGGCTGCGGGACGACGCCGACGCACCCGGGGCACGGCGATGAACCGCACGACCGCCACGGCACGGAACACGTCCACGCCGCCCGGGCCGACGGCGGCGGCCGGCCCGGCCCGCGAGGACGGTGCCGCGCCCCGCACCCCCGGCCCTCGCCCGGCCCGCGAGGGCACGTGGGCCGAACTGCTGCGGCTGCCCGCGCTGCTCACCGTCGCCGGGTCCGCCCTGGTGGGCGCGGCGAAGGGCAGACCGGTTCCCGGGGACGACGTCGCATCCCGCACTCCGCGCCCGCGCTCGGGCCGCGCGGGCGCGTGGGCGGAACTGCTGCGGCTGCCCGCCCTCTTCACCGTCCCCGGTGACGCCCTGGCCGGCGCGGCGGCGGCCGGTGTGCGCCCCGGCCCGCGGACCCTGCTCGCGATCGGCTCCTCCGTGTGCCTGTACGAGGCCGGCATGGCCCTGAACGACTGGGCGGACCGCGCCGAGGACGCCGTGGAGCGCCCGCACCGCCCGCTGCCGTCCGGCCGCATCCGTCCGGCCGCCGCCCTCACCGCAGCCGGTGCCCTCACCGGCGCCGGACTGGCGCTCGCCGCCGGTGCGGGACGGCCCGCCCTCGCGGTGGCCGCGCCCCTGGCGGCGACCGTCTGGGCCTACGACCTCGCCCTGAAGCACACGCCCGCCGGTCCCGCGGCCATGGCCGCCGCCCGCGGACTCGACCTGCTCCTGGGCGCCGCGGCCAGCAGCGGCGGCACCCGCGCCGCACTGCCCTCCGCCGCGCTGCTCGGCAGCCACACCCTCGCGGTCACGGCGGTGTCCCGCCGGGAGACCACCGGCGGCTCGGCCCTGGCCCCGCTGGCGGCCCTCGCGACGACGGGGGTGCTGACCCGGCTGGTCACCCACCGCCGCACCCGACCCCCGGCAGGCCGGCGGGCAGCAGCCGCCCCCGGCCTGCCGGGCTCCAGCCCGGCCGAGGGAACGCCGCCCCGGGCCGCCGACGCCCTCGCCACCGCCCTGGGCGCCGCCTACGCCGCCACGGCCGCCCGACCCTACGTCCACGCCGCGCTCAACCCGTCACCCCCGCTCACCCAACGCGCCGTCGGTGGCGGCATCCGCGCCACGATCCCGCTCCAGGCCGCCCTCGCCGCCCGTTCCGGCGCGACCGCCACCTCCCTCCTGGTCGCGGCCCTGGCCCCGGCCGGCCGGATGTTCGCGAGGAGGGCCGGTATGAGGAAGGTGAGCATCACGTGAGCCCGAACCCGAACCAGGGCGCGACTCAGGACGTCACCGGGGAAGATCGTGCCCCGGTCCCGGTCCCGGCCCCGGCCTCGGAGGCGAGCCGGAACGCGGGCGGCCGCCCGGCCCGCCACGTGAGCAGGGAGACGAGCGGGGACGTCCGGGACCCGGCCCGGGACGCGAGCCGGGGCACAGGCGCGGACCCGGCCCGGGACACGAACCGGGACGCGGACCCGGACCCGGCCCGGGACCCGAGCGGGCGCGCCCGCACCCCCCTCCGCTTCGGCTACGGCACCAACGGCCTCGCCGACCTCCGCCTCGACGACGCCCTCGCCCTCCTCGCCGACCTCGGCTACGACGGCGTGGGCCTGACCCTCGACCACATGCACCTCGACCCGCTCGCCCCCGACCTCGCCGCCCGCACCCGCCGGGTCGCGCACCGACTGGACGAGCTCGGTCTGGGCGTCACCGTGGAGACCGGGGCCCGCTACGTGCTCGACCCCCGCCGCAAGCACGGCCCGTCGCTGCTGGACGCCGACCCGGACGACCGCGCCCGCCGCGTCGACCTCCTCCTGCGGGCGGTCCGCGTCGCCGCCGACCTCGGCGCGCACGCCGTGCACTGCTTCAGCGGCATCGTCCCCGACGGCACCGACGAGGACACCGCCTGGAAACGCCTCGCCGAGACCCTCACCCCCGTCCTGGACGCCGCCGCCACCGCCGGCGTCCCCCTCGCCGTCGAACCCGAACCCGGCCACCTCCTCGCCACCCTCGCCGACTTCCACCACCTGCGCCGCACGCTCGGCGACCCCGAGCCCCTCGGCCTCACCCTGGACATCGGCCACTGCCAGTGCCTCGAACCCCTCCCGCCCGCCGACTGCGTACGCGACGCCGCCCCCTGGCTGCGCCACGTCCAGATCGAGGACATGCGCCGGGGCGTCCACGAACACCTCCCCTTCGGCGACGGCGAGATCGACTTCCCGCCCGTCCTCGCGGCCCTCGCCGCCACCGGCTACCAGGGCCTGACGGTCGTCGAACTGCCCCGCCACTCCCACGCGGGCCCCCACTTCGCCGCCCACTCCCTTCCCTTCC
>NZ_JAGMUJ010000218.1:0-197 GCF_019049255.1 Streptomyces sp. AC558_RSS880 | reverse complement strand
CGCCCCCGACCTCGCCGCCCGCACCCGCCGGGTCGCGCACCGACTGGACGAGCTCGGTCTGGGCGTCACCGTGGAGACCGGGGCCCGCTACGTGCTCGCCCCCCGCCGCAAGCACGGCCCGTCGCTGCTGGACGCCGACCCGGACGACCGCGCCCGCCGCGTCGACCTCCTCCTGCGGGCGGTCCGCGTCGCCGCCG
>NZ_JAGMUJ010000030.1 GCF_019049255.1 Streptomyces sp. AC558_RSS880 | reverse complement strand
GCAGCCGGCATCTGGCACAACTGGACCACCGGCGCCAAGATCAAACGATCCCTGATCGCCTACGACCACTGAGAACATCGGACTCACTCATCTAGGGGTGTCGTCCGGATGCCGCCGCGGGCGCGGGGCCGGCGGGCCGCTGCCGGCTTTCCGGTCCGGCCGACCGGCCGGCCCCGGTTCCCGCAGCACCGCCTCGTCCCACCGGGAGTACCGACTGAGAGCGATCGGCCGGTCGCCGTCACGGCTGGTTGCGTGCCTGGTCGGCCGCCTGGCCGGCGGCACCGGTCTCCGTGGTGGCGCCACGGGTGCTGAGCCCGCCGCCGCTGGACTCCAGGTGCGCGCGGACGAACCACTGGAAGAGTTCCAGTCCCCGCAGCTGCTCGATGAGCATGTCCTGGGTGACCGGGTCGGAGGTCTCGGTGGCCCGCATGGCCTCGCGGTGGTCCTCGATCACCGAGGTGTACACCAGGTCGAGCGCCCCGAGGTGCTCGATGGCTTCGGCGCGTCCGATCGAGTAGTCGTCCCAGGTACGCCGCTCCACCAGCGCCCCGGGAGTTCCGTTGGGCTCGCCGCCGAGTGTGGAGATCCGCTCGGCGAGGTCGTCGGTCATGGCGCGCACCTTGTCGACCTGCGGGTCGATCATCTCGTGCACGGCGATGAAGTGCGGCCCGACGACGTTCCAGTGGACGTGCTTGAGCGTCAGGTGGAGGTCGTTGAGGGAGTGCAGCCGCATCTGCAGCAACTCGATGATGTTCTGGCTGTCCTGGGTGCTCATCCCCGGGATGGTGTACGAGATGTCCGCATGCTCTGACGGCACGGCAGGGCTCCTTGTCCGCTTGAGTGACGAAAAGGCAGATAATCACCGCTTCGCGCGAGCGCACCGAACGCCACGTCCCTGTCGTCGCCTTCTCACCGGTTCGCAGCAGCACGACCGGCACGAGGACGCGGGTCCGGGCAGGTGGGACGGTGCTCGATGCGGCAGGTACGGCAGGTACGGCCGACAACCGACGGCACACGGCCGAGATGCGGCGAAGCCCTCGGTCCGCGCGGTCCGGACCGAACCAGGAAGGCGGGTTCGCGTGAGTTCCGGCGCATCTCCTGCTCCGGCCTCCGCTGAAGGCGCATACTGGGGGCAATGACAAAGCCTGCTGCACCGAAGCGCCATCTGCCCACCAGTCCTTTCAAGGCCCCGGCCACGCTGCCCCCCAAGCAGTTCGCCGTGGGCGACCAGGTCACACACGACATGTACGGCCTCGGCCGGGTCACCGGTATCGAGGAGGGGATCGCCGCAGTCGTGAATTTCGGCTCGGCGGAACTGCGGATTCTGAGCCCGTACTCCAAGATGACCAAGCTGTAGGACCTCTGCGCCCGGTCACAGCGTGCCGGGTCCCGCATGGGCCTGCAATGAAACGGACTTGTATGAAGGGGAGCCCCTCATCGATCTGACCTCGCAGTTCTCCGCCCCGGAAGGGGCGCCTCGCCCTGCTTCCGTAGCAGCGCCGCCTCCGACGACACATCCCTTCCACGCCCCGGACTTCGGGGACGCCGAGTCGCTCCGTCCGGAATCGGTCCCCGATGCGGGTGCGTCGCGGTCCGAGACAGCCGGCCACCGTCCGTGACGGTGGTCCGACATGCCTCAGGTCATGTGGGAGGCCCGGCTGCAGCAGAGGAACGTCCTCTGCGCCCGGCCAGGCGGCGCCGGAGGTGACCGGGCTCACCCACGGGAAAGCGGATGAGCCCGGAGCACGCGTCGGCCGTCTTCAGCTCGGCTCGATGCGGGGCCTGCCCGTGGCGGTCTCGTCCCGAAGGTCACGGTAGCCGTCATCGGGCACCTCGCTCGATCTGCCTGAGGATGGACTCGTCGGTGATGTCGGCGTCGGCGGCCAGCAGGAACGCCTTGCTGAGTATCAGGGAGAGCCGGTCGTCCTCGAAGGGCAGGTACAGCTCGGGGGCGCCCTGGCGCCGTGCCGGGACGACGCACAGGTAGCTGTCGTCGGGTTCCATCAGGACGTTGGCCGAGAACAGGTGGATCCTGTACGTGCGCAGGTCGCCGCGGACCAGCAGGAAGCGGCCGTCGAGCGTGCACCGGTCGGCGATCCTCAGTCGGGGCAGGAGCCGTTCCAGCACGTCGCGGCGTGCCACGGCGCTCTCGTTCAGCTCACCGAACCCGGTCCGCTCCCAGTAGGCGCGCCCGGGACCGCCGTCGGTCCAGTCGGGGTCTGCGGCGATCGAGGTCACTCCGACGAAGAGGTCCACGTCGCGCATCGCCTCGCTGAACACCAGCGGGGGCACGTCGCGGAGCGGTGCCTCGCGCCAGGTGCCGTCCACCCGGTGGTCGAAGCACACCCGATCGGTCGAGGCCAGTTCTTCGTCGCCCGCCCAGTCGGCCCAGGTGTGGTGGAAACGGGCCCGCCACTCCCCCGCCGCCAGAATGCGTTCGGCCGCGTCGCCGTCTCCGCCGTCCCAGGGGCCGAGCCGGCCGCTCTTCCATCCCCGGGCCCGGAACAGGGCGAACATCCTGCGGTAGTGGACGAGGTGCGCGGCGAAGCGGTGGGAGTGGACGCGGGTCTGTTCCTCGGCCGGGGTGAGGCGGTAGATCTCGCGGAACGCCTGCTTGAAGGGTTGTCGTATGCGGCGCTCGGTGAGCAGGTCCCGCCAGGCGCGCACGGTTTCCGGGTCCGAGCGGAGCGGGTGCCAGAGTCGTACGGGGGTGTCGTCGGGCGCGTGCGGAAGGTTCTCGTCCGTCTCGGGCAGTACGGCTCGCCACTCGCCGGGGGCGACCTCGATCTCCCAGATCAGGCGGCGTACGAGGGTTCGGGCGAGGGGGTGGCCGGCCAGCTCGGCGCGCCACCAGCCGTACGGGTGGGTGGTGCCGAGAGCGAGGCCGCCCTCCAGTGCCCGTACGAGGGTGGCGAGCTGGGCGTCCACTCGTTTCACCAGGTCGCGCAGTTCCTTCACCAGGGCGGCGTGGTCGCGGCGGACCGCCGCCGGGACGCCGCGCAGGGGGCGGCCGTCCTTCTCCCAGGTCAGCGTCGCGGACTCGGTGACCGTGACGACGGCCCGGTGGTCGCCCGCCGTGCGACGCAGCACCCCTTCGTCGTCGAAGTCCAGTCTCGGCAGCCGCAGGGCCACGTCGGTGCGCTCGGCCAGGGCCGCGTCGACCTTCTTGAGCATCTTGTCGAGCTGCTTGGGCACACCGGTGTGCCGGACGGTCCGGCGCACGGTGCGGATCGCGGTGGCCAGCTCGGGCGTCGGGAAGGTCTGTGCGGCGCGGACCACCTCGTAGAGCAGGGCCTGCGACGGAAGGGTCCTCGCCGCCGTCGGGGCGAGGGCGACACCCGGCAGCAGCCGCTCGAACAGCTCCGGCAGCCAGGGTTCGTCGCGCAGCAGCGCCACCCGCAGGGCTTGTCCGAGCGTGGTGACCTCGCGGTCCCCGAACGCCTTGTCCGCCCGGTAGGGGATCTCGCCCGCCCGGATCGCGTCGGTGCGGTCGGCGGCCGCTTCCAGCGCGCGGCGGGCGAACGCCGCGTACGCGGGGATGCCGGCCGCCCTGTGCCACGCGTGCGCGAGCGGCGAGTCGAACCTGCTGTCCCGGTCGATCCCGGACAGCAGTGCCCGTTCGGCCGGGGAGAGGCGGGCGAGGACGGCGATCTCGTCCGCGACGATGGGGCCCACGTCTTCGGAGAGGCGCTTCACGGCCGCGCGCAGTGTCCCGTCGCCGGCGAGACCCGCGATCGCGAGCAGCGCGTACGGCTGGCGCACGGTGTCCTTCTCCAGCCAGAGCCCGACCAGGGCGCGGGCCGGTCCGGACACGTCGGGCCGCGGCCCCGTGCAGTGCTCCAGTGCGCCGAGCCCCAGGGTGAGGTCCGTCCCGCCGCGCTCCTCGCACTCGGCGACGAGCACCTCGAACATCCGGCGGCACGCGTCGGGCGTATAGCGCGGCTGTCGTTCCCCGACCGCCTCCTCGACCGCGAGGCGGGCCGTCCGCATCGCGTGCGTGGCCGGGGCGTTCACGTCGTGGACCGCCACGAGCAGGCTTCCGAGCTCCTCGTCGGAGACCTGCGTCATATCGGGGCGCCCGTGGTCGGGTGCGCAGTCCGGGTCGGTCAGCGCGCGCATCAGCCGCGCGGCGAGGGTCATCGGGCGCCCCGCTCGATCCGGCGGAGGATCTCGGCGTCGTACAGCATGCCGGGATAGTGGCAGAGGGGACTGACAACCCGGGCGGTTCAGGGGTTCTCGGCCGCCGGCCGGCCGCCCACGTCCGCCGCCAGGGCCTGTCGGCCTGACTGCCTGACGGCCGCGCGCGTGGCGGTTCCGCGGCTTCGTGGGTCACGCGGGCTCCGGCCAGGTCGCCGTCACCAGCCAGTGGCGGGCCGTGAGGCGTACGCCGTCCGCCGTCTCGTACGCGCGGAAGGCGTCGGCGGCGGCCCGCCGGGCGCGGTCGACGTCCTCGGGGGCGGCGTCGCGCAGCCAGTGGCGCATCGGGCCCCAGCCGAAGAGGAAGCCGGCGGCGTCCGCCGCGTCCGTGCCCCACGGTTGCGGCACTTCGAGCGGGGTGACGGTGACCGCGTCGAAGCCGGCGTCGCCCAGGACGCGTGTGGTGCGTTCCGGGTCCGCGAAGGCGGCGGGGCCCGTCTCCGCCTTCTGGGACAGGTCGGGCAGGGGCACGTGCTCGGCGACGGCCGCGAAGATCACCGACTGGTCCATCCTGCCGAGGGACTGCGGGCAGACGAAGGCCAGGCGTCCGCCCGGCCGCAGGGCGCGTCCGATGTTGGCGAAGGCGGCGACCGGATCGGCGAAGAACATGATCCCGAAGCGGCTCAGCGCGACGTCGAAGGCGGCGTCCTCGAACGGGTGCACCTGGGCGTCGGCCTGGATGTGGGTGACGTTGGCGAGGTGTTCCGCGGCGGCGCTCGCGCGGGCGCGCTCCAGCATGGGTGCGGACAGGTCGATCCCGACGGCACGGCCGGCGGTGCGGGCGGCCAGCCGGGTCAGGCGTCCGTTGCCGCAGCCGATGTCCAGGACGCTGTCCGTCTCCCGGATGCGGGCGGCGGCCAGGAGCGGGGCATTGGTGGGGTCGTTGAGGTCGTCGTAGCGCGACTGGTGGTCGGCCCAGTGCCGGCCCTCGTAGCCGTTCCACGCCTCGGACTGGTGGGTGTTCACGATCCGGTTCTCGGCCATACGGCCCATGGTGCCGCGCGGGGGCGTCCCGCGGGCCGCTTCGGCCCTGCTCGGCACACCCTGTCGCCGGCGCCGCAGCGGTCGTTCGTCCGGGGGGGCTCACGCGGGGGCGGTCAAGGGACGGGCCGACGGTGCGGCCGTCGCGGACCGGATGTGGAAGGGTGGCCCTTCGGCGGGGAGTGCGTCGGCTTACGGCGGGGCCCGGGCTCCGCGGTGGAACGGGAGTGAGCATGGCCCTGGTCATGTGTCCACTGTGCAGCGACGACGAGGACATCGAGGTGGTCCGGAGCCTGGAGGACGGACGCCGGGTTGTCAGGCACCGGTGTGGCTACGAGTGGGAGCACGCGGCGCCCGCCGCCCCGAAGAAGGAACGGGCGCCCTACTCCTTCGACGAACTCGCGGCGCGCTTCCCGAAGGCCGAGGACGTCGAACCGGGGAGACTGCGGCACGTGGCCCGGCTCAAGGAGCAGTACCTCCCCGCCCGCCCGGACTTCGACCCCCGGGTCGCGGCCTACTGGGCGGAGTACCGGGAGATCTTCTCCCCCGACGGGCTGCGGACGTGTGATCCGAGGCGTCTGAAGGACTTCGCCAACTCCGAGGTCGGCGCCCGCCCCGGCAACCAGGCGACCTTCAACTCCGCCTGGAACGCCATGGGTGACGCCGCCGCCGGGGAGGCGACCCGCAGGACGATCGAGTACCTGCTGTACGGACCCGACGACATACACCTCGGGGACCGGCTGCACCATCTGCTGACCGGGACCAAGCCGTTCGCCATGACCGGGTTCAAAGAGGCCCTGCTCACTCGGGTGTTGTGCGTGGTGGAGCCCGAGCGGTACTTGACGATCCTCAAGTACACGACGGAGGCGGGCGGCAAGCGCGAGATCGCCCGGCGGGTCTACGGACTGGAGCTGCCGGCCCCGGAGTCGGTGAACTGGACCCTCGGGCGGCTCATCCTCTGGAGCAACGAACTGCTGCGTTCCCTGGTCGGCGAGGGATTCGCCAATCAGCAGCACTCGGCGGCCTTCCTGTGGTGGGCGAAGGACCAGCCCGCCTGACATCCCGACCCAGCTGGGAGGATCAGAGGTAGGATAAGTGGCATGAGCGAGCCTACCGGTAAGTATTCGATCACCATGCCGCGTGACATCGCCGAAGCGGCCAAGGCCCGCAGCGGCCCGTCGGGGCTGTCCGCCTATGTCGCCGCCGCGGTCGCCCGCCAGATCGAACGCGACAATCTCAACGAACTCATCGCCGTCGCCGAAGCCGAGCACGGGCCCATCGCCGAGGACGAGATCCTGGCCCTGCGCGATCAGCTCCACCAGGCCCGGCAGCAGCAGGCGCCGGGCGGAGCGAACGCCGCGTGAACCGCTCCCCCGCCGTCCCGGGCGGCACACTGGTGCTGGACAGCGAAGGACTCGCCAAGGCCGTCCTCCGCGACCGCGCGGTCACCACCTGGCTCGCCCTCGCCCGTGCCGACGACCTGCGGGTGATCACCTCCACGGCCACGCTCGTGGAGGTCGTTCACCCCCGCGTCAACCGCCCCGCCCTGGAATGGACCCTTTCCCGCCTCGTCGTCGAACCCGTCACCGAGTCGGTCGCCCGCCACGCCGCCGCCCTGCTCGCCGACGCCGGACTGCACGGCCACAAGCACGCCATCGACGCGATGCTCAGCGCGACCGCCCTGGCCGCTCCCGGGCCCGTCACCGTGCTCACCTCGGACCCGGAGGACATCACCGCGTTCTGCGGAACACGCGCCACCGTCATCAAGGTCTGACGCCGGGAACGTCCCGTCCGGCACGGAAGCCCGTCCAGGGCGTCTTCCCGTACGGCGCCCCGGACGTGGTGGCGGCCGGAGGCCGGAGGTCAGCCGTCCGTGCCTCCCACCGCATCGGGCGTCCCGGCGCGGTCCGCGGCCACCGGGGCACCGGTCGCCGTCTCCGTCCGCGTCGGCACGGTGGGCGTCTCCGCCGTGCTCGGGGTGACCGTCGACGTGATCTCGATGCGGTCGCCCTCCCGTGCACGGCTGTAGAACCACTCCGCGTCCGTGTGGCTCATGCCCAGCCAGCCCGTCCCGGCGGAGAGTACGGCGAGCGCCTTGGTGTCGAAGGCGAGGGCGCCCGCGTAGACCGGTTGCCGGCCGGGGGTGCGCAGCTCCACCAGGTACGGGACCTTGATCTCGGTGCCGGACTCGACGCCGCTCTCGAGCCGCAGCGTCCTGGTCTCTTCCTTGGCGACCACCGTCATGCGGCTGCCGGACGGGAACCGGGGAAAGGCGTGCGAGTCGACGCGCATGACGCGCTCGCCGACCGTGAGGGTGTGACGGCCCAGGTCCAGGACGCCGACGAGGGCGGGAGCCGGGGTCGCCGCGCTCGGGGCCGGGGTGGGCGCCTCCGGCGCCGCGGCCGGGGTCCGGCCGTTCCGGCCGGGGTCCCCGGTGTGCAGGGTGAACGCGACGGCCGTCAGCGCGCAGACCGCCGCGGCCGCCGTGCCCAGCACGGCGCTCGCCCTGCGGCGGCGGGAGCGGCGCCGGGCACGGTCGCGGATCTCCGCGGCGCCGACGCGCGGCGGGACCTCGTGCTGTGCGGCCAGCTCGCGCAAGGCGCCGGTGAGTTCATCCGACACGGCCGCCCTCCCTCCAGGCCGGCTCCTCGGCCTCCTCCACCGCCAGGTGTCTGGCCAGTGCCGCCCGTCCGCGGGACAGCCTGGCCTTGACCGTGCCCACGGGTGCACCGGTCTCGGAGGCTACCTGCTCGACGCTGAGGTCGCACAGGTGGTGCAGGACGATCGCCATGCGCTGCTGCTCCGGCAGTTGGCGCAGCGCGGTGACCAGGGCGGTGCGGTCGGGGCCCGGACCGGGGGTCGTCTCCTGCGGCGGGGTGCGCCGCACCAGTTCCAGCCAGCGTCTCGCGCGGCGCCAGCGGCTCACCGCGAGGCGCATGGCGACGGTGCGTATCCACGCCTCGGGCGCCTCGTCGGCGAGCAGCTTCCGACGCCGGTCCCAGGCCCGTACGAACGCCTCCTGCACCACGTCCTGGGCCTCGCCGAGGTCCCCGGTGAAGGCGTACAACTGCCCGGTCAGACGGGGGAACGCGGCCGCGTAGAAAGCGTCGAACTCTTCCTCGGTCATGCCCTCCACCGGTGTCTCGGATTTCCCGTGCAACCCGGCCGTCCCCGCCATGCGTACAGGTTTCGCAGGTCGCGCACATCGAAGCACAACCCTGGAGGAAGACGTTGAACACGGGTGCCGGGATCCATCGACCCGCCGTCACGGACGTGGCGTACTCCCCTCTCCGCCCGGCGCGCCCGCCCCGAGTGCGGCCCGGGGACGGCGACTTCGCCGGGTACGCGCACGACCGTTGGCCGCGGCTGGTCGTCACCGCGCGGCTGCTCACCGAGGACGCGCGGGACGCCGGGGAGTTGGCGCGGCGCACGCTGGTGCGGGTGTGCGCGCGGTGGCGGCGGATTCCGCGGAACGACGTCGACTTCCATGTACGACGGTCCCTGGTCCGGGCGCATCTGCGCGGACGGGCACGCCGTACGGGCGGCCGGCGCCGGGTGGTGCTGGTGCTGCGCTACTGGGAGGGGCTGGGCGAGGCCGAGATCGCGCAGGTGCTGGGGTGTTCGGTGGGGGCCGTGCGCGCGGTGCTGCGGCGCGAGGGGAAGCGTGTCCCGGCCGAGGACCGGCGGACGGAGTTCGCCGCGGTGCTCGCCGGTTTCGTGCCGCCGGCCGTTCCGCTCGACGGCATCCGGCGGGACGGCGCGCTGCGGCGCCGACGGCGGGCGGGGGTGGTCGCCGCCGGGTGCGCCCTGCTGCTCGCCCCGCCGGCCGTCCTCGCCGCCGGCCCCCTCGGGGACGGCGGCGCCGGCGGGGCCCCGGAGGTGCCCGACCGCTTCGAACCCGGGCCGGTGCGGGTCGTCGCTCCCGGTGAGCGGGTGGCCGCCGCTCCCGGTGTGGACGTCTGGCTGACCCCGGACGGGCAGCACTGGTCGTCCCCGCGGGCACGCAACCGGTTCCGCCCGGTGAGCGACGGAAACCTCGACCGCGCCGTGGCGGGCGTCTCCGTCCAGGGCGAGAAGCTGGACGACGGGACGTACTTCCGGTCCGGCGTCTACTACGGCCTGGACGCCGATCCCGCCCGCGTCGAGATCCGCACCGGCGGCAGGACGGTCACCGCGAACGTCCTGACGCTGGCGGGCAGTCCGGGGTGGGGGGTGTGGTACGCGAAGACGCCGCCGGAGGACACCGCGGCCGGCGGTGGCCGGACCGTCACCGTGTACGACGCGTCCGGTGACGCCCTGGTGCGGTCGGACCTCGGGCCCTCGGTGGAGCAGCCGGTGCTCGTCGGGGCGTGGCGCTCATGAGGCTGCCCTCGATCGCCGGCCGGCTCCCGCGCAGGGCCCCGGACCGCCCCCGCGTGCCCTTCCGCACCCGCCTCCGCCGCAATCGCGGACGCCTGCTGCGGCGGCTGCTCGTCACCTGCCTCACGCTCGTCGTCCTCGTCTGCGGCGGGGCCGTGGTCGCGTACAGGCTGACCGTCATCCCCGAGCCGCATCCCGAGACCGTCGTGCAGAGCACGGTCTTCGTCGACGCCGGCGGCTCCTACCTGGGCCGGCGCGGTCCGGTCGACCGGCAGGAGGTGCCGCTGTCCCAGGTGCCCCGGCACGTCCAGGACGCGGTGATCGCCGCCGAGAACCGGTCGTTCCGTACGGACACCGGGGTGTCGCCACGCGCCCTCGCCCGCGCGGTGTGGGCCACGGTGTCCGGCGGCGCCCCGCAGGGCGGTTCCACGATCACGCAGCAGTACGTGAAGAACGCGCTGCTCACCCCGGAGCGGTCGCTGACGCGCAAGGCGCGTGAGGCGTTGATCGCCGTCAAGCTCGACCGTACGCGCGACAAGGACGAGATCCTGGAGGGCTATCTCAACACCGTGTACTTCGGCCGGGGTGCCGCCGGTGTCCGGGCCGCCGCCCGGAACTACTTCGACGTGGCGCCGGAGGACCTCACCGTCTCCCAGGGCGCGGCACTGGCGGCGATCGTCAACATCCCCTCGTACTACGAGAAGGCGGGCTCCGACCCGAAGGTGACGGCGAGGCTCCGGGACCGGTGGGAGTGGGTGCTCGACGCGATGGAGGCCGCCGGCGACATCACGGGCGAACAGCGGGCGGCCGCGCGTTTCCCGGCGTTCCGGTTCTATCCGCCGGGTGGGACGGAGGGGCAGCGGCAGTATCTGATCGACGTGGCCGCGCAGGAGGCCGCCGACCGGCTCGGGATCACCGGGGACCAACTGGCGCGCGGCGGTTACACCGTGCACACCACCTTCGACCTGGCGTTGCAGGACGCCACCGCCGAGTCGGTGAAGGACCGGGCGGAGGGCTCCGGCGACGGTGGCGTCCGGGTGCACACGGCGGTGGTGGGGATCGAACCGGGTGACGGGGCGGTGCGGGTGCTGTACGGCGGGGCGGACTACGCCCGGCAGCCGTTCAACGACGCGGTGAGCGGGGCGGTGGAGGCGGGCTCGGTGCTCGATCCGTTCGGCGGCGTACGGCTCGGCGGTCCGCTGCGCGGGCTGCACCGGTCCGCGGCTCCGACGCCGCTGCGGCTGGCCTCGGCGTACGCGGCCGTGGCGGCGGACGGGGTGTACGCGAAGCCCCACACGGTGACCCGGATCACCCGTGAGGGGCGGACCGTGCACACCGCGCGCCCGGAGACCCGGCGGGTACTGGACGGGAAGGGCACGTTCGCGGTGACGGCCCGGGCGCGGCAGGACTTCGGCGGGCAGGCCGTTCCCCTCCTCCCCGCCCGGGCCGGCGGGGAGGAGGGGAACGGCACGTTCCTCACCGCCGGGGCAGGGGGTGGGATCACCCGGCGCACCGTCTGGTCCGTCGGGTACGACTCCCGGCTCACCCTGGCCGTGGCGCTGTTCGCCGACCGGCCGGGCGCGAAGAAGAACACCACCGTGCCCGCGCAGTTGCCGAACGATCCGTCCCCGACGGGATACGCGGGGGAACTGGCGGGGGAGATATGGCGGCTGGCGGGCGGTTCGTGACGTTTTACACACGCGACCCACGGCCGGGCAACTCGTCGGATCCGCGCACGGATTGCCGGATGTGTCTCCCGTCACCCACCTGGTAGAACATGGCAAATCGGACATGCTCCGGATGCGGCCATGGCCCGTTCGCACGTCGTACAGAACACTCGTAACCGCCCTCAGTACGACAGTTCGGATCGAAGAGAGCATGCGCGGCCATGACCCACTCCCCCGAAACGCCTGAAGTACCCATACGCCCGTACGCGGTCACCGCCGCCGAGGTGGTTCCCGGTGATCTGTTCGCCCTGTCCCACGAGGAGGCGGTGCGGCACCGGTGGCACGTGGTGACGCACACACTGCCCGAGGGCCCGGAGGTGATCCGGGTCACGCTGCGGCCACCGCTCGGCGGGGTGGACCACGAGGAGGTGCTGCGCCGCGACCAGCGGGTGACCGTCGCCGGGCGGCGGATGGACGCGGCCGCGGTCCCGCGGGTGAGCTCGCCGTCCCTCGACGGCGTGGAGTTCCGGGACGGGGACCGGGTACGCACCCTGCGCGCCGTCGACCCGCGGGCCGAGGAGGTGACGTACGTCCGCCGCTGGGGCGGCTGGCACGCCGACGGCGAGGGCCCGGCCGGGCCGGTGTCCGACGCCGAGGTGCGCCGGTGGGCCGCCGGGGCCGACCGGGAGGGACACCTCGTACGGCACGAGCCGCGCCCCGTGCGGGCGGCTGAGGCGGCAGGGGCGCGGCGGGTCGTCGTCACCGGGCTCGGTGCCGTCACCCCGCTGGGCGTCGGCGCGGGCGAGTTGTGGCAGGGACTGCTCGACGGGCGGCACGGCATACGGGAGTTGACGGGCGAGGAGTTCGACGGGCTGCCGGTGCGGATCGCCGGGACCGTGCCGGTGGACCCGGCCGGGCTGCTGCCCCGGCAGGCGGCGCGGCGGATGAACCGGGCCGCGCAGTTCGCCGTGCTGGCGGCGCGGGAGGCGTGGGCCGACGCGGGGTACGCGCAGGGTGGCACGCGCGAGAGCGGGCTCGACCCGGAACGGGTCGGGGTGAGCCTCGGCGCCATCCTCGGGGACGCGTCGGTGCTGGTCGGCGGGGACCGCAGGCTGCGGGAGAAGGGGCCGCGCGGTGTCTCACCGCTGACCACGCCCATGACGGTGCCCTCGCAGGCGGCCTCGCAGGTCTCCCTCGACCTGCACATCACCGGTGAGGCGCGCACCGTGACCAGTGCGTGCGCCTCCGGGACCGAGGCGATCGGGCAGGCCGTCGACCGCATCCGGTACGGGCGGGTCGACGTCGCCCTCGCGGGCGGTGCCGAGGCGGTCGTGACGCCGGCGATCATGGCGTCCTTCGCCGCGATGCGGGCGCTGGCCGAGGGGGACCCGTCCGGGGGCTCGCCGTCACGCCCGTTCGCCGAGGACCGTGACGGGTTCGTCAACGGGGAGGGGGCGGGGGTGCTCGTCCTGGAGTCCGAGGAGCACGCACGCGCCCGCGGGGCCCGTGTCTACTGCGAGGCCGCCGGATGGGGACTGTCCGCCGACGCCCACCACGTCGCGGCGCCGGATCCGTCCGGCGACGGCATCGCGCTCGCGCTGCGGCGGGCCGTGCGGGACGCGGGGGGCCGGGTGGCGGACGTGGTCCACGTCAACGCGCACGCCACCGCGACGGTCGACGGCGATCTCGCGGAGGCCCGGGCGCTGCGGAGCGTGCTCGGACGGCGGGAGGTGCCGGTCACGGCCCTGAAGGGGCACCTGGGGCACCTCCAGGGGGCCGCGGGCGGAGTGGAGGCGGTCGCCGCGGTGCTCACGCTGCACCACGGGGTGATGCCGCCGACGGTGGGCTGCGGGGAGGTCGACGGCGCGATCGACCTGGACGTGGTGCGGGGGGAACCGCGGATGCTGCCGGACACCGGTGACCTGGTGCTGAGCAACTCGTTCGGGTTCGGGGGGCACAACGCGGTGCTGGCGCTGAGGCGGGTGGCGTAGGCGGGGACGGTGGCCCGCGCGCCGGCGCCACGAGCGCGGCGTGCGGGCGGTCCCCGCGGCGGGTCAGGCCGAGCGCTTGCGGGACGCCGCCGTCTTCTTCGCCTTCGCCGGGGTCTTCTCCGCGGGTGCCTTCCCGGCCGTGCCCTTGGCCGTGCTCTTGACTGTGCTCTTGGCCGTGTCCCCTGCCGTGCTCTTCGCCGTCGTCCTCTTCTCGGCCCGGCTCGTCCTCGACGTCGACTTCCGTGCCGGGGACGCCGTCTTCTTCTCCGCCGTCGACGTGGACTTCCTGCCGCCGGTCTCCTTGGGGGACGAGCGGGACGTCCCGCGCCGCGGCGACCGCTCGGCCCCGGCCTCCTCCGGCTCACCGCGGGCCGCGCGGACGCTCCGTTCCAGGGCCGTCGTCAGGTCCAGGATCTCGACGCCGCGCTCCGGTTCGGGCACCTCGGGCAGGGCCTCACCCGAGATCTTGGCGGCGACGACCTCCTCCACCGCCTCGCGGTACTCGTCGCGCAGGTCCTCCAGGCCGACCTCGCCGAGGGCGTCCATCAGGGCGTCCGCGAGGTTCAGCTCCTTGTCGTGGAGGGTGACGTCCGCGGCGGGGGCGATCCCTTCGGGGGCCCGGACCTCGTCCGGCCAGAGCAGGCCGTGCAGGGCGATCGCCTCGCCGACCACGCGGAGCATGCCCAGGCGCTCCCTGCCCCGCAGCGCGAACTTCGCGATGGCCACCCTGTTGCCGCGCTTCAGGGCCTCCCGCAGGAGCGTGTACGGCCTGGCGGCCGGCGCCCTGCCCGCCGCCAGGTAGTACGCGGCGCCCAGCTGGAGCGGATCGATCCGCTCCTCGGGAACGAAGGTGACGATCTCGATCGTCCTGGCGGTGGGGATCGGCAGGTGGGCCAGGTCCTCGTCGGTGATCGGGATGATCGTGCCGTCCGCCTCCTCGTAGCCCCTGCTGATCTCCTGGGCGGTGACCTCGCGGTCCTCCAGCTCGCAGAACTTGCGGTGCCGGATCCGGCCGCCGTCCTCCGTGTGGATCTCGCGGAAGGGGACCGCGTGGCTCTCGGTGGCGTTCACGAGCTTGATCGGGATTCTGACCAGGCCGAACGAGATCACGCCGTTCCAGATGGATCTCATGTGCGACACCTCTCCGGTCGCCCGCCGATCACAGTCGGGGAATTTGTCGCATTTTGCGCGAGATTTCCATCCTATGATGCCCGCCACCGGGACGGGGGGCGACGGCTCGCGCCCAGCGGTCCGGAGAAAGTGCCGCACCGGCCGGCCCGGGGTCCGCGGCCCCGGTCACTCCGTGACGCCACGAGAAGCCGCCCCACGGCCCCGGCCGGTCACAGCCGGGCCCAGGTGTTCCGGTCCCGGGCCATCGCGTGCAGGGCCTCCACGTCGGCCGGTTTCAGGACTCCGCCCGTGCGGGTCAGGGACTCCACGTCGGCGTCCGTCAGGACGCGCACCTCGCGGGGCGGGGCCGGGATCGTCACGGCCGACGCGCCGACCAGGACGAGCACCGGGCGGACCTCGGCCGTCAGGGCGTAGGAGGCACGGTCGGCGTCGGCCCGGACCCGGCGCAGCAGAGGGCGCGGTTCGTGCCGGCCCAGGCCGACCCGGGGGTCGGCGACCGTCACCCGCTGCCGGTGGGCGTACAGGGCGTGGACGGCGTACAGACCGCCGGGACCGATCAGCAGGTGGTGGATGCGGTCGCCGCCGGGGAGCGGAACCGAGTGCAGGGCGTGCCAGCCGGCGCCGTCCGTGCGGTCCAGGGCCTCGCCCACCGTCCGCTCCGCCGTGAGCGCCCTGCGGCGCGGGTCGGGGCGGAGGCGGCGGGCCGGGCCGGGGTTACGGTCGAGATCGATCAGCAGGGCCTCACCGGGGCGGTTCGGCGCGAGGTCGTCGTCGGGGTGCAGGGACAGACGTGCCAGCTCGGCGGGGGTGGGAACCGGGGGCGGGCCGACCGAGACCGGGCCGGTGAGGAAGGGGCCCAGCGCGGTGAGCACGTCCTCCTCGTGGTCCTCGCCGAGCAGGTTCACCCTGGCCGTCTCACGGTCGTACCAGGCGACGTTCCTGCCGTCCGGGAGGCAGACGTACAGCCTTTCGCGGCCGTACCGCCAGGTCGGTATGACGCGCAGTCGCTCCATGCACCATCACCCCATGTCCATGGGAACAGGCGGGGTGCTCCAGGGGCAAGAAGCCGGTTACCTTTGAGAGGAGTTGGGCGGTGAGGGTGGGGAGGCGCCGTTGCGTACCCGCAGGAGGCAACCCGACATACCGGCTCCGGACAGTCCGTGGAACGAGATCGTGCCCGGTCTGTGGATGGGCGGGCACGAGTTCCGGGGCCTTTCCGGCCGGCTGGAGTTCGCTGTGGTGAACCGGCAGTTCGATCTTGTGCAGACGCTGTTGCGGCTGCCCGGACACGGCCCGGACCCCGGGGTCGAACACCATGTGTGGCCGATCCCCGACGGGCCGCTGGACGGGACACAGCTCGCGGGCGTGATCCGGCTGGCCGAGGCGGCGTGCGAGGCACTGGACGGCGGCCGTACGGTCCTCGTGCGCTGTTACCACGGGTACAACCGCTCGGGCCTGGTGACCGCGCACGCGCTGATGCGGCAGGGCAGGACCGCCGAGGCGGCGATCCGGCTGATCCGCTCCCGCCGCTCGCCCTGGGCCCTGCACAACGACCTGTTCGTCGACTACCTCCGCGCCGGGCTGCCCACGGCACGGCTGCTGGAGGAGCTGACGGAGTAGGCGGGGCGGGCGGCACCGTCTCCGATGGCGCAGCAGGGCGGGCGGGCACGGAGGGTCGCTCCTAGTGTGGCGATAAGTCTCCTTCGACCCGTTTCACCGCATGTGGAGGTACTGTCATGTCCCTGCGCCCCCCGCGCCCCCCGCTCACCCGCCGTCTGCCCATAGCTCTCGCCGCCGGGGCCCTCGCGGCCGCGACCGCCGTCACCCCCGCCGTCGCCGCCGACGACCCGAACCAGGGCGGCGGCCAGTGGAACTGGAGTCAGCAGGGCGGCAACGGAAACTTCAACAACCAGGCCGGCGGCAACGGCTACCAGCAAGGCGGTAACGGCAACGGCAACCAACAGGGCGGCGGCAACCAGCAAGGCGGCAACGGCAACCAGCAAGGTGGCAACGGCTACCAGCAAGCCGGCAACGCGAACCAACAGGGCGGCAACGGCAACTTCAACAACCAGGCCGGCGGCAACGGCTACCAGCAAGGCGGTAACGGCAACGGCAACGGCAACCAACAGGGCGGCGGCAACCAGCAAGGCGGCAACGGCAACCAACAGGGTGGCAACGGCTACCAGCAAGCCGGCAACGCGAACCAACAGGGCGGCAACGGCAACTTCAACAACCAGGCCGGCGGTAACGGCAACTTCAACCAACAGGCCGGCGGCAACAACCACCAGCAGGGTGACAACGGAAACCAGCAAGGTGGCAACGGCAACGGCAACCAGCAGGGCGGCAACGGCAACTTCGACAACCCGGCCGGCGGCAACCACGGCGACCAGGGCGAGTACAAGGGTGTCGTCACGGCGGGGTCCCTGCCCCTGCGCAGCGCCCCGAACCGGGGTTCGCAGATCATCCGGTACGTCCACAAGGGCGACGTCGTCTCGATCTTCTGCAAGGTCCCGGGCGACAAGGTGGAGGGCAACCCGCTCTGGTACCTCCTCACGGACGGCACCTGGGCGTGGGGCCCGGCCGCCCACATCGACAACATCGGCCCCGCGCCACGCTGGTGCTGACGAGCGAAGCACGCAAGGCGCCCCATTCGGTTAAGTTCCGGACATGAGCAAGGCCGGTATCACCCTGGCGACGGCGGATCCGCCCGCGCCCGCCGTCCGCCTCACCGGGCGCCGTGGCGTCGAACTCGCCCTGATCGTCCTGGCCGTCCTGCTGTCGGTGTACGGCTACTGCGCCGTCGGCCTCGCCAGGAACGGCACCGTCCCGCCCGGCGCCGCCGGTTACGGCGCCGGGCTCGGCGCGCTCGCGCTGGTCGCCCATCTGGCGGTGCGCCGGCGCGCCCCGCGCGCCGACCCGGTGCTGCTCCCCATCGGGGTGCTGCTCAACGGCCTCGGCCTGGTGCTGATCTACCGGCTCGACCTGGAGACGCCGGGCGATCCGGCGGCCCCGACCCAGCTGGTCTGGTCGACGCTGGGCGTGGCGCTGTTCACCACGGTCGTCCTGGTGCTGCGCGACCACCGGGTGCTGCAGAACTACACCTACGTCTGCGTCACCACCGCGCTGGTCCTGCTGACGGTCCCGATCCTCTTCCCGGCGGTGAACGGGGCCCGGATCTGGATCCGGGTCGCCGGCTTCTCCATCCAGCCCGGCGAGTTCGCGAAGGTGCTGCTGGCGGTCTTCTTCGCCGCGTACCTCGCCGCGAACCGGGGCGCCCTCGCCTACGCCGGCCGCCGCGCCCGGTGGCTGCGGCTGCCCACCGGGCGGGTGCTCGGCCCGATCGTCGCCGTCTGGCTGGTCAGCGTGGGCGTGCTGGTGCTGGAGCGGGACCTCGGCACCTCGCTGCTGTTCTTCGGTCTGTTCGTGGTCCTGCTGTACGTCGCCACCGGCCGGACGGGCTGGATCGGGGTGGGGCTGCTGCTGGCCTCGCTGGGGGCGGTGGCGGTGGGCCGGCTGGAACCGCACGTGCACCACAGGATCGAGACCTGGCTGCACCCGTTCGGCTCCATCGAGGCGGGTGAGGGCCCGAACCAGATCGCCCAGTCCCTGTTCGCCTTCGCGGAGGGCGGGACGCTCGGCACCGGGCTCGGGCTCGGACACTCGGTGCTCATCGGCTTCGCGGTCAAGTCCGACTTCATCCTGGCGACGGCCGGTGAGGAGCTGGGCCTGGCCGGGCTGTCCGCGATCTTCCTGCTCTACGGGCTGTTGGTGGAGCGCGGCTACCGGGCGGGGCTGGCCCTGCGCGACCCCTTCGGACAGCTGCTCGCGGTGGGGCTCGCCTCGCTCGTGGCGCTCCAGGTGTTCGTGATCGCGGGCGGGGTGACCGGGCTGATCCCGCTGACCGGGATGGCGATGCCGTTCCTGGCGCAGGGCGGCTCGTCGGTGGTGACCAACTGGGCGATCGTGGCGCTGCTGGTCCGGCTGAGCGACTCCGCGCGGCGGCAGGACGGCGGGGGTGCCGTCCGATGAGCCGCCGCGTCCGGCGCGGCGGCGGGGGTGCGCCCCGGTGACCCGGCACATCCGGCATGCCGCGCTGTTCTGCGCCCTGCTGTTGGTGGCGCTGCTGGTGAACGCCGCCCGCGTCCAGGTCCTGCGGGCCGACGCCTACGACGACAACCCGGCCAACCGCCGGGACGCCATCGCCCGCTACCAGCAGCCGCGCGGCGACATCCTGGTCGGCGGGCGGCCGGTCACCGGCTCCCGGGACACCGGGGAGCACCTGCGCTACGAACGGACGTACCGCGACGGGCCGTTGTACGCCCCGGTGACCGGCTTCGCCTCGCAGGAGTACGGGACGACGCTGCTGGAGCACACGGAGGACGAGCTGCTGTCCGGGGCCGCCCCGGTCCTCGCGCCGCTGCCGCTGTGGAACGAGTTCACGCGCTCCCGCAACGCGGGCGGCCACGTGGTGACGACGATCGATCCGGCGGCGCAGCGGGCGGCGTACGAGGGGCTGCGTTCCCGGAAGGGCGCGGTGGCGGCGGTGGAGCCGTCGACCGGGCGGATCCTGGCGCTGGTGTCGGTCCCGTCGTACGACCCCGCGCTGCTGTCCGGGAACGGCAGGGCGGCGCGGGACGCCTGGGCGCGGCTGAACGCCGACCCGGACCGGCCGATGCTGAACCGGGCGGTGCAGCGGACGTATCCGCCGGGTTCGACGTTCAAGGTGGTCACCGCTGCGGCGGCGCTGGACGCGGGCGTGGTCGAGGACCTGGACGCGCCGACCCGCTCCCCCGACCCGTACACCCTGCCGGGGACGAGGACCCGGCTGACCAACGGGTCCGAGGGCTGCGAGAACGCCTCGGTGCGGAAGGCGTTCGTCTGGTCCTGCAACACGGTGTTCGCCAAGCTGGGGGTGACCACGGGAGTGGCGGAAATAAAGACGACGGCCGAGAACTTCGGCTTCAACGACTCCGACATGCGCGTTCCGTTCCAGGTGGCGCGCAGCACCTTCGACACCACGGTGGACCGGGCGCAGCTCGCGCTGTCGTCGATCGGGCAGTACAACACCCGGGCGACACCGCTGCAGATGGCGATGGTCGCGGCGGCCGTCGCGGGCGGCGGGCAGATGCGGGAGCCTTACCTGGTGGAGCGCACCACGCGGGCGGGCGGTGGCACGGTGTCGACGGCCGGTTCCCGTCCGGTGCGGCGGGTCATGCATCCGGCGACGGCGATGCGGATGCGGGAGCTGATGCGGGGGGTGGTGGAGGACGGCACCGGCACGAAGGCGGCGATCCCCGGCGCGATCGTCGGTGGCAAGACCGGCACCGCCCAGCACGGACTGGGCAACTCCGGTACGCCGTACGCCTGGTTCATCTCCTGGGCGCAGGGCGGTGCGGACATGGAGGCGAAGGTGGCGGTCGCGGTGGTGGTCGAGGACGCGGCGGCGAACCGGCGGGAGATCAGCGGCGGCGGGACGGCGGCACCGATCGCGCGGGCGGTGATGGAGGCGGTGTTGAAGTCGTAGGCGTCACGGACCACTTGGTGAGACAGGGGTGTCGGAGCGCCGCGCTCCCGACCTAACGTTCGGTACATGACCGAGACCGCGTACGAACTCGCCCAGGTGAACATCGCCCGTCTCAAGGCCCCGCTGGACTCCCCGCAGCTGAAGGACTTCGTCGACGGCCTCGACCCGGTGAACGCGGACGCCGACGCCGCCGACGGTTTCGTCTGGCGCCTGCAGAGCGAGGGGGGCGACGCGACGGACATCGCCGTCTTCGGCGACTCCTGGCTGATCATCAACATGTCGGTGTGGCGGAACACCGACGCCCTGACGGCGTTCATGTACCAGGGCCGCCACCGCGAGATGCTGGCGCGGCGCCGGGAGTGGTTCGAGCGCGTCGAGGAGGCGATGGCGGCGCTGTGGTGGGTCCCCGCGGGCCACCGCCCGACGGTCGCGGAGGCCGAGTCCCGCCTCCTCCACCTCCGCACCAACGGCCCGACCCCGTACGCGTTCACCCTGCGCACGTCGTTCCCGCCCGGCGGCGCGCAGCCGCTGATCGGGGAGGTGCCGGAAGGGCTGGGCTGCTCGGTCTAGCGGCGGCGGTCGACGGCGGTGAGGTCGATGTCGACGGGGAACGGAACGGTCGGCTTGAGCCGGTTGTGGAAGATGCCCACGGGTACGTACGACTTGGCCATGGGGTCCAGTTCGTGGACGTAGACCACGGGGAGTCCGTTCAGCCCGGCAAGCGCACCCAGAGCAACAGACAGGATCCGCCGTCAACAAGTCCCGCCCGAGGGATTGACGACCTTGCTGACAGGCAGTCTCATAAGTGGGTGACCCGCCGGTAACCCGAGACGCCCCCGAGGTGGAACCGTCATGACGCCCCTGTCGGAAGCCGACGCGCTCGATGGTCTGCGGGACGCGCTCGGGCTGCTCAAGAACCGGGAGCAGGTGGCCCAGCGGCTGCTCGAGTCGTCCGCCAGGCACTCCTTCGACCCGGACAAGGAGCTGGACTGGGAGGCCCCCTTCGAGGAGGGCAAGTGGTTCTGGCCGCCGGAGCTGGTGTCGCTGTACGGCACCCCGATGTGGAAGCGGATGAGCGAGGAGCAGCGCCTCCTGCTCTCGCGGCACGAGGCCGCCGCGCTCGCCTCGCTCGGCATCTGGTTCGAGCTGATCCTGATGCAGCTGCTGGTGCGGCACATCTACGACAAGGCCGCCACGAGCGCGCACGTGCGCTACGCGCTCACCGAGATCGAGGACGAGTGCCGGCACTCCAAGATGTTCGCCCGGGTGATCACCCGCGGCGGCACCCCCTGGTATCCGGTGAGCCGCGTCCACCAGAACCTCGGCCGGCTGTTCAAGACGGTCTCCACCACCCCCGGCTCCTTCACCGCGACCCTGCTCGGCGAGGAGGTCCTGGACTGGATGCAGCGGCTGACCTTCCCGGACGAGCGGGTCCAGCCGCTGATCCGGGGCGTCACGCGCATCCACGTCGTGGAGGAGGCCCGGCACGTGCGCTACGCCCGTGAGGAGCTGCGGCGCCAGATGGTGACCGCGCCGAAGTGGTCGCAGGAGTTCACCCGGGTCACCTCGGGCGAGTTCGCCCGGGTGTTCTCCGTGGCCTTCGTGAACCCCGAGGTGTACACGAACGTCGGCCTGGACAGGCGTGAGGCCGTCGCCCAGGTCAGGGCGAGCACCCATCGCCGGGACGTGATGCAGCAGGGGGCGAAGAAGCTCACTGACTTCCTGGACGACATCGGCGTGCTGCGCGGGGTCGGACGGAAGCTCTGGCAGTCGTCCGGACTGCTCGCGTAGACAGGCGCTCGCACCAGACCACCACGATCCCCGAACGGCTCACCGCCATGCGCCGCAGCCGCACATCGAGCACAGCCTGGACGACATCGGCGTGCTGCGCGGGGTCGGACGGCGGTGGTGGAAGTCGTCGGGACTGCTCGCGCAGCCGGGCGGGCGGTTACCCTGCGGGCATGACCCCGCAGGCCCCCACCCCCGCCTACCGGCGGCTCAGCGTCGAGGAGCGCCGCAGCCAGCTGCTCGAGGCCGCGCTGTCCCTCTTCGCCCACCGTGCCCCGGAGGACGTCTCCCTGGACGACGTGGCGGAGGCGGCCGGCGTGTCGCGTCCCCTGGTGTACCGGTACTTCCCGGGCGGTAAGCAGCAGCTGTACGAGGCCGCCCTGATGTCCGCCGCCGACCAGCTGCGGCACTGCTTCGACGAGCCGCACGAGGGCCCGCTGCTGCCCCGGCTGTCCCGGGCCCTCGACCGCTACCTCGCCTTCGTCGACCAGCACGACACCGGGTTCAGCGCGTTGCTCCAGGGCGGGAGCGTCGTGGAGACCTCCCGTACGACCGCCATCGTGGACGGCGTGCGGCGGGCCGCCGCCGAGCACATCCTCAGCCACCTCGGGGTCGCCGGGCCCGGACCCCGGCTGCGGATGACGATCCGGATGTGGATCACCGCCGTGGAGGCGGCCTCGCTGATCTGGCTCGACGAGGACAAACAGCCGCCCCTGGACGAGCTGCGGGACTGGCTCGTGGAGCAGTTCGTGGCGGTGCTGGAGGTGACCGCGCGGCGCGACGCGCAGACCGAGGCTCTGGTGCGGGAGCTGGCCACGGACCTCTGACGGCCCGCGCGTCGCGCGACACTGGGGGCGTGAAGAGCGAAGACACCCCGTTCGAGGGCGGGCCCATGGACGGGCGCGTCCTGCCCGTGCTGCTGGGCATCACCGGGCACCCGCCGAAGACGTACCGCATCCCCGTCCCGGCCCCGGACGGCGGCCCGCCCACCGTGCTGGTCTACCGGCGGGTGCCCCGGGCGCGGAGCGCGCGGACCGGGCTGACCCGGGGCTGGAAGTACCTGTACGACCCCACGGGGCGGGCCGGCGACCGCCGGAGGTGGCCGTGGTCGAAGGCCGCGCCCGGTCCGGACGCCACGCCGGAGGGCAAGCCGGACGACGCCGACGGGTGACCGGGTTGCGCCGAACCGCGCACACTCGGCGCGCGGACCGCGCACACCCGCCTGATGCTCGCGATGCGGAGCGGACGAGCCGCCCCGCATCGGAGGTGATGGAGTGTCAGGAAGGCTTCTGCGTCTGGTGTGCGCGGCGGCGCTGGCGGCCGGGGCCGTTCTCGCGCCCGCGCCCGCGACGGCCGTCCCGGAACCGGGCGGCGGCACCGGCGAGCGTTCCGTCGCCGAGTTGCTGACGGAGCTTCAGACCCTGTACCGGGAGGCCGAGAAGGCCACCGAGACCTACAACGCCACCGAGGAACGGCTGAAGAGGCAGCGCGCCGAGGCCGAGCGGCTGGAGGGGGCCCTCGCCCGCACCCGGCTCTCCCTGCACGACAGCCGGGGCGCCGCCGGACGGCTGGCCCGCCAGCAGTACCAGAGCGTCACCGGCCTCTCCCCTTACGTACGGCTGCTGCTCGCACGCGATCCGCAGCGCGCGCTCGACCAGGGGCACGTGATCGGGCGGCTGGCGCGGGAGCGGGCCCGGACGGTGGGCCGGCTGACCGGCGACGAGAAGGAGGCCGGCGCCCTGGCCCGCCGGGCCCGCAAGGCCCTCGACGTCCGGCTCGCCCTCACCGAGCGGCGCGGGAAGGAGCGGGACGAGGTCCTCGCACGGCTCCGCGCGGTCGAGGAACTCCTCGCCTCGCTCACCGCCGAGCAGCTCACCGCGCTGGCCGAACTGGAGCGGGACAACGTGGCCGAGGCGCAGGAGGAGCTGGTGTCCTCCGGTGCGCTGGGCAGCGGCGGCACTCCTCCCTCGGCGGCGGGCGAACGGGCCGTGCGGTACGCCGTGGAGCAGCTCGGGAAGCCGTACGAGTGGGGCGCGGAGGGGCCCGCCGCGTACGACTGCTCGGGGCTGACGTCGAAGGCGTGGGGCGCCGCCGGGACGCCGATCCCCCGGACCAGCCAGGAGCAGTGGGCACGGCTGGAGCGGGTGCCGCTGGCGGAGCTGCGGCCGGGGGACCTCGTCGTGTACTTCCCGGAGGCCACGCACGTCGCCCTCTACCTCGGCGACGGCATGGTGGTGCAGGCGCCCCGCCCGGGTGCGCGGATCAAGGTCTCCCCGATCGCGGCCAACCCGGTGCTGGGCGCCGTACGCCCCGACCCGGCCGGGGAGCCCGTACGGCGGTACGTGCCGCCGGAGCTCCCCGCGGGGGCGACGGAGGGGTCCGACGAGGGGTACGCCTCGGGTCACGCGCCGGACGCGCCCGAGACCTCCATCAGGTAGCCCTCGGTCTTCTCCGGCTCGTAGAAGAAGTTCTCGAAGTCGGCCGGGTCGTTGAAGCCGTTGGCGAAGCGGTCCGCGACCGGCTGGAGCTGTCCGGCCGCGCCGATCAGGTTCAGGACGTGCTCCGGCGGCGGGGCGAGCATGGCGTTCGTCCACTTGGTGACGTGCCGCGCCGTCTCCCAGTAGCGGTCGAAGGTGCCCTGCATCCAGGTCTCGTCGAACTCCTTCTCCCCGTGCTCCAGGATCGAGGCGAGGTAGGAGGCGGCGCACTTGGAGGCGGAGTTGGAGCCCTGGCCGGTGATCGGGTCGTTGGCGACGACCACGTCGGCGACGCCGAGGACGAGGCCGCCGGAGGGCAGCCGGCCGATCGGGTTGCGGACGGTGGGGGCGTAGCGGCCGGCGAGGGTGCCGCCGGCGTCGGTCAGCTCGACCTTGGTGGCCCGCGCGTACTCCCAGGGGAGGAACCTCTCCATGAGTTCCAGGGTCAGGGAGAGGTGCTCCGCCGGGTCCTTGACGTCCTTGAAGGCGTCCAGCGGGCCGCCGGGTATGCCCTCCCAGAACAGGATGTCGGCGCGGCCCGAGGTGGTGAGGGTCGGCATGACGAACATCTCGCCGACCCCGGGGACCAGGTTGCAGCGGACCGCCTCCGTGTCCGGGTGCTCCGGACGCGGGCCGAGGCCGTGGACGTAGGCGACGGCGAGGGCGCGCTGCGGCGTGCTGTACGGGGAGCGCTCCGGATCGCGGGCGAACATCTGCACCAGCTCGCCCTTGCCCGCCGAGACGAGCACGAGGTCGTACGTGCGGGAGAAGTAGTCCAGGTCGCCGACCGCCGCGCCGTGGATGACCAGCTGGCCGCCGCGCTGGGCGAAGGTCTCCATCCAGCCGGCCATCTTCACCCGCTGGTCCACCGACTGCGCGAACCCGTCGAGCCGGCCCAGCCAGTCGATCGCGCGCTGCGAGGGGCCCGGGTCGAAGGAGCCGGGGGCCGCGACCGAGACGCCGAGTCCTTCGATCTTCGGGGCCTGGGACTCCCAGAAGTTCAGCTGGAGATCGCGCTCGTGCTGCAGGGCGGTGTGGAACATGCACTGCGTCGACATCACCCGTCCGGTGCGGATCTCGTCCGCGGTCCGGTTGGACATCAGGGTGACCTCGTACCCGTGCGACTGAAGGCCGAGGGCCAGCTGGAGACCGGACTGGCCGGCTCCGACGACGAGTATCTTCCGCATACGGGGGACGCTCCTAAGAGGGCTGCTCGGGGGCTGCTCGAGAGTTACTCGGGGGTTTCGTCGAGTGCGTGGCCCACGAGGGACAGGAGGGTCTCGATGACCGAGATCCGGCGGCGGGCATCCATGATCATGACAGGTATGTGCGCGGGGATCGTCAACGCCTCCCGCACGTCCTCGGCGTCGAACCGCTCACTGCCGTCGAAGTGGTTGACCGCGACGACGTACGGCAGTCCGCAGCTCTCGAAGTAGTCCAGCGCCGGCCAGCAGTCCTTCAGGCGGCGGGTGTCGGCCAGGACGACGGCGCCGATCGCGCCGCGCACCAGGTCGTCCCACATGAACCAGAACCGCTGCTGGCCGGGGGTGCCGAAGACGTAGAGCACCAGGTCGTCGTCGAGCGTGACGCGGCCGAAGTCCATGGCCACGGTGGTGGTGAGCTTGTCCGGCGTGGCGGTGAGGTCGTCGTGCTCCGCACTCGCCTCGGTCATCAGCGCCTCGGTCTCCAGGGGCGTGATCTCCGAGACCGTGGTGACCAGCGTGGTCTTGCCGACGCCGAAGCCGCCCGCCACCACTATCTTCGTGGCGACGGGTGCCCGGGTGCGGTCCGTCTGCCAGGGCAGCAGGGGCTCGTCGTCCTCGACGAGCGGGGAGACGCCGTGAGCGGCATCAGAGACGGCGGAGTCCACTCAGCACCCTTTCCAGCAGCGCGCGGTCCGGGCGGCCCGTGCCGTGGCCGGTCCCCGTTCCGTAGACACGGATCTTTCCCTGGTCCGCGAGGTCGCTCAGGAGCACGCGGACCACGCCGAGCGGCATCTTCAGCAGCGCGGCGATCTCGGCCACCGTTCGCATACGGCGGCACAGTTCGACGATGGCCCGCATCTCCGGCATCACGCGGGAGGTGAGGTTGCCGTTCGTCAGTTCCCTGCGCTCCTCGGCGGCTTCGAGCGCGGCGGTGGCGCCGACGAACGTCTCGACGAGCAGGACGTGGCCGAAGCGGGTGCGGCCGCCGGTGAGCGAGTAGGGGCGGACCCGGGCGGGTTTGCGGTCGCCGCCGCGGACCGGGAGCTGTTTCCTGGACTTGCTCATCGGGGACTCCCGGTGGACTCGCTCTCCAGGGACTGGCGCAGCTCGCTGCGGAGTTCCGGGGTCAGGACATGGCCGGCGCGGCCGACGAACAGGGCCATGTGGTACGCCACCACGCTCATGTCGCAGTCCGCGGAGCCGTGCACGCCGAGCAGGGAACCGTCACTGATGGACATCACGAACAGGCTGCCCTCGTCCATCGCCACCATCGTGTGCTTGACCGGACCGAAGTCCATCAGCTTCGAGGCGCCGACGGTGAGGCTGCCGATGCCGGAGACGACGGTGGCCAGGTCGGCGGCGGAGCCGCGGGGGCCGGTGCGCTTCGCGCCCCGCGCCTCGCGGGCGGCGGTGTTGCGGGAGTCGTCGGAGGAGAGCAGGAGCAGGCCGTCGGAGGAGACCACCGCGACGGAGAGGATGCCGGGCACCTCCTCGACGAGATTGCTCAACAGCCAGTGCAGGTTGCGGGCCTCACTGCTCAGTCCGACAGTACCGGTCGCGGTCAACTGCTTGCCTCCTCGACTGTGCCCCCCGTGGTCTCTTCGGATGTGGCGGCCGGGTCGGACGGCGCCCGGTGGCCACCGGTCCGTTCGGCGAGTTCCGCCTCGACGTCCCGGCGCCCGGCGTCCGCCCCCTGACGGAAACCGCCGAGCCGGCGGCGCAGGGCCTCGGCGTCCACGGCCCCGGTACGCGGGCGCGGGGCCGCGGCGGGCGCGGTGATCCTCGGCGTGCGCTTGGGCAGTCCCTTGGCCGTGACCGGCTCCCCGTCCCCGTCCCCGTCGGCGACGCGCGCGTGCTCCGCGTCGGCGCCGCCCCCGGACCCGGCGTCCGCTCCGGCGTGCTCCCCGGACCCGGCGCCCGGCCGCCGCGGAAGCCCTGCCGGGTCCCCGGCGCCGGCTGCGGGGCCGCCCTCGGAGGCGGCGTCCGCTGCGGACCGGCTCTCGGACCCGGCGCCCGCTCCGGCGTGCTCCCCGGCCCCGGCGTCCGCTCCGGGTACGTTCCCGTGGGCCGTGGTCGGGCGGGCGGCACCCTCCGTGTCCTCGCCGGCCGGCCGGCGCGCGGCGCCGGACGGGGTCTCCTCGTCTCCGGCCGCGTGACCGGCGCCCGGACGGACGGCGGCGTCCGCGCCCGCGCCGAACGGCTGTGAAGCGGCGTCCGCGGCCCCGGCCGAAACATCGTTTCCGCCCGCGTGACCCGCCCCCGGGCGAACGCTCTCGCCCTCCGGCTGTGCCGGGATCAGCAGCTCCATCGTGACCTCGGCGGGCCGCTCGGCCGGCGCGTCGGCGCCCTCCGCGTCCTCGTGCCCCGCACGGTCCGGTGCGGCCTCGTCCCCGCCGCCCGGCGCGGAATCCTCCGCCGCCCCGGCGGAAGCCTCCGCCTCCGCCGGCCCGCCGGCACCGTCCGCCGCCGCCTCGGCGCGGGCCTCCCCGGGCCGCCCGGCGGGGCTTCCCGCCGGTTCCTCCGCGGGGGCCGGCGAGGAGTCGTCCGCGCCGTCCGCCGCCGGTGTCTCCATCGGCTCGCCCGGTGTCTCCCCACCGGGCGAGCCCTGGTGGCGTACCGCCTTCTCCGCCAGGGCGACCAGCGGGTCGTCCGACTCCGTGCGGCCCTGCAGGACGTTGGAGTTGGCCTCGGCGTCGGCGCCCGGGAGGGAGTACGCGGGGGTGCCGCCGGCGACGGAGGCGGGGACCGCGTCGGGGGTGGCGGGCGCCAGGAGGGGGTCGGGGAGGACGACGACCGCGGCGATGCCGCCCTGCTTCTGCTCCCGCAGCCGGACCCGCACCCCGTGCCGGTGGGCGAGCCGGGCCACGACGTACAGGCCGAGACCGAGACCGTCCTCGGCCTCCGCGTCGTACGTGACCTCCGGGTCGAAGTCGGACAGCCGGGAGTTGAGCCGCTCCAGCCGCTCCCCAGTCATGCCGATGCCCTCGTCCTGGACGGAGAGCATGACCTCGCCGTTCTCCAGCAGCCAGCCGGAGACCTCGACGGGCAGGTCGGGCGGGGAGAAGGAGGTGGCGTTCTCCATGAGCTCGGCCAGCAGGTGGGACAGGTCGTCCGCGGCGAACCCGGCGATGTGCGCGTGCGGCGGCAGCGCGGCGATACGGACCCGCTCGTACCGCTCGATCTCGCTGACCGCGGCCCGTACGACGTCCACCAGCGGAACCGGGCCCGCCGCGTGCTGCACGTGCTCGGTACCGGCCAGGACGAGGAGGTTCTCGCTGTGCCGGCGCATCACCGTGGCGAAGTGGTCGAGCTTGAACAGGGTGGCCAGCCGGTCCGGGTCGTCCTCCCGCTCCTCCAGCCCCTCGATGACGCCGAGCTGGCGCTCGACCAGTCCGAGGGTGCGCAGCGCGAGGTTGACGAACGTGCCGCCGATGCCGGCGCGCAGCCGCTCCAGGTGGGCGGTGGACTCGGCGAGTTCGGTGCGCAGTTCCTCGCGGGCGTCGGCCATCTTCTGCCGCTGGCCCACGAGGTGCTTGCGGTCGGCCTCCAGCGTGGCGATCCGCTCGGCGAGGGCGGCGGCGCGCGCGTGCAGGGCGTTGACGGAGCGGACGACCTGGGCGAACTCGTCGTTGCGGCCGGTGAAGGCGATCGGCTCCTGGCCGGTGAGGTCCTCCGCCTCGGCGAGGCGGGCGGAGCCACGGCGCAGCACCGACAGCGGACGCGTCAGGGTGCGGGCCATCGCCGTGGCGATGCCGATCGTGAGCAGCATCAGGGCGCCGAGGACGGCGATCCGGATCTCCAGCGCGGTGACGTCGTCGTCGCGCAGCTGGGCGAGGTCCTTGGTGCGCTTGTCGAAGAGGGCGGACTCCACCCCGCGCATCGTCTCGACCCGCGCGGTGAGCGCGGCCCGCAGCTTCTTGGCGCTGGTGGCGAGGTCGTCGTCGGAGAGCGTCGGCTCGTCGGTGAGGCGGGCGAGGTACTTCTCGGCGGACTCGACCTCGGGGCCGGTGACCGTGGAGTCGTAGGAGGCGCGGGCGGCCTTGGGCGCGGTCTCGCGGAAGTCGGCGAGGGCCGCGTCGGAGCGCAGCCGGGCCTGGAGCGCGGCGGCGGTCAGCGCGTCGCGCCGCTCGGTGTCGGCGTCCGAGGTGCTGGTGGTGGTGGACGGCAGGCCGGTGATCGGGTCGATCACGGTCCGGGTGGTGCTCGGCACGTTCAGCGCGGCGAGCAGCAGTCCGCGGGTGGCGGCGGCCTGCTGGACGGCGGAGTCCAGCTCGGTGAGCGCGTAGGCGCCGGAGCCGGCGCGGGGCGGGGTCTGCTCCGCCAGCTGTTCGGCGAGCCGGTGCAGTCGCGTGATGGCGGTGGAGTACGCCTGGTGCGCTTCGAGCGGGCTGCTCTTGCCCGTGAGCGCCGCTCTGCGCACGGCGGCGACGGCGTCGAGGCCGTCGTGCAGTTCCTGGGGGATGTCCGTGTCGGCGCGCAGTTCCTCGACCTGCCGGTCGACGCGGGCGCTGTGCTCCTCGGAGGGCGCCTCGGACTTGGGGCGGCCGGCCGCGATGTAGGGGACGACCTCGTCGCGCTCGTCGGCGAGGGAGTGCGCCAGGGTGAGGGCGTCCTGGGTCTGCTCGGCGAGCGTCACCAGGTCCTGCGCGTCCTTGAGCTGCCCGGAGGCCGTGAGCACGGAGGGCGCCCCGGCCGCGGCGATCGCGGCGGCCACCACGGCCACGGCGACGATGAGCCGGTTGCGCACATGGGTGGGGCGGCCCCTGCCTACGCCGGTCGTCTGCTCCGCGTCCCCCTTGGGGGCCGTCTGCTTGCCTGTGCGACGAGGCCGCGACTTCTGCACCGGTGCTCGCATTCCTGACTCGTGTACCCGTGGGTCCGGGTGACGCTCCGTCAACGGGTGCGGGCGTTCACCCCGAGCTCTTGACCGCGCTCGGACAGCGAGGCGCCCCCATCGCTCCCCGACCCTCCCAGTGACCGTGGACAGTGGATGCGCATCACCTGACCCGCCACTCGAAGGAGTGAACCCCGGAGGTGAGTTGAGGGGCAAGTTCCGCCGCCTCTCGCAGCGGCTCCGCGCGGCACGCCGGTTGGACGTCTGCGGCGGGCGGTGGCAATATTCGCCGCCACGTCTTCCCGGAGCACTGCATTCCCTCCCAAATCAGGCGTCTGACCTGCGCGGCTTCGGTGATCCGGTGATCGGCGAAGGCCTTTCGCGGCCCTGGTGAAGGGCTCGTGCAGACTGGCGGGATGCGTACGGAGCTTGTGTCGGAGCCCGGTGATCCCGGCCGCCCCAACGAGGACTTCGCGAGTGTCGGACTTCCGGCCTCCGGACAGGGCGGTTCGCTCGTGCTGCTGGACGGGGTCACACCACCGGGGGACGGCGGCGGATGTCTGCATTCCGTGCCCTGGTTCACCGCGCGGCTGGGCGGGGCGCTGACCGAACTGACCGTTTCCCTCCCGGATGTTCCGCTGGCCGAGCTGCTGTCCCGGGCCCTCACGCGTACCGCCGGGAGCCACGCGGCAACCTGTGACCTTTCTCACCCTCGTACGCCTCAGGCAACGGTGGTGCTGGCCCGCTGGTCACCGGCCTCGGTGGACTACCTGGTGCTCTCCGACTCGGCCCTGCTCGTCGAGTCCCCCGGCGGCTCGGTCACGGCGCTGCTGGACGACCGGCTGGACCGGCTGCCCCGCTCGGCCCTGGCCAGCCACACCTTGGTGGACACCACGCTGCGCAACAAGGAGGGGGGCTTCTTCACGGCGGCGGCGGATCCCTCGGTGGCCTCCCGCGCGGTCACCGGTTCGCTGCCGCGCGACGAGGTGCGCGCCCTGGCCGCCCTGACGGACGGTGCGGCGCGCTGGGTGGAGAGGTTCCACGAGGGCGACTGGGCGGACTGCCTCACCCTGGTCCGCGAGGAGGGCGCCCGGTGCCTGGTGGAGCGCGTACGGACCCTGGAACGGGCGGACGCGGACCGGGTACCGCCGCGCCGCGGCAAGACGCACGACGACGCGACGGTGGTGTACGCCGAGCTGTCACCCCGTTAGCGGTACTCCGTACGGGGTCAATTCTCCATGCCCCGGTTCAGCTGGTTCAGCAGCCGGGCGAGTTCCGTGACCTCGGCGGGGTCCCAGTCGGCGAGCCGGCCGGCGTAACGGGCGCGGCGGGCCTCGCGGACCCTGCGGACCCGTGCGTGGCCCTCCTGCGTGAGGGTGATCAGCCAGGCGCGGCCGTCGGCGGGGTCCGGCTCGCGGGCGACGAGACCGAGCTCCTCCAGCGCGCGCAGCTGGCGCGACATCGTGGCCTTGCCGACGCCGATGTAGGCGGCCAGCTCGGTGGCCCGCTGCCGGCCGCACTCATCCAGACGGACCAGCAGCCCGTACGCGGACGGCTCCAGGTCGGGGTGGACCGCGCGGGCCATCTCCCCCTGGCTGGCCCGGGCACGCCGCAGCAGCACCGTCAACTCGCGTTCCAGCGCGAGGAATCCGGGCCGGTCCACACCCGGCGCGGGCTCCGGGGAGTCGGCACGCTCTTCGTCTCGGTGTCCTTGTTCGTGCACGTCTGCCCCTGCTTCGGTTTTCCGGTCCGACGAGTTTCCCGCCAAGTGGCGACGTCGCCGCAGCTCCACCAGTATTTCGCAGGCGTAGACCAACGGCGGCCGGGGGCACCTCCCACGTCCTTCGGACCGTGGGGGAGGACACCCCGCCCCGCCGCGGTCCACGTGCGCAGTTTCCTCACCAGGCGATTGCGTGGCATGCCCACTACATGGGACGTGGGTCACATTCCGGGTTCGCCCCACACCGATCTTTCGGAGATGCGTCATGCCTGTGCACAGATCCGGCCTCCCCCGCATACGCGCACTCGCGACCGCCGGCGCGGTCCTGCTCGCGGTGGTCTCCCTCCCCCGCACGGCCGCCGCGGCCGAATCCGCTCCCGCTGCCCCTCCGCGCGGCTCCGCCCGCATGGGCGCGGGCGTGCTCGCCCACGACGGCCGCGGCGGACTCCCCACCGTCCGCGCCACCCGGACGGAGGGCGTGGACGTCTCCAGTCACCAGGGCGACGTCGCCTGGACGACCCTGTGGAACAGCGGCGTCCGCTGGGCCTACACCAAGGCCACGGAGGGGACGTACTACACCAACCCGTACCACCCCCAGCAGTACGACGGCTCCTACGACGTCGGCATGGTCCGCGGCTCCTACCACTTCGGCACGCCCGACACGGCGAGCGGCTCCGCCCAGGCCGACTACTTCGTCGACCGCGGCGGCGGCTGGTCCGCGGACGGCCGGACCCTGCCGGGCGTGCTCGACATCGAGTGGAACCCGTACGGCGACGCCTGCTACGGCAAGTCGCAGAGCGCGATGGTGAGCTGGATCCGCGACTTCCTGGACCAGTACCGGTACCGCACCGGCCGGGACGCCGTCCTCTACACGGCCACCAGCTGGTGGAAGCAGTGCACCGGCAACTACGCCGGCTTCGCCGCCACCACTCCCCTGTGGATCGCCCGGTACGCCTCCACCGTGGGCGAACTGCCCGCCGGCTGGGACACGTACACGATGTGGCAGTACACCTCGACCGGGCCGACCGTCGGGGACCACGACCTCTTCAACGGCACCCCGGACGGGGTACGGGCCTTCGCGCTGGGCTGACCGGCCGGCCCCGGACGCGGTGAAGGCCCGGGCCTCCCTCACGGGACCCGGGCCTTCCCTCATCCGGCCGCCTCCGTCACGCGGCGACCGGAACCTCGGGCGCCGCGCCGCTGGTGGCCGGCGACAGCGCCAGCTCCAGGACCTGGCGGACGTCGGTGACGGCGTGGACGTCCAGCTTGTCCAGCACCTCCGCCGGGACGTCGTCCAGGTCGGGCTCGTTGCGCTTGGGGATGATCACGGTGGTGATCCCCGCGCGGTGCGCGGCGAGCAGCTTCTGCTTCACCCCGCCGATCGGCAGCACCCGCCCGGTCAGCGAGACCTCACCGGTCATCGCCACGTCGGTGCGGACCAGCCGGCCGGAGAGCAGCGAGGCCAGGGCGGTGGTCATCGTGACGCCCGCGCTCGGGCCGTCCTTGGGCACCGCGCCCGCCGGGAAGTGGATGTGCGCGCCCCGGTCCTTCAGGTCGCCCACCGGGAGCTCCAGTTCGGCGCCGTGACTGCGCAGGAAGCTCAGCGCGATCTGCGCGGACTCCTTCATCACGTCACCCAGCTGGCCGGTCAGGGTCAGCCCCGCGGCGCCCGTCTCCGGGTCGGCCAGGGAGGCCTCCACGTAGAGGACGTCCCCGCCGGCGCCGGTCACCGCGAGGCCGGTGGCGACACCGGGGACGGCGGTGCGGCGCTCGGCCGGGTCCTGGGCGGACTCGGGCACGTGGTGCGGCCGGCCGATCAGATCCCGCAGGTCGCCCTCGGTCACGGTGAAGGGCAGCTTCCGCTCACCCAGTTCGTGCTGGGCCGCGATCTTGCGCAGCAGCCGCGCGACGGACCGCTCCAGGGTGCGCACGCCCGCCTCGCGCGTGTACTCGCCGGCCAGCTTGCGCAGCGCGCCCTCGTCGATCGTGACCTCGTCCTCGTCCAGTCCGGCGCGCTCCAGCTGGCGCGGGAGCAGGTGGTCGCGGGCGATGACGACCTTCTCGTCCTCGGTGTAGCCGTCGAGGCGGACCAGCTCCATGCGGTCGAGCAGGGCCTCCGGGATGGCCTCCAGGACGTTGGCCGTCGCGAGGAACACGACGTCGGACAGGTCGAGCTCGACCTCCAGGTAGTGGTCCCGGAAGGTGTGGTTCTGCGCCGGGTCGAGGACCTCGAGCAGCGCGGCGGCCGGGTCGCCGCGGAAGTCCGACCCCACCTTGTCGATCTCGTCGAGGAGCACGACCGGGTTCATCGACCCGGCCTCCTTGATCGCCCGCACGATCCGGCCGGGCAGCGCGCCGACGTACGTGCGGCGGTGGCCGCGGATCTCGGCCTCGTCGCGGACGCCGCCGAGGGCGACGCGGACGAACTTCCGGCCCATCGCGTGGGCGACGGACTCGCCGAGGCTGGTCTTGCCGACGCCGGGCGGGCCCACCAGGGCCAGCACGGCGCCGCCGCGCCGGCCGCCGACGACGCCCAGGCCCCGGTCGCTGCGCCGCTTGCGCACCGCCAGGTACTCGGTGATCCGCTCCTTCACGTCCGCCAGGCCCGCGTGCTCGGCGTCCAGGACCGCTTGGGCGCCCTGGATGTCGTAGGCGTCCTCGGTGCGCTCGTTCCACGGCATCTCCAGGACCGTGTCGAGCCAGGTGCGGATCCAGGAGCCCTCGGGCGACTGGTCGGAGGAGCGCTCCAGCTTGTCGACCTCCTTGAGCGCGGCCTCGCGGACCTTCTCCGGCAGGTCGGCGGCCTCCACGCGGGCCCGGTAGTCGTCGGACTCCTCGCCCTCCTTCTCGCCGTTGAGCTCGCGCAGCTCCTTGCGGACGGCCTCGAGCTGGCGGCGCAGCAGGAACTCGCGCTGCTGCTTGTCGACGCCCTCCTGGACGTCCTTGGCGATGGTCTCGGCGACGTCCTGCTCGGCGAGGTGGTCGCGCAGCTGCTGGGTGGCGAGCCTCAGCCGGGCCACCGGGTCGGTGGTCTCCAGCAGGGCGACCTTCTGCTCGGTGGTCAGGAACGGCGAGTAGCCGGAGTTGTCGGCGAGCGCGGAGACGTCGTCGATGGCCTGGACCCGGTCGACGACCTGCCAGGCGCCGCGCTTGCGCAGCCAGGCGGTGGCGAGCGCCTTGTACTCCTTGACCAGCTCGGTCACGTGGCCGGGCAAGGGCTCGGGCACGGTCTCGTCGATGCGGGTGCCCTCCACCCACAGCGCCGCGCCCGGCCCGGTGGTCCCGGCGCCGATCCGCACGCGGCCCCGGCCGCGGATCAGGGCGCCCGGATCGCCGTCGGCCAGCCTGCCGACCTGCTCGATCGTGCCCAGCACGCCGGTACCGGCGTAGGTCCCGTCGACGCGTGGCACCAGGAGCACCCTGGGCTTACCCGGCTCGGTCCGGGCGGCGGCCTGGGCGGCCTCCACCGCGGCGCGCACCTCGGAGTCGCTCAGGTCCAGCGGAACCACCATCCCGGGCAGCACGACCTCGTCGTCGAGCGGCAGCACAGGCAGGGCGAGCGGTGTGGACTCAGCAGCCATGATCTCCCCTTCGGCAGTCAAGTTGAGTTATGCCGACTCAATGCTTGTGAGCCGCCGAATGTTCCCGGAGCCGCGTTCGCTCTGAGCGATCACCTTCCGGGGCGCGGAAGGGCATGACCGCCGCGTAAAAGGGCTGCCAGGATGAACGCATGTCCACCCCGTACGACATTCCCGAATCCCCCGAAGTCCTGGACCGCCGCGAGGGCCCGTACGGCGAGGTCGTGCTGCGCAGGCACGGTGACCTGCTGCAGATCATCGCCAACGGCTGCTTCCTGATGGACACCTCCGACGGCCGTTCGGAGCGGCGCCTCGTCGACGCCGCCCTCGCGGCCCTCGACGCGCGCACGGCGGACCCGCACGTCCTGATCGGCGGCCTCGGGGTCGGCTTCTCGCTCGCACACGCCGCCGGGCAGCCCCGCTGGGGACGGATCGCCGTGGTGGAGCGCGAACCGGCGATCATCGAGTGGCACCGCGCGGGGCCACTGTCCGGGCTCTCCGCGGAGGCCCTCGCCGACCCGCGCACGGAGATCGTCGAGACGGACCTCGTCCATTACGTCAATGAGACATCGGACACGTTCGACGCGCTCTGCCTCGACATCGACAACGGGCCCGACTGGACCGTCACCGAGGACAACGACGGTCTCTACTCACCGGCCGGACTGGCCGCCTGCACAAGGGTGTTGAGGCCGCTCGGGGTACTCGCCGTGTGGTCGGCCAAGCCCTCCCCGGATTTCGAAGAAACCTTGCGGAATGCCGGGTTCCAACAGGTGCGTACCGAAGAGATCCCCGTTGCCCGGGGCGTTCCGGACGTCGTGCACATCGGCGTCCGCCCTGGATAGCAAAGGCGCGGTGACTCCCCGTACGCTGCTGCTCTGGCGCGGATCATTCAAGCGTCAATCGCAGTGATGCGCAGACGACGGATCACCCCACGGATTCCGGAAAAAGCACACCTCAGGGGCGGGCGATGGAGCAGACACAGACCTCCCACAACGGCACGGCCACGACCACCCCCGGCGCCCAGCGCAGGGTTCTGGTGGTGGAGGACGACGCGACGATCGTGGACGCCATCGCGACGCGCCTGCGCGCCGAGGGATTCCTGGTGCAAACGGCGGGCGACGGTCCGTCCGCGGTCGACACGGCGGAGGCCTGGCAGCCCGACCTGCTGATCCTCGACATCATGCTGCCCGGCTTCGACGGCCTGGAGGTCTGCCGGCGCGTGCAGGCCCAGCGGCCGGTGCCGGTGCTGATGCTCACCGCGCGCGACGACGAGACCGACATGCTGGTCGGGCTGGGCGTCGGCGCCGACGACTACATGACGAAGCCCTTCTCCATGCGGGAGCTGGCGGCACGCGTGCACGTGCTGCTGCGACGCATGGAGCGGGCGGCCCTCGCGGCGACGACCCCGCGCAGCGGCATCCTGCGCCTGGGCGAACTGGAGATCGACCACGCGCAGCGCAGGGTGCGGGTGCGCAGCGAGGACGTCCATCTGACCCCCACCGAGTTCGACCTCCTGGTGTGCCTGGCGAACACCCCCCGCGCGGTGCTCTCCCGTGAGCAGCTGCTGGCCGAGGTGTGGGACTGGGCGGACGCCTCCGGCACCCGCACGGTCGACAGCCACATCAAGGCGCTGCGCCGGAAGATCGGCGCCGAGCGCATCCGCACCGTGCACGGCGTGGGGTACGCCCTGGAGACGCCGACGCCATGAGCGACGGGCCGGCCGGACGCAGAGGCCCCGGGGCGCGGCAGCCCTGGGGCGGTGTACGCCCGTTCTCGATCCAGACCAAGCTGGGCGCGCTGGTCGTCGTCTCGGTCCTGATCACCACGGGGCTGTCGGTGATCGCCGTGCACACCAAGACGGAGCTGCGCTTCATCACGATCTTCTCGATGATCGCGACGCTGCTCATCACGCAGTTCGTGGCGCACTCGCTCACCGCGCCGCTGGACGACATGAACGCCGTGGCCCGCTCCATCTCGCACGGCGACTACACCCGCCGGGTGCGGGAGAACCGCCGGGACGAGCTCGGCGACCTGGCCCAGACGATCAACGTCATGGCCGACGAGCTGGAGGCCCAGGACCTCCGGCGCAAGGAGCTGGTCGCCAACGTCTCGCACGAGCTGCGCACGCCCATCGCGGGTCTGCGCGCGGTGCTGGAGAACATCGTCGACGGCGTCACGCAGGCCGATCCCGAGACGATGCGCACGGCCCTGAAGCAGACCGAGCGCCTCGGACGCCTCGTGGAGACGCTCCTCGACCTGTCCCGCCTGGACAACGGCGTGGTCCCGCTGAAGAAGCGGCGGTTCGAGGTGTGGCCGTACCTGTCCGGCGTGCTGAAGGAGGCCAACATGGTCGCCTCGGCCCGCGCGGGCATGGCCTCCGGATCGGGCAGCCACACCCGTACGGACGTCCATCTGCACCTCGACGTGTCGCCGCCGGAACTCGTCGCGCACGCCGATCCCGAACGCATCCACCAGGTCGTCGCCAACCTGATCGACAACGCGGTCAAGCACAGCCCGCCGCACGGCCGGGTGACGGTCCGGGCGCGACGCGGGGACCGGCCGGAGTCGCTGGAGCTGGAGGTGCTGGACGAGGGGCCCGGCATTCCGCGGGCCGAGTGGCACCGCGTCTTCGAGCGGTTCAACCGGGGCAACGTCAACCGGCCGCACGGTCCGGGCAGCGACGGCGGCACCGGTCTCGGCCTGGCGATCGCCCGCTGGGCCGTCGATCTGCACGGCGGCCGGATCCGCGTGGCCGAATCCGAGCGGGGCTGCCGAATGCTCATCACCCTTCCGGGAGCGTCGTCCGCACCAAGTTGACGTAAAGTTCGAAGCGGAGCCGCAAGATCCGTCCGTGTTCGCGCTGACGGACACGTGTGATCAGGCAGAGGCCCGCGCGAGCTGCGCGCCGGGGCCCGCCCGGGCGATCCCTGACATCGGTCGAAGAATCGAAACCAGGGTTGTTTCCCGCCATTTCCCGCGCCGAAACACCTGCCGCAATGTGACTTACGCGACGATGAACGGGCCCGGCCTGACCTTCTCGCTCTTGGGGGCGTAGCCTTTATTTCCGCTGTCCATCATCTTGCGAAGCGGAAGAGGGCGGTTGACGCCGTGTCGCCACAGTCCCCCAGTAACTCGAGCATCTCGACCGACACCGACCAAGCGGGTAAGAACCCCGCTGCGGCCTTCGGTGCCAACGAATGGCTCGTCGACGAGATCTACCAGCAGTACCTCCAGGACCCGAACTCGGTGGACCGAGCCTGGTGGGACTTCTTCGCCGACTACAAGCCGGGCGCGCCTGCCGCCTCGGCTCCGGCGGGTACCGCGGCCGCGGGGGCCGCGGGAACCACCACCCCGGCCCAGCCGGCCGCTCCGGCCCAGCCGGCCGCTCCGGCCCGGCCCGCCGCGCCCGCTCCTGCGGCCGCGCAGCCCGCCGCCGCTCAGCCGGCCGCCCAGGCGCCCGCCGCCCCGGCCCAGGCTCCCGCCCCGGCGAAGGCCGCCGCGCCTGCCGCGCCCGCCGCCAAGCCGGCCGCCGCGAAGCCGAAGGCCGAGCCCGCCACCGAGGCCAAGGCCGGTCCCGAGCAGGTCACCCTGCGCGGCCCGTCCGCCGCCGTGGCGAAGAACATGGACGCCTCCCTGGAGCTGCCCACGGCCACGTCCGTGCGCGCGGTCCCGGTGAAGCTGCTGTTCGACAACCGCATCGTCATCAACAACCACCTCAAGCGGGCCCGGGGCGGGAAGATCTCCTTCACGCACCTCATCGGCTACGCGATGGTCCAGGCCATCAAGGCCATGCCGGCGATGAACTACTCGTTCGCCAAGGTGGACGGCAAGCCCACCCTGGTGAAGCCGGAGCACGTCAACCTCGGTCTGGCCATCGACCTGGTGAAGCCCAACGGCGACCGCCAGCTGGTCGTCGCGGCCATCAAGAAGGCCGAGACGCTGAACTTCTTCGAGTTCTGGCAGGCCTACGAGGACATCGTCCGTCGTGCCCGCGACAACAAGCTGACGATGGACGACTTCACCGGCGTCACGGTCTCCCTGACCAACCCCGGCGGCCTCGGCACCGTCCACTCCGTGCCGCGTCTGATGCCCGGCCAGTCGGTGATCATGGGCGTCGGCTCCATGGACTACCCGGCGGAGTTCCAGGGCACCTCCCAGGACACCCTGAACAAGCTCGGCATCTCCAAGGTCATGACGCTCACGTCGACCTACGACCACCGGGTGATCCAGGGCGCCGCCTCCGGCGAGTTCCTGCGCGCGGTCGCCAACCTCCTGCTCGGCGAGAAGAACTTCTACGACGAGATCTTCGAGGCGCTGCGCATCCCCTACGAGCCGGTCCGCTGGCTCAAGGACATCGACGCCTCCCACGACGACGACGTCACCAAGGCCGCCCGCGTCTTCGAGCTGATCCACTCCTACCGGGTCCGCGGCCACGTCATGGCCGACACCGACCCGCTGGAGTACCGCCAGCGCAAGCACCCCGACCTGGACATCGTCGAGCACGGCCTCACCCTGTGGGACCTGGAGCGCGAGTTCGCCGTCGGCGGCTTCGCCGGCAAGTCCCTGATGAAGCTGCGCGACATCCTCGGCGTGCTGCGCGACTCGTACTGCCGCACCACCGGCGTCGAGTTCATGCACATCCAGGACCCCAAGCAGCGCAAGTGGATCCAGGACCGCATCGAGCGCTCGCACACCAAGCCGGAGCGCGAGGAGCAGCTGCGCATCCTGCGCCGGCTGAACGCGGCGGAGGCCTTCGAGACCTTCCTGCAGACGAAGTACGTCGGCCAGAAGCGCTTCTCCCTGGAGGGCGGCGAGTCCGTCATCCCGCTGCTGGACGCGGTGCTGGACTCGGCCGCCGAGTCCCGCCTGGACGAGGTCGTCATCGGCATGGCCCACCGCGGCCGGCTGAACGTGCTGGCCAACATCGTCGGCAAGTCGTACGCGCAGATCTTCCGCGAGTTCGAGGGCAACCTCGACCCGAAGTCGATGCACGGCTCCGGCGACGTGAAGTACCACCTGGGCGCCGAGGGCACCTTCACCGGCCTGGACGGCGAGCAGATCAAGGTCTCCCTGGTCGCGAACCCCTCGCACCTGGAGGCGGTGGACCCGGTCCTGGAGGGCGTCGCCCGCGCCAAGCAGGACATCATCGGCAAGGGCGGCACGGACTTCACCGTCCTGCCGGTGGCGATCCACGGCGACGCGGCCTTCGCGGGCCAGGGCGTGGTGGCCGAGACCCTGAACATGTCGCAGCTGCGCGGCTACCGCACCGGCGGCACGGTCCACGTCGTCATCAACAACCAGGTCGGCTTCACCGCCGCCCCGGAGTCGTCGCGCTCGTCGATGTACGCGACGGACGTGGCCCGCATGATCGAGGCCCCGATCTTCCACGTGAACGGCGACGACCCGGAGGCCGTGGTCCGCGTCGCGCGGCTCGCCTTCGAGTTCCGCCAGGCGTTCAACAAGGACGTGGTGATCGACCTCATCTGCTACCGCCGCCGCGGTCACAACGAGTCGGACAACCCGGCCTTCACCCAGCCGCTGATGTACGACCTGATCGACAAGAAGCGCTCGGTGCGCAAGCTGTACACCGAGTCGCTCATCGGTCGCGGCGACATCACCCTGGAAGAGGCCGAGCAGGCGCTCCAGGACTACCAGGGCCAGCTGGAGAAGGTCTTCACGGAGGTCCGTGAGGCCACCTCGCAGCCGGCGACGGTCGAGCCGTCGGACCCGCAGGCCGAGTTCCCGGTCGCCGTGAACACCGCGGTGACCACGGAGACCGTCAAGCGGATCGCCGAGTCCCAGGTCAACATCCCCGACCACATCACCGTCCACCCGCGCCTGCTGCCGCAGCTGCAGCGCCGGGCGGCGATGGTCGAGGACGGCACGATCGACTGGGGCATGGGCGAGACCCTCGCCTTCGGTTCGCTGCTCCTCGAGGGCGTCCCGGTCCGCCTGGCCGGCCAGGACTCCCAGCGCGGCACCTTCGGCCAGCGCCACGCGGTCATCATCGACCGCAGCACGGGCGAGGAGTACACGCCGCTGCAGTACCTCTCCGAGGACCAGTCGCGGCTGAACGTCTACAACTCCCTGCTGTCCGAGTACGCGGCGATGGGCTTCGAGTACGGCTACTCGCTGGCCCGCCCCGACGCGCTCGTGCTGTGGGAGGCGCAGTTCGGCGACTTCGTCAACGGCGCGCAGACGGTCGTGGACGAGTTCATCTCGTCGGCGGAGCAGAAGTGGGCCCAGACCTCCGGTGTGGTCCTGCTCCTCCCGCACGGCTACGAGGGCCAGGGCCCGGACCACTCCTCGGCCCGCCCGGAGCGGTTCCTGCAGCTCTGCGCCCAGAACAACATGACGGTCGCGATGCCGACCTCGCCGTCGAACTACTTCCACCTCCTGCGGTGGCAGGTGCACAACCCGCACCACAAGCCGCTGGTCGTCTTCACCCCGAAGTCGATGCTGCGCCTGAAGGCCGCGGCCTCGAAGGCGGAGGAGTTCACCACGGGCCAGTTCCGCCCGGTCATCGGCGACGCCTCGGTCGACCCGGCCGCGGTGAAGAAGGTCGTCTTCACGGCCGGCAAGGTCTACTACGACCTGGAGGCCGAGCGGCAGAAGCGCGGCGCGACGGACACGGCGATCATCCGCATCGAGCGCCTGTACCCGCTGCCGGGTACGGAGCTCCAGGCGGAGATCAAGAAGTACCCGAACGCCGAGAAGTACCTGTGGGCCCAGGAGGAGCCGGCGAACCAGGGTGCCTGGCCGTTCATCGCGCTCAACCTGATCGACCACCTCGACCTGGCGGTCGGTGCCGACCTCCCGCACGCCGAGCGTCTGCGCCGCATCTCGCGGCCGCACGGCTCGTCGCCCGCGGTCGGCTCCGCGAAGCGCCACCAGGCCGAGCAGGAGCAGCTGGTGCGCGAGGTCTTCGAGGCGTAACCGGAGGCCTTACGCGGGCGGGCCGCACCCCTCTCACGGGGGTGCGGCCCGCCCGTTTTCCTGCACATATCCTTGTCCTCATGTACTTCACGGACCGTGGCATCGAGGAACTGGAGAAGCGGCGCGGGGAGGAGGAGGTCACCTTCGAGTGGCTGGCCGAGCAGCTGCGCACGTTCGTCGACCTCAACCCCGACTTCGAGGTCCCGGTGGAACGCCTGGCCACCTGGCTGGCCCGTCTGGACGACGAGGACGACGAGTAACCGCGGTACCCGCGTACTCGCGTACCCGCGTACCCGCGCATCCGCGTATCCGCGTATCCGCGGGCAGTCGTGCCGCAGGGCGGCACGGGTGGGTGCGACGGCACCCCGTGAGCGCCGGGCTGCGCGAACGCCCCCGCCCAGTACCAACACGGTGCACACCGGCGCAGGCACACATCACCCTCGGCACGGTCACACCTCACAGGCCGACGGATCACCAGAACGAGTGTCTTGACTTTCCCCTGCCGCGATATATCGTGAATCACGTAAGACGCGATATGCCGCGTAGTCGTCGACCGCTTCGTTCCCAGGAGGTCCACCCATGCCCGAATGGTCCGTCGCGGAACCCACGAAACTCACCTTCGACACCCCCGTGAGCGACCTGCACGTCCGCATCGTCAACGGCACCGTGAACGTCGTGGGCACCGACGAGGACTCCGCCCACCTCCAGATCTCCGAGGTCGAGGGCCCGCCCCTGGTCGTCACCCAGAAGGGCGGCACCCTCACGGTGGCCTACGACGACCTCCCCTGGAAGGGCTTCCTCAAGTGGCTGGACCGCAAGGGCTGGCGCCGCAGCGCGGTGGTCTCCCTGGCCGTTCCGGCACGGACCCGGGTCGAGGTGGGCGTGGTCGGCGCCGGCGCCGTGATATCCGGCATCCGGGGCCCCGCCGCGGTGAGGGGCGTCGCCGGCGACACCACCCTGGTCGCCCTGTCCGGCCCGGTCCGCGCGGAGACCGTGTCCGGGAGCGTGGAGGCCCAGTCCGTCACCGGCGACCTCCGCTTCGCCTCCGTCTCCGGCGACCTCACCGTCGTCGAGGGCTCCGGCTCCTCCGTGCGGGCGGACACGGTCGGCGGATCCATGATCGTGGACCTCGACCCCGACGGCCCCACCGACGTCAAGCTGACCAGCGTCTCGGGCGAGATCGCCATCCGGCTGCCGGACCCGGCGGACGCCGAGGTGGAGGCCAACACCGCGAGCGGCGCGATCTCCAACGCCTTCGACGGCCTCCGGGTGCAGGGCTTGTGGGGCGCCCACAAGCTCACCGGCCGGCTCGGCGCGGGCAGCGGCAAGCTGCGCGCCACCACCGTCTCCGGCTCCATCGCCCTGCTGCGCCGCCCGGCCGGGGAGGACGAGCCCGAACCGCGGGACGGCTCGGGGGACAATGCCGGTACGACCGAGAAGAAGGTGCTCTGACATGCCTCCCGTCTTCGCCCACGGACGCCTCCGCCTCTACCTGCTGAAGCTGCTGGACGAGGCCCCGCGCCACGGCTACGAGGTGATCCGCCTCCTCGAGGAGCGCTTCCAGGGGCTGTACGCACCGTCGGCGGGCACGGTCTATCCGCGCCTGGCCAAGCTGGAGGCGGAGGGTCTGGTCACCCACACCACCGAGGGCGGCCGCAAGGTGTACTCCATCACGGACGCCGGACGCGCCGAACTGGCCGACCGCAGCGGCGAGCTGGCCGATCTGGAGCTGGAGATCCGGGAGTCGGTCGCCGAACTGGCCGCCGAGATCCGGGCCGACGTCAGCGGCGCGGCGGGCGATCTGCGCCGCGAGATGCGGGCCGCGGCCGGCAAGGCCCGCCAGAGCCGTACGGGCGGGGCGTCCGTCGAAGAGGAAGGCCTTTTCGGCGAGTTCGGGGTGTTCGGCAACAAGGACGCCTGGCACGCCGCCAAGGAGGAGATGCGCCGCGCCAAGCAGGAGTGGAAGGAACAGGCCCGCCGCGCCAAGGACGAGAGCCGGCGCTCCCGCGAGGAGGCGCAGCGCGCCCGCCGCCAGGCCAAGGAGGCCCAGGACAGGGCACAGGAGGAGGTGCAGCGCATCGCGCGCCAGGTCCAGGAACAGGTGCAGCACCACTTCGCCCGGGGCGACTGGCCGACGGGGCTGCGTGAGGGCCTCGGCGAACTGGCCAAGGAGATGAGCGAGTTCGGCAAGGACTTCGCCTTCGGCCGTACCGGCGCGGGGACCTCCGGCAAGGCCTCGGAGCCGTCGTACTCCCGGACCCCCGAGGATTTCCCCGCCGACTACGCCCCGTCCTGGGCGCACGAGGACGCCTCGGACTCCACCGGCGACCCGGCCCGCGACCTGGACCGCCTGCTGGACCGCTTCCGGGACGACATCCGTGACGCGGCCCGCGACCACGGCGTCACGGCGGACCAGCTCCGCGACGCCCGCCGCCATCTGTCCACGGCGGCGGCCCACATCGGGGTGATACTGCGCGCGCCGAAGCGGTGAGTCTCCTGGCCCGGCCCACTCCGACCGGGCCGGGCCCGCGTCGGCGTCAGCCCGCCTTGGCCTCGCCGCCCCCGTGAAGGACCCGGGTCACGGACTCGTACGTCACGCCGTGGTCGGCGAGGACCTCGGCGGGGACGCCGGGTCGGGCGGTGAGGGCGAGCAGAATGTGCTCGTCGCCGATACGGCGGTCGCGCAGGGCGGTGGCGGCGCGCAGGGCGCCCGTGAGGACGTCCTTGGCCGCACGGTCGAAGGGTCGGTGTCCCGACCTCCGCCCCCCGGCCTTCCGGTGGCCGGACAGGGCCCCGGTCCCGTGCGTCTCCTCCACCCGGGCCACGATCTCCGACACGTCGATGCCGAGCCCGGCGAGGGCGTCGGTCTCGGCCTGCGTCAGCCCGGCCCGGCGCCGGGCCTCCCCCAGCGCCGCCCGCACCGACTCCCGTCGCTCACCGGCACCGAGGGCGGCCAGTGCGAACGAGGCCCGGCTCCCTTCCCGGTCGAGCAGGGCCAGCAGCAGATGCTCGGCACCGACCCGTTCGGCTCCCGTCCCCTCCGCGTGCTCGACCGCCCCCTTCACCACGTCCCGGGCGTCCTTCGTGAACCGCTCGAACATCAATGCCTCCCGTACTTCTTGTGCACGGCCTGCCTGCTGACCCCGAGCTCGGTGGCGATCTCCTGCCACGACCAGCCCTGATGGCGCGCGTTGCGCACCTGCACGGTCTCCAGTTGCTCCAGCAGCCGGCGCAGGGCGGCGACGGCCCGCAGGCCGACCCGTGGGTCGCGATCGCCCGCCCGCTCGGCGAGGTCGGTTGCCTCAGTCATGATGTCAACTTACGTTGACACCCTCTCGATGTCAACTCGAGTTGACATGCCGACGGCCGGCCCGGAGACCCGGACCGGCCGTGAGAAGAGCGGGCGGAACCCCGCCGTCAGGGATGCGTGAGCACGATCTTGCCGAACTGCCCCCCGGACTCCATCCGTTCGAAGCCCTCCCGCGCCCGGTCCATGGGCAGCGCCTCGTCGATGACGGGCCGTACACCGGTGGCGGCGCAGAAGGAGAGCAGGTCCTCCAGCTCGTCCTTGGTGCCCATGGTCGACCCGACGACCTTGAGCTCCAGGAAGAAGATCCGGGTCAGCTCGGCGTGCGAGGGCCGGTCACCGCTGGTGGCGCCGGAGATCACCAGCGTGCCGCCGGGGCGCAGCGACTTCACCGAGTGGGACCAGGTGGCCGCCCCCACGGTCTCGATCACGGCGTCGACCCGCTGCGGCAGCCGCGCCCCGGGCTCCACCGCCTCCACGGCGCCGAGCTCCAGCGCCCGCTTGCGCTTGGCCTCGTCCCGGCTGGTGGCGAAGACCCGCAGCCCCGCGGCCCTGCCGAGCACGATCGCGGCGGTGGCGACGCCACCCCCGGCCCCCTGCACCAGGACGGAATCCCCGGGCCGCACCCCGGCGTTGGTGAACAGCATCCGGTACGCGGTCAGCCAGGCGGTCGGCAGACAGGCGGCCTCCTCGAAGGAGAGCTCCTTCGGCTTGGGCAGGACGTTCCAGGTGGGCACGGCGACCTGCTCGGCGAACGTGCCCTGGTAGCGCTCGGTCAGGATGGACCGGGGCTCGCGGGGGCCCACCCCGTGGCCACTCTGTCCGATCACCGAGTGCAGGACGACCTCGTTGCCGTCCTCGTCGACGCCGGCGGCGTCACAGCCGAGGATCATCGGCAGCTTGTCCTCCGCGAGGCCCACGCCCCGCAGGGACCAGAGGTCGTGGTGGTTGAGGGAGGCGGCCTTGACCGTGACGGTGCTCCAGCCGGGCCGGGACTCGGGAGCGGGACGCTCTCCCAGCTCCAGACCCGCGAGCGGCTGGTCGCGGTCGATTCGGGCGGCGTAGACGGCGAACATGACCTTGACGATAGGTTCCCCGCCCCGCCGAAGGAACCAGGCCCGACTGTGAGACACGCCCTCTTGCCACCCGGCGGGCCCCGCCACCCGGGCGGCCCAAGCCCCCGGCAAAGAAATGGGCCCCGCCCACCCGGGGACGGGGCCCATCGGCGATCCGCGCGTCTCAGCGGCGGGCGACACCCTCCGCCCGGGCTGCCGCGGCCACCGCCGCCGTCACCGCGGGGGCGACCCGCTCGTCGAACGGGGACGGGATGACGTAGTCGGCGGCGAGATCGTCACCGACCACCGAGGCCAGCGCCTCGGCGGCGGCCAGCTTCATCCCCTCGGTGATCCGGGAGGCCCGCACCTGCAGCGCGCCCGCGAAGATCCCGGGGAACGCCAGCACGTTGTTGATCTGGTTCGGGAAGTCCGACCGCCCGGTGGCCACGACCGCCGCGTACTTGTGCGCGACCTCCGGGTGCACCTCGGGGTCGGGGTTGGCCATGGCGAAGACGAACGCGCCCTCGGCCATCGACGCCACCGCCGCCTCCGGCACCGTGCCGCCGGAGACCCCGATGAAGACGTCGGCACCGGCCAGCGCCGACTCCAGCGAGCCCGAGAGGCCGGCCTTGTTGGTGAACGACGCCAGCTCCGCCTTGATCGGCGTGAGGTCCTCGCGGTCCCGTGACACGACGCCCTTGCGGTCGGCCACGGCGACATCGCCGACACCGGCCTCGATCAGCATCTTGGCGATGGCGACACCCGCGGCGCCCGCGCCCGAGATCACGGCGCGCAGATCACCGAGGGCGCGTCCGCTCAGCCGCGCGGCGTTCCGCAGCGCGGCCAGCGTCACGACCGCCGTGCCGTGCTGGTCGTCGTGGAAGACCGGGATGTCCAGCCGCTCCTGCAGCCGCTTCTCGATCTCGAAGCAGCGGGGCGCGGAGATGTCCTCCAGGTTCACCCCGCCGAAGGACGGGGCGAGCCGGACCACGGTCTCGACGATCTCGTCCACGTCGGTGCAGTTCAGGGCGATCGGGACCGCGTCCACGCCGCCGAACTGCTTGAAGAGGATGGCCTTGCCCTCCATCACCGGGAGGGACGCCTCGGGCCCGATGTCACCGAGCCCCAGCACGGCCGTGCCGTCCGTCACGACGGCGACGACCTGTGACTTCCACGTGTAGTCGTGGACGAGCTCCGGCTGCTCGGCGATCGCGCTGCACACCTTCGCGACGCCGGGCGTGTACGCCAGGGACAGATCGTCCTTGTCACGGATCGGCACAGTGGCCTGCACAGCCATCTTGCCGCCGCGGTGCAGCGCGAACGCCGGGTCGAAGGAGTCGAGGGGCTCGGCCCCGTCGCCCTGCTCCGTATGACCGTTCCGGCTTTCGCTGTCGCTGCGAGGATTGACAATCTCCGCTGCCACTTGGTTTTACCCCTTAAGTATTCATGGTTTGAGGGTTGCCACTCCTGGTGAGGGGTGGGCGGGACCGCGCAAGGCCCGGAGGGTTGATGCGTACGGGCCGAACACGACGGGCGCGCCGCACACGCGCCCTGAGCCCCGGATGAGGGGTGTAAAGAACCTTCTTACCGGACGGACGCCACCGGCGACGAGTCCATAACGCGAAGGTCACATACCGCCGCCCCGCATTGTCACCCGATACAAGGACAAGGTCGGCGTCCACCACCGGCAAGCCCACAATCGGAACAAAAGCCACGGCGAACGAGTCCACATCCTGGAATGAGCCGAAGATCTTCCGGCTGGAGTGAAGGATTCCCGCAGACTGTCCGGTCGGATGTCCTGGAGTGATGCGGTTCGGGTGTCGCCCGTTATCTGATTTTGACATCGCGGGCCCCCTGAATGGCTCAGACCGAATGGCAAGATGCCGTAATCGCACGAGGTCGCGACACTCGAAGACGTGTGTTCTCGTCGACCTGCGGCGCTGCCGATACCCGTCGGCAGTGGCCCACCCATCGGCATCTCCACCCATCCGCCGGAGGAACCCACCATGACCGCAAGCACCACCCGTCGTACCACCGCCGCGAGGTCCCGGACAGCAGCGGTCGGCGCGATCGCGGTCGCAGGCGCACTGCTTCTCACCGGTTGCGGTGACCAGACGGACGAGGGCAACGACGTCAGCACCTCCGAGACGTCCGCCGCTCCCCTCGCCGACAAGCTCCCGGACGACATCCGCAAGGCGGGCGTCATCAAGGTGGGCTCGGACATCGCGTACGCCCCGGTCGAGTTCAAGGACGGTTCCGGCAAGACCGTCGGCATCGACCCCGACCTCGCGGACGCCATGGGCAGGCAGCTCGGCGTCAAGTTCGAGTTCGAGAACGGCACCTTCGACACCCTGATCACCGGTCTGCGCTCCGACCGGTACGACATCGCCATGTCCGCGATGACCGACACCAAGGACCGCCAGGAGGGCGTCGACTCCGAGACCGGCAAGAAGGTCGGCGAGGGCGTCGACTTCGTCGACTACTTCACCGCGGGTGTCTCGATCTACACCAAGAAGGGCGACGACCAGGGCATCAAGACCTGGTCCGACCTGTGCGGCAAGAAGATCGTGCTCCAGCGCGGCACGGTCTCGGAGGACCTCGCCAAGGCCGAGGCGGAGAAGTGCCCCACGGGCGAGAAGCTCACCATCGAGGCCTACGACAACGACCAGCAGGCCCAGACCCGCCTGCGCGCGGGCGGTGCCGACGCCGGTTCCTCCGACTTCCCGGTCGCCGCGTACGCCGTGAAGACCTCGGGCGGCGGCAACGACTTCCAGCTGGTCGGCGAGCAGGTCGAGGCCGCCCCGTACGGCATCGCGGTCGCCAAGGAGGACACGCAGCTGCGGGACGCCCTCAAGGCCGCGCTGGACGAGATCATCAAGAACGGCGAGTACCAGAAGGTCCTGGACAAGTGGGGCGTCGCGGAGGGCGCCGTGAAGGAAGCCACCATCAACGGCGGCAAGTGACCGCGGCCGAGCGGCGCTGAAAGGCAACACCCGTGACTGACATCGACAAGACGACGGGCCCGGCCGGCACACCCCCGGCCGGTCCGGAGGCCATCAGGGCCATCCCGGTCCGGCACTACGGGCGGTACGTCTCCGCCGTCATCGCCCTCGTCCTGCTCGGCGGGATCGTCTACGCGTTCTCCCAGGGCAGGATCAACTGGGACGCGATCCCCGAGTACTTCCTCGACGACCGCGTCCTCGACGGCGTCGTCAAGACGCTGCTGATCACCGTGCTGGCCATGGCGATCGGTATCTTCGGCGGCATTCTGCTGGCCGTGATGCGCCTGTCGAAGAACCCGGTGACCTCGACGATCGCGTGGTTCTACATCTGGTTCTTCCGCGGCACCCCGGTCCTGGTGCAGCTGGTGGTCTGGTTCAACCTGGGCCTGGTCTTCGAGTACATCAACCTGGGACCGGTCTACAAGGACGAGTGGTCGCAGTTCATGACCCCGCTCCTGACGGTGCTGCTGGGTCTCGGCCTCAACGAGGCCGCGTACATGGCGGAGATCTGCCGGGCCGGTCTGCTCTCGGTCGACGAGGGCCAGACCGAGGCGTCGCACGCGCTGGGCATGAGCCACGCGAAGACGCTGCGCCGGATCGTCATCCCGCAGGCGATGCGCGTGATCGTGCCGCCGACGGGCAACGAGGTCATCAACATGCTGAAGACGACCTCGCTGGTCTCGGTCGTCCAGTACTCCGAACTGTTCCGGGTCGCGCAGGACATCGGTCAGAGCTCCGGTGCCCCGGCCGAGATGCTGTTCCTCGCCGCGGCCTGGTACCTGCTGCTGACCTCGGTCTTCAGCGTCGGCCAGTACTACCTGGAGCGCTACTACGCCAAGGGCTCCACGCGCCAGCTGCCGCCGACGCCGTGGCAGAAGGTCAGGGCGAACATGCTCTCCCTCGGCCGCCCGAAGGGAGGCATGGCATGAGCGGGCAGAAGCTCGGCAGGACGGACACGCCCGTGAAGGGTTCCGTCGTCCCCATGGTCAAGGCGGAGGGCGTGCACAAGTCCTTCGGCCACGTCGAGGTCCTCAAGGGCATCGACCTGGAGGTGAAGACCGGCGAGGTGTTCTGCCTCATCGGCCCCTCCGGCTCCGGCAAGTCCACCTTCCTCAGGTGTATCAACCACCTCGAGAAGATCAACGCCGGACGTCTGTACGTCGACGGGGAGCTGGTCGGCTACCGCCAGAAGGGCGACAAGCTGTACGAGCTCAAGGACAGCGAGGTCGCCCTGAAGCGCCGGGACATCGGCATGGTCTTCCAGCGCTTCAACCTGTTCCCGCACATGACGGCCGTCGAGAACGTCATGGAGGCGCCGGTCCAGGTCAAGGGCGTGAGCAAGGGGCAGGCCCGGGAGCGCGCGATGCAGCTCCTGGAGCGCGTGGGCCTCGGCGACAAGGCCGGGAACTACCCCGCGCAGCTCTCCGGCGGCCAGCAGCAGCGCGTGGCGATCGCGCGGGCGCTCGCCATGGATCCCAAGCTGATGCTCTTCGACGAGCCGACCTCGGCGCTCGACCCGGAGCTGGTCGGTGACGTCCTCGACGTCATGCGCGACCTCGCCGAGTCCGGTATGACGATGGTCGTCGTCACCCACGAGATGGGCTTCGCCCGTGAGGTGGGCGACAGCCTGGTCTTCATGGACGGCGGTGTGGTGGTCGAGTCGGGCCATCCGCGCGACGTCCTGACCGACCCGCAGCACGAGCGCACGAGGGCGTTCCTGTCCAAGGTGCTCTGAGCGGACACGCGAAGGGGCGGTACGGAGTCCGTACCGCCCCTTCGCGTTCTCCTCCGGCTACTTCAGTGCCAGCAGCAGGGTGTCCGACGGCGAGCACCACACCGGCCGCGCCTCCCCGAACCCCTTCTCGCGCAGCACGCGCGCGTGCCAGGCGGCCGACGGCATGTCGCCTTCGGCGTGCTCGCCGTAGATCTCGAACCGGCGGGCCGTCGGTCCGGCGAGGACCGGGTCCTTCGCGGCGAGCTGCCACCACTGGGCCCAGTCGAGGGCACCGTCCCGCTTGGCCTGATCCATGCGGGTGTGGCGCAGGGCGCGCTCGGCCGCGTTGATCCGGGGCGTGGTGTCGTCGATCATGTGGTCCGCGTTCATGAAGACACCGCCGTCGCGGACGAGCCCCGCGATGTGCCCGTAGAGGTCCGCGAGAGGTTCCCGGTGCAGCCAGTGGAGGGCGGTCGCGGTCAGTACGGCGTCGTAGGAGTCGTGGGGCAGCTTCGCCGGCCACTCGGGGTCCTTGAGGTCGGCCGTCACGAAGGAGACCCGCTCGTCCCCCGCGAACGTGCCCTCCGCGATGGCGAGCAGCGCCGGGTCCAGGTCGACGCCGGTGCTGGTGGCGTCCGGGAACCGGTCGAACAGCCGGGCGGTGATGCTGCCCGTGCCGCAGGCGAGGTCGAGCACGCGCGGCGCGGTGCCGACGAGGGCCTCCACCATGTCGAGCATGACCCGGAAGCGTTCCTCGCGGTCCGGCATGTACCACTCCTGCTGCCGGTCCCAGCTCTCCTGCCAGGCCCGCCAGTCGGCGGTGGCCGTGGTGGTGTCCGCGTCCGTCATCGAGCGCCTCCCTCACGTACGTCCCGTAATACCCTGGATGCGGAATCGTCTGTTACCCGACCGCGCTCATGACGATAGATCTCCTGCGTAAGGACTACAAGTGGAACTGGCCTATTACTCGGATTACGCCGTACGCCTCGTCAACACCGAGGAACCGGCCCGGGGCAAGGACACGCTCACCTCCGTCGAGGCCGTCCGCGATCTGTTCGGCGCCAACCAGTCGGCCGCCCGGCGCACCACCGACGCCGATGTGACGCGGTTCCGCTCGGTCCGGGCCAGGCTCCGCTCGGTCTTCGAGGCGGCGGACGGCGGCGACGAGACCCTCGCCGTCGACCTGCTGAACTCACTGCTGCTGGAGTTCCCGGTCAGCCCGCAGATCTCCGGCCACGACTTCCGCGACGACGACGGCCGCCCGCTGTGGCACATGCACCTGGCCGACCACCCGTCCAACGCCACCGCCGGCTACGCCGCCATCGCCGCGATGGGCCTGGCCTTCCACCTCACCGAGTACGGCGTGGACCGCCTCGGCCTGTGCGAGGCGTCGCCCTGCCGCAACGCCTACCTGGACACCTCCACCAACCGCTCCCGCCGCTACTGCTCCGACCGCTGCGCCACCCGCGCCAACGTGGCCGCCTACCGCGCCCGCAAGCGCCTGGAGGCCGACCGGCCGGAGAGCACGGGCCGGGCCGACGACAGCGCCCAGCCCACCACGGCCAGCGGCGAACGCCGCTCGGAGCCGCGCGGCCGGTAGCGGAACCGGACCCGGCCGAGCACCAGCTCGTCGGGCACCACCCCGTAGTCGGTGCTGTCACCGCCCGCGAACGCGTTGTCCCCGAGCACCCACCAGCCGCCCTCGCGTCGCTCGGCGGCCCGCTTGACGACGAGCAGGTCCTGCTGGAACGGATGCCGCAGCACGATCACGTCCCCGCGTTTGACCCGGGCGCCGTAGTGCACCAGGAGCCGGTCCCCGTGGTGCAGCGTGGGCACCATGGACGGCCCGGTCACCTCGGCCACCCCGAAGGGCAGCGGCGCCCTCGCCCGCTCGGCGTCCTGCGACAGCTCCGGCATCACCCGGCACCTCCCCGGTTCGTCCTCCACCAGTCCCAGTCTCACCCCGGACTTTTGTCCTAAGCCCGCGGGGGCACCCGCGAAAAGCCGTCCGCCACGGAGTAATCTCCCGTGTGAGAAGACGATCACGAGGAAGGAAACGCTCCATGCTTTCCCGCCTGTTTGCCCCCAAGGTCAAGGTCAGCGCCCACTGCGACCTGCCCTGCGGCGTGTACGACCCGGCCCAGGCCCGCATCGAGGCGGAGTCGGTGAAGGCCGTCCAGGAGAAGATGGCCGGCAACGACGACCCGCACTTCCAGGCCCGCGCCACGGTCATCAAGGAGCAGCGCGCCGAGCTGGCGAAGCACCACGTCTCCGTGCTGTGGAGCGACTACTTCAAGCCCCCGCACTTCGAGAAGTACCCGGAGCTGCACCAGCTGGTCAACGACACCCTGAAGGCCCTCTCGGCCGCCAAGGCGTCGACGGACCCGGCCACCGGCCAGAAGGCGCTGGACTACATCGCCCAGATCGACAAGATCTTCTGGGAGACCAAGAAGGCCTGATCTTCGATCGTGCCTTTTGACCTGCGATTTCCTTGGTTGCAGTGTCTCCGAGTCCGCACCCGGTCCGCAGGCCGCCGAGCACGGCGGCCATGACGGCCCGGGTGCGGTCTTCTTCGCCCGGCCGCGGGTGGGCGTGGATCCGCGGTGTGACGACGGCGGACGCGTGGCCGAGGACGAGGACGAGCCGCACCTGCTCGACGCCGGCGACACCGGCGCCACCCTCCGCTTCCGCGTCGAGCGCACGGTCCGGCCGATTGCCGCTCCCGGACCTCTAGCCCTGCGACGGCGCGGTCCGGCGGCGGTAGTAGGCGATCCCGAGAGCGATGGTGATGGGTCCCCATGCGGCGATGGGGGTGACGCACACCGTCGCAAGCGCCTCCCAGGCGTCGTTGGTGTATCCGGCGTTGTCGGCGATGCCGTACAGGGTGAGCTTGCGACCGTCGCCGATCGGGATGTTGGTGAACAGCAGGGTGAGGATCAGGCCGCCGAGGATGGCGGGGACGGCGGCCGCCATCGGCCGGACGCGTTTGCCGCCGATGATCGGGATCCAGGTGGGTGCCACCTCTCCCCAGCCCCGGACCAGCCCGATGGTCAGGATCGCGATCACTTCCGATAACACGCTGAGCCCGAGGACGTACGGGATGCTCGCCCAGTAGGGCGGCATGTCGAGATCCTGAACCTGCCCCATCTCGAAGTGCAGGGCGAAGGGCAGCCGCCACAGGCACGACGGCAGCAGAATCAGCGGAAGCGCGTAGGCCAGGCGCATGGCCCAGCGGGGAACGGGCCGCTCGGTGTCGCTGACGGGCGGGGGCGTGTGAAGGATCTCCAGCTTCATGGCCTCATCCTCGCAAAGCAGGCACAGTCGGGGATCACCCCTACGGGCCGAACCGCTACCCCGCGCGAAGGACGCCTTACCGGGCGGCATCCCCCGCAGGGGGGATGCTCGCCGTGTCGGCCTCGAGGTGCTTCGTGAGCGGACGCAGGGGGTGCTGGGCGGTCCGTTGTCCGACCTGCTTCCTATGCTTCGCCGCATGCCGAACGAACTCACGTCACGTCATGGCGTCGACGAGCCGATCTCCTGGTCGGCCTCCGAGATGGTGGTCCACTACTCTGTCGCCGCTCCGAGCGAAGCGGACGCTCGCTCGGTGGCCTCGGAATTGACGCGCCGTGGACACCGGTGGGTGACCGTGCGCCCGGTGTACCTTCCGCATCTGGACCCCGGGAACCGGCTGTTCGGCAAGCCCGAGTTCTCCCGGCCCGAGCTGGAGGGTTGGTGGAGCGTCGACAGCCTCGTGGACGAGGAAGCTCCCGACCGGGCCTCGGAGTTCCACCAGCACGACTGCGAGAAGGCGGCTGTCGAAGCCGTCGGCAGGGCGCACGGCGGTTTCTGGAACGGCGGATCCCAGGCCAACCGGGAGACCAAGCTGTCCGGATTCGACCGCCGAGGGCTGGTCCACGAACTCGACCAGAAGCACGCCCACCGCGTTCGGCGCGACGTGGTCTCGGGCTTCCCTCCACCGGTGAAAGAGCCGGCTCCGGCCACGCCGCTTCAGCGCACCACCGCCGAACGTCCCTTTCCACCCGTGCTCGAGTGTGTGCGGCAGGTCGCCCGTGACCAGGAAGCTCAGCAGGGCAGGCTGCCCGACGGAATCGCCTGGTGGCTCACCGCCGAGGCCGACGGCTTCTCCGACGATCGCGAAGTCGTCTTCGAACTGGCCGACTCGGTCATGCATCAGGGCACCTGCTACCCGCACACCGCCGACGAGATTCCCCTGCTGGCCGGTCTCGCAGGCCACGAGGACATCCGTCCCGCGCACCGAGCCGTCCTCACCACGTTCTTGTTCGAAGCGGCCACCATCGGGCAGCGCCTGGCCGCTTCCGGGGCCGACCGCAGGGTCGCCCTGGGCCTTCCGCTGGAGGAGACGGTGGACGAACTCGCCGCCCGCCGTGCGGTCGAAGCCGCAGCGCCGTGTCTTCTGGGCCGCTGGGACAGCGAGGACGAAGCCGTACGGTTCACCCTCGCCGCCCTCGCGGCGGCAACCCGGCACAGCGCCTCGAGCACACGCATCCGGCACCTGGCCGAGCGCTGGACCACGGGGCCCCGGAGGGACGCTCTGCGTCTTGCGGCCGTCCTGGCCGAAGCCGACGACGCGGAGGTGGCCACCGTTCTCCGCGACATCGTCGAGAGCGGTGTCGTTCCTCCCAGCAGGGTCCCGAGTCCTCTCGCGCCCACCCGCGGCGCGGCGCTCAACCTGCTCAAACCCCTGGTCGAGCGGGAGATGTCTCCTCTGCCGGCCCCATGAGGCAGCGCTGCGGGCCCCGCCCTGATCCGCCTTTCCGTGACGGCGCACCGTCGCGGGGCGTGGGATGCTGGGCGGATGGAGCTGGAGGATCTGGTGCGGCTGCGGCGGGCCCGGGACCGGATGGACCGGGAGTACGCCGAGCCGCTCGACGTCACGGAGCTGGCACGGACCGCGCTGATGTCGCCCGGTCACTTCCAGCGCAGCTTCCGCGCGGCGTACGGGCAGACGCCGTACTCCTATCTCATGACCCGGCGCGTCGAGCGTGCCAAGGCGCTGCTGCGGCGGGGCGACCTCACGGTGACGGAGGTGTGCATGGCGGTCGGCTGCACCTCGCTCGGGTCGTTCAGCTCGCGGTTCACCGAGCTGGTCGGGGAGACGCCGAGCGCGTACCGGGCCCGGTCGCACGAGGAGAGCGCGGTCATCCCGCCGTGCGTGGCGCGGATGTACACCCGGCCGGTCCGGGGCCGGGCGCGGGTCGATCCGAGCGAAACCTTTTAGCGTGGGCACATGGACACAGGAAACGATGTACGGCTCGCCCAGTGCTTCATCGCCGTCGACGACCACGACAAGGCGCTGGCCTTCTACCGTGACGTGCTGGGTCTCGAGGTCCGCAACGACGTGGGGTTCGAGGGGATGCGCTGGGTGACGGTCGCCTCGCCGGAGCAGCCGGACGTGGAGATCGTGCTGGAGCCGCCCGCCGCGAACCCGGACGCCTCCCCCGGTGACAAGCAGGCGATGGCCGAGCTGTTGGCCAAGGGCATGCTGCGCGGGGTCAACTTCACCACCACCGACTGCGACGCCCTCTTCGAGCGCGTCCGCGCCGCCGGTGTGGACGTGCTCCAGGAGCCGGTGGACCAGCCGTACGGGGTGCGTGACTGCGCGTTCCGCGACCCGGCGGGGAACATGCTGCGCTTCATGGAACGTCCCCGGCGGTGAGCGTCCGCTGGACGTACGCCTTCATCGACCGGCCCGCGTCCGGGGCCGGCCGGGCCGGTGAGTTCTGGACGGCCGTCACCGGGACGCGGCTGTCCGAACCGAGCGGCGGCAGCGGGGAGTTCGTGACCCTGCTGGCGGACGGTGCCGATGCCTGCGTGGGGATGCAGAGGATCGTTTCGGGCCGGGGCGGCGCTCATCTCGACTTCTCCGTGGACGACCTGCCCGGGTTCGTCGCGGACGCGCTGCGGCTGGGCGCGGAGACGGTCGGCGAGCACGAGGGGTGGGCCGTACTGCGGTCGCCCGCGGGGCAGTTGTTCTGCGCGGTGCCCTGGCGCGGGGAGTCGGTACGGCCGCCCGTCGTCCACGGCAGCCGTCTGGACCAGGTGTGCCTCGATCTCCCGCCGTCCGGCTACGACGCGGAAGTCGCCTTCTGGAGCGGGCTGTTGCCCGGCTGGGACGCGGTGCCCGGTTCACTCCCCGAGTTCCATGTGATCAGACCGCCGGCCGGGCTGCCCGTACGCATCCTGCTCCAGCGGCTGGAGGAGGAACGGCCGGTCGCCGCACATCTGGACCTCGCCTGCGCCGACATCGGTGCGACCCGGGAACGGCACGAGGAGCTCGGCGCCGTGTGCGTGGCCGTGTTCGGCCACTGGACGGTGATGCGGGACCCGGCGGGCGGTACGTACTGTCTGACCGGCCGGGATCCGGAGACGGGCGGACTCCCCCGCCGGCCGGACTAGTCGGTGGTGAGGAGGCAGGCGGTGACCACCGCGCCGTCCTCGACGCCGGGCGGCGGCTCGGGGACGGGGCACCTCGCCTCCCGGTCCTCCGGGAGGTCGGGCGTGGGGCTGGGGTCCGTCCTCTCCCAGCCGGCCGGGGGCGGCGGTTCGGCCGTGTCCCGCAACCACAGGGTCAGTCCGCCCCCGACGATCACGACGGCCGTCCAGATGCCCACGCCCCACCGCCACACCGCGCCCATGCCGCAACGTTAGCGCCGGGTGGGGGCCTGACGCACGGCGTCCTTCCGCGTCGGTCCCGCCTCGGTGTCACCGGGGCGTTCGGCTCGTCCGCTCTCCCCGGCCTCGTGGGATTCCTTGCATCTCGGGTTGCGGCACGGGCCGCGCACCCACACCGGGACCCACGCGCCCAGCGTCTTGTGGCGCCGGACCACCGTCTCCACCGGCTGCCCGCAGGCGGGACAGACGGGTCGTTCGCTGTCCATGTCCCCAGGGTAGGCCCGGAGCGGGTTCAGCGCTTCCTGCTGTACGACCGCACCAGCACGCCGTTGCCGAACGAGCGCACCGACTCCAGGGCGAAGTGCGTGATCGCGAAGCCGGAGCCGAACATCGGCATGCCGGAGCCCTGCACGATGGGGTACGTCTTGATGACCAGCTCGTCGATCTCGTCGACCAGTGCGCCGGCGAGTTCGGCCCCGCCGCACAGGTAGATGTCGTACGCGCTGTCCTCCGCCTTCAGCGCGCGCACCCGGCCGACCAGGTCGTCCGCGATGATCTCGACGTTGGGGTCGGGCGACTCCCCCAGTGTGCGGGAGGCGACGTATTCGCGCAGGTGGGCATAAGGGCTGGTGATGCCCTCCTTCAGGGCCAGGTCGTAGCTGGCCCGGCCCTGGATGATCGTGTCGAACCGCTTGTTCGGCAGGTCGTCGATGTTCATCTGCCTGCGGCCGTGGGTCGGAATGGTCTCCGGGTACTCCGCCGCGATGAATCCGAAGAGCTCCTCGTCGACGTAGGCGAACATCGCCGACGCGTCACCCTCCGGGTCCCCGATGAAGCCGTCGATGGAGCAGGCGATGTAGTACGTGAGCTTGCGCAAAGCGGCCTCTTTCCGTGGACTTCCCTCTTTCGAACAACTCCAGTTGTAGTACTTCAGTTGTAGTGAAGCAAGGGGATAAGCGGAACCCGGGGCAAGTAAGAAGAGGGATTCCGTATGTGTCGGTACTAGGTCCTGGGCGACCGCTCGCCATCCCGGGCGGCCCCCGCGGGCCACACGATCTCCACGGGGACGCCCCGGGCGCGGGCGTAGGTCACCAGGTGGGCGGTGGCGTCGCGGCCGTTGGACGGGGAACCGTCCCAGACGGCCAGGAGGAGGCAGCCGGCGGTGACGAGCCGTTCGTCCGCGCCGACGCAGGAGTCGCGGTCCCCCGGGTCGTAGGTCAGCAGGCGCACCTCGTCGGCGAGGGTCAGCAGCTCGCCGGACGCCATCCGGTCCCGCCGGGGCGGCATGGCCGGGACCCCGATACGCGTGGGGATCACCACGGCCAGCGGGCACCCCGCCGCCCACGCGGCCCGGCCGGACGCCAGTGGCGTTCCCGCGCCGGTGCGCACCATGGCCACGGCCGGGGCGGGCCGCCGCGCCGGCCGGGCCCGCAACGCGTTCTCCACCAGCAGGAGCGTGGCAGGGGTCAGGTCGGCGTGTCCCACCACCGCGATGTTCCCGCCCGTCGTGCCGTCGTCGCCCGCCGTTGTCATCGTCCCGCCCCCGCCGGCCTCGTCGTCCGACACTCGCCGGACCCCTCGGTACGGCCGGCGGGCGCTGTCCACGAGCCAGTGAAGTCCGGACGCACGCCGGCCGCCAGGACCGAACGTCCCTTTCGAGGACCCGGCCCCCGCCGACAGCCGGCCGCGCGGCCTCGGACCGGGAGCACGGGGCGGGAGCACGGGGCTGGAACCGGTCCCTCCCGGCCGGTCCGTCAGCCGGTGGTACGGGGTTCGCGCCACATGGGCCACATGCGCGGGCCGTCCGGGAGGGCCAGGGGCTCACCGGACGCCTCGAAGCCGAGGCGCCGGTACAGCCGGGCGCTGCGCTCGCTGCTCGCCTCCAGGTACGCCGCCAGCCCTTCCTGGTCGCAGCGGTCGAGGACGGAGCCGATCAGCGCGGTGCCGAGTCCCTCGCCCTGGCGACCGGGTGCCACGCCGATCATCCACAGGTACTCGTGGGCCCTCCCCGAGGGGTGGATGCCCGCGGTGAGCCGGCCGATCAGCTCCACGCGCTCGTTGTCCGGGTCGACGGCCTGGCGCATCCGTGCGAAACCGTCGTCGTCCGGCCGCTCCTCGCCGTGCCCGGGCTCGTCCGCCGGTACGGACATCCAGAGGGCGCATGCCGAGCCGTCCTCGGTGAGGTCGACACGCCCCTCGGCGAGCACGACGTCGGTGAAGGCGGCCATGAGCCTGTGGTGCGTCGTACGGCGGTACTCGTCGCCGGGGAAGACCCAGCCACTGACCGGGTCGTCCTGGAACGCCTCGTCCAGGAGCCGGACGACCAGCTCCCGGTCCCCGTCCCCAGCCGTCCGGATCGCCACGCCCATGTCCGCCCCTTCACCTCAACCGACTTCGTCCGTACGGACGTTGAGCGTAGTGGGACTGCCGTCGTGGAGAGGGCGGGCCCCGCACACCGTGGGGAAGTGCGGGACCCGCCGGGCCGGAGCCACGGTGCCGTGCGAGGTCAGGAACCGCACGGCACCCTGTGGCTCCGGGGCCGGGGAGACGGCCGGCGGACCGTCAGGTGGTGCGCCGTGTCACGAACTCGGCCAGGGCCAGCAACCCGCCCGCCGCCTCCGGGTCGGGAACCGCGCGGGCCACTTCCTGCATCGCCCGGGCCATCCGGTCGGCCGCCTGGGTCTGCGCCCAGTCCCGGCCGCCCGCCCGTTCCACGGCCAGCGCGAGCTCCTCCAGATCGTCCTCCTCGTGATACGGGATCGCGTACACGGCGGCGAGTTCCGCGGCCTCCGGGGTGCCGGAGGTGAGCGCGGCGACCACCGGAAGTGACTTCTTGCGGGCGGCCAGGTCCGCGCCGGCCGGCTTGCCGGTGCGGCGCGGGTCACCCCATATGCCGATCACGTCGTCGATGAGCTGGAAGGCCAGTCCCGCCTTCCGGCCGAACCCGTCCAGTGCCGCCACGTCCGCGTCCCCGGCGTCCGCGTACAGCGCCCCGATCGCGCAGGCGCAGCCGAGCAGCGCGCCGGTCTTGGACTCGGCCATGGCGAGCGTCTCGGCGAGGGTGACCTCGTCGGGGCCCCGCTGCTCCATGGCCGTGTCGGCGTGCTGCCCCGCGCACAGCTCGACCACGCAGTGCGCGAGCCGGGCCGCCGCTGCCGAGGCCGCCGGGTGGGGGTCCTCGGCGAGCAGCCGCAGGGCGAGCGCCTGGAGGGCGTCCCCGGCGAGGATCGCGCCGGCGTCCCCGAACACCGTCCAGGCGGTGGGCCGGTGGCGGCGGGTGGTGTCCCGGTCCATCACGTCGTCGTGCAGCAGCGTGAAGTTGTGGACCAGTTCCACGGCGGCCGCCGCCCGTACGGCAGCCGCCCGGGCCGCGGGCCCGCCCAGGGCGGAGGCCGCGGCGAGCACCAGGGCGGGGCGGATCGCCTTGCCCGAACCGCCCCCGGCCGGGGTGCCGTCCGTCTGCTCCCAGCCGAAGTGGTGGAGCGCGATGCGGCGCATCGGGCCGGGCAGCGAGCCGACGGCGGCCCGCAGCACCGGGTCGACCGCGGCCCGCGCCCGCTCCAGCAGCACCGTCGCCTCGTGCCCGTCACCGGGCCGCTGCTCCGGCACGGCCGGCATCGTGGCCGTGCCCTCCGTCGCAAGCCCCGTCTTCGGCTCCGTGATGGACTCCGTCATCGACTTCCCCCTGGGACCGACTCGGTGAAGGAGCGGAAGGATGGCGCCTCCGCACCCGTCGAGCGCACACCTCCGAGGTGTACCCGCCCGGGCGGGCGGGGACACGGTGTGCGGGACGGGAGCCGGCGGCAGGTCATCGCCAACGGCCGATCTCGACGTTCTCCAGGACGCCGAGCGCGTCCGGTACCAGGACCGCGGCCGAGTAGTAGGTCGTGACCAGGTACTTGATGATGGCCTGTTCGTTGATGCCCATGAACCGCACGGACAGACTCGGCTCGATCTCGTCGGGGATGCCGGCGGCCCGCAGTCCGATGACGCCCTGGTCCTCCTCACCGGTACGCAGGGCGATGACGGAGGTCGTCCGGGCCTCGGTCACCGGGATCTTGTTGCACGGGAAGATCGGCACCCCCCGCCAGGTGGGGATGCGGTTGCCGCCCATGTCGATGGTCTCCGGGACCAGTCCCCGCTTGTTGAGCTCACGGCCGAACGCGGCGATCGCGCGCGGGTGGGCGAGGAGCAGCCTGGTCCCGCGCCGCCTGCTGAGCAGTTCGTCCATGTCGTCGGGGCTCGGCACGCCGTTGTGGGGCTGGATCCGCTGGTCGTACTCGCAGTTGTGGAGCAGACCGAAGTCGCGGTTGTTGACGAGTTCGTGCTCCTGGCGCTCCTTCAGTGCCTCGACGGTCAGCCGGATCTGCTGTTCCGTCTGGTTCATGGGCTGGTTGTAGAGGTCGGCCACGCGGGTGTGGATGCGCAGCACGGTCTGGGCGACACTGAGTTCGTACTCGCGCGGCCTGGCCTCGTAGTCGACGAAGGTGTGCGGGATGTCCGGCTCTCCGCTGTGACCGGCCGCGAGGTCGATCTCCTTCTCGCCGTATTTGTTGGCGCGCTGCCCCGGGACCGTGCGTTGCCGGCGGAGGTGTTCACGCAGGGTGTCCGACCGCTCGGCGACCTGTTCGACGGCCTCGCGCGGCAGCACGAGCACGGTGCAGGCGGTGAGGGTGCGGGCGGTGTACTCCCAGATGGCGTCCTCGCCCAGCAGCGCCTGTTCGCCGAAGTAGGCGCCGTCGGCGAGGACTCCGAGGGACTCGTCCTCGCCGTAGGGTCCGGTGCCGACCCTCTCCACCCTGCCGTGCGCCAGCAGGTACACCTCGTCGGCCGGGCTGCCGAAGGAGGCGATGACCTGACCGGCCCCGATCTCCCGCTGCCGGCAGCGGGTGGCCAGCTCGGTCAGCACCTCCTCGTCCTCGTACGACCGCAGCACCGGAAGCTCGCCCAGTTCCGCGGGGATGATCTCGACGCGGTCGCCGGTCTTCACGAACGTCATCCGGCCATCACCCACGGCGTACGTCAGCCGCCGGTTGACACGGTACGTACCGCCCTGCACATCGACCCAGGGCAGCATGCGCAGCAACCAGCGCGAGCTGATCTCCTGCATCTGCGGCACGGACTTGGTCGTGGTGGCCAGGTTCCGCGCGGCCGCCGTACCGAGGCTCTGCTGCTGCCTGGCCTGCTCCGAACGGACCTCTTCGCCTACCGACATAGAGAATGCCCTCCCCAATGGTGATCCCGCACCCGGTCGTGCCGGACGCGGCATTGCGCGATCAAGCCTTCCTCACGGAGCGTGCGCACACCATTACACGATCGAGCGGGATTGGATCTTGGGAGGGCTGGGCACACATGGGGCACCCGTCCGATGGCGCCGTACCGGAAGGAAATTGTCCGGATCGGCTCGCACAGGAGACGAACCAGTAGTTGAACTCGCTCCTTTTCGGTATAGGCCCGGTAGCGAGCGGTCGCGAAGGGCGGCCGCCGCCCGGCACGAAGGAGGGCGGTCATGGCCCCACCCATGTCCGCGAGCGCGTTCCTGCGCGCGCTGAAGGCGGAAGGACTCACGGTCGTCGAGGTCGGCGACTGGCGCGACCACAACCGCAACCACAAGGGCCCGTGGGGCCCGGTCCACGGCGTGATGATCCACCACACCGTGACCAAGGGCAGCGCCCGCACGGTCGACATCTGCCGCAAGGGCTACGAGGGCCTGCCCGGACCCCTGTGCCACGGCGTCATCACCAAGGACGGCCGGGTCCACCTCGTCGGCTACGGCAGGGCCAACCACGCGGGGCTCGGCGACGACGAGGTGCTCCGGGCGGTGATCGCCGAGCGGACGCTGCCGAAGGACAACGAGGCGAACACCGACGGCAACCGGCACTTCTACGGATTCGAGTGCGAGAACCTGGGCGACGGCGAGGACCCCTGGCCGGCGGCCCAGCTGGAGGCCGTCGAGAGGGCCGCGGCCGCCGTGTGCCGCCATCACGGCTGGAACGAGCGGTCGGTGATCGGGCACAAGGAGTGGCAGCCGGGGAAGGTGGACCCGCGCGGGTTCACGATGGGCTCGATGCGGAAACGGATCGGCGACCGGCTGAAGTGACGCGCGGGCGCGACGGCGCGCGGCCCGCCTGGCGACAACCCGTTGGAAGCTGTCGCCCGCTCCCCTGGGGCCCGCGGCGGTCCGCTCCTAGCGTGGTGAACCGTCCCTGACGGTCCCAGGAAAAGGCCTCGCCATGCAGTACGTCGCCCCGGTCGGCATCGGTGTCCTCTACGCCCTGCTGATGTCCCTCGTCCGCGAACCGCACCGGCGGCGCCTGAACGCCCTCATGGTCGCCGGTGCGGGCGCCGCCTACCTCAGCGGCGGCGGGCTGGGCGGCTGGGAGTTCGCCTTCACGGCGCTGGTCACGTATGTCGCGTTCCGCGGCCTGGAGTCCTGGACGTTCATCGGCGTCGGCTGGCTGCTGCACACCGCGTGGGACATCGTCCACCACGTCAAGGGCAATCCCATCATCCCGTTCGCCCACACGTCCTCCCTGGGCTGCGCGATCTGCGACCCGGTGATCGCGCTGTGGTGCCTGTGGGGCGGTCCCTCCCTGATCGAGGTGCTCCGCGACCGCGGCCGCGGCCGCGAGGAGCCGCGGGCGACAATGGCCCCGTGACCGGCTCCGACACCTCCGTCCCCCGCGACGCCCTCGCGGGCCTGCGTCCACGGCTGCCCTCCCCGCTGCGGGAGGTCGCGGACGGGCGGTTCGAGCGGCACGGGGTGCGGCTGCTGCTGAAGCGGGACGACCTGATCCACCCCGAACTGATCGGCAACAAGTGGCGCAAGCTCGCGCCGAACCTCGACGAGGCGGCCGGGCGGACCGTGCTCACCTTCGGCGGCGCGTACTCCAACCATCTGCGGGCCACGGCCGCCGCCGGCCGGCTGCTCGGCCTGCGCACCGTCGGCGTGGTGCGCGGGCAGGAACTCGCCGACCGCCCGCTCAATCCCTCGCTGGCCCGGTGCGCGGCCGACGGGATGCGGCTGCACTTCGTCGACCGGTCGACGTACCGCCGCAAGGCCGAGCCGGAGACCCTGGCGGCCGTGCTGCGCGCGGCGGGCGCCGAGGACGCGTACGTCGTGCCCGAGGGCGGCAGCAACCCCGCCGCCGTGCGCGGCTGCCGGGCGCTCGGGGAGGAGCTGGCCGGCCGGGCGGACGTGGTGGCGGTGGCCTGCGGCACCGGCGGCACGCTGGCCGGACTGGCCGCCGGGCTCGGCGGCAAAACGCGCGCGCTGGGCATACCCGTGCTCAGGGGCGGCTTCCTCGCCGATGACATACGGGCCCTGCAGGGCGAGGCGTTCGGCGGCCCTCGCGGCGACTGGAGCCTCGACGACCGCTTCCACTTCGGCGGCTACGCCCGTACCACCCCGGAACTCGACACGTTCGCCGAGGACTTCGAGCACCGCCACGGCATCCCGGTCGAACGTCTCTATGTCGCCAAGTTGCTTTACGCCCTTGTCGTCCTGGCGGAGGAGAACGCGTTCCCGCGCGGGAGCGAGGTCGCCGCGGTGATCACCGGCCGGCCCTTCCCGTGAGCGGTCAGGTCGTCTCCCGGAACGCCGCCGCCTCCTCCAGGTCCAGCCGTCGCAGCAGCGTGCGCAGCATCTCGTCGTCGATGTGGCGGCCGTCGCGCAGTCGGACGAACACCTCGCGTTCCGCACTGATCATCTCCCGTGACAGCCGCCGGTAGGTGTCGTCCACCGACTCCCCGGTGACCGGGTTGACCTGCCCGAGCCGTTCCCAGACGGCGTTGCGGCGGCGCTCCAGGACGGTGCGCAGGCGTTCGGCGAGCGGTCCGGGCAGGGTGTTGCGCCCGTCGGCGAGGAGCTCGTCCAGGCGCTGCTCGGCGACCCGGGAGGCCTGTGCCTGGGCGTTGGCCTCGGCCAGGGTCTCGGCCCGCACGTCGCGTCCGGGGAGCTTGAGCACCCGGATCAGCGGGGGCAGTGTCAGGCCCTGCACGACCAGGGTGCCGATGACGGTGGTGAAGGTCAGGAAGAGCAGCAGGTTGCGCTGCGGGAAGTCCTCGCCCTCGGCGGTGACCGGGATCGAGAAGGCGATGGCCAGCGAGACCACGCCGCGCATTCCGGCCCACGCGATGACGAACGGCGCCTTCCAGCCGGGTCTCCCCTCGCGTTCCCTGATCTTCGCCGACAGCATCGGCGGCAGCCAGGTCGCCGGGTACACCCAGACGAACCGCATGACGACGACCACCGCGAAGACGGCGACCGCGTACCAGGCGGCGTCGACGCCCTCGTACTCGCCGAGCCCTCTCAGGACGACGGGCAGTTGCAGTCCGATCAGCGCGAACACCGCGGACTCCAGGACGAACGCGACCATCTTCCACACCGCGTCCTCCTGGAGGCGGGTGGCGAAGTCGACCTCCCACGCGCGGTGCCCCAGGTAGAGGGCGACGACCACCACGGCGATGACGCCGGAGGCGTGCACCTGCTCGGCGGCGGCGTACGCGACGAACGGGATCAACAGGGAGAGCGTGTTCTGCAGCAGCGCCTCCTTCACATGGGTGCGCAGCCAGTGCAGCGGTGCCATCAGCACCAGGCCGACCACCAGTCCGCCGACCGCCGCGAGCAGGAACTCGCCGATTCCCCCGGCCCAGGTCGCGCCCTCGCCGACCGCGGCCGCCACGGCCACCCGGAACGCGGTGATCGCGGTGGCGTCGTTCAGCAGGGACTCGCCCTGGAGGATGGTGGTGATCCGGGAGGGCAGCCCCACCCTGCGCGCCACCGCCGTCGCCGCGACCGCGTCCGGCGGGGCCACCACGGCGCCGAACACCAGCGCCGCGGTCAGCGGCAGGCCCGGCACGATCAGGTACAGGACCCAGCCGACGGCGAAGGTCGCGAACAGCACGTACCCGACCGACAGCAGCGCCACCGGCCGCAGTTGCGCCCGCAGGTCGAGGTAGGAGCTGTCGGTGGCCGCCGTGTGCAGCAGCGGGGGCAGGACGAGCGGCAGGACGATGTGCGGGTCGAGCGTGTACTCGGGCACGCCGGGGACGTAGCTGACCACCAACCCGGCGGCGACCAGCAGCAGCGGTGGCGGCACCGGGGTGCGCCGGGCGGCCGCGGCGATCGCGGCACTGCCCGCCACCAGCAACAGCAGCGGCATCACATCCATGTCCGGCCCACCCTCGTTTTTCCGCGCGGCTCTCCGCACGGGCGTCGTAATCTGGCAATCATGAAACAGTGCACGCACGCCGACGCGCTGCCGCACCCGGAACCCGTCCCGCTCGGTGAGACGTGTCCGGAGTGCCTGCGGGACGGCACCGATCCGGTGCAGCTGCGCCTCTGCCTCACCTGCGGTCACGTCGGGTGCTGCGACTCCTCGCCGAACCGGCACGCCACGGAGCACCACAACGAGACCGGTCACCCCGTGATGCGGACCCACGAGCCCGGCGAGGACTGGCGCTGGTGCTTCGTCGACCACGTACTCGTGTGACCCGGCGTGACCCCGGTGCCGGACGGTTCGACCGTCTGACGTCTGGGTACGTCAATGCGGCGCACGCTCTTCCTATTTGGGAGCCGCAGACCCCTAGCCACGGAGCGTATTCATAGTTTTACTATGAGTGACGGCATGCGGGTCGGGGTCCCGGGGACAGGACCGTCGAGAGCGCGATAGCGTCACCGCTGAACCACGTAGCGCGTTACCCGGGGGCGAACGAGGCCCTGAAACGCTTGTACCACCTTGGAGGTGAGGGTGTCCCAGATCGCAGGCGAGCCCGCGACCCAGGACTTCGTGGAAGTCCGGCTGCCGGCCGCGGGGGCCTACCTGTCGGTGCTGCGTACGGCCACGGCCGGCCTCGCGGCCCGTTTGGACTTCACCCTCGACGAGATCGAGGACCTGCGCATCGCGGTCGACGAGGCCTGCGCGATCCTGCTCCAGCAGGCCGTGCCGGGTTCGGTGCTCAGCTGTGTCTTCCGGCTCGTCGACGACTCGCTCGAGGTGACCGTTTCGGCGCCGACCACGGACGGCCACGCCCCTTCGCGGGACACCTTCGCCTGGACCGTGCTGTCCGCGCTCGCGGGCAAGGTCTCCTCCGCCGTGGACGAGGACAAGACCGTGTCGATCAGCCTCTACAAACAGCGCGGCGCGGGACCCGGGCCGGCGTGAGGAGCGAGGACGGGCCGGTGCGGGACGAAGAACGCGGCACACGGGAGCTGCCGGCCGAGCGCGTGCCGGACGGCATCGACGGCATCCCCGAGCAGGCCCGGCCGCACCCGGAGGACGACTCCACGGAGGCCGTCACCCCGGGCGGCGGGCAGTCCGGGGGTGCCGCGCGGAGCACGCCCGCGGCCGGGCCGGCCGGGGTCGCTCCGGGCCGAGGGGGCGCCCCCGCCAGGGCCAACCCGGCGGGGGACGAGGCGAGCGCTCGGGGAAGGGCGACGGGCGGGACGATGAGCGAGCACGAGCGACACGCCGAGGACGAGGCGCCGCGGGCGCCCGCCACCCGGGGCGCGCGGAGCACCCCCGGTGCTTCGGGCACCCAGGGCGGACACGCGCACCACGACCCGCAGGACCGCAGCGGGGCACGCGCCATGTTCCTCGAGCTGCGCACGCTGCAGGACGGCACTCCCGAGTACGCGGAGCTGCGCAACCGCCTGGTGCGCATGCATCTGCCGCTCGTCGAGCACCTCGCGCGCCGCTTCCGCAACCGCGGTGAGCCGCTGGACGACCTGACGCAGGTCGCCACCATCGGGCTGATCAAGTCGGTCGACCGCTTCGACCCCGACCGGGGGGTGGAGTTCTCGACGTACGCGACCCCGACGGTCGTCGGCGAGATCAAGCGGCACTTCCGCGACAAGGGCTGGGCGGTGCGGGTGCCGCGCCGGCTGCAGGAGCTGCGGCTGTCGCTCACCACGGCCACGGCGGAGCTGTCCCAGCTGCACGGCCGCTCCCCCACGGTGCACGAGCTGGCCGAGAAGCTGGCCATCTCCGAGGAGGAGGTCCTGGAGGGCCTGGAGTCCGCGAACGCGTACTCCACGCTGTCCCTGGACGTCCCCGACACCGACGACGAGTCCCCGGCGGTCGCCGACACCCTCGGCGCCGAGGACGAGGCGCTGGAGGGCGTGGAGTACCGGGAGTCGCTCAAGCCGCTGCTGGAGGACCTGCCGCCGCGCGAGAAGCGGATCCTGCTGCTGCGCTTCTTCGGCAACATGACCCAGTCGCAGATCGCGCAGGAGGTCGGCATCTCGCAGATGCACGTCTCCCGGCTGCTGGCCCGCACCCTGGCCCAGCTACGGGAGAAGCTGCTCGTGGAGGAGTGACCCGGCGCGGCCGCCGGGGCGCTACTTCCCGGCGTTCCCGGGCCCCCGGATGCCGAGGGCCCGGGTCGTCTCGGGGTTGAGCAGCAGGACGAGCGCGGTGACGGCCACGACGGAGAGCAGGATTCCTGCGGGGATGGCCACGCTGTCGGAACGCAGCAGGTTGTAGGCCACCGGCAGCGCGATGATCTGTGTGATCACGGCGGGGCCGCGGCTCCAGCTCCGCCGGGCGAACAGTCCCCGCGCGGCGAGCAGCGGAAGCAGCGCGAGCACGATCAGCGTCACCCCGCCGGTGACGGCCTGCCGACGGTCGTCCGGTTCGCCGGTGAGGGCGAGGACCGACATCCACACACCGCCGGCCACCAGCGCGAGCCCCTCCAGGGCGGCCAGTGCCGCGGCGTACGTCAGACGGCGCGGGCGGGGGCCGGTGGCGTCCGGGGCGGTGGTGGGGGTCTGCTCACTGCTCACCCCTGAAGGGTAGCCCTCGCCTCCGCGCTCCCCGTGTCGAGGTTCACGCCCCCGTCTCCCCCTCCGCCCCCGCCTCGGTCTGGGCCCGGTACCCCTCAGTAGGTACCCTGCACGTCATGCGTGCACTTCTCGTGGTCAACCCGGCGGCAACCACCACCAGTGCGCGCACGCGCGATGTGCTGATCCACGCGCTCGCCAGCGAGATGAAGCTGGAGGCGGTCACCACCGAGTACCGCGGGCACGCGCGCGATCTGGGCCGGCAGGCCGCGGAGAGCGACGACATCGACCTGGTGGTGGCCCTCGGCGGGGACGGCACGGTCAACGAGGTCGTCAACGGTCTGCTGCACGCGGGGCCCGACCCGGAGCACCTGCCCGGTCTCGCCGTGGTCCCCGGCGGCTCCACCAATGTCTTCGCCCGCGCCCTGGGCCTGCCCAACCAGCCCGTGGAGGCCACCGGCGTCCTGCTGGACGCGCTGCGCGAGGGCCGCGAGCGCACCGTCGGCCTGGGTCTAACCTCGGGCACGCCGGGCTCGGAGGACGAGGCCGTACCGGCCCGCTGGTTCACCTTCAACGCGGGGCTGGGCTTCGACGCCGGCGTGGTCGGCCGGGTGGAGCAGCAGCGGGAGCGCGGCAGGAAGTCGACCCACGCCCTGTACGTGCGCCAGGTGGTCCGTCAGCTGCTCGGCGAGCCGCACCGGCGGCGCGGGGTGATCACCCTGGAGCATCCGGGCGAGGAGCCGGTCACCGATCTGGTGCTCTCCATAGTCTCGAACACCTCGCCGTGGACGTTTCTCGGCAATCGCCCGATCTACGCGTCACCTAAGGCCTCGTTCGATACGGGCCTCGACCTCTTCGGCCTGAGCCGGCTGTCCACCGCCGCGGTTGCCCGGTATGGCACCCAGTTGCTCACTTCGTCCCCGGAGCGCGGACCCCGCGGCAGGCATGCGGTCTCCCGGCACGATCTGACGCGCTTCACCTTGCATTCGAAGGTGCCGCTGCCCCTCCAGATGGACGGTGACCACCTGGGGCTGCGAACCAGCGTGACGTTCACAGGCGTACGCCGTGCACTGCGTGTGATTGTGTGAGCAGAAAGGGCCAAAGTCCTTTCAGTCGAACGTTTAGGCCAGGATCCACCCCATGGAAGTACGGCTGTGACCTAGTCGACACCGAAGAATCAAAAAAAACTTTCCGGAAGGGGTTGTATCCGCCGCCGAGGTTTGCGAGTCTCTTCTTGGCGATCGGGACGGCCCGCAACACCGGCCTCCACAGGTCACCGGAACCCCTCTTCAAATCCAAGGACCCAACGCCGGGGAACCTGGCGGTCGGCCCTTCCCTTGTCGGGGGATTCGTGAAAGCGTTCACATTCACAAGCAATCGCATTACATACCCAGGAGAGGTAGCAGCCATGGACTGGCGTCACAACGCCGTTTGCCGCGAGGAAGACCCCGAGCTCTTCTTCCCCATCGGCAACACCGGTCCTGCGCTGCTGCAGATCGAGGAAGCCAAGGCCGTCTGCCGTCGCTGCCCGGTGATCGAGAGCTGCCTGCAGTGGGCGCTCGAGTCCGGTCAGGACAGCGGCGTCTGGGGTGGTCTCAGCGAGGACGAGCGTCGCGCGATGAAGCGCCGTGCCGCCCGCAACCGGGCCCGTCAGGCCTCCGCCTGACAACCCACCCCTGCTGACAGCCTGAGCTTGGCGGCGCGTACGGCGCGTACGCATCTCCCGCCCCCGAGCCGCAGCGCGCAGTTGAGCAAGAGCCCCGGCCGCTTTCAGCGGTCCGGGGCTCTTCGCCGTCCGTGCCCGTCCGCTCCCGCTACTTGTCCGACTGCACCGGGACGTCCAGGATCACCCTGGTCCCCCGCTCCGGGGCCGGCACCATGTCGAAGCTGCCGCCCAACTCGCCCTCCACCAGGGTCCGTACGATCTGCAGACCGAGGTTGCCCGCGGTGTGCGGGTCGAAGCCCTCGGGCAGACCCACGCCGTCGTCCTGCACGGTGACCAGCAGACGGGTCTCCTTCGTGGTGCCGCCGCGGACCGCCGACACCTCGACGGTGCCGGTCTCGCCCTCGCGGAAGCCGTGCTCCAGGGCGTTCTGCAGGACCTCGGTCAGCACCATCGACAGCGGCGTGGCGACCTCGGCGTCGAGTATGCCGAAGCGGCCCGTGCGCCGGCCGGTGACCTTGCCCGGGGAGATCTCGGCGACCATCGCGAGGACGCGGTCGGCGATCTCGTCGAACTCCACGCGCTCGTCCAGGTTCTGGGACAGCGTCTCGTGCACGATCGCGATGGACCCCACCCGGCGCACCGCCTCCTCCAGCGCCGCACGGCCGCGCTCGGACCCGATGCGCCGTGCCTGCAGCCGCAACAGCGCCGCCACCGTCTGGAGGTTGTTCTTCACCCGGTGGTGGATCTCCCGGATGGTCGCGTCCTTGGTGATCAACTCGCGTTCGCGGCGGCGGAGTTCCGTGACGTCACGGAGCAGCACCAGCGAACCGATGCGCGTGCCCTTCGGTTTGAGCGGGATCGCCCGGAACTGGATCACCCCGTCGTGCGCCTCGATCTCGAACTCGCGCGGCGCCCAGCCGCTGGCGACCTTGGCCAGCGCCTCGTCCACGGGGCCGCGGGAGGGGGCGAGTTCGGCGGTGGTCCGGCCGAGGTGATGACCCACCAGGTCGGCGGCGAGACCCATGCGGTGGTACGCGGACAGGGCGTTCGGGGAGGCGTACTGGACGATGCCGTCGGCGTCGAGCCGGATCAGCCCGTCGCCGACGCGGGGCGAGGCGTCCATCTCGAGCTGCTGGTTCGCGAACGGGAAGGAGCCGGCCGCGATCATCTGCGCGAGGTCCGAGGCGCTCTGGAGGTAGGTGAGCTCCAGCCGGCTCGGGGTGCGCACGGTGAGCAGGTTGGTGTTGCGCGCGATGACCCCGAGGACGCGCCCCTCCCGCCGGACGGGGATGGACTCGACCCGTACGGGAACCTCCTCGCGCCACTCCGGGTCGCCCTCGCGCACGATCCGGCCCTCGTCCAGGGCCGCGTCCAGCATGGGGCGGCGTCCGCGCGGGACGAGATGGCCGACCATGTCGTCCTGGTAGGAGGTGGGGCCGGTGTTGGGCCGCATCTGGGCGACGGAGACGTAGCGGGTGCCGTCGCGGGTGGGGACCCACAGGACCAGGTCGGCGAAGGAGAGGTCGGAGAGCAGCTGCCACTCCGAGACCAGCAGGTGGAGCCACTCGAGATCGGTGTCGTCGAGGGCGGTGTGCTGGCGTACGAGTTCGTTCATGGAGGGCACGTCAGCGAGCGTACCCGGCGGTCTGCGGGGCCGCGGAACACCCGCGGGCCGCGGCGCTGAGAGGGACCCTCAACCCTCCCGGCACCGCAGCCCGGAGCAACATCGGCCGTGGGGTGTGCGGTCCCGGTCGGCCGAGGGACGAGGAGCCGGGGCAGTCAGGGCAGAGAGCTCCGGTTCCTCGGTTCCACCTTCCTGTGCGGGGAAGGCAGGCTTGTTGTGCCCTGTTACGCATTGTGGACTAGACCACTGTCCCTGTAAATGCGTCGGACGCTGTTCTTCGTTCTTCGATGTCACTTCGTCGTCGGTCCGGACCCATGGGTCTCCGTCACGCAGCCTAACCCGTGGGGTTCCCGTGCGGGGCCGGTCGGCCGGGTCAATTTCGGTGCGCGGCCCTCGCGCCCGCTCTGTTAGATTGAGATTGGTCTAAACCACAGTGCATCACCGTACGGGCCCGCGCCGGCGGGTCCGGTCCCAGTCGAGTCCTCCTCAAGATCGGCAGGCCCACCGTGGAAGTTGTCATCGTTGCGGACGCCAAGGCGGGCGGCGAGCTCATCGCCGAGGCCATGGCGCAGCTCCTGCGGCGCAAGTCCGACGCCCTGCTGGGCGTGGCGACCGGCTCGACGCCGCTGCCCGTCTACGAGGCGCTGGCGGCCAAGGTGCGCTCCGGTGCCGTGGACGCCTCGCGGGCGCGGATCGCCCAGCTCGACGAGTACGTGGGACTGCCCGCCGACCACCCCGAGTCCTACCGCTCGGTGCTGCGGCGCGAGGTGCTGGAGCCGCTCGGCATCGGGATGGACGCCTTCATGGGCCCCGACGGCACCGCCGAGGACGTGCAGGGCGCGTGCGAGGCGTACGACAGGGAGCTGGCCGAGGCCGGCGGCGTGGACCTCCAGCTGCTCGGGATCGGCACGGACGGGCACATCGGGTTCAACGAGCCGTGCTCCTCGCTCGCCTCGCGCACCCGGATCAAGACGCTGACCGAGCAGACCCGGGTGGACAACGCCCGCTTCTTCGACGGCGACATCGACCAGGTCCCGCACCACGTCATCACCCAGGGCATCGGCACCATCCTGGAGGCCCGTCACCTGGTCCTGCTCGCCACCGGTGAGGGCAAGGCGGACGCGGTCGCCGCGACCGTCGAGGGGCCGGTGGCGGCGGTGTGCCCGGCGTCCGCGCTGCAGCTGCACCCCCACGCCACGGTGGTCGTCGACGAGGCCGCCGCCGCCAAGCTGAAGCTCGCCGACTACTTCCGGCACACCTACGCGAACAAGCCGGACTGGCAGGGCATCTGAGCGACCGCCCGTGGTCTGGACCAACCCTTGTTCCGGGGGTATACAAAGGGGATCACGGAGCGTGCGGGGCACACCCCCGCCCCGAGCCGTGCCACGATGTCAGCCGTGGCCGATGGGGATGTCGGTCGTTTCGGCACCCGGAGCCGGGAAGGCAGAGCATGAGCACCGACGTCAGCAGTGCGGAGAACGAGGGTGGGACCACGGTCCGTACGGCGCGTGTGCCCAAGTACTACCGGCTGAAGAAGCACCTGCTCGACATGACCGAGACGGCGCCGCCCGGCACGCCGGTCCCGCCCGAACGCACCCTGGCGGCGGAGTTCGACACCTCGCGCACCACCGTGCGCCAGGCGCTCCAGGAGCTGGTGGTCGAGGGGCGTCTCGAGCGCATCCAGGGCAAGGGCACCTTCGTCGCGAAGCCCAAGGTCTCCCAGGCGCTCCAGCTCACGTCGTACACCGAGGACATGCGCGCCCAGGGCCTGGAGCCCACCTCGCAGCTGCTGGACCTCGGCTACATCACCGCCGACGACCGGCTCGCCGGGCTGCTCGACATCACGGCCGGCGGGCGGGTGCTGCGCATCGAGCGGCTGCGCATGGCCAACGGCGAGCCGATGGCCATCGAGACCACCCATCTGAGCGCCAAGCGCTTCCCCGCGCTGCGCCGCAGCCTGACGAAGTACACGTCCCTCTACACCGCCCTCGCCGAGGTGTACGACGTCCGTCTCGCGGAGGCCGAGGAGACGATCGAGACGTCCCTGGCCACCCCGCGCGAGGCCGGCCTGCTCGGCACCGACGTCGGCCTGCCGATGCTGATGCTGTCCCGGCACTCGCTGGACCGGGACGGACAGCCGGTGGAGTGGGTGCGGTCGGTGTACCGGGGCGACCGGTACAAGTTCGTCGCACGCCTGAAGCGCCCCCAGGACTGAGCCCGGACCCGTCCCCGCGGCGGGTCCTCGGCGGATCCTCTGCGGGCCCTCGGCGGGTCCGCAAAACCCGGCGAAGCGGGCGGTCGGCAGGGGTTTCGTTGCTGTTTCCTCTCGGTTGAGCGGCGCCTGGGTACCGCTATGCGGACGAGGGGTTACGACTGCGCCACACCCTGACCTAGATTTCCTGCGCATTACCGCCGGTGATCAGTGAGGGGACGGAGCCGTCTGATGTCACAAGCCCCAGAAACCAGAGGAGGGCCGGTGGTGACGCCCATGCGCGTCGTCATCGCCCTCTGTCTCGTCGCACCATTCGTAGCCATGCTGTGGGTCGGGTCCTACGCGAAGACCGACCCGGTGTTCATCGGCATCCCGTTCTTCTACTGGTACCAGATGCTGTGGGTGCTGGTCTCCACCGCCCTGACGATGATCGCGTACAAGCTCTGGCAGCGTGACCAGCGCGCCCGCTCGGCCGCGAAGGGCGGTGCGTCGCAGTGAACGACGGCGTCAACGGCGTGGCACTCGCCGTCTTCATCTTCTTCTTCCTGCTGGTCACGGCGATGGGCTTCATGGCCGCGCGCTGGCGCAAGGCCGAGAACGAGCACAGCCTGGACGAGTGGGGCCTGGGCGGACGGTCCTTCGGGACCTGGGTCACCTGGTTCCTGCTCGGCGGCGACCTGTACACCGCGTACACGTTCGTGGCCGTACCGGCGGCGATCTACGCGGCGGGCGCGGCCGGCTTCTTCGCGGTGCCGTACACGATCCTGGTGTACCCGCTGATCTTCACCTTCCTGCCCCGGCTGTGGTCGGTGTCGCACAAGCACGGGTATGTGACGACGTCCGACTTCGTGCGCGGCCGGTTCGGCTCGAAGGGGCTGTCGCTGGCCGTCGCGGTCACCGGCATCCTGGCCACGATGCCGTACATCGCGCTCCAGCTGGTCGGCATCCAGGCCGTGCTGGACGTGATGGGCGTCGGCGGCGGCGAGGACACCAACTGGTTCGTCAAGGACCTGCCGCTGCTGATCGCCTTCGGTGTGCTGGCGGCGTACACGTACTCGTCGGGTCTGCGGGCCCCCGCGCTGATCGCGTTCGTGAAGGACACGCTGATCTACATCGTGATCGCCGTGGCGATCATCTACATCCCGATCAAGCTGGGCGGCTTCGACGAGATCTTCGCCTCCGCGCGGGAGGCGTACAGCGAGACCAACCCGGCCACGGGCGCGCCGCGCGGTGCGCTGGTGCCGGGCGAGGCGGGCCAGTGGACGTACGCCACGCTGGCGCTGGGCTCGGCGCTCGCGCTGTTCATGTACCCGCACTCGATCACCGCGACGCTGTCCTCGCGCAGCCGTGAGGTGATCCGCCGCAACACCACGATCCTGCCGCTGTACTCCCTGATGCTGGGCCTGCTGGCGCTGCTCGGCTTCATGGCGATCGCGGCCGGGGTCAAGGTCAGCAACGGCCAGCTGGCGATCCCGCAGCTGTTCGAGAACATGTTCCCGGACTGGTTCGCGGGCGTGGCGTTCGCGGCGATCGGCATCGGCGCGCTGGTGCCGGCGGCGATCATGTCGATCGCGGCGGCGAACCTCTTCACCCGCAACATCTACAAGGACTTCATCAAGCCGGACGCGACGCCGAAGCAGGAGACCCAGGTCTCCAAGGTCGTGTCCCTGCTGGTGAAGGTGGGCGCGCTGGCCTTCGTCCTGACCATGGACAAGACCGTCGCCATCAACTTCCAGCTGCTCGGCGGCATCTGGATCCTGCAGACCTTCCCGGCGCTGGTGGGCGGCCTGTTCACCCGCTGGTTCCACCGCTGGGCGCTGATCGGCGGCTGGGCGGTCGGCATGGTCTACGGCACGGTCGCCGCGTACGGGGTGGCCTCGCCGACGCAGAAGCACTTCGGCGGGTCGTCGAAGGAGATCCCGGGCATCGGCGAGATCGGCTACATCGGCCTCACCGCGTTCGTGATCAACGTCCTGGTCACGGTCGTCCTGACCTTCGTCATGAGGGCCCTCAAGGCGCCCGAGGGCGTCGACGAGACCAAGCCGCAGGACTACACGGCGGACGCGGGTGACCCCGGTGTCCAGGTGGAACTTCCGCCGGCCACGGCGGGCAGCAGCCACTGACGCCCGCGACGCGGGACGACGGGCCGCCGGAGAAATCCGGCGGCCCGTCGTCGTACCCGTCCGGCAGACTCCCCCCATGGACATCGTCATCCGGCCGGTGGAACCCGGCGAGCACGGAGAACTCGGTGAGATCACCGCGCAGGCCTATCTGCTGGACGGGCTGCTCGACTTCGGGGAGAGCGACGCGTACCTCGGTGAGCTGCGGGACGTGGCGAAGCGGGCGGCGACCGCCGAGGTGCTGGTCGCCGTGGAGAACGGGGCGGTGCTGGGCGGGGTGACCTTCGTGCCGGGTCCCGGCCCGATGGCCGACATGGCCGGGCCGGGCGAGGCGGAGATCCGGATGCTCGCGGTCGCCCGCGCGGGCCGCGGCCGGGGCGCCGGGGAGGCCCTGGTGCGTGCCTGCGTCGACCGGGCGCGGGCCGTCGAGGGGTGCGTGCGGATCGTGCTGTCGACCCAGCGCACCATGCGCTCCGCCCACCGCGTCTACGAGCGGCTGGGGTTCACCCGCAGCCCGGAGCGCGACTGGAACCCCCTGCCGGACCTGGACGACATCACTCTGCTCGCCTACGAGTTGACGCTCTGACACCTTCGCGACACAACATATGGGGTTGGCGGCGACACCCGACACAAGATGTATGCTCGTGCTCGCTGTCGTCGCAGGGGAATCCGGTGTGAATCCGGAACTGTCCCGCAACGGTGTACCCATGCCCGCGTACGCGTGTGCGTGGGCGTCAGTCCGAGGACCTGCCGACAGCGCGCCCGGCCGTCCGGTCCGGGTGCGTGGACGTCCGGGCCTCGTGGAATGGGCCGGTGGACGCGACGCCGCGTGCGCTCGTGTGCTGCCCCCTGCCCTCTTCGAGGCCCCGTGCCGAGCGAGGGAGAGCCCCACGTGACCATCGCGCCAGCCGATCCGGCCTCAGCGATCGACGTGACCGAGGAGAGCGGCGGCCCCGGTGCCGCGCTGCTGCGGACCCTGACCGAGCTGACCGCCGACCTGCCGGACGCCGACCCCGGCCGGGTCGCCGCCGCCGCGCTGCGCGGCCGGTCCGCCTCCGCCGACGAGGCGGAGTTGCGGGAGCTGGCCACCGAGGCGGCGGCCGGGCTCATCTCCGAGGACCCGGCCTACTCCCGGCTCGCCGCCCGGCTGCTGACCCTCGGCATCCGCGCCGAGGCCGCCTCGCAGGGCGTCACCTCGTTCACCGGGTCCGTCGCGACCGGGCACCGCGAGGGCCTGATCGCCGACCGGACCGCCGCGTTCGTCCGGCTGCACGCGGACCGGCTCGACGCGCTGATCGACACCGGCGCCGACGACCGCTTCGGCTACTTCGGCCTGCGCACCCTGTACAGCCGCTACCTGCTGCGGCACCCGCTCACCCGCAAGGTCGTCGAGACGCCCCAGCACTTCCTGCTGCGGGTCGCCGCCGGACTCGCCGAGGACGACAGCGCGCGCTCGGTGGACGAGGTCGCCGCGCTGTACGGGCTGATGAGCCGCCTGGACTACCTGCCCTCCTCCCCCACCCTGTTCAACTCCGGCACGCGGCACCCGCAGATGTCGTCCTGCTACCTCCTCGACTCCCCCAAGGACGAGCTGGACTCCATCTACGACCGCTACCACCAGGTCGCCCGCCTCTCCAAGCACGCCGGCGGCATCGGCCTGTCCTACTCCCGCATCCGCGCCCGGGGTTCGCTGATCCGCGGCACCAACGGGCACTCCAACGGCATCGTCCCGTTCCTGAAGACGCTCGACGCCTCGGTCGCCGCCGTGAACCAGGGCGGCCGGCGCAAGGGGGCGGCGGCGGTCTACCTGGAGACCTGGCACTCCGACATCGAGGAGTTCCTGGAGCTGCGCGACAACACCGGCGAGGACGCCCGCCGTACGCACAACCTGAACCTCGCGCACTGGGTGCCGGACGAGTTCATGCGCCGGGTGGAGGCCGACGAGCAGTGGTCGCTGTTCTCCCCCTCCGACGTGCCCGAACTGGTCGACCTGTGGGGCGAGGAGTTCGACGCGGCGTACCGGGCCGCCGAGGCGAAGGGCCTGGCGAGGAAGACCCTCCCGGCCCGCGAGCTGTACGGCCGCATGATGCGCACCCTCGCGCAGACCGGCAACGGCTGGATGACCTTCAAGGACGCCGCCAACCGCACGGCGAACCAGACCGCCGAGCCGGGCCACGTCATCCACTCCTCGAACCTCTGCACGGAGATCCTGGAGGTCACCGACGACGGGGAGACGGCGGTCTGCAACCTGGGGTCGGTCAACCTCGGTGCCTTCGTGGAGCAGGGGGACATCGACTGGGAGCGCCTCGACGAGACGGTGCGCACGGCCGTGACGTTCCTCGACCGGGTCGTCGACATCAACTTCTACCCGACCGAGCAGGCGGGCCGCTCCAACGCCAGGTGGCGCCCCGTCGGTCTCGGCGCCATGGGCCTGCAGGACGTCTTCTTCAAGCTGCGGCTGCCCTTCGACTCCCCGGAGGCGAAGGCCCTGTCCACGAGGATCGCCGAGCGGATCATGCTCGCCGCGTACGAGACCTCCGCCGACCTGGCCGAGCGGGACGGCCCGCTCCCGGCCTGGGAGAAGACCCGTACCGCCCGGGGCGTGCTGCACCCCGACCACTACGACACCGACCTGACCTGGCCGGAGCGCTGGGCGGCGCTGCGGACGCGGATCGCCTCCGTCGGGATGCGCAACGCGCTGCTCCTGGCGATCGCGCCCACCGCCACCATCGCGTCGATCGCGGGCGGGTACGAGTGCATCGAGCCGCAGGTGTCCAACCTGTTCAAGCGCGAGACGCTGTCCGGGGAGTTCCTCCAGGTCAATTCGTACCTGGTGGACGACCTGAAGCGGCTCGGCGTGTGGGACGCGCGCACCCGTGAGGCGCTGCGCGAGGCGGGCGGCTCGGTGCAGGACTTCGCCTGGATCCCCGAGGAGGTGCGCCGGCTGTACCGCACGGCGTGGGAGATCCCGCAGCGCGGTCTGATCGACATGGCCGCCGCCCGCACCCCGTTCCTGGACCAGGCGCAGTCGCTCAACCTGTTCCTGGAGACGCCGACCATCGGGAAGCTCTCCTCGATGTACGCGTACGCCTGGAAGCAGGGCCTGAAGACCACGTACTACCTGCGCTCCCGCCCGGCGACCCGGATCGCCCGCGCGGCGGCCCGCACCACCGTCCCCGTTCAGCAGGCGGCCGACCCCGAGGCCGTCGCCTGCTCCCTGGAAAACCCCGAGTCCTGCGAGGCCTGCCAGTGACGACCACCAAGAACCTGCTCGACCCCGGCTTCGAGCTGACTCTCCGCCCCATGCGCTACCCCGACTTCTACGAGCGCTACCGGGACGCCATCAAGAACACCTGGCACGTGGAGGAGGTGGACCTCCACTCGGACGTGACCGACCTGGCGAAGCTCAGCCCCGAGGAGCAGCACCTGATCGGCCGGCTGGTCGCGTTCTTCGCGACGGGCGACTCGATCGTGGCCAACAACCTGGTGCTGACCCTGTACAAGCACATCAACTCCCCCGAGGCGCGGCTGTACCTGTCGCGGCAGCTCTTCGAGGAGGCGGTGCACGTCCAGTTCTATCTGACGCTGCTCGACACCTATCTGCCCGACCCGGACGACCGGGCGGCGGCCTTCGCGGCGGTGGAGAACATCCCGTCCATCCGGGAGAAGGCCGAGTTCTGCTTCACGTGGATGGACTCGGTGGAGAAGATCGACCGGCTGGAGACGCAGGCCGACCGCCGCCGCTTCCTGCTGAACCTCATCTGCTTCGCCGCGTGCATCGAGGGCCTGTTCTTCTACGGGGCGTTCGCCTACGTCTACTGGTTCCGCGGCCGGGGTCTGCTGCACGGGCTGGCGACCGGCACCAACTGGGTGTTCCGGGACGAGACGATGCACATGTCCTTCGCCTTCGACGTGGTCGACACCGTGCGCAAGGAGGAGCCGGAGCTGTTCGACGAGCAGTTGGGGCAGCAGGTCACCGACATGCTGCGCGAGGCGGTCGAGGCGGAACTGCAGTTCGCGCGCGACCTGTGCGGGGACGGGCTGCCGGGCATGAACACCGACTCGATGCGGCAGTACCTGGAGTGCGTCGCCGACCAGCGGCTGGTGCGGCTGGGCTTCGCGCCGGTGTACGGCTCGGAGAACCCGTTCTCCTTCATGGAGCTCCAGGGCGTCCAGGAGCTGACGAACTTCTTCGAGCGGCGCCCGTCCGCGTACCAGGTCGCCGTGGAGGGCACGGTCGACCTGGACGAGGACTTCTAGGCAGTCGTGTGTCCGGACACCGCCCCGCCGTCACGCCGCTCGCGCGGTGCGGCGCGGGGCGGCGCCCGTCGCCGGGCGTGCGGCCGCCGGCCCCTCGCGGTGCCCGGCGGCGGCGCGGGCGGCGGCGCGGGCGGCCTCGGCCCGCTCGATCTGCCGGTCGATCCGCCGCTCGCGCGCGATGCCGATCAGGGCGGGCAGGGTCATGAAGAGGAACAGGCCGAGAACGGCCACCATCGCGATCAGCGCTTCCCTCTGTGTCGTATCCATGGACACCACTGTCGCGCCGAACGCTCCTTACCGGCAGTGGCAGGACTGCCGCACACCCTCGATTTACTGCCAAGAACGCGGCACACTGGAGCCATGCTCCGGAACGTGGCCGCCGTCCTCCTCGACGGTGTGAATCCCTTCGAACTCGGCGTCGTCTGCGAGGTCTTCGGTGTGGACCGCAGCGACGACGGCCTACCGGTCTACGACTTCGCCGTCGCCTCGGCCGACGGTCCCGCGGTGCGCACCAACACGTGCTTCTCCCTCCAGGTCGAGCACGGTCTGGAGCGTCTGGAGACGGCCGATCTCATCGCCGTACCCGCCGGCTCCTCCTACGTCTCCCGGGAGTTCCCGCCCGAACTGCTGGACGCCCTGCGCCGGGCCGTGGACCGGGGCGCGCGGGTGCTCAGCGTCTGCTCCGGGGTGTTCGTGCTCGCCGCCGCCGGACTCCTCGACGGCCGGCGCGCCGCCGCCCACTGGAAGCACGCGGAGGATCTGACCAGGCGGTATCCCCATCTGACGGTCGAGCCGGATGTGCTCTACGTCGACGAGGACCCGGTGATCACCTCCGCGGGCACCGCCGCCGGCATCGACGCCTGTCTGCATCTGGTGCGCAAGGAGCAGGGCCCGGAGGTCGCCAACAAGATCGCCCGGCGCATGGTGGTGCCCCCGCACCGCGACGGCGGGCAGGCCCAGTACATCGAGCGCCCGCTGCCGCGGTCCGGGGGCGACACCGTCTCCGAAGTCCTGGTGTGGATGGAGCGGCACCTCGACGAGGAGACCACCGTCGAGCAGCTCGCCGCCCGCGCCCACATGGCACCGCGCACCTTCGCCCGCCGCTTCCAGCAGGAGACCGGCACCACGCCCTACCGCTGGATCCTGCGCCAGCGGGTGCTGCTGGCCCAGCGTCTGCTGGAGGCGACGGACGAGACGGTGGACGCGATCGCGGGCCGTACCGGCTTCGGCAACGCGGCGGCGCTGCGCCACCACTTCGTACGGACCGTCGGTACCACCCCGCACGCCTACCGGCGCGCGTTCAGGGGCCCGGAGGCCGCCTGAACGCGCGCCGCGCGACCGGTCAGCGGGGCACCGCCCGCAGCCTCAGGCCGCGCGGCCGGAGCGTGATGCCGATCCGGGGCCGGGCGTCGGAGCCGGGCGCGTGGTCGAAGCGGTAGGCGGAGGCGATCACCGCGGTGGTGAGCGTGAGCTCGGCCATCGAGAAGTGGTCGCTGGGACACTTGCGGTTGCCCACGCTGAACGGACTCATCGCGTACTTGGGCACCTCCCCCGCCCGCTCCGGGAGCCAGCGGTCGGGGTCGAACTCCTCGTGCCGCTCGTACGACCGCCGGTCGCGCTGGATCGCGTACGGACTGTAGATGACGTCCGCGCCCCGGGGAATGCGGTATCCACCGAGTTCCGTGTCGGTCACCGCACGGCGGGTCAATATCCATACGGCCGGATACAGCCGCAGGGTCTCGACGACGACATTCGCGGTGTACGTCAGCTTCCGGACGTCCTCGAATGCGACCGGGCGGTCACCCACGACGGTTTTCACCTCGTCGCGGATCTTGTCGCCGAGTTCCGGGTGCTCGGTGAGAACCAGGAGGAGCGACATGATCGTGGCTCCGACGGTTTCGCTGCCGGGGGTGAGTATGGCGATGACCTGGTCGTGGATCTCCTGTTCCCCGATGGGATCGCCATTCTCGTCCTTCGCCTCCAGCAAAGCCGTCAGCAAATCGTTCGACTTTTGACCGCTCGCCCGTCGGTCGGCGACGATCTCGTCGACCAGGACATGCAGATCGGCCAACGCGCGGTTGAATTCCCGGTTGGCCGGAAGCGGAACCTTGTAGAGCGGTCCGAGCGGTACCACCATGCGCTGGTACATGCCGCTGAACAGCGTGGCGAGGTCGGCGCAGATGCGTTCCGCCCGGGCGTCCATGGAGCTGCCGCGCATCAGGCAGCGGGCGGTCACCCGGACGGCCACGCGGAACGACTCCGCCGTGACGTCCAGCACCTCTCCGGACCGCCAGCGCTCCACGAGCGCGTACGCCTCCTCCGCCATGATCGGCCCGTACGCGGGGATCGCGTCCAACTTGAAGGCGGGCTGGATGGTGCGGCGCTGGCGCCGGTGCAGCGGGCCGTTGGCGGTGGCGACGCCCTCCTTGCCGAGCAGGCTCTCCAGGGACTCCCACAGCGGTCCGGCGATGATGTAGTCGGGGCTCAGCGCCACCGCCCCGGTGAGGGCGGGGGTGGTGACGGCGTACACCGTCTTCGGTCCGAGCTTGAGGCGCACGACGTCGCCGTGGTCACGCAGCCGGGACATGAAGGACAGCGGATCGCGCGCCAGTTTCCAGCCGTGGCCGAGGACGGGGACTCCTCCGCCGGCCACGGGAGGCTCACGCAGCGCGGTCGCCTCGGCCGTTTCGGGGTTCACGGACTCGACGGTCATGACTCACCTGCCGTTTCGTTGTCGACGTACGGGGGTGTGGACCGGTCGTCCCAGCTGTCGACCCGGTACCGGCCGGACTCGTGGTGGAACCAGTAGACGGAGCTGAACCAGTTCCGCATGTTGCCGACGCAGGCGCGTACGGCGGCACTCGTTTCCTTTCCTCCCACCGTTCCGTCGTCGAGGGCGTCCGCGAAGCGCAAGGCGTCCCGTTCGGCGTCCTGGAATTCGCTGATGCATTCCTCGACGCGACGCCTCATGTCCGTGATTGCCTCTTCGAGTGTGAGTTCCTCGTGAGTGATGAGACTGATACCGAGATTGTGTACCTCACTGCCCGCTATTTCCTTCGGCAGTGAACACAGGTCGTTGTACCAGGCGGCGAATTCCTGACTGAGCAGTGCCGCCTTCCGGTAGGCGGGGTTCTGCCGTATCTCGTCCGGTAGTTCACTGCCCGCGCTCGGCTCCAGGAGATCGGTCCAGATCCAGTGCGCGAAGGTGAGCCGGCGAAGTTCCAGGTATTCCTCGACGGTGGGGACGATCCCCTCCGTGCGGTTGTGGAATTCCCGGTCGTACGCCTCGATCACCTCGTGGAAGTGCCGGGCGAACCGGGCGTTCCAGCCGCCCGACAGGAACGCGTACAGCCGCTCCACGCTGTCCGCGAGCCCCGCCACCACCGGGTCCTCGTGGCCCAGGTGGTCACCGGGGCTGTCGAGGGCCCGGTGCAGCCGGTCCTTCAGCCGCCGCCAGGCGGCGGGGCGGCCGTGCACGATGTCGCGGTCGTGCCGGTCGTCCCAGACGAAGAACCACGCGCTGTAGTCCGCTATCGCCTGCAGGACGTCGTCGGGGGCACCTATGTAGTAGCCCGCCATAAGGTCGGTGTAGCACAGGCCATCGGCATATTCCTCCACCTTGTCCGCCGGCATGAGCCGCTTTTCAAGCAGCCACGCCCTGGTCGCCTTCTGAAGCTGGGGCCAATACGGGTGGAGTTGCCGGGGAAACGCCGCCTCGATCACCGGAAGAGACAGCGCCGGTGGAACTGTGATGGTGGTCGGTGTCGATGTGGTGCCGTGTGACAAAGCATGCACGAACAATCCCCTCTCTGCCGCCGGTCGGCGCGCCCCCACCCCGATCCGGGCGCACGCCGTGCGCATCCCCGTACCTCCATTCAGCACCACAACTGACCGTTCTGGGAACGGATTTGCTTATTTCGCTGCTACGGAGGACACACAGACGAACGGCGCCCGATCGAGAAAGTGCTCGATCGGGCGCCGTCGGCGAGGAGACGGAGGGGCTCCGGAGGCCGGTCAGTCGTTGGCCACCACGGGGTAACGCGGCTCGTTCTCGGCCATCTGCCGCAGCGCGTCCTTGCGCTCGCGCTTGGACAGCCGGTCGATGTAGAGGTAGCCGTAGAGGTGGTCGGTCTCGTGCTGCAAACACCGTGCGAAGTAGCCGGTGCCGCGTACCCGGACCGGGTTGCCCTTCTCGTCCTGCCCGGTCACTTCGGCGTAGTCGGGGCGGGCCAGCGGCATGTACGCCGTGGGCACCGACAGGCAGCCCTCGTTGCTGTCGTCCAGCCGGCGCCGCTCGGCGGGCAGTTCGACCAGCTCGGGGTTGCAGAGCACACCGACGTGCCGCACACCCTCGTCGTCCGGGCAGTCGTAGACGAAGACCTTCTTGTCCACACCGATCTGGTTGGCGGCCAGGCCCACGCCCTCGGCGGTGCGCTGGCTGGCGAACATGTCGGCGACCAGCTGCTGGAGCTCGTCGCCGAAGTCCGTCACGTCCTTGCACTCCTGGTGCAGCACCGGGTTGCCGACCACGGTGATCGGGCGCGAGGTGCCGCGCTCCCGCCACGCCGTCTCGCGCTCCTCGCAGTCCTCCGTGTCGATGACGTACCCCTCGTCGTCGACGGGGAGCACGCCCGCGTGCTGCTGATCGGTGTCCTGCTGAGCCATGACCGACGTGTGCCTTCCTGAGTAAAACCGGGGTTGTGATCTGACAAGGGTACGGCGAAGCGCCCCTTCAGGGGCGCGGGACTGTGCCGTGTGCGGCTCCGCCGCGTGGGCGCGAACAACCACGACGGATCCGCACGCGGCCGACGGCCTCAGCAGACCTCTTCAAGATCCCGCCAGTCCCGCGAGTCCGGACTGTCCGCAACCCACCCGTCCAGCAACCCCCTGACCAGCGAAGCCGGCGCAGCCACCCCGCACTCCCGCTCCGGCACCCACAACTGCCCGTCCGTACGGTGCCCGAGCGGCCCGGGATGCCCCGGCTCGCTGTGATCGTGCGGGTCCAGGTGCTCGCCCTCCCCCTCGTCGGACGGCATCCGGGACTCCGAGCACATCCGACACAGCAGCCGCACGGAGGACGACCAGTCCTCGGCCGCGAACCCGGCGTCGGAGGCCAGCTGCTCCAGCGCGTCCCGGTCGGCCTCGGTCGCGGCCTCCAGCAGCACCACCCAGGTCGGCACCGGCGAGGGCGCCCACAACTCGATCTCGTCGAACACCGGGTAGGTGTGCCCGGCGGCGGTGCTCCGCTCCCCGTGCGGCACGCCGTCGTGCAGGACGACCTCGCCCCAGCGGCGCCCGGAGGACGGCAGCGGAATGGACAGCACCTCGATCCGGGCGGGGTCGAGGCGCCGCCCCCACACGACCTCCGCCTCCCCCTCCGGGGACAGCCGTACGGCCGCGCTGCCCAGGTCCATGCCGAGGGGCTCGCCGGAGTCGGTGGCCGGTCCGGGCACCTTGAGTCCGTAGGCCTGCCAGGCCCGCCGGGCCAGCGGCCAGTCCTGCAGGGCGGTGGCGGCGATGCCCACGTTCCACCAGTCGGGAGCCCCGGTGTCGCGGTCGAGCAGCGCCACGGCCCGCAGACCCGCCGCCCGCGCCTGCTCCCAGTCGTGCCGGAACTTGTGCAGCAGGGCGAGGTTGAACCAGGACTCCGACAACCAGGGCTCCAGATCGGCGGCACGGGTCAGCAGCGCGCCCGCGTCCTCGTACCGGCCGTCGCCGATGAGCGTGAACGCACGGTCCGTGGCCTGCCGCCAGGAGGCGGAGGGCCGGTGCCGTCCCTTGCCGAAGATCCTCACGATTCCCGCCTGCCGGTTCCGTCGGTGGGCTGGCCGTACCTGTCCGCGCCCCCGGACACCCTCTCCATCGCATCCAACCACGTACGGCCGCGAGGGCGCTCATTACCCATGGGTTACCCAGCCTCGGCCGGGATCAGACAGTCCCGTTCGTGGCCCTCGCCACGATCGGCCCTTCGTGTTCACGTGCCCCCTCCGTGTTCCGTGACAGCACCCGGGCCAGTGCTTCGACCACCTCCGGCGCGTACTCCCCGGCGGTTCCCAGGCGCAGTTCCTCCAGCGCGGTCAGCGGCCCGCCGGGCCCTCCTTCCCGGGACTTCTCCTCGTACGCGTTGACCACCCGGACGATACGCGCGGCGAGCGGCTGCTCCCGGTGCGGGTCGGCCTGGCGTTCGACGATCGCGGCCACGCGCGGGTCCACCCCGGTCTGGCGCACCACGGCGCCGCCGAGCAGCGCGATCCGCCGCTGCTCGGTGACCGGCAGGACGGCGGTGGCGCCACCGGGGACCGGGTCGACGAGGCTGAGCTGGCCGATGTCGTGCATCAGGGCGGCGTACTCCAGCACGGTCAGTTCGGGTTCGGTCAGCCCGAGGTCCCGGCCCACCGCCCGGCTGAGCGCGGCGACCCGGCGGGCGTGCCCGGCCGGGGTGCATCCGGCGATCTCGGTGGCCCGCGCGAGGGAGGTGATGGTCTGCCGGTAGGTGGCGCGCACGGCGGCGTACCGCCGGTAGGACAGCTGGGCGAGCAGCAGGGGTACGGAGAAGACGGGCAGCGCCCACAGCCCCACGACCGCGACCCCGAGCGCCATCACCGCGCCCGTGGCGACGACCGCGGCCCCGATGCCGGGCACGGCCCGCAGTTCGTCGCGCAGCGTCGGCAGGAAGGGCCATCCGGTGCGGGAGTGGGCCAGCGCGGCGGCGAGCACGGCGTCGCACAGCGCGGTGAGGGACAGCAGGGCGAGCAGGAGCAGCGCGTGGGCGGGGCCTCCCCAGCCGTCGAAGGTGCCCCGGTTGTACAACGGCTGGAAGCACACGGCGGCGAACCCGACGGTCAGCACCCTGCGGGCCGACGGGTCGAGGGCGGGTCCTTCACCACGCCCGACGTGCGGCACGCTGCCGAGCAGGGACGCGGCGAGCACCACGGTGACGACCTGGGCGGCGCCGTGGTGGGTGGGCCGCCCCGCGGTCTCGCCGAGCAGCGCGTACGACAGTGAGCCCGCGGCGGCGAGCGGCGCCGCCTCCCTGATCCGTGTCCCGTTGCGCCGGGTGAGCTCGCCGACGGCGATGAGCACCCCGAAGGCGAGAGCGGCACCGCGTTCCTCGACGCCGTTGTAGAGGGTGCCGCCGAGGGAACCGGCGGCGAGGACGACGGCGCACAGGTGGACGACGGTGTGGAGCCGGGGCCTCATCGGCGCGCCCCGGGCCGGCCGGCGACCGGTGCGGCGGGCCCGGGCACGGCGGTGGACCGTGTGCCGCCGGCGGCCGGCCGGGGGTCGTCGGCGGTCACCGCCGGATGCCAGCCGTCCCGGCCGATCGCCCGGATCAGCGCGGCCACCATCCGCGGGTCGAAGTGGGTGCCCGCGCACCGCCGGAGCTCCTCCAGCGCCACGGACACGGGCCGCGCCCTGCTGTAGGAGCGGGTGGAGGTCATCGCGTCGAAGGCGTCGGCGACGGCGACCACCCGTGCGGACTCGGGGATCTGACTGCCCGACAGGCCGTAGGGGTAGCCGGCGCCGTCCAGCCGTTCGTGGTGGTGCAGCACCGCCGCGCGGGCCTCGCCGAGGAAGGAGATCCCCCGCACCATCTCGTGCCCGTACTCGGGGTGCAGTTCGATCACCCGGCGCTCCTCGGGGGTCAGCGGGCCGTTCTTGGTGAGCAGCCGGGTGGGCACGCCGAGCTTGCCGACGTCGTGCAGGATGCCCGCGAAGCGGAGCACCTCGACGCGCTCGTCGTCCATGCCGAGTTCCCGCGCGATCATCATGGAGGCCCGTCCGACGCGTTCGCTGTGCCCGCGCGTGTAGCCGTCCTTGATGTCGACGGCCTGGACGAGGGCGCGGATCGTCGCCTGATGGGCGGCCCGCTCCCGGTGGTACTGGGCGAACGCCCACCAGGAGACGCCCATCGGCAGCAGCACGAGCAGCGCGGCCACGGGGCCGTAGGGGCTGCGCCACAGCAGCGCCATCATGAGTCCGGCGAGGCCGTGCACGGTGATCGGTGCCAGCGACCCGAGGAACAGCCGCCACCAGGCGGCCGGCGCCGAGATCCGCCTCCCGCGCGGGAGCACGCCGGGCGCCGGGATGCCGCCGTCCAGCAGGGTGAGCACCAGGCAGAACACCAGCACCGCGGCCCCGGCCGTGCCGAGCGCGCCCGGGACGTCGCAGTCCGCCACCGCGTCCCGGCCGCCGACCGCCAGGTGGACCCGGCTCGCGGCCCATACGGCGAGCACCAGCCGGCCGGCCCGCCAGAGCCTGCGCGCCAGGTACGGGCGTTGTTCCACGGGGAGCAGCAGCGCCCCGGGGAGCGCGACCAGCGCCGCGGCGGACGGTGGCAGCAGGAAGGCCCCGGCGAGCAGGACGGGGTGGAAGGTTCCGCCCGGGTGCGGGGCGGCGGCCGGGCGCGACCGGGCGAGGCGCTCGCAGCCCGCATACACCGCGGCGAGCAGGGCGACCGCCCACCAGGAGAAGCGCGCACCGCCCGGCGGGGACACCGGGACCGAGGGGACCAGGGACAGCGGACAGAGCAGGCCCAGCACGGTGACACAGACGACATACGCGCGGGCCCGCGCCGGTAACGCCTCCATGAACCCCTCCCCGACCGTGCCCGCCGACACCCGGCCTGTCACCTGTCAGGCTCTGGAGCCTAGGACGGCGGGGTGTGCCTCCACGGGCCGATAACCCGCGGATTAGCACGTTCGAGTGACACAGGAGTCGGGGAACCGCGGAGTGTCAGGACTCCTGCGGTGCGGCCGGTGAGGCCGTGACGTCCTGGTCGGGGACGGCCTGGCCGGAGCGGATCAGATCGAGCCGGCCCATGACCTTGGAACGCAGGTCACCCGGCACGTCGTCCTGCCCGCAGCAGCGCTTGACCAGCTTCTTCACCGCCTGCTCGAGCCCGTACTTCTCCAGGCACGGCGAGCACTCCTCGAAGTGGTGCTCGAACTTCACACAGTCGGAATCCGGCATCTCACGGTCGAGGAACTCGTAGAGATGATCGAGGATTTCGCTGCAATCCGTCTCGTGCGGCTCTCCGCAGCTCATGACCCCGAGCCTTTCGCTTCGTTCGACTCTCCGGCGCCGGCCGGGACCAGTCCGCGCTCACGCGCGTAGTCCTCCAGCATGCCGCGCAGCTGACGGCGGCCACGGTGCAGCCGGGACATCACCGTACCGATGGGTGTCCCCATGATGTCCGCGATCTCCTTGTAGGCAAAGCCCTCCACATCGGCGAGATACACCGCGATGCGGAACTCCTCGGGGATCGCCTGGAGCGCTTCCTTGACGTCCGAGTCGGGCAGGTGGTCCAGCGCCTGCGACTCCGCGGAGCGCAGACCCGTGGACATGTGCGACTCGGCGCGCGCGAGCTGCCAGTCCTCGATCTCCTCGGCCGCGCTGCGCTGGGGTTCGCGCTGCTTCTTGCGGTACGAGTTGATGAAGGTGTTGGTGAGGATCCGGTACAGCCACGCCTTGAGGTTGGTGCCCTCGCGGAACTGGTGGAAGGACGCGTACGCCTTGGCGTACGTCTCCTGCACCAGGTCCTCGGCGTCGGCCGGGTTGCGCGTCATGCGCAGGGCGGCCGAGTACATCTGGTCGAGGAACTCGAGCGCGTCCCGCTCGAAGCGCGCGCTGCGCTCCGCGGTCGACTCCGCGCCCGTGCTGCCCTGGCCCTCGGGCTGCTCCGCCTGGCCGTGTTCGGTCCCTGCGCCGGTACCGGGAACCGGACCCACCTCCTCCAGAGTTGTCGTGAGACCGAAAGCGGTCTCACCCGAATCGGAGGATAGACGACGATCCGGTCCGCCCGCCGCCCGAATCGGGACGGTCTTGGCCGCGTGCAGCACCGTCCAGTCCAGGTCGGCGCGGGCACTGCGGTTCGGGCAGAACGTGGAACCCATGCGGCGGACTTCCTCTCCTACGGCGGCGATGCCGTTGACCGGCACATACGTCCGTCCCAACAGCGGGATCCGCGCGGGCATTCCCGGTGCCTCACCCGAGTGAGGCGGTCCACCGCACGACCGCGTCCGTGACCACCGCCACGGCCTCCTCCTGCGTGAGGTCCGCCCTTTTGGGCACGGCGAAGCCGTGATCGCCGTGGGGGACCTCGACCAGTTCGTACGCCCACCCGTCTCCCACCACCGCCCTCGCACCGACGCTCCCCCAGGGCTGAACGCCTGGGGGGACCCCCATCGCGCGGCCCCTCCCGTACTCGGGGAACTCCGCGGGTCTGCCGAAGGGGTCGTTGCCGCCCTGGACGACGAGGGTGGGCACCCCCGCGCCGAGCAGTTCGCCGGCGCGGGACTTCTCGGGCCTGCCCGGCGGATGCAAGGGGAAGCTCAGGGCGAGTACGGCGTGGGCGCCGAGTTCCGCGGCGGTGCGGCAGGCGACGCGGGCGCCGGCGCTGCGCCCGCCCGAGACCACCGGCAGGCCCGGCTTCGCCAGCGCGGGCCAGATGCCGCGCCAGCCGGTGTCGAGGGTCTTCGGCGCGGGGGCCACCTTCTTGCCGGCCACCCGCCAGGGCTGTTCGACCAGGGCGACGGTCACGCCGTGCGCGGGCAGCCCGGCGGCGAGCGCCTTCAGGTCCCGGGCCTCGATGCCGCCGCCGGCGCCGTGGCCCACCGCGAGGACGAGGCGGGCGCGCTCACGTGCGCGGTGCCAGGTGACGCGGGCGGGGCCCGCGTCCGTCTCGACGGTCTCGGTCGTGACTGTCGTGTCTGCCATGTCGGGGGTCACGTCAGAAGAGTGTGCCCTCTTCCGGCGCGGCCAGCTCGGTCAGCAGCTCCGGTCCGTTGTTGCGGACGTTGCTGACGGCCGTGGGGACCGGGTAGGCGCGCATCAGGCCGGAGGGGGGCGGGGCGAGCAGCCCGCGCAGCTCCTCGACGTCCGTGCGGGCGGGGTCCAGCCAGGCGTCCCAGCGGTCCGGCGTGAGCATCAGCGGCATCCGCGGGTGGATCTCGGCGAGGGTGTGCGGGCCGTCCGCCGGCGAGACGGCGAGCGGGCTGCTCTCCGCCTCGGTGGTGATGACGGAGCACGTCACCCACCAGGTCTGGGGGTGGTCGTCCGGCAGCGTCCGGTCCCGCCAGAACTCGTACAGCCCGGCCATGGCGAACACCGAGCCGTCGGCCGGCGTCACGAAGTAGGGCTGCTTGCGGGGCCGCTTCTTCTTCCCCTCGACCTCCAGGTCCCGCTCCTGCTTGCCGGTGACCCACTCGTAGTAGCCGTCGGCGGGCAGGATGCAGCGCCGGGAGGAGAAGGCGCGGCGGTAGGACGGCTTCTCGTGGACGGTCTCCGCGCGGGCGTTGATCATCCGGGCGGCGCCCTCGGGCGTCTTGGACCAGGAGGGCACCAGGCCCCACTTCAGCTTCCGCAGCTGCCGAACCGGGCGCGGGTCCGCCGCGTCCTTCAGGGCACGGTCGAGTACGGCGTAGACCTCCTTGGTCGGCGCCACGTTGTAGTCGGGCGCCAGGGTCTCCTCCGGCTCCCACTTCTCGATCTCAAAGATTCCCGCGAGATCCTCGGGCCTGCGACTCGCTGCATACCGTCCGCACATATGGACACTCCATCTGACCTGCGAAAACGTGCTTTAGTCAGCACCAAGTCAGCACGGTGCTGGTGAGCGCCATATCCATCGCCTTGACCGCCAGCGGCAGGCCATTGCTGGCGAGGTCGTGGCGTACCAGTGTCGCAGGTCGTGAGACGACCAACCGTAACGGACCGCATGCTCACCCACGGCGGCGGACAGGTTCATTGTGATGTGCAGGGCAACTGAGCCCTTGCGCCATGGCTCCGTGGCCTTGATTCGGGGGAAGGAGAAATGGAACGGCGCCCTGCCGGCAGCCACCGGCGGCAGGGCAGGTGCGCTACTCCGCCCGGGATCCGGCGGAACGGCTGCGCACAACGGCAATGCCGGCGGCTGCCAGGCCCAACGCCGCGACCAGCCTGGCGATGTCGGGGCCACGGTCGGTCGATTCGCTGGCCGAGGCGGTCGACCCGGCGCTGTCGAAGCCCTTCGTACTCGCCGACGAGGCAGTCGAAGAGCCCCCGCCCTCCTCGCGCCCTTGGCGGTGAGCTTGAGCACGGGTGCCGGGTTCTCCAGCTCCTGGCCGCCCTGGGCCTCGATCCAGCGGACGATCTTGCCGTCTGAGTACGTCTGCAGGGTCTTGAAGGTCAGCTGGCCCGTGTCGTCGGGCAGCTGGCCGAAGGCGACGTTGAAGTCCTCGTACTGCCCCGGGGCGATCTTTCCGCCGCTGAGGTGATCTCGGAGACGGCGTCGGTCTTGACGGCCGTCTTGAGCTTGGTGGTGGTGACCTGGGCGGTCCAACCGTCCTGTGGAAGCCGGGATCGTCCAGCTCGAGGCAGAGCTAGTACCTGAAGTCAATGCGGCACCGCACGGCCTCCGCGGCAGCGCGGTCGGACAGGCTCAGGAGGAACTGCAACACGCTCACCGTGGCCAGTTGGGCGGGTGAGAGGCCCGGGCGCCCGTCGCGCGGGTACTGGTCGGCAAAGTCGTCGTCGTGCCACAGTCCGTCCAAGCGGTCCCGCACCCACATCGCCGTCGTTGCGTTCGGGTTGCGCACCTCACCACTGGGTTGACCTGCACCACCGTCACGAGGCTGCCCACTGAACACGCTCGTCAGCCCGAGCCCATCAAGATCACCGACAGAGTCAAGCTCAGACAGATACCTGCGCGATCTGGGCCAGGCGGCGGGCGCCGAGGACTAGAACCCCTTGCAGTACGACGTCATCGTCCGCTGGCACGCCCGATGCGCGGAGTTCGCTCTGGACATACGCTTTCGCAGCATTTCGATATTCGATACATGCCTGTCGGGTAACGCCAGCCACAACGCCCGGCGCCCGACCACGACCGATTGTTTCGAATTGTTGTGCAAGCCAGCGATACGCCGCAAACTGAAGACTTGATTCTGCGGCGTCCGCCATCACTCGATCGTCTCGCAAGTAAGGACTATCTGGATCTGAGATCATCTTCCAGGCCAGCTGTTCAGAGGTTGTCAGGGCCTCTGAAGGGATACCCCCATCGGCGAGCACCGCCGCATTCTCTCTCAGCTCGACAATCGGGCACATGACCGAAAGAGAAACCAAGCCCTTGACGCCGTTGGCACCAACCTTAGTGTAGTTGACATTTCGGTCGCCCTTAATTCCGGTTCCAAGCCAGAAGTCAGGGTTGGCGAGATAGGGAGCAACCCGCGCGTTCATTCGTTCGATCCAGCGTTCAAGGACTGCGAACCTATCCGATGAACATTCCCACTCGCCCGCAAATTCAGACCGGGCGATATCAAACCTGACCGCCGAGAGAAGGATGCCGCGCTGAAAGATCACGGCAAATGCGTTATCGCCAGATTTCACATTCTCGGCGATGCCGCGGGCAAGATCACTCGGATCATTCCCGGTGCGAGTCTGAAAAGCCTGCTTTCCGTACTTATCGAAGCCAAGCCAGAGCTCCAGAGGGCCGCCGATTAGCCCTTCCGCCTGATAGTCCTCCCTCAGCTTTTTGTAGGGCTCCAACTGTAGGAGGGGGCGCACGATCGCCTGTCCGACACCACTCGCGAAGGCATCCGCAACTGCAGAGACTTCTTCGGCAGAAAATATGAACGGCAATGCGTCGTCTTCATACTTACTCAGCCTATTGCGCAGGGCGAGCTCCGACCAGCGTGAATCACCTACCGGGCCGATGAGCGCACTTACCTTGGTGATATATTCACGTAGGCCCTCATAGTCCGTCTCGTCGCAACGATTCGGATATATCTGCCGGATGGTCTCATGCAATCCGAGGACACTTGTAAGATGCAGGCCCCGATCGAATTTTGCCTGATCCGAATGCCAATCGACGAGCGCCAGCGGGATTCGATCAATCGAATCTTGACCGTTGCGACCGTCTCCGACTTCCGACGTCAAAAGACGACGCATACTTACGGACACGATGTCCTGATCATCAAGCAGATATGTGCGCGTCTTTGAGACCGCCACGGCGTGCTTATTTAGGGCGACAAAAATGCTCCTGCAGGCATGGAGTAGCCTGTCCTGATCTCGAGCAGGAACGAATCCAGCTCTCTCGTCAAGAACCAAGAGTAGTACAGGAATCTTCGTGGTATCCGGCTTGAGCAGATTGGTCTGCGGTGAGTCGAGGATCTTTTTCAAGGCTAGGAAGCGGTGTTGGCCATCGAGAATCACGGCACGAGCACGCTTAGTACTCCACCGGATGAACCCGATATCCGTTCCGGGCAAGCTGTCGATTTGGACGGGACCGATCGACGTACGTTCCAGATCACCATCTGGAGTTTCAGCCGGGGCGGCCGAGTCTTCAATGTAGCTTTCAGCGACCGTGTCAGCCTTATCTGGATCGACCGGCAAGAGAACGACGGTGAAGGCGTTGAAAAATTTGAGCGAGCCGGATTGCCTCAAGTAAGTAGCGATCGGGCCGGCAGCACGGTCCTCGTCTACCGTTCGCTGAAACAGTTCCTCGAGGTTTACGGGCTCGTCGTCACTAAACGCTAGCTCCCGGGCCAGGCGCAGGTACTGATCTGCTTCCCTGATGGTCATCGAGATAGAGAAATAGGGGACTTTCTCATCACCGATGGCGTATTCGCCTCGGACGTAAGAGTACTGGTCGGTATAGGCTGGACGACGACGGCTTAGTGATGAAAGGCTCATGAGCTAGTCCATCTTCATATTCAACAAAGGGTGGGCGGCACGAATGGTCAGCGACTCAGCAAAACGCACCAGCTGATCTGCTTGCCTCAACTCAGGGGCTGCCGCGGCGTCAAGTTCGGAGTCCGAGAAGAGAGTGTCATCGTCTTCGGCGTCCAAATCGTTACCCCCGCCATCGTCCTCGTCTGCGCCGTCATACTCTCCTGCGCTGAGCATATTTCTTGCCGTCGGTTCCGCCGCGCCGGCCGCCCGCAAGGCGCGAGCACGTTCTTCTTCAGCCGCCACAAGGTCCGCGATATTGTCGGGGGACGTAACAGGGAGCATGAGCACCGCACAGTCATTGACAGTCAGCCCCAGACGCTCAAGCTCGCCACTGAGATGCGAGTCCGGCTTCATATGCGCCTTTAGGCGCACCGACAAATTGACGGCCTTACCCACGTACAGCGGCCTCTGAAACAGAGTGGCACACAAGAAAGCCCATTCAAGATGCAGGTTTCGAGCCTTTATCATCTCTTCCACCCGGACAGCTGACGCACGTGTAAGTCCAGGCGGAGCATCCTGAATCAGGACATTTCTATATCGTCCAACCATTCCAACTTCGAGCGGCTCGCCACGGGGCGCACTGATTCGCGTCTGAACGAGAGAAATTACGTCTTCCGGTTCGCGCTCGAGTGCCGTCTTTCCGATATCAGTGAAGTCAAGTGTCCATATATAGATGCCGGGCACTCTTGGTATCAGCTCGGAACGTTCCCGTCCCATCGCCAAGTACTCGCGAACGTTCAGCACGCGCGTTTCAAACGCAGTGAACACCCATCCCCCCATGGTGCACGGACGCGCGGATCCGCTCGCTCTGCCGGAAGTTGAGCCCATACCCTAGCAGTAGACCTCTTCAACTTGAGTGGGAACTTGCCGACTTGGTGGCGGATGAAGGTCGGCAAAGGGATGACTGCCAAAGACTCCTGGACACCGGCTCCGGGATCCACATGGGCTGGCCGTTGACGTTCGCCCCGCCCAGTTCGGCGCTTCGGTTCCTGCCTCCCTCCAGCCCGACTGGCGCCCACAAGCTGCCTCATCGCGCAGAGCGACATCCAGACGAGCAGTGGTCCTGCTACTGGTTCCTCAGCCGTCTGACTGACCTCTCGCAGCCCCGGGGCACAGGCGCGCGTTTCGGACGCAAACTACCCGGAAAACGCACTGGCCCGGCTCGGTGTACCGCGCCGGGCCAGTCACTTGTATGTACGTCTCAGAGGTGGCAGACGGAGCAGCCTGCCTCGTCGTCGTCGGAGTCAAGCGCGTCCGAAAGTACTTCCAGGAGGGGCCGGTTGGGCTTGATGCGCTTGGCCGCGCGGTCAAGGGCGGCCTGGTGCTTAGCCTCGATCTCGTCCTTGCGCTCTATGAGCTCCGGGAGCGACTCGCCCTGTGACCAGGTGTAGTTGCGGCCTTTCATGGCGGTGTGCCGGTAGCGGACCTTCTCCTCGTATTCGACGGCCTTGTCGTAAAGGTCGGGGTGGCGCTCCTTGAGGCCGACCCACTCGTGCTTGCGCTGGAAGAAGCAGAAGTAGCAGCCCGAACGCGTGCGCCACTCGTAGTAGCCGGGCAGGCCGATGCCAGCCTCGTCGAGGATGCGCATCACGCCGTCCTTGTCGATGCCGTCCTCGCGGAAGGGGAAGACCGCCTCGATGTTCGGCTTGGTGCTGACGTAGCCGAGGCGGTTTTCGTCGGCCCGGATGGCCACATAGGAGATGACCTTGTCGTCGCCGACCCACTCCTCCAGGGGCTTGATCTTCAGATTTTTGGTGCACCAGCGCATCTGCGGGCTGGGCAGGGTGCCCTGGTAGACCTCCATCCAGTGATCGAAGTCCCGGTCGGCGTTGAGTCGCTCGATGGGCTTGCCGAGGGCCGCTTCTAGCCGGTTGAGGTACTCGTACGTCTCCGGGAGTTCAGCACCGGTGTCGCAGAAGAAGTACTCCATCTCCGGCACGCGATCCCGCATGTAGATGGCAAGCGCCGACGAGTCCTTGCCGCCTGAGATACCCAGGACGTGGCGAACCTTCTCCTGGGTGACTGGATCCGTCATGCCCCCTCCTTCGTTTCAGTTGCTGTGGCAGCGGGTCCATCGGCAACGCGTTGCGCAAGAGCGGCGAGCAGGATCCGTGCGCCGTCGGGTCCGAGGGCCTGCTCAGCCTGCTGCAGTACGTCGGCCGCAAGCTGGTCGGCCTGGCCTCGGGACTGTTCCGGCACGTAGATCAGCGTCCGCCGTTCCGCTCCTGTCTTGTCCGTCAAGGTCAACAGCCGAGTCTCCAGATTTACTTCCTGCTCGCGGGACTCGCCGCTGTCCTGGTAGAGGTGTGCAACGCGGTCGAGGGATGCGGACATCTCGCGTGCAAGGCGGGGGAACATGCCTGCGTCCCGGTCATCCCAGTCTCCGAGTGCCTTGTTGCTGAGGCGGACGACGATTGGGTCGAGCCAGTCCTCGTCAGCGAGGCTCTCGCTGAGCGCGAAGTCGACGAAGCCTCGCAGCTCCGGGTTCAGTGACACCGTGGCGAAGCCACTCAGCCGTGCGGCGAGCGTCGACCGCAGCTCGGGAAGAGTCGCGGGCAGACGGAACTCCTCGGCAAGCACCGCGACCACCTCTTCTCGCAATGTGCGGTCGATTCCGGTGATCTCGTCTGCCGCTGCGGTCAGCCTGTTGACATACTCCGTGGCCGCCTCCGCGTTCGCGCGGCTACCGGCTTCGAAGGGGGCGAGACCCAGCGCCTTGGGCAGAGCCCGGAAGAGCAGATCGTCCGGATCCTGAGAGTCTTCCAGGGTGTTGCGCACGGCGAGTGCATCCGGAGAGATGCGCTTGGTCTTGCGGGCGTAGCTGTTCAAGACCATGACGCGTTCGAGCAGCGCCCTGGCCACGGACAGCAGATCGGGGTTGCGCAGCGCCTGTGAGCGTGGTGGTTCGACCTTCAAAGACACCAGGAGCTTCTTGATCACGCTGGCGCGCTGGCCCTGCCCGACCGGCGTGTATTTCACCTCGAAGCGGACGGGGGCGGCGAGGATGCGGTCGACGACGTCCGGCGTCAGCCGGGGCAGGTAGGAGCCTTCTTCGAAGAGGGCTACATCGTGTCGGCGGATCACCAGGGCGGTGACGACCAGCAGCGGCCAGACACCGGCCTTCACCCCGTAGGGCGGGCTCATCAGGACCCGGATGATGTGATCAAGGCTGGTACGCCGGGTTGCCGCGTCCAGTGCCTTCTGCAGCGCCTCCCAGACAGGCTGAGCATGCTCGTGGCCCTCGCCCGGAGCGGAGAAGCCGTACGGCAGCAGGCTGTTGGGGGATTTCTCGGCCTGGATGGTGCTGTTGGCCCGGTGCAGGCCAAGGTAGGCCAGCGCGCCGCTGTAGATGGCTCGTTCCGGGCCGTATCTGCCGGCCGTCGAGTCGAAGCCCAGGTACTGCTCGCCAGAGCGGGTGAGCATCGCGTCCAGCACATCGCTTCGGGCACGGGCGGCGTTGCTGGTGAGTGAGTGCCGTCCGAGCATCTCGTTGCGGATGTGCGGGGTGTGCCGGTAGACGTTTTCGCAGGCGAAGGAGACCAGGCCGCTGAGGCTTCGGGCCGGCAGACTTGAGCTGTCGGCGGCCGTTCCAGGGGCCAGTCCGGCGTTCCACAGGTCCCAGGTGGCGTCCTGAGTCGGCGGATAGAAGGCCGCCTGGATGACCTCCCGCAGTTCGGCCTCCGCCTGGACGGCGCGGTCGGTGACCTCCCGCCGGGCGACGTGATCGAGTTCCTTGTCCTCGAGCAGCTCTCTCAGGGCGATGAGGTGCGTGGCGGAGCTGAGCACCACGTCGGGGTGGGCGGTTGTTCCGAGGATCACCGGCAGCGTCGAGTCGACCGTGGGCAGCTGGTCCCGGGAGCCGAGGTGGAAGACGAGGAGGCCGTCGGCCGGGTCCTTCAGCTCGTCCGGCGCCGGGATTTCGCGGGTCTCGGGGCCGCTGACGGCAGTGAGGAACACCCGCATCATCCCGGTGACCTGACTGTGGCGGCCGGCAACCACCGCACTGGGGAGGTGTGCGCCAAGGCGCTGGACGACAGAGGCATCGTCGAGGTGACTGATGATCTCCTTCAGACGGGCGTCGATATCGAAGTCTGTGCCCTGCCAGACGCGGTATTCACCGCTGAATTCCCGGTGGACAAGGAAGCCCCGGCGGACGAGGTCGGCGAGCTGCTCCTCAAGGCGGGCGAAGGCGCCTGCATCGTCCAGGTCGGTGGGGTCGTGGAGCGCGAGGTGGATCACGTCGCTGGTGGCGCTGAGCGCGCCGTCGGCGTCGATGAGGTTAAGCACGCCGATGGTCTTCAGCAGCCACTGGTCGGCCTCGGGCAGCCCGTTGGCTTCCTTGATGCGTGCGTCGACTTCGATCCAACGGCCTGCGTTGGAAGCCGCGAGCAGCGAGGTCCGGCCGGAGTTGAGGAAGTAGTCATACAGCTGTGGCAGCTGCACGGTGCTGGCGCGTTCGGCATCCGGCCGGGAGTGTGCGGCCAGCGAGTCGCGGACGGTGTTGGGCTCTCCGCTGTTGAGGAAGCCCGACAGGCTGCGGTCGTGCTGGCCGATTTGCGCCGCCAGGATCGGCGCAGCGATCGCCGTCAGAGGGTGCAGCGGGTAGAGGTCGGCGAAGTCGTCGCTGGCCAGCTCGGTAAGAACGTTCAGGCCGTGGTTCTTCCACGCGAGGGCTGATGCCTGGGCCGAGGCGCGGATGAGGTCCTGACCCGCTGCGTCGACCGCGGAGTGGTCCAGACGCCGGCGCAGGAGCTGTAGGGAGTCGCCGTGGTGCGGGACGAAGGTGACGTCTTCGAAGCGGCCCTGGATCTTTGCCCATTCGCGGATCTTGAGCTCACTGGACCGTGACGCGTAGTCCATGAACGACAGGTGCTGCAGGGTGACCAGGAAGACGGGCATGCCGTTGGGCCCGGCGCTGTGCTCGGCGAGCTCCTGCAGGAGGAAGAGATCGTTCTCGGCGCCGGAGAATTCGTTGTGTCCGGCGAGGTGTTCCAGGGTCTTGCCGAACTCGTCGATGATCAGCAGGAGCGGCTGCTGATTGTCGGTCAGGGCCTTGATGGCGGCCATGACCTGCTTCGTCTTCGTCCCGGTCGTCGTCGGGTCTTCGCAGGCGGCGAGTGCTGCGGCGATGTTCTTCGGGATGCGCTTGCCCCAGCGGCGCTTTGCCGCGGTGTTCAGCGCACGGGTCACGGTGGCGACCAGCGGTTCCCGCCGCGCGGTGGCCACGGCCCCGAGGAACCCGGTTCTGGTGCGCTCGGCCCGGGCCGTGGCGAGACGTTCGGAGAGGGCTGGGCTGGTGTCCGCGAGGATCTGGTGAGCCTCGTCGCGGCGGTCCTCATCGCGGCCGAGAAGCGCGTCGATCAGGTTGGCCAGCGTGGACTTCCCTGAGCCGTAGGGTCCGGTGAAGGACCAGGCGCGGGGACGCCGCAGGTCGCTGACAGCGTTGGTGAGGCGCTCCAGTACGTCGACTGCCCGCGCGCCGACATACGGTTGGTGCAGTTCGTCCTCGACGTCGCGTTCGAGGTTGGTCGAGCGCATCTGGGAGCCGACCAGTTCGATACCGGCCGGGAACTGAGGGGTTACCTCGTCCTGCGGGGTGCGAGAGGTGCGCGTGGGAGCTGCGGTGGTCACGCGTTCTCCTGAGTCGTGAACTGCTGCTGGTGGTCCTGGGGCTTGCGTTCAGCCTTCTCAGCTTTCTCGGCCTTCTCGGCCTCCTCTGCTTCGGCCAACTGCGGGTACTGCGCGCTCCATTCGGCCCGGGTGGGAAAGCCGGGGCGCCGGGTGACGTGGTCGTACTGCTCGTCGAGGATGTCCCAGGCGAGCGCCATCGGATCGCCCGAGAAGGACATGGTCCGCTGGCCGACGGCGTCCACCCGGTTGAGTTCCGGGCGACCCGCGGCGACCTTGTCCAGGGCGGCGACGATCTCAGGCTCCCGGACCCGGAAGGCCCGGCCGGGCGCTCCGGGCTCGTTGGCAAGCCGCGCCAGGGAGATGGAGCCGGAACCCTGGTTGTCGCGGGCGGCGTAGTCGAGGCAGGCGTAGACCAGAACGTGAGCCGGGAGAGAGGTGCGCGTGCCAGTGGTGAACTGCCACTCTTGCTTTCCCCGAGTGCCCACGGAGGTCAGCAAGTCCAGCTCACGGAAAGGGCAGGCCAGGAGGTCTTCATAGGTGGCGCGGGAACCGCTCTGTTCGACCGGCGTGCGCGCATACATCTTGGTCAGGCACTCGACATCCCGGGTGATGGACGCCTCAACCGGTCCATCATTGAAGGAGAAGTTGACATGCCGCGTCACGACCTGCGTCATATCCGCGATGGTGAAGCGAGAGAACGGGGCAAGGTGAAACGCCGTGTACCAAGCGGGGGCCCAGCATTTGGCGCCCGGCCGCGACGACACGAGCCACCAGTGCAACAGCCACAGGCTGCCAGGTTCCTCAAGGTAGGGATCGGCGCCATGCTCGTCGAGCAGCCACCGTGCTTCCCAAGTGGGGGAAGCGTACTGGGCCTTGGTCTTACCGGCCGGGTCGGCGTGCTCGCGGGTGAGCTTGAACGCCTTTGACCAGTACCGCATGGCATGGACCATGTTCTTACCCACGCCGAGCAGGACCGGGGCATCTTCGGCGAGGAAGGCTGCCGGATTGTCCTTGACCTGCAGGTACGCCTTATGCAGCCAGCCGAAGCGGGGGGCGAAGGTCTCATGGCGCGCGAAGCTGGAATGTGCGGCTTCCGCGAGCCTACTGTCTGCCATACGAGGGCCTCTCAATACACGAAGAGATAAAGGGAACTGCTGAAGTCAGTGAGCAGCGGCTCCGGCTGTCGCTGCCAAGGCGGCGCGCACCTGGTGGACCGCGCGGACCACCGCCTCGGCAGCTGCGGCGGTCTCGTCTGCGGTTGTGGCGTAGCCGAGGGAGAAGCGCACAGTGCACTCCGCTTCCTCCCGGCTCAACCCCATGGCGAGCAAGACGTGGCTGGGAGTTGGGGCTCCCGAGGCGCAGGCGCTTCCGTCGGATGCGGCTATGTGCGGCATGGCGGCCATGACTGCGTCAGCGGGGGCGCCTGCGAAGGTGATGCTCGTCACGCCGGGCAAGCGGGGGGCTTGTTGTCCGTTGATGCGGCATCCGTCCACAGTCGTGGTCACCATGTGCTCAAGCTGATCGCGCAGTTGGGTCACGCGGGCGACGTCATCGACAAGGTCACGGCTGACGGCCGCAGCGGCAGCTCCGGCACCGGCGATCCCGGGCACATTGAGCGTGCCGGCCCTCCACCCCTTCTCCTGCCCACCACCGGTGATCAGCGGCCTGAACGGCAGCGGTGTACCACGTCGTACGAACAGTGCGCCAACACCTTGAGGGCCGCCAAACTTGTGGGCCGACAGCGACAGAAGGTCAACGTCCACTTCGGATAGGTCTAGGGGCAGCCGGCCGATCATCTGCGTGGCATCCGTGTGGACCAGCGCACCTGCGGCATGCGCCGCCTTGACGACCGGAACAAGGTCGGTGAGGACCCCGGTTTCATTGTTGGCCGCCATCAGGGAGACGAGACTCACACCGCCCCGGTCAAGCTCTTCCTCCAGGGCCCCGGTTTCCACCAGGCCGTCTGCCCGCATCGGCAGGACAGTCAGTGATCCCGGCTCGTATTGGGTCAGATCCCGGGCGGTCTCCAGCACTGCGGGGTGCTCCGCACCGCTCGTCACGATCCGGGCCCCGCCGCGGTGAGCCGCGCGCAGGGCCAGATTATTCGCCTCGGTTGCCCCTGACGTGAAGATGATCTCCCCGGGCGAGCAAACGAGCAGGTCAGCAAGGTGCCGACGAGCAGTCTCCACACGATGGGCGGCCTCCCGGCCGGGATGATGCACACTCGACGCGTTACCGACGGCCTGCAGGGCCTCCAACACTGCCGCCAACGCTTCGGGCCGGATCGGAGCCGTCGCATTGTAGTCGAAATACGCCGAAACCGTCCCCTCGGACTCACCCCTCATACCCCACCTCGTCTCGCTCAGCACCGCACACAATCTACTCCTGGTGGAACCCGGACGTGTGCACCGGGGGCACCACCAGGAGTGAGTCGCGATCGTAGCGATCGAGATCGATCAGTCAGCGAAACCGACACTCAGCCCGGAACGCAAACTGCAACTCGAACTAATGTTCCCTATTGCTTGGGTGCCTGCAACCCATATCGGGAAAGGGCATCGACGCAGAGGCCGTACGAGAACCTCGGCGGAGCCTGCCGCACCCTCATCAACACCTCTGAGCTGCCAATATCAGTCGCTGAGACCCGAGTGTCAGTGCGTGGGTTTATGGTGATCAGGCACTGTAACCCTGGGGCGACTCAGAGTTGCGGGCTGCTCTGCATGCACAGAACTGAGGCGGGGGCTCCGCGTGTTGACGGCCATTCAGACATCGAGGGGAAATCTCCCCTGTTCCGCAGGGGTGGTGAATCGATGACAGCGTGGTCGCCCGGCCTGTCCTTCCAAGCCGTGCTGGACAGCGCTCCGTTGCCGTACATCCGCGAGCGGCTCGGCACGCACATGTGCGCTCTGCTCGACCTCATCGACGGCGGAAGCGCCAGCGATGAGCGGCTCCGAGCAGTCGCCGCCGTGACGGTGGACGCCGAGAAGCTCGTGTCCGATCACACGGACCGCGAGGAGCTGCTGCGGCTCCTGCCCGCCGACAAGCAGACAGAGCTTGCCCAACGTCTTGGAGCGGACGGCGCGGGCACCGATGCCCTTCTCTACCTGAACGGTCTGAAGTGGGCGAGTGAGCAGCAGCGGCAACTGCTGGAGTTCTTCGGCTTCAGCGTCGACAGGGCGCCTGCGCTGCCCCCGCTTTTTCGGCAAGACGCCGAACCCGAGTACGGGCTGTTCCCCCACCAACGGCGCGCAGCCGCACGCGTGAAAGAGTTGCTGTACGACGGACCGCGGCGGGTTGTCCTTCACCTGCCGACAGGCGTGGGCAAGACCCGCACCGGAATGAACCTGATCGCCGACCATCTGCGGCAGCACGAGCCCACCCTCGTGGTCTGGCTGGCGCGTGGGCAGGAACTGCTGGAACAGGCGGCTGCGGAGTTCGAGCGCGCGTGGTCCAAGCTCGGCGACCGTCCGATTACGGTCGTCCGGATGTGGGGCGAGGCGCCCACCGATGTGCAGGCGCTGACAGACGGCCTTGTCATCCTGGGGCTGGAGAAGGCCGTCTCCGCGGACAAGAGCGATCCGGAGCTTCTCCGCAAACTCGCATCGCGCAGCACCCTCACCGTCTTCGACGAGGCTCATCAGATCATCGCGCCGACCTACCAGCGAGTGGTGGACGCCCTCACCATCCGCCCCGATGCCAGCTTGCTGGGCCTGACGGCCACCCCCGGCCGAACCTGGGCGGACGTCACGCAAGATGAGCGACTGTCGGACTTCTTCGCCCGCCAGAAGGTCATGCTGCAGATCGACGGATACAGCAACCCGGTAACCGCCCTCATCGAACAGGGCTACCTGGCCAAGCCCATCATGAAGACCGTCGCCTCCGAAGCCGGCCTGCATCTGTCCGCGCGCGATCAGCAACTGCTCGCGAAGTCCTTCGACATCCCGTCGGACATCATCGCGTCGCTGGCCCGCGACGAGCAGTGGAACCTCAAGGTCGTCCAGACCGTGCTGGAGCTACTGGAACGCCAGCACCGCAGGATCCTGGTATTCGCGGCCTCCGTTGACCACTGCCTCCTGATCGCCGCCGTCCTGTCGGCGCTCGGCCTCGATGCCGACTTCGTCACCGGCGAGTCCTCTCCCCGGCACCGGAACGACGCCATCAGACGCTTCAAGGGCGCCGGCCGACGCCCCATGATTCTGTGCAACTTCGGGGTCCTGACCACAGGCTTCGATGCCCCGGCGGCCAGTGCTGCCATCATCGCCCGACCGACCAAGTCGCTGGTCCTGTACAGCCAGATGGTCGGCCGCGTCATCCGCGGCCCCAAGGCCGGCGGAACCACCACCTGCGAGATCGTCACCGTCGTCGACCCGGAGCTGCCCGGGTTCGGAGACGTGGCCGAGGCATTCACCAATTGGGAAGACGTATGGGAGACCGCGTGACCGGCGAGGGAAGCAAATACCGGATCGTCAGCCCTTCGCTGACCGTCAAGGCCATGCGCGACAGCGGCTACAAGAACACCGCCTACGCGCTAGCCGAGCTGATCGACAACAGCATCGACGCGGAAGCCACTCTGGTTCAGGTCTTCGCCTGCGAGAGCCCAGTGCAGGGCGCCACGCAGACGAGGCACCGGGTGGACACCATAGCTGTCCTTGACAACGGCAGGGGGATGGACGCCGAACGCCTGCGGCGCGCCTTGAAGTACGGCGACGGCCTCGGGGGTGACCGCAACCGCATCGGACGCTTTGGCATGGGTCTGCCCAACTCCAGCATGTCCCAGTGCACCAAGGTCGAGGTCTGGTCATGGACCAATGGGGCCCCGAACGCCATGTACACCTACCTCGATCTTGAGGAGATCAACGGCGGACTCGACGACGTCCCCAGTCCCGTACACCACCCCGTGCCAGAGTACTGGAGCGACCTCAGCGAGGCACCGCTGGGAACCACCGGCACCCTCGTGGTCTGGTCAAACCTTGACCGGGTCAAATGGCACGGCGCCGGCGCCACCCTGCGCAACACTGCCGAGCTGATCGGCCGTGTGTACCGGCACTACCTCCACGACGGCAGGGTGGAGATCAAGATGGCGCCGGTCCGCGAAGCAAAGGTCCTCGAAGGAGACAACGGAGCGTACTTCGCCGAGCCCAACGACCCCCTGTACCTCATGGACTCAACGGGGACGCCGCCCCCATTCGGGAACAAGCCCATGTTCGAGCCCTTCGACATGGGCAACGAGAAGGAACCCGGGGTCGCCTACTTCCCGATCACGGTCGATGGGACGAAGCACAACGTGAAGGTGCGGGCATCCATCGCCCGGCCCGAGGCCCGCCGCGCCGATGTCGAAGGTCACCCGTGGCCCGACAACGCGAACCCCAACGGGAACCCCGGTTTCCAGCCGTGGGGTCAGCATGCTCGTCGGAACATCGGGATTTCCCTGGTCCGGCAGGGGCGCGAACTTGACCTCGATTCCAAGTGGGCCATCGGGTACGACCCCGTCGAGCGCTGGTGGGGCGTCGAGGTGGAATTCCCCCCGGAGCTCGACGACATCTTCGGCGTCACAAACAACAAGCAGACCGCCACGGTCTTCTCGTCTCTCGCCCACTTCGACTGGACGGCCGAGGCCGAGGGGGACGAGACGCCCAAGGCGTTCAAGGACCGCATCGCCGAGTTCGGCGACCCGCGCCTTCCGTTGATCGATCTCGCGGTCTACCTGGAGAAGAACCTCCTTCCCGCAATGCGGCGGAAGCTGAGGCAGCAGACGCTGGGCAACCGGGGAGGCAAGAAGCGCCACGACGACGTCGTCACGTCCAAGGCCACGGACGCGGTGAAGCGCCGACAGGAGGACGGTCATACGGGAACGACCGACCGCCTGGCAGAGGAGGCCACCGAGAAGGACAAGCGCCAGGAGCAGTTCGCGGCGCTCACCGAGCGGCATCACCTCGACGAGCACACCGCCCAGTCCATGGTCGACGAGGCACTGGAGAAAGACTGGCGTGTTCGCTGGATCTCCAGCCCGCAGGACTCCACGGCGTTCTTCAACATCGACCTCATGGCCGGCATGCTGCAGGTGATCTTCAACACCGAACACCCGCTGCACAGCGAGCTGATGACCGTCCTTGAAGACGTGCCCGAAGACGCGAGCGAGACCGAACTCCGCCAACGTCTCGCCCGCGCCTCCGACACCTTCAAACTCCTCGTCTTCTCCTGGGCCCGCATGGAGGACGAGATCCCCAACAAGCGGGACCGCGCCAGGATCTCGGACGCCCGGCGCGACTGGGGCCGCTACGCCCGCGACTTCATCGAAGACGGGAGCGATGACGAGTGACGCAGCCGGACCACGTCTGGCAGCAGATAGCCGACCTGATGAAGGGTGCCACGACGCGAGTCGCCCTTGTGGCGCCCTTCATCAAGAAGACCGTCTTCGAGGAGACCCTCGCCTCGGTGCCGGCCTCGGTGGAGAAGATCGAATGCGTCACGCGCTGGACTCCGGCGGAAGTAGCCGCCGGAGTCTCCGACCCCGAGATCATCGAGGCGGCGGAACGGGACGAACGCGTCAAGATCACTCTCTGCCCGTCGCTGCATGCCAAGATCTACGTCGCCGACGACCGATGCCTGGTCGGATCCGCGAACCTGACCGGCAAGGCCACCGGCCGAGTCCCCAACGCCAACGTGGAGCTCTTGCTGGATGTACCCCTCACCCATCCCGAAGTGCAGCGCGTTCTCAGCCAGATCGAGTCCCGCTCGACAGCTGCAACACCCGTGGTGGCCGCCCTTGTCCGGCAGCAGGCAGAACTTCTGAAGGAGGAACGCATCCCGCCTCCGGCCGAGGGTGAACCCGCCCCCCTCTGGTACCCGGAGACGAGGCGCCCGGAGAACGTGTTCGCGCTGTACAGCGGGCGAACGCGATTCACCTCGCCGGTTGAGGCCGGCATCATCCAGGACCTTGCCATGCTCGATGTCCCGGCAGGTTTGGCGGAGCACGACTTCAATGCGGCGGTCGAAGCTCGGCTGCACGCCATCCCAGAACTCCACAAGCTGCTCGTCGGCGAGCGCCTCAGCAACATCGAGCTCCAGAAGGCCATCGTGGAACGGACAGGAGACCCCGAGGACCAGGCGCGCAGGACGACGGAGACCCTCGCGGCCTGGCTACAGCACTTCGGCCGCTATTACACCGAGGTGGGCTCATGGGAGCTGCGCCCCGGCATCGAGCACGCCTAAGATCACAGCCACGGCGTGGCCTGCCAGCACGTCGCCGACGAACACGGGCACAGGGTGATGGGGAAGGCCGTTTCATGGCACAGGTACGCGTCCCGTTCCTCCTCGGGCACGCCGAGATTGCCTTCCTCTTCCACGTGGAGCCGCAGACGTCGCAACGGTGGCGGACGGAGGGCAAGCTCGACGAGCCCGATCTGATCGCGTCGGGCAATCCATACTGGCTGCTGAGCACGGTCATGCGACTTGACGGCGAAGGCGACCGCAAAGTCGACCGGGAACGGCTCGCCCGGCATAAGGCTGGTATCCCGCTCGGCTACGACCCGGAGGACAAGGAGCACCTCCCGGTCGTCGTCGGTATCCAGGAGGCAGCACGTGTTCTGGGACGGGACGCGCAGGCCATCTCTCGGTGGCGCAACCGGCAGCGGATCGCCGAGGCCGATCTCCTCCTCTCCGGTTCTCCGCTGTGGCTCCTTGAGACGATCCTGGACGACGCACGACAGCGGCAGCGACCCATCGTCGCTGCCGAAGTCGCTGCACTGCGTGCAGGACAGCGCGCTCCTCAGAAGCCTCGTGGTCGAAGACTCAAGGCCCCGACGGCGCGCCCACCTCGACAGCCACCGCCTGCTGCTCAGACGTTCGCAAGCGCTGACCATGGCGCCGCAGCCGAGTTCCTGACGTCCGTCCTGGCTCAGGGATACTCCGTCACCATCAAGCCCCAGCCCTAGCCCCCGGTCTTTGGACGCCAGCAGCAGTGACCAACCTCCGCGTTCGCCGACAGCAGTGAGAGAAACACTTGCTTCTTGATCACTGTATCCATACTGTCTCTCATATGTCGATCTTGCAGCAGAGGCCCGGAGCCCATCACGCCGATCCCACCGACTCCATCTCCCCGGCCGCTACCCGTGAGCCCAACCGTCCTCGGATGAAGGTCGTTTCCTACGGAGGCGGTGTCCAGAGCACCGCCCTGCTCGTGCTGGCAGCTCGCAAAGAGATCGATTTCCGCGCCTTCCTGTTCGCCAACGTTGGCGACGACAGCGAGCACCCCGCGACCCTTGCCTACGTCCGTGAGATCGCCATCCCGTACGCCGCACGTGCGGGACTGGACATCCACGAACTCAAGCGGCGCCGACGCGACGGGGCCACGGAAACGCTCATGCAGCGGCTGAACCGGCCGGACACCCGGTCGATCCCCATCCCCGTCCGCATGGCCAACGGCGCTCCTGGCCGCCGCAACTGCACCGCCGACTTCAAGATCAAGGTGGTCGGGCGGTGGCTTCGGGAGCACGGCGCCACCGCAGAGGCCCCGGCGGCGGTCGGTATCGGCATATCGGTCGACGAAATCCATCGCGCCAACCGTCGGCGGAGGGAACCTCACGAGGTCATCGAGTACCCCCTCCTCGACCTCGGGCTGCGCCGGGACGACTGCGAGCGCATCATCGCCGGGGCCGGCCTGCCGGTACCGCCCAAGAGCTCCTGCTTCTTCTGCCCCTTCCGCACCGTCGACGCCTGGCGCCACCAGCGTCGGCACGAGCCCGAGTTGTTCGCCCAGTCGGTCCGGCTGGAGGAGACGATCAACCATCGGCGGGCCACACTCGGGCGGGATGCCGTGTATCTCACGAGGTACGGCATCCCGCTCACCCAGGCCATCCCGGATCAGAACCCGGGGGAAAGTGACGTCGATGAGGATGAGGGGGCGTGCGACTCCGGCTGGTGCATGACCTGATACGTGCCAGGCAGCCGCGATGGGTGGGGCCCGAAGCCATGCTTCGGGCCCCACCCATCGTTTGTGAGCCCTGGGGTGCCGACATGGCCACCGCAGGGCGCTGCTGGTGGCGGAAATCAGAGCTCGGGCGGCTCGCCGGGCTGAAGGTGGAGGACTGAGAGGTACTCGCCGTAGGGCATCTCTTCATCCACCCAACGGCTGCCGCCGGAGGAGTCGGGAATCCACATGCCGTCGAGAAGGTACTTGTCGTCGAAGACGGCGACGCGGTCCTCCTGCACCGCTGCCGCCATCAGCATCTGTATCCCCAGCAGCAGAACCGTGGAGGCTTCCTTCACCGCGCAGACCTCGGCGTGCCCGGTGGGAAAGACCTTCGCGTCCGCGTCGCTGCCCGGCTCGGGGACGGCAGCACGACCGTGAACGGCCATCTCGTGCAGGGCAATCGCTTGGGTCACCGCTGCCGCCACCGGTGTGCCGACGCCTGGCATCTCGTCCGGGATGTGCGTCCGCAGATGGTCGGCGACCGCGCGAGCGTGCACAGGCCATGCGTCGCCGTGGTGGTGCAGCCGCCGTTCCGCGGCCTCGACGGCCAGTCCAAGCTCCGGGGTGTCCGGGTGCAGCAGCCGGACGAATCCTTCAAGCGCTGCGCGCAGGTAGCCAAGGCGCACCTGGTGCTGCTGCCACTCCTCCATCATCTCGGTCCAGACGGCATCGAAGTCAAGGCCCGCCGAGCACATGCCGCCGTCGTCGTAGGACATGTCGAACGTCACCGTGCGCAGGCCCTGGGCGAGGCGCAGCCACTTGTAGGCCGTGTCCCAGCTGTTCTGCGCCCCAGGGGCTGCCGTGACGGCGGAGGCGTGCTCCACCCAGTCGGTGAGTTCACGAACGTGGTCCTCGGGCTCGGACAGCGCGAGTGTGGACAGCGTGCGGTACGAGGGCAGGCAGGGGCCCTCCATCCGGGTAGTGGTCATGCGTGGAGCGTGGCACACGGCACTGACAATCGCTCCGGTGCCGAAAGCCGGTGCGACGCTCAGGTGCTGGTGGTGCGGCGTACAAGCCGGTGGCCTCGCAACTCCCGCTCGCAGCGTACGAGTTCGCGCTCCCATCCCTCTTCCGTGCCGATCAGGTGCGGACTCTCGTAGAGGCCAGCGCGCACCTCGGCCTCCGTGAGCCTCCGGTACTTGGGTGCGTCGGGATCGTCCTCAGCAAGGAATTCGTGCTTACGGTGCAACAGAGGACGGTTGGTGGAATCTGCGTACGAAGTGAAAGAGGACTTGAGGGTCTTCAGGTCGACGGCGTACGAGGCCGCGATCCGCGGGTGGGGATCCGTGTCGAACTCGGGGTAATCGAGCCAGCTGACCCCTCGGCCCTGATGGCGGAGCTTGACGACGGACCACTCGCCAGGGCGGCCGGCAGCGATACTCGCGCACTGCTCGTACAGTCGCAGCACGGCCGGGATCCGGTGAAGCGCACGACGGTGCACGTACAGGGCGGTTGCAGTGAACTTGCCGGCGATCGATCCGTTCATCGCCCGACGGACGTATGCGTCGTCACGCAGCTTGAACAGCAGCCGATCCGCTCGCTGGCACGCCTCGGTGTACGAAGGGAAGAAGGCACGGATGTCCAGTTGAACCGGCAGGGGCAGACTGGTTACCGGGCCTCGGCCATGAAACAGCTCCAACGCGAGGAACAACAGAGTGTCGAGGGCTCCACGCTCGGCGCTCCGCTCGACCTTCACGGGGTCGGCTTCCTGCTCGGCAAGGCGTTTGAGCTCAGCGGGACGCAGGTGGCCGAGGAGGCTGATGATGGGCTGCGGCATTTCCTCCAGCTGAGGCATCCTGCCGCGTTGTTCGAGATGATCGACGACCGAGGTGATCGCCGAGGCGGTGTCCTCGGACGCCAGCCATCCCCCTTCGGGGGCGACCTGGCGGGCTAGGTAACTCAGGCGGGCCGCATCGTCCTTGAATGCGTAAACGATGCCGGGCGCCGCCGACACGCAGCGGACACCGGTGGCTTCCTCGACGTAGTCGCGAAGCTCGCCGGCGGCGTAGAGGTGCTGGAAGGTGCGGCGTTGGGTGAGGATGCCGTCGCCGTACTCGGTGCCGTTGATCTGGTTGCGCTCCCACCTCAATCGCGCGGACACCACGAGTACCGACTTGGCGAGGTCCCAGGCCCGTAGGAGCGTCTCGCGTCGTTCGGCGGGATTCTCAATGACGTTCAGAACATAGGTCAGAAGGACCACCTCGGCCGACTCACGCCGCCCGTCCGGAAAGTGCACCGGGTCCCACCCCTCGGCATCGAAGCCGAGGTTCTGCAATGCCCGCACATCGCCGCCACGTCCACACCCGTAGTCCAGCACTCCCGTGTCGGGTTCCAGCTGAAGGTCGCCAACGGCGCGACGGGCCGGCAGCGAGAGGCCGATTCGGCCGATCGCGGTCTGATGCCTCTGGCTGCTCCACAGCTGCTGTGTCATCGGCGTCCCCAGATTCCACGGACAGGCCAGCATGCGACAGCACCGAACCTTAACTGACACTCGATCCGGTGACCGGCTTACGGGGAGTCACACCCCCCAGCTGACCTCGGGTGACGCTGCTCTTCGCCACGATTGCAGGCGTGGCGGGTCGTCCAGGTGACGACGGACGCCGAAGAGTTCGCCCGGGCCACGCCTCAAGCGGATAAGAAGGCGCGGCTTCCAGGCACGGTAGCCCGGATTCTCCGAAGAGGTATGCCGATCGCTTCAGCTCAAGGTGATGGGGCACTTGGGCACGCCGTCGGCAAGTAGCCCGGTAATTAAGTCGACGAGGCCGGCGGGATCGATTTTGAGATCCGGCCCCGCGTGCTTGCTACGGTCCCGCACATGACGCTGCCTGTACCTCGTGCTGCTGATCTACGCCGGGAATCGCTCAGCGGACTGCTGGACCGTGTGGAGCGGTCGCTGCAGGTGCGTCTCGACCGGGAAACGGTGGTGCGCAAGCGCCGGACCATGGGGGCACGAACGGACCGGGATACCTGGGTCCGCACCGAACTGCGGGGGTTCGGCCGGATCGGCGCCCAAGGGTGGAATAGACCCGAAATCGCTGCCGACCTCAGCGGGGTCGCCATGCCTTCGTGGCACGCAGGCTTCGCATGATGCGAGCCGAGTGAACGAGTGATCTGGCGAGCGGATGAGATGGAACTGGTCAACGCCGCGCCGGTCGGGCAAGCCGCTCTTGTGATCGAAGACCCTCGTCTCCCAGATGCATGGTGGTCCGCGCTAAGCGCTTCACTGGACGCGCTCGCTGTCTCGGCGACGGCCCAAAGCGTTTCAGCCGCCGCCGACAACCCCTCTGGCCAGTCTCACCGATTGGACCAACGCCGCACGTTCATCACAACCGCCCGCCTGCGAAACGCATCGTACCGGCCATCGGGTCAGCGCAGAATCAGCCGGACCGGGACAAGGCAGCGTCGAGGGTGTCAGCGCCTGTACGGCTTGCGGGCAGACAGCCGGCTGTTCCGTCGGGTGACTGCCCCGCTGCGCCGAGGGGCCCGGGCCGCATGGCGTCCTGCAGGGTCGCCCGGCAGCGATGCCAGGCGCGAGGCACAAGGTGTCCGTAAATGTCGATCGTGGTTTTGACCGATCGGTGGCCTATCCAGCGCGAGACCTCGTGGATCGGGACTCCGTGGGCCAGCGCGGTCGAGGCGAAGAAGTGCCTCAAACGGCCAGGCGTGTACTTCGCCTCACCGTCCGCATCGACCAGCCCGGCCGACCGGCATGCCTTCTTGAAGTGGTAGCCGTAGGTGCAGGCAGTAGGCATCGCGCCTTTGCCGCGCGGACGCGGGGCGAAGAAGACCTCAAGCACCCGCCGCTTGCCCCTGCATCCGGTGAAGACCACCGGCACCGGTTCCCACCTCGACAGGTGAGCGTCGATCTCCTGATCGACGAAAGGGGCGGTCGGAACGTCCCTGTACTCGCCCTCACTCCGGTACTTCAGGGGTACGAATACCGCACGGCAATCCGCCCGGTGGGCCTGAGCGCTGACCTGCCAGCGGACCCTGACGAAGCCCGGCCGCCGGCTCTCGCCGGAAAAGGCCAGGGCTTCGCTGGAACGTTGGCCGGTGCCCGACTGAAGGTAGACGGTGAGCCGGTACTGCGGCGCGATGTGCGCCGCGATCAGATCGACCTCACCCGGCGTCGGGATCTCGTCCCCATCCACTGCCAGCGCAGCCGCTCGGGGCATCCGCACACCCCGTGCCGGATTATCCGGGATACGTTTGTCGACGACGGCCGCCTCCAGCATGGCGGCCACCATCATCATGCGGACCTTGACCGTGGAAGCCGCCAGCCCCGCACCGGAACCATGGATGTCCTTAGCGAACTTCTCAAAATCGCGCCGCGTCAGTCCGGCAAGTGTCCTCCGGCCCAGGCGCGGCACGAGATGGTTGCGAACGAACCCCTCATAGTTGCGGCGTGTCGACTCACCGAAGGTCCGCCCGTCGAGCCACTCCTGCGCCCAGACCTGCAAGGCCAAAAATCCGCGCGCAGGATCCACCTCGGCGACGGCACCCGCCTTCTTATGGTTCTCAACATTGACGGCGAAAGCGTCCGCGCCGTCCGGACCCACCCTTCGCGGAAACGACTTCTCCCGTTGCCGACCCCGCCTGCCGCCCGGCTCCCGATACCGCACCGTCCACCCATGACCGCATCTTGAACGCTCGCAGGGATAGTTCCGATCCCGGACATCCCGCTTGCATTTCTGAAAGACACTCGCCACTCAAGCCCCCTCCCCGGTTCCACTCGCATCGGAATTCGAGACATTTCGTCTCATCGCTGCCTGAAACACAACCGCCGAGCGGCTCTCTGCGCCAGCAAGCGCCGTACCTGGCACCTGTTCTGCACCGTGGCCTCACTCACCCTCAGGCGCACGCTCCGCCATCTCGGCCACAGCCAGAGGGTGATATTCCCCCTGCACACCCAGCCCCCGATATTCCACCAACCCCCGTAACTGAACCGTGCAACAGCGTCTGCCAGCCAGGCAAGACATTCAACTCCGATTCCCCCTTTCCAGCGAACGTCGGAGAAGAACACTTTAAAGCGCGTTACACACGGGAGATCAGAGAAATTCTCTGCATGACCAGGGCACCGAGGCCGAGCAAGCATCGAAGGAGACGGCCCGGTGCGAGCAGCCACGTCTACCCCACAAGGGCGCGCCAGCATTCCCACGACCCTCGCGCTCACAGAGTGGGACACGCTCTCCCGACACCAGCGGCGTGGCGCGATACGTCCGCGACGACGGTCCGCTGCACAGACACAGTGATCGACCCCACGACAACGCGACGCCCGAACCGGGACAGCATGAGGTAAGCAGCACCGACCCAGCACAGGACAGGTTTCCCGGGGTGATCACAGGTGTCTCCAGGTCAGCACCCAGTCAGCACGGGTAAAGCAAGAGCCCCGGAGCGATCCGGGGATTTAAGGCCGTGACCTGCATGTTTGCCGTCAGGAACGATCCCTGTTACGTCGGCGTCTCAGATACCGTCCGCACATACGTGCAACACTGCCAGACTCCGCACGCGCAGAGGGAGCAACCGGAAACAGATGGAAAGCATGGTCAGTACCGCGTCCGCCTCATTCGCCTCCCTCTGGGACGAGGTCTCCGGCACCCAGCCCGACCCGGACGTGTGGGTGGTCGTCGCCACACTGGTCGCCGCGGCCGCCGTCGTCGTACCGCAGGGGCTGTGGCGGCTGTCCCGGAACGCCGTCACGATCGCCCACGAGGGCGGGCACGGCCTGGTGGCGCTGCTCACCGGCCGCACGCTGACGGGGATACGCCTGCACTCGGACACCAGCGGTCTGACCGTCAGCCGCGGCAAGCCGCACGGCATCGGCATGATCCTCACGGCCGCCGCCGGCTACACCGCTCCCCCGCTGCTGGGCCTGGGCGGCGCCGCGCTGCTCGGCGCCGGCCGCATCACACTGCTGCTGTGGCTGGCCACGGCGCTGCTGGTGGCGATGCTGGTGATGATCCGCAACGCGTACGGGGCGGTGTCGGTGCTGGTCACGGGCGGCACGTTCGTCCTGGTGTCCTGGCTGGCCGGGCCCCAGGTGCAGGCGGCGTTCGCGTACGCCGTGGTCTGGTTCCTGCTCCTGGGCGGAGTGCGCCCGGCCTTCGAGCTCCAGGCCAAGCGGTCACGCGGCGGCGCGGGGGACTCGGACGCGGACCAGCTGTCGAGGCTGACGCACGCCCCGGCGGGGCTGTGGTTCTTCCTGTTCCACGCGGTGTCGCTGTGCTCCCTGATAGGCGGAGGCAGGTGGCTCCTGGGCCTGTAGACCACGGCGCGCCTGCCGGCGAGGGCCGCGAGCAGCCGGCCAGAAAGGGGCCCGGGACCGTGCCGCCGTGCGGCTCCGCCGCACGGGCGCGACGAGCCACCACTCAGCCGCACCCGAAACACAGCCCGCCTCCCGGGCTCCTTATAAAGTGGGGCCATGGCCCCGAACCCCACGCACACCGCCCTCTGGCCCGCCCCGCACGCGAGCGGAGCCGTCGACGCGACGGTCCACGTGCCCGGGTCCAAGTCGGTCACCAACCGCGCCCTCGTCCTCGCCGCCCTCGCCTCCGAGCCGGGCTGGCTGCGCCGCCCGCTGCGCTCCCGCGACACCCTGCTGATGGCCGGCGCCCTGCGCGCGATGGGCGTGGAGATCGAGGAGGGCGTCGGCCCGGACGGCACCGGCGAGGCCTGGCGGGTGCTCCCCACGGGCCTGCGCGGCCCGGCCACCGTCGACGTCGGCAACGCCGGCACGGTGATGCGATTCCTGCCCCCGGTCGCCGCGCTGGCCGACGGCCCCGTCCGCTTCGACGGCGACCCGCGTTCCTACGAGCGTCCCCTGAACGGCGTCATCGACGCGCTGCGCCACCTGGGCGCCCGGATCGACGACGAGGACCGCGGCGCGCTGCCGATGACCGTGCACGGCGGCGGTGCCCTGGACGGCGGCACCGTGGAGGTCGACGCGTCCTCGTCCTCCCAGTTCGTCAGCGCCCTGCTGCTGTCGGCGCCGCGCTTCAACCAGGGCGTCGAGGTCCGGCACACCGGCGCGACGCTGCCGTCCCTGCCGCACATCCGGATGACCGTCGACATGCTCCGCGCGGTGGGCGCCCAGGTGGACACCCCCGAGTCGGGCGGCGAACCGAACGTCTGGCGGGTCACGCCGGGCGCCCTGCTCGGCCGGGACCTGACCGTCGAGCCGGACCTGTCCAACGCCCAGCCGTTCCTGGCGGCGGCGCTGGTGACCGGCGGCAAGGTCGTCGTCCCGGACTGGCCGGCCCGTACCACCCAGCCCGGTGACCGGCTGCGGGAGATCTTCACCGAGATGGGCGGTTCCTGCGAGCTGACCGAGTTCGGGCTCGTGTTCACCGGCTCCGGGTCGGTCCACGGCGTCGACGTGGACCTCGGCGAGGTCGGCGAGCTGACGCCCGGCATCGCGGCCGTGGCGGCGCTCGCGGACTCCCCGTCGACCCTGCGGGGCGTGGCCCACCTGCGGCTGCACGAGACGGACCGGCTGGCCGCGCTGACCAAGGAGATCAACGAGCTCGGCGGCGACGTCACCGAGACCGCCGACGGCCTGCACATCCGCCCCCGCCGGCTGCACGGCGGGGTCTTCCACACCTACGAGGACCACCGCATGGCCACCGCCGGCGCGATCATCGGCCTCGCGGTCGAAGGGGTGCAGATCGAGAACGTGGCGACGACGGCGAAGACCCTGCCGGACTTCCCCGAGCTGTGGACCGGGATGCTCGGGGCGTAGGGGTTCACCATGCGCCGCTACGGCAAGCACACCGACGAGGACGACATCCGCTCCCGCCCCAACCGCAAGGGCAACCGGCCGCGCACCCACATCCGGCCCAAGCACGAGGACGCCGCCGAGGGCCTGGTCCTCACCGTCGACCGGGGCCGGCTGACCTGCCTGGTCGACGACCGGATCGTGATGGCGATGAAGGCCCGCGAGCTGGGCCGCAAGGCGGCGGTGGTCGGTGACCGGGTGGCGATCGTCGGCGACCTGACCGGCGACAAGGACACGCTCGCGCGGATCGTGCGGATCGAGGAACGCGCGTCGGTGCTGCGCCGTACCGCGGACGACGACGATCCCTACGAGCGGGTCGTCGTCGCCAACGCCGACCAGCTCGCCGTCGTCACCGCCCTCGCCGACCCCGAACCCCGCCCGCGGCTGATCGACCGCTGCCTGGTCGCGGCGTACGACGGCGGTCTCGAGCCGCTGCTGGTGCTGACCAAGTCGGACCTCGCGCCGCCGGACAAGCTGCTGGAGCTCTACGGCGACCTCGACATCCCGTACGTCGTGACCAGCCGCGCGGAACTGGAGAGCGGCGAGGCCGCGGACCGGGTCCGGGAGCAGCTGGACGGCCGGATCACCGCGTTCGTGGGGCACTCCGGGGTCGGCAAGACGACGCTGGTCAACGCGCTGGTGCCGGAGGAGCGGCGACGTACGACCGGACACGTCAACGCGGTGACCGGGCGGGGGCGGCACACGACGACGTCCGCGCTGGCGCTCCCGCTGTCGGGTGCCGGGGGCTGGGTGATCGACACCCCGGGGGTGCGGTCCTTCGGGCTCGCCCACGTCGACCCGTCCCGGGTGATCCTCGCCTTCCCCGATCTCGAGCCGGGCACGGCGGGCTGTCCGCGCGCGTGCAGTCACGACGAGCCGGACTGCGCGCTGGACGCGTGGGTGGCCGAGGGGCACGCGGATCCGGCGCGGCTGTACTCGCTGCGGCGGCTGCTGGCGACGCGGGAGCGCACGGAGGGCGACTGACCTCCGCGTTGTTTGTCGTGGCCTCCGGGCGGTAAGTGCATACTCGCACCGAGCCGGACCCGAACCTGTCGAACCTGACGAAGCGGTCACTGTACGTGGGGAATGCGGGAGGACGACACATGGCGTGGCTGCTGGTCATCGTGGCCGGGTTGCTCGAGACCGGCTTCGCCGTGTGCCTGAAGCTGTCGCACGGCTTCACCCGGCTGTGGCCGACCGTCGCGTTCTGCGCGTTCGCGCTGGGCAGCTTCGGGCTGCTGACGCTGGCGCTGAAGAAGCTGGACGTGGGGCCCGCGTACGCGGTGTGGACGGGCATCGGCGCGGCGGGGACGGCCATCTACGGGATGGTGTTCCTCGGGGACCTGGTGTCGACGCTGAAGATCGTGTCGATCACGCTCGTGATCGTCGGCGTGATCGGGCTGCAGCTGTCGGGGTCCGCGCACTGAACCCCGCTACGGCATCACCGGAGGCCGGTGCAGGGCGCCGCGCACCAGGTCGGCGACGCCGGTGTCGGCCGGGGGCGCGGTGACGCAGGACAGGGCGAGGCGGACCACCAGCTCGCAGGACCGGGCCAGGTCGGCGGTGTCGGACCTGGGGACGCCGGGGCCGGCCAGGACGGCGACGGCACGGTCGCGGACGAGGGCGACGAGGTCGGTGGGTGAGGGCAGCGGGCCGTCGGCACGGCGCTGCGCGGGCACGGCGGATCCGGACGCCACGGCCGCGAGGCCCGGGGCGGGCAGGCGTGCGCCCCAGCAGCCGGTGAGCATGGCGCGGACCAGGGCGTTCTCACGGGCGCTGGCGGTGGTCCACTCGGCGGTCGCGGTCAGCCGGTCGCGCGGGTCCACGTGGCCGGCGAGGGCGCGGTCGACGCCGGCGAGGTAGCCGTCGGCCTCCCTGCGGACGAGGGCCCGGGCGAGGCCGTCCTTGCTGCCGAACTCGTTGTACAGCGTCTGGCGGGAGACTCCGGCCGCGGCGGCCACGTCCACCATCCGCACCGCGGGCCAGGGCCGACGCGCCAGTGCCGTGTAAGCGGCGTCCAGCAGAGCTTCCCGCGCTGCAGGCATCTTCGCCTCCCTCGGGGCGAGCGGCCGACCCTGCGGTTAGATTTGACGCGCCGTCGGGCACTGTCAAGGGTTCTCGGGCCCCGCCCCCGGTGGCCCCGCACCGACCTCGGCAGATACCGTTCGTTGCATGCCCGACTACCTCGACGACCTGCGTTTCGCCCATGTCCTGGCGGACGCCGCCGACGCCGCGACGATGGAACGGTTCAAGGCTCTCGACCTCAAGGTGGAGACCAAACCCGACATGACGCCGGTGAGTGAGGCGGACAAGGCCGCCGAGGAACTCATCCGCAATCACCTCAAACGCGCCCGCCCGAGGGACGCGGTCCTGGGCGAGGAGTACGGGGTGGAGGGCACGGGACCCCGACGCTGGGTGATCGACCCGATCGACGGCACCAAGAACTACGTGCGCGGGGTTCCCGTGTGGGCCACGCTGATCTCCCTGATGGAGGCCGGTGAGGGGGGCTTCCAGCCGGTCGTCGGGGTGGTCTCCGCCCCCGCCCTCGGCCGTCGCTGGTGGGCCGCGCAGGGGCACGGCGCCTTCAGCGGCCGCAGTCTGTCGTCGGCCTCCCGGCTGCGGGTCTCCCGCGTCTCCAAGCTGTCCGACGCCTCCTTCGCGTACTCCTCGCTCAGCGGCTGGGAGGAGCAGGGACGCCTGGACGGCTTCCTCGACCTCACCCGCGAGGTGTGGCGCACGCGCGCGTACGGCGACTTCTGGCCCTACATGATGGTCGCCGAGGGAGCGGTGGACCTGTGCGCCGAGCCGGAGTTGTCGCTGTGGGACATGGCGGCCACCGCGATCGTGGTCACGGAGGCGGGCGGCAGTTTCACCGGGCTCGACGGCCGCCCCGGCCCGCACAGCGGCAACGCGGCCGCGTCGAACGGGCTGCTGCACGACGAGTTGCTGGGGTACCTCAACCAGCGTTACTGAGCGGCACGGGCGAGCGTGCGCGCCCCCGATCGGCCGCACGCGCCCTCTTGTTGACCCCCGCTCTGCCTGCCACTCTGAGAGTCCCCCCCACTTGTGAACTTGTGAAATCGCGAACGAACGGGCCCTCACGTCCGTGGCCTCGCGTTTTCCGGTAGGAGGTGGCTCCATCCATGCTCGTCCGTGACGCCATGAGCACCGTGGTCCTCACCATCGGCCCCGCCCACACCCTCCGCCAGGCCGCCACCCTGATGTCCGCCCGCCGGGTGGGCGCGGCCGTGGTCCTCGATCCCGACGGCACCGGCATCGGCATCCTCACCGAGCGGGACGTGCTCAACTCCGTCGGGCTCGGCCAGGACCCCGACACCGAGCACGCCCACGCCCACACCACCACCGACGTCGTGTTCGCCGCCCCGTCCTGGACCCTGGAGGAGGCCGCTGTCGCCATGACCCACGGCGGTTTCCGCCATCTGATCGTCCTCGACCGGGGCGAGCCCGCCGGCGTCGTCTCGGTCCGCGACATCATCCGCTGCTGGGCGCCGGAGCGGCGGCGGGCCCAGCAGGTACCGGCGTAGTGACACGCGGAACGGGCCGGGCCCCGAGAGGGGGTCCGGCCCGTGTTTCGGCAAGCGGTCCAGCGCTGGAATCAGCCGCGCAGGGCCTGGACCGCGGCCTCCAGCCGCTTGCCGAAGTCCTCGTCCGCCTGACGGAAGTTGTTGATCGCGCGGTCGGCGATCTCGTCACGCGTGACCCCGGAGATGGCGCCCGCCAGGTTGTTCACCAGGCGCTCCTTCTCCTCCTCCGTCATCAGCCGGTACAGGTTGCCCGCCTGGACGAAGTCGTTGTCCTCGGCGTGGACGGGCGTGACCGTCTCACCGGTGACACCGGTCACGGGGATGGGCTGCCACAGCGGACGCCCCGTCTGGGTCGGACCGCCGAAGCTGTTCGGCTCGTAGTTCTTCGCGCCCTTGTGGCGGCCGTCGTACAGGTAGCCGTCACGGGAGTTGGTGCGCGCCTCGGTGGCGTGCGGGCGGTTCACCGGCAGGTGGTCGGCGTTGATGCCGACGCGGTAGCGGTGGGCGTCGCCGTACGCGAAGAGGCGGCCCTGGAGCATCTTGTCCGGGGAGGGACCGATGCCCGGCACGAAGTGGGCGGGGCTGAAGATGGACTGCTCGACCTCGGCGAAGATGTTCTCCGGGTTGCGGTTGAGCTCCAGCTTGCCGAACTCGATCAGCGGGTAGTCCGCGTGCGGCCAGACCTTGGTCAGGTCGAACGGGTTGAAGCGGTACGTGGCCGCCTCGGCCGCCGGCATCACCTGGACGTAGACGGTCCAGGACGGGAACTCGCCGCGCTCGATGGCCTCGCGCAGGTCCCGCTGGTGGGAGTCGGGGTCCTTGCCCGCGAGGATCTCGGCCTCCTCGGCGGTCAGGTTCTTGATGCCCTGGTCCGTCTTGAAGTGGTACTTGACCCAGAAGACCTCGCCGGCCTCGTTGTTCCACTGGTAGGTGTGCGAGCCGAAGCCGTCCATGTGGCGGTACGACGCCGGGATGCCGCGGTCACCGAACAGCCAGGTCACCTGGTGCGTGGACTCCGGCGACAGACCCCAGAAGTCGAAGACGTTGTCCGCCTCCGTCGAGCCCGTGTACGGGTCGCGCTTCTGGGTGTGGATGAAGTCCGGGAACTTGATCGCGTCCCGGATGAAGAACACCGGGGTGTTGTTGCCGACGAGGTCGTAGTTGCCCTCCTCGGTGTAGAACTTCAGCGCGAAACCGCGCGGGTCGCGCACGGCGTCCGCGGCGCCCAGGTTGCCGGCCACCGTCGAGAAGCGCAGGAAGGTCTCCGTCTCCTTGCCGACCTCGGAGAGGAACGCGGCCCGCGTGTACTGCGTGACGTCGGCGGTCACCGTGAAGGTGCCGTAGGCACCGGCACCGCGGGCGTGCACCACACGCTCCGGGATGCGCTCGCGGTTGAAGTGGGCCAGCTTCTCGATGAGGAGCTGGTCCTGAACGAGGACCGGGCCACCGACGCCCGCGGTCTCGCTGTTCTGGTTGTCGGCTACCGGAGCACCGGCCTCCGTAGTGAGCGGTCCCTGCGTCACGTGCGCCTCCTGCGTCCTTGCTGACCAAACCGTGCCTTGGCCAAATCCGATCTCGATCCTACAATGGACAATGTCTAAGTCAAGTAAAGCTCCAAAGTCACACCCGTTCGGGATTCCTTTCCCCCTGCTGTTAGGCTGGTGCCTATGAGTGACCTTTTGGATCGGCTCCGCGGACGTGGATGGCGGATGACCGCGCAGCGCCGTGTCGTGGCCGAGGTCCTCGACGGCGAACACGTCCACCTGACGGCCGACGAGGTGCACGCCAGGGCTGTCGCCAAGCTGCCCGAGATCTCCCGGGCGACCGTCTACAACACCCTGGGCGAGCTGGTCTCGCTCGGTGAGGTGCTGGAGGTCGCCACGGACAAGCGGGCCAAGAGGTACGACCCCAACGCCCACCGCCCGCACCACCACCTGGTGTGCGCGCAGTGCGGCGCGATCCGCGACGTCCACCCGACCGGCAATCCGCTGGCCGACCTCCCCGACACGGAGCGCTTCGGCTTCACGGTCTCCGACGTCGAGGTGACGTACCGCGGAGTCTGCCCGAACTGCGCGGCGGCCTGAGACACACGAGCGAGCCCCGGCACCGATGGGTGCCGGGGCTTCTCCTCTGCCGTCCGGACGCGCCGTACGCACCGAGGGCCGGAACCCTGTCGGATTCCGGCCCTCGGCCTTCAGTAGCGGGGACAGGATTTGAACCTGCGACCTCTGGGTTATGAGCCCAGCGAGCTACCGAGCTGCTCCACCCCGCGTCGATGAATGAAACACTACGTGAAGACGTCCAACAGAAGCAAATCCGTTCCCGCGCGCCACTGCGAGCGATCGTGCCTCCCCCAGTGCCTCAAGGGCCTGGGAGGTACTCCAGGGCCGATGGGGGTCCCCCACTCGAGCGGAGTCGAGAGTGGGGGAGGGTGGGCGATGGGGGCACCTCCCGCTCATGGGGTCCCTCCGCCCGAGCGAAGCCGAGAGTGAGGAGAAGCCGAGCGTGGGGGAGGCACCCGCCAGCGCCGGGCCGCACGACCAGCCCCCGGCCCACCCGTCATGCCGACAGTTCCTCACGCAGCGCGTCCCGCAGCCGAGTGGCCCGCTCCGCGACCGCCGCCGGCCCCAGCGCCACCGCCCGCTCCGCCCACCGCTGCCCCTCCGCCAGCTCCCCCCGCCGCGCGTAGACCAGCGCGAGCCGCAGCGCCGCCCGCCCGTGCCCCGCATCGGCCGCCCGGGTCCACCACACGGCCGCCTCCGGCTCACTGCCCTCACGGGCCAGCAGCAACCCCAGATTGAAGGCGCCGTTGCGCGACCCGGCCTCCGCCGCCTCCCGGTACCAGCGCGCCGCCTCCACCACGTCCCCCCGGGCCGCCGCGAGCATCCCGACCCGCACCTGCGCCCGCCGGTGACCCTGGGAAGCGGCCCGCTCGTACCACTCCTCGCACTCGCTGCGCCGGTTCACCGGCTCCCCCAGCTCGTGCGCGGGCTCCGGCGGCCTGCGGGCGTCCAGCACCGTGGCCAGCCGGTACGCGGCCTCCGCGCTCCCCCCGCCCGCCGCGCACCGCAGGAACCGCTCCGCCTCGCTCTCCTCGCCCTCCCGCAGCCGCGCCATCCCGACCTGGAGCGCCGCTTCCATGTGCCCGGCGGCCGCCGCCCGCTCGTACCAGCGCAGCGCGGACCGCTCCTCGCCCCGGCCCGCGTGCAGGATGCCGAGGTTGAAGGCGGCGTCCACGCTGCCGGTCTCCGCGGCCTTGGAGAACCACGGCTCCGCTCCGGTCTCGTCCCCGGCCCGCAGCAGCAGGATCGCCAGCGCGTTCGCCGCCTCGCGATGGCCGGCGTACGCGGCCCGGCGGTACCACTGCTCGGCCTGGGCGGTCCGGCCCTGGTCGGCGCAGAGCAGCCCGAGGTTGTACGCGCCGTTGATGTCACCGGCGTCCATCGCGGCCCGGTACCAGCGCTCGGCGGTCTGGGTCTCGCCCCGCTCGGCGTGCAGCGCGCCCAGCGCGTTGGCGGCGTTGCCGTCGCCGTCCTGTGCGGCCCGCAGCCACCACACGGCGGCGTTCTCGGTGTCCCCGGCGTCGCGCAGCAGGAAGCCGAGCGCGCAGGCGGCCCGGGCCTCGCCGTCCTTGGCGGAGGTCAGGTACCAGCGGCCGGCCTCCTTGAGCTCGCCGCGGCGCTCCAGGATCGTCCCGAGGTGCAGCGCGGCCCGGCGGTGTCCCCGCGCGGCGGCCTGCCGGTACCACTGCTCGGCCTCCCGCACCAGCGCCGCGGCACCGTCGTCGCTCTCCCGCGCGGCCCTGCGGTCCAGCGCGCGGGCCAGCCGGTACGCCCCTTCCCGGTGCCCCCGCTCGGCGGCGGCCCGCATCCAGCGCTCGGCCTGGACCGTGTCCCCGCGGTGTTCCAGCAGGTCGGCAAGGGCGTACGCGCCGAGGGTGTGACCCTGTTCGGCGGACTGGCGCAGCCAGTACTCGGCGGCGGGTTCGTCCCCTCGCTCCCGGTGGTGGCGGCCGAGCGCGTGGGCCGCCGCGGTGGAGCCGGCCACGGCGGCGATCCGCCACCAGCCCGCGGCCTCGTCGGCGTAGCCCCGCTGGTGCAGCAGGACGCCCAGGTTGTTGGCGGCGGCGCGGTCGCCCGCGGTGGTGGCGGCACGCAGATGGGGTTCGGCTCCGTCGAGATCACCGCGGCGCAGCAGCATGGCGCCGAGGACGCTCATCGCCTCGACGTCGCCGGCCTCGGCGGCGAGCCGCTGACGCAGCTCCTCGGCCGCCTCGTCGGCGGCCTCCCCCGTCTCGTCGCGGGGTTCCTCCCGAGGGGAGGACTGCACAAAACGCCCTGTCCCGAACAGAGTTGCCTTGTCCCCCATACCATCCATCGTCGCACCACCTGCAACCTGGGTACACCTGGTATACCGCAGTCAGTGAGGTCACTACAGCGTTTTGTCGACATGCCCACAGAGAGACAAGTCAAACACAGATCCGCCAACTCCCGTCGGCGGCACGGCCGTCACCCGCCCAGGCACATGCGTTCGCCCATCACAAAGGCCCGGATTCCTGGAGGAATCCGGGCCTTTGATGTCGCTGACTTCGCGACGTGAGTAGCGGGGACAGGATTTGAACCTGCGACCTCTGGGTTATGAGCCCAGCGAGCTACCGAGCTGCTCCACCCCGCGCCGTTGCGTTGCAACCGTAGCACGGCGCGGGACGGACGTCTGACCAGCCTGCTCGCTAACTGCTCGGGCTCGCGTCGGGACCGGGACCGCTGTCCCCGTCGCCGACGCCGCCGCCCCCTTCTGCCGACTGGGCCTCCTCGGCCTTGCGCAACGCTTCCTCCAGGTCCTTCTGCGCCTGGCCGTAGGCCTCCCAGTCGTTCTTCTTCAGGGCTTCCTGGCCGGCCTCGAAGGCCTTCTGGGCGTCGTTCAGCGCTTCCTGGACCGTCGGGTCGTCGGACGTCGGCGGTGGCGTCGTGCCTTCCTCCTCGCCGGTTCCCTCGTCCTCGCCCGGTGGTGGCTCGGTGGCCGTGCCCTCACCCCCGAAGACCTTGGCGAGGGCCTGGTCGAGGGTGTCCTCGAAGGCGGTCTGGCCTCCGTAGGTCACCAGCACCTTCCGCAGCAGCGGGTACTTCAGTCCACCACCGCGTACGTAGACCGGCTCCACGTAGAGCAGTCCTCCGTCGAGCGGGACGGCCAGGAGATTGCCGTACTCGACCTCGGAGTCGCCGCCTCTCAGCAGCCTGATGGACTCAGCGATGTCCTGCTCGGAGTTGAACTGGCTCTGGACCTGTTTGGGTCCGGCGGCCGTGGTGCTGGTCGGCAGTTTCAGCACTCTGATCTTGCCGTAGTCATCGGTGCCCGGATCGGCGTTCACCGCCATGAAGGCACTGAGGTTGTCACGCCCGTTCGGCGTGAACGTCGTGGTGAGCGAGAAGGTCTGCTCCTGCTGGTCGGGCATCTTCATGCTCAGGTAGTACGGAGGCACCGCGTCGCCCGTCTTGTTGGTCGGGTCGTCCGGCACCTGCCACACCTCGCTGCCCGAGAGGAACGTCGTGGCGTCCTTCACGTGGTAGCGGGTCAGCAGTTCGCGCTGCACCTTGAACAGGTCCTGCGGGTACCGCAGGTGGGCCATCAGCTCGCCGGAGATCTCGGTCTTCGGCTGCACCGTGTCCGGGAACGCCTTCATCCAGGTCTTCAGGACGGGGTCCTGGGTGTCCCACTGGTAGAGCTTGACCTCGCCGCTGTACGCGTCGACGGTCGCCTTCACCGAGTTGCGGATGTAGTTGACCTGGTTCTGCTGGGCCACCACCGCGCGCTGGTCGTTGGTGGCGGTCAGCGAGTCGGCCGTGGTGTCACCGAGGGTCGTCCGCGACGCGTACGGATAGCCGTTGGTGGTCGTGTAGGCGTCGACGATCCACTGGATACGGCCGTCCACGACCGCCGGGTAGGCGTCGCCGTCGATGGTCAGCCACGGGGCGATCGCCTCGACGCGCTCCTTGGGCGTGCGGTTGTACAGGATCCGCGAACCCTCGCCGATCGCCCCGGAGTACAGGATCTGCGGCTCGTTGAACGCGACCGCGTAGGCGGCCCGGTTGATCGGGTTCTCGAGGTCGACCCCACTGTCGCCCCGGTAGCTGTACGTCTTCTCGCCGCTGTCGTCGGAGTAGTCGATCTCCTTCTGGGGACCGCCGACGATCGAGTACGTGGTGGTGCGCTCGCCGTAGTAGACGCGCTGCTCGTACTCCGGGAGTTCTCCCTTGGACGGCAGGTCGGACTCGATGAAGTCCGGACGGCCGCCGGAGTCCACGCTGGTGCCCTCGGCCGCGACGACACCGTATCCGTGGGTGTAGCGGAAGTGGTCGTTGATCCAGTTCCGCTTGGGGATGCCCTCGAGGTTCAGCTCGCGCAGACCGATGACCGTGTCCTGCTCCTTGCCGCCGATGGGGTACCGGTCGACGTCCAGGTTGGTCGGGAACGCGTAGTAGTTCCTGATCTGCTGGAGCTGCTGGAACGTCGGCGAGACGATGTTCGGGTCCATGATCCGGATGCTCGCCGTGTCGGTGACGTCGTCCCGCAGCTGGGTCTTGTCCTCGGTCTGGCTCGTGCCCGGGTAGTCGGTGACCTTGGAGTCGTCGATGCCGTAGGCCTCACGCGTGGCCTTGAGGTTCTTCTCGACGTACGGCGCTTCCTTGGCCTGCTCGTTCGGCTGGACCTGGAACTTCTGCACGATCGCCGGGTACAGGCCGCCGATGAGGATCGCCGACAGCACCATCAGGCCGAAGCCGATCACGGGCAGCTGCCAGGTGCGCCGCCACAGGGTGGCGAAGAACAGCAGCGCGCAGATCACGGCGATGCAGAACAGGATCGTCTTGGCCGGCAGATAGGCGTTGGCGTCGACGTACCTGAGGCCCGTCCAGCTGTCGGTGGCCTTGAAGTCGCTGGACTTCACCGCCAGTCCGTACCGGTCGAGCCAGTAGGCGACCGCCTTCAGGGTGACGAAGACGCCGAGGAGCACCGACAGGTGTCCGGTGGCCGCGGCCGTGGCGCGCGCGCCCGGACTGGTGATGCGCAGCCCGCCGTACAGGTAGTGGGTGAGCGCGGCGGCGATCAGCGCCAGGATCGTGGCGGCGAAGCCGAAGCCGAGCAGGAACCGGTACCAGGGCAGGTCGAAGGCGTAGAAGGAGACGTCGAGCTTGAACTGCGGGTCCTTCTGGCCGAAGGACACGCCGTTGACCCACATCAGCCAGGTCCGCCACTGGCCCGACGCCGAGGCGCCGGCGATCAGACCCACCAGCGCGGTGATGCCGAGCAGCAGCCACTTCTTGTACGGGGCGATGCCCATCCGGTACCGGTCGAGGTTCTGCTGCTCCATCGACATGGCGCTCAGCGGTGGCCGCATCCGGTGTGCCAGCCAGACGTTGAAGCCGACCGCGAGGGCCATCAGCAGACCGAAGACGAAGAACAGCCCGATCTTGGTCCACAGGGTCGTCGTGAACACCGACGAGTAGTTGACCGAGCGATACCACAGCCAGTCGGTCCAGAAGCCCGCGAACATGGTGAACACCATGCCGAGGACGGCCAGGACGCCCAGTGTCATGAGCAGGGTCCGGACCCGTCGGGACGGCCGGCCCACTCTGATCCGTGGCCCCGTCGGGCCTCCGCCGCGGTCCGGCATCTGGAAAGCCAAGGTAGGCACCTCGAAGTTCGCTGTTGATTCGTCAGGCCCGCGTCTTCACGGACCGTGCGTGGCCCCCCGTGATCGTGGGCCCACACCTATGCAACTTACTCACGCTTTACTCGGTTCCCGATTCCGGCCGGGAACGAGAGAGGATTGTGACCATGTCCAACACACCCATGGCGGCCAATCCGCTCACCCGGGCCGTGCTCGAGATCGACGAGTACGTCTCCGGCCTCGGCTGGGACCAGCCCGCCCGCCTGTTCGCCCTCGTCGACACCGCCCGGCTGCGGGCCGAACAGCCCTCGCTCGCGGACCGGCTCGGTCTGGGCGACGAACAGGAGACAACCGCGCTCACCCCGATCGAGCAGGACGAGATTCCAACGGGCAAGCCGCTCGACGAGTTCCTGGGCACCATCGCCTGGCCCGACTCGGTGACCGGCTGCGCCCTGACCGTGGAACGGCTGATGCTGCCGCCGTCGGCCGAGGCCCAGGTCCCCAAGGACCTGGACGAGGCCGCGCTGACGAAGTGGGTGGCGCGGCACCCGGAGCGTCAGGAGGTCCGGATGACGGTCGCGGTGCTGCGCGACGGGGCCCGCGAGTCGGCTCTGCGACTGCGTGAGAAGGACTCCGCCACGGAGGTCCTCACCGGCTCCGAACTCGTGCCGGGCCTGGCCCAGGCGCTGGCGGCGACGTTCGAGGAGTAGCGGGACGGGTCAGGACGCCGTGCACGTCGGCAGGTCCGAGGTGTCGCCGGAGCGGATGTCCTTCAGGGCGTCCAGGGCGTCGTCGATGGTGTCCACCTTCACCAGGGTGAGGCCCTTTGGGGTGTCCTTGGCGGCGGACGCGCAGTTGTCGGCGGGCGTGAGGAAGTACTGGGCGCCCTTGCTGCGCGCGCCGACCGTCTTCATCTCGATCCCGCCGATCGGCCCGACCTTGCCGTCGTCGTCGATCGTGCCGGTGCCGGCGACGAACGTGCCGCCGGTCAGGCTGCCCGGGGTGAGCTTGTCGTAGATGCCGAGGGCGAACATCAGGCCCGCGCTCGGCCCGCCGACGTCGGCGAGCTTGATGTCGATGGTGAACGGGAAGGTGTGGTCGGTCCCGGCGGAGATCCCGACGATGGCGCGCTTCTCGCCGCCGTCCTCGGAGGCCGTGGTGGTGATCGTCACCTTCTCGGTCTTCGTCGCCGCCCGGTTCTCCTTCTCGGCGGCGGCCTGCTCCTTGGCCGGCACGATCGTGAAGACGACGTCCTCACCCGGCTCGTGCTCGGTCACCCGCTCGGCGACGTCGGCCGGCTCCTTCACCGCCTTGCCGTCGACGGCCTTGATCACGTCGCCCGCGTGCAGCTCGCCCTCGGACGGGGACCCCTTGACCACCGTGGAGACGATCACCCAGGACTCCACCGGGACGTCGAGTTCCTTCAGGGCCGCGACCTTGGCGCTCTCCTGGGACTGGCTGAATTCCTCGGCGTTCTCCTGGGTGGACTCCTCCTCCGTCTTGCCGTCGGGGTAGAGGGTCTCGTGCGGAACGACCTTGTTGTCGTGCGCGAGCCATCCGTAGACGGCCTCGACGAGGTTCATCCGGTAGTCGGCGCTGGTGACCCGTACCGTGGTCATGTTGAGGTGGCCGTCCGCCGGGTAGGTCCTGCGACCGTCGATCTGCAGCACCGGCTCGCCGTCGTGCTCGCCCAGCGTGTTCACCGTCGGCCCCGGGGACATCTCCGAGTAGGGCACGGGGATGAACACTCCCGCGCACAGGAGCGCGATCAGCATCAGGGTGGAGGCGAGCATCGTCGCGGTGCGGCGTGGCATGCCTCGACAGTACGGGACAGGCCTGTCAGCGCACCGTCAGGGCCACCCGGACGGGCGGCCCTGCACGTCGTACGCCGTGACCTGTTGTTTTCGGCCTTCAGCTACCCGAGCGCGGTTTTTCCATGGCCTCGCGGAACCGGGCGTAACCGATGAGTTCGGGGCCGTCTCCCCGCACCTTGCGGGTGCGATTGGCCCAACTGCCCCACAGTCCCGCTCCGATCGCGGCCACAAGCGGAATCAGCAACCAGGCAAGCGCCGCCATGCCGACCTCCCAACCCCATGAGCGTCCGCAACACTGACTGATCAGCAGATTAACCATCAGCAGTGACAACGCTCACGCCAGGGGTGGGGTTACGCAACCGGAGGTCCGGGCCTGCTTCCAGCAGGCACCCACCCGCCCTCCTGTCGCCCGACCACCACCCCTCGACGACGGCGCTACGCGCCGACCCATTCCTCGGTGCCGTCCGAGAACCGCTGGTGCTTCCAGATGGGCACCTCGTGCTTGAGGTCGTCGATCAGCTTCCGGCAGGCCTCGAAGGCCTCCCCCCGGTGCGGGCACGACACGCCGACGACCACGGCCAGGTCCCCGACCCGGAGGTCCCCCACCCGGTGGACGGCGGCCAGCGCCCGAACGGGGTACTCGGCGGCCACCTTCCCGGCGATCCGCCGCATCTCGTCCTCGGCGCTGGGGTGGCACGAATAGCCGAGCTCGTCGACGTCGGCGCCCCCGTCGTGGTTGCGCACGGTCCCCACGAACAGCGCCGTCCCGCCGGCCGCGTCGTCCCCGACCGCGCGGAGGATCTCGTCCACGGACAGCGGCGTGTCGCGGATCGAGATCAGCTTGATCGGGTCCTGTGCGGCCTGCTCACCCGGGTGCTCGTGCGTGGATGCCATGCCCCTATCGTGCCCCACCCCGGCGACGACGCGGAACGGCGTCATCACCCGGTACGCGCGCGTGCCCGTTCGGAGCTTCCTCCAGTAGGCACGTCTCGGAGCCTCCTCCAAGAGGCACGTCAGATCCGGCGCCGGGCCTTGCGGGCCCGTCGCACCACCGCGGCCGCGCCCAGCAGGGCCACCGTCGCTCCCGCGGCGCCCGCCGCCGTCGCGTCCTTGCGCCCCAGTCGCCGGCCGGCGACCGTGTGCCTGCCGGACACCTCCTCCAGCAGCTCCGCGAGCACCTCCTCATTGGTGTGCGCGGGCCGCCACCCGGCGTCGTGCAGCCGGCTCCCGCTCACCACCCAGGGGTGCATCGTGTACGCCAGGTCCCCGGCCGGGGACGGGGTGAGACCGATCCGGTGCAACCGGGCCGCCGCGCCGAGCGCGACCGCCGACGGCAGCTCCATCCGCCGGATCCCGCTGAGCTCCTCGACCTCCTCCTGCTCCAGCCACCCGTCGCAGCCGACGGCCAGCTCACCGTCGACCTTCTCCAGGACGGCGTACTCCAGGGCGCTGCACAGATCCTCGACGTGGCAGAACTGCCACGCGGGCCGCGAGCCGGCCACCACGAGCAGCCTGGGCGACTCGAAGTACCTGGTCAGCGCGGTGTCGGTACCTCCCACCAGCACGGCGGGACGCACGACCGTGACATTGAGCCCCGGGTGTGCCCTGGGCGCCCGGCGCGCGAGCCGCTCGATCTCCAGGAGGTCGCCGACGCCCGTGGCCTCCGCCGTGGCCCGCAGCTCCGCGTCCTCGGACAGCGGCAGCTCGTTGTCCGGCAGCGCCCCGTAGACCATCGTCGACGTGCACAGCACCACGCGACGCACTCCGGCGGCCGCGGCGGCCGTCAGCACCGTCTGTGTGCCCCGCACGTTGTAGGCCGTCCGGGCGGCGGCATCGGTCTCCAGATCGAGGTCGAGCGCGAGATGGACCACCACGTCGGCCCCGCGCAGCTTGTCCGCGATGGCCGGATCCCGTACGTCCAGGATGTGCCAGCGCGCCTCGGCGCACTCGCCGCGCCGCTCGTCGATGGCGATGACCTGCTTGATCTCCTCCGAGGCGGCGAGCCGCGCGGTGAGCAGCGCGCCGATGCCGGACGCGGCACCGGTGACCGCGACGACGGGCCCGCGCGCCGCGGGGGCGGTCGGGCCGTTTCGCGCTGCGCGAACCTGTGGATCTGGGGAACTCACCGGGCGTCTCCAGCGGTTGTCTTCAGTACGAGCGCGAGCGACGCGTACGTACCAGGTGGCATCCATCCTGCCGCAGGCCTGCTGTCGGCGAAGCACCGAGGCCCGAACCGCTTCAGGTGTCTACGCTGGGTGGTGTTGTCGGGCAGCCGTGCCGCCGGAAAGAACCGGTGGCCCTACCAGCCGAGGAAACCCGTGAGTGACACCCCATTCGGATTCGGCCTTCCGCCGGAGGAGCCGGACGACGGCGACGAGGGCAAGAAGAAGGACCCGCAGAGCGGTGGTGGTCAGGGCCCGGCCAACCCGTTCGGCTTCGGCATGCCCGGAGCCGGAGGCTTTGGCGGCCCGGGCGCGGACAATCCGTTCGCCGCGATGTTCGGGTCACTGAACCCCACCGACCTGGGCGCAGCGTTCCAGCAGCTCGGCCAGATGCTCTCCTACGAGGGCGGGCCGGTGAACTGGGACATGGCCAAGCAGATCGCCCGGCAGACCGTCTCGCAGGGCACCGCGGAGGGTTCGAAGGACGCGAGCGTCGGCCCCGCCGACCGCAGGGCCGTGGAGGAAGCGGTCCGTCTGGCCGACCTGTGGCTGGACGACGCGACCTCCCTGCCGTCGGGTGCCAGCTCCGCCGTGGCCTGGAGCCGCGCGGAGTGGGTGGAGGCCACCCTCCCGGCGTGGCGGGAGCTGGTCGACCCGGTCGCCGAGCGCGTCGGGAACGCGATGGGCGATGTGCTGCCGGAGGAGATGCAGGCCATGGCCGGCCCGCTGATCGGCATGATGCGCTCCATGGGCGGCGCCATGTTCGGCACGCAGATCGGGCAGGCCGTCGGCGTGCTCGCCGGTGAGGTCGTCGGCTCGTCCGACATCGGCCTGCCGCTGGGCCCGGCCGGCCGGGCCGCGCTGCTGCCGCTGAACATCGAGACGTTCGGCAAGGACCTGGGCGTCTCCCAGGAGGAGGTGCGGCTGTATCTCGCCCTGCGCGAGGCCGCCCACCAGCGCCTGTTCGCGCACGTCCCGTGGCTGCGCTCACACCTGTTCGGCGCCGTCGACGGCTACGCGCGCGGGATCAAGGTCGACACCGGCAAGCTCGAGGACGTCGTCGGCCAGTTCGACCCGCAGAACCCCGAGCAGCTGCAGGAGGCCCTCCAGCAGGGCATGTTCCAGCCGGAGGACACGCCGGAGCAGAAGGCCGCCCTGGCCCGGCTGGAGACGGCGCTGGCGCTCGTCGAGGGCTGGGTGGACGCCGTGGTGCACGCCGCGGCCAAGCCCCGGCTGTCGTCGGCCGACGCGCTGCGCGAGACGCTGCGCCGCCGCCGCGCCTCGGGGGGCCCGGCGGAGCAGACGTTCGCCACGCTGATCGGTCTGGAGCTGCGCCCGCGCCGACTGCGCGACGCCTCACGCCTGTGGGCCTCGCTCACCGACGCGCGCGGGGTCGACGGCCGGGACGCCCTGTGGGCGCACCCGGACATGCTGCCGACGGCGACCGACCTGGACGACCCGGACGGCTTCGTGCACCGCGAGCAGATCGACTTCTCCGAGCTGGACAAGATGCTCGGCGAGGCCGCCGGCAAGCCCGACCTCAAGAAGAAGGACGAGGGCGAGGACAAGAGCGAGAACAAGGGCGACGACGCCGAGTGAGCCTCCACGACGACGCCGTCCTCGTGCTCAAGGGGTACGAGGACCAGTCCGAACTGCGCCAGACCTATCTGGACCACCTCGCGGCGCATCCGGACGGCATGTGGAAGGCCTGTACGGACGGCCACATCACGGCCAGCGGCCTGGTGATCGATCCCGAGCGGGGCCGGGTGCTGCTGACCCTGCACCGCAAGCTGCGGATGTGGCTCCAGATGGGCGGGCACTGCGAGCCGGGTGACGTCTCGCTCGCCGCGGCGGCCCTGCGGGAGGCGACGGAGGAGTCCGGCATCGCGGGACTGGCCCTGGTGGCCGGTGGCCCCGTGCGTCTGGACCGCCATCACACACCGTGCGCCTGGCACCTGGACGTCCAGTACGCGGCGCTGGCTCCGGCCGGCGCCGTCGAGGCGATCAGCGACGAGTCCCTCGACCTGCGCTGGTTCCCGTACGACGAGGTGGCGGACGTGGCGGACACCTCCGTCACCCGATTGGTGGAAGCGGCCCGGACGAGACTGGGCGTCTGACACAGGGGTGAGGGGCGGCCGCCCGGGCGGTCGCCCCTCACCCCTGTGTCGTCCCCGGTCAGCTCCAGACGTTGCCCTGGTTCTGGCCGCGGGCCCCCTGCTGTCCCACGCCGTACTGCGCGGCGAGGCCGCCGCCCGTCTGGGCGTTCTGCGGCGGCAGCAGTTCGCTGGGCTGGACGAGCGCGAAGCCGCTGCCCATGAAGCTGAGCTCCCAGCCCTCGCCGGTGTTGCCGCGGCGCCGCCACACCCCGGAGGAGTGGGTCTGGGCCTGCATCTGCACGCGCAGGGACGTGGACCAGGCGACGATCGCGTCGGCGTCGCAGTTGACGTACTTGTCCGGCGTCACCTGCATCAGCAGCGGCATGCCCGAGGTCATCAGGGCGACCTTGCCGCGGCCTGTGATGTTGAGCTGGTACTTCCCGGAGCCGGAGATGCCGTACAGGCTGTCGACGGCGATGACCTCGTGGTGCAGCGAGGAGTCCATCGCGAGCACATAGCTGCTGTCGACCGTCAGCCCGTCCTGCTCCACCTCCATGACGTGGATGCGCTGGGCGAGGTTGGCGAGGTAGACCGTGCCCTGCCCGTGGCAGCGCATCAGGTCGAGTCCCTCACCGGTCTGCGCACGCGCGCGTGATGCGCTGTTGCCCTGGAACTCGGCGTCGAACTCGACGAGTCCCTGGTAGGCGACCATCGTGCCCTTGCGGGCGAGGATGTCGTCGTGGCCCTCCAGGGCGACGCGGAGCATCTGCTGGTTCTGCAGGCTCCAGCGCTCCTGGGTCTGCTGGTCGTTGAAGGCGAAAAGCGGGCTCTGCATGGTGTGGTTGCTCCCCCTCAGCCCCGGACCCGGAGACGGTCGGTGCTGTCCTCACTGGGCTGGACGACGACGATGCCCTGACCGGAGAAGGCCATCTGGTAGGCCTCCCCGCTGCCGCGGCCGATCAGCGACTGGGCGCGGAAGCTGCGCTTGCCCTTCACCTTGAGGTTCGGGGACCAGGCGACCAGGGCGTCCGGGTCGACATACGTCTCGTCGTCGCCGCCACCGCAGTCCACGACGATCGGCTTGCCGCGCGAGGTCAGCGCGACCCAGCCCTGTCCGGAGATCTTGGTGTTCCACAGGCCCTGTCCGGCGAACTTCGCCAGGCCCTTGACCCGCTCCACGCCCCACGTGAGATGGGCGTCGAAGGCGAGCAGATTGGTGGCGTTGACGGAGATGCCGTCGCCGTTGAGGTTGATCACGACGACGTTGGCGCCGTAGTCGGCGAGGTAGAGCAGGCCGTCGCCGGAGCACTTCATCAGCGGCGCGCCCTCACCGGTCATCCAGTCCTTGGCGATCTGGCGGACGGCCGGCGGGTTGGGCTCGTACTGGACGAACCCCTCGTAGGCGACCATCGAGCCCACGCGCGCGAGGAGGTCGTGCCCGGTCTGCATGGCGACCTTCAGCATGTGGTTGCCGTGGTTCTCCATGCGGGCGGTGACGGGGGCGGGGGCATAGCCCGCGAGTGGCTGGTTCATGACGGGCTCCCTCAGATCTCGTACGGCTGGACGACGATGAAGTTGCCGGGTGCGCCCCGGAACTGGAGGTTGACGCTCTCCCCGGTGTCGCCGGGGTAGGAGTTGCGGCGCATCCGCACCTGGCTGGAGACGACCACCTGGGAGGCGGCCGACCAGGCGACCACGGCGTTGCAGTCGGCGAACGTGGTGGGCGTGACCGGCAGCACCACCGGCGTGCCGTGGGTCTTGACGACGATGGTGCCGGTCCCCTGGAACTGCATCGTGAACAGCGCGCCGCCGGGGATGCCGTGTCCCTCGATGCGGCGGACCTCGTACTGGAGGCTCTCGTCGAAGGCGAGGACGTTCTCGGCGGAGACGCACACGGCGTCGCCCTGGAGCTCGATCGGGTGCAGCATCGTGGAGTTCTCGGCGAAGAACACCTGGCCCTTGCCGGTGCAGCGCATCAGCTGCATCTCCTGGCCGGTGGCGTTGCCGACGATGCGGCCGGAGAAGCCGGCGCCCTTGTAGCTGAAGTCGACCTTGCCCTGGTAGAGCACCATGCTGCCCTGCCGGGCCAGGACGGGCTGCTCGCCGATGCCGAGGTCGACGCGGACGAGCTTCTTGTTCTGCTGCGTCCAGCGCTGACCGGTGGGCGTCTCCTTGAACTGCTGGAGCGCGCCGAGCACGCCGGGGCCCTGCGGTGCGCCCTGGGGTGCGCCCTGGGGTGCGCCCTGAGGCGCCCCGTACGGGGCCTGCTGACCGGGCGGTTGTCCGGGCGGGGGCTGCTGTCCGTAGCCCGGAGGGGGCGTGGGCTGTCCATAGCCGGGCGGCGGGACGGGTGCCTGCGGGACCTGCGGCTGTCCGTAGCCGGGGGGCGGCGGGACGGGTGCCTGCGGAACCTGCGGCTGTCCGTAGCCCGGGGGCGGCGGGGCGGGCTGGCCGTACGGCGGCTGCTGGCCCGGCTGACCGTAGGGCGCGGGCGCCGGCGCCGGGGGCGGCACCGGGGAGCCACCGGGCGGGGTGTGCAAGGGGGCGGCGATGGTCGGTGCGGCGTGCACCGGCGGCGCGGAAGGTGCGGGGGCCGGCGGCGGCGCGAAGCCCTGTGCGGCGGGCTGGGGCGCGGGGGCCGGAGCGGGCGCGGGGGCGGGAGCCGGGGCCGGGGCGGGCGCCGGGGCGGGCGCGGCGCCTCCGGGTACGCCGAACGCGGGCGGGGCGAAACCGGGCGCGGCTCCGCCCGCCCCCGGCTGCTGCTGGGGGGCGGCCGGCTCGTCCTCGGCGACCTCGCCGCCGAAGTTCCGCAGCAGCGCGTCGAGCCCGCCGTCGAAGCCCTGCCCGACGGCGGCGAACCGCCAGACGTCCTTGAAGTAGAAGTCGCCCAGCATCACGGCCCGCTCGGTGGAGAACTCCGAGCCGCTGAACGGATACCGGGCCACTTCCTCGCCGCCCGCGACGATACGGATGTACCCGGGACCGATCTGCGACATCTGCCCGGCGCCGTCGAGGGTCGCCGTGAAGGACAGCTTCCTGATCTGCTGCGGGATCCGGTCCAGCGTCACGCGGAACGACTCCGTGTCGCCCGCCTGGGCGCCCAGGAGCTGGACGGACTCCTCGGGGGACTTCGGCTGGTTGTAGAAGATGAAGTAACGCTCGTCGGAGAGCCGTTCGTCGGCGTCGAGACCGAAGCAGCTGATGTCGAAGGTCAGCCCCGGACCGGAGATCTGCACACCTACGTACAGATCCATACCCGCCGTGAGGTCACTGATCCTGGCCTTGTGGCCGCGTTGGAATTCCCTGGCCATACGTACGACCGTCCCCCATCCCGAATGTGAGTGCGTCGCGCCAGGCTAACGGCAAACTCGGACACCGGATGAAGTCGGTACAGACCCGGTACACAACGCGTGCGTAGGCCTACGGTGCGCTCACCTCGAGCGGTGCTCACGCATCACGCGCACCCGGCACGTGCGGCAGCCGCTCGGCCGCGACCACCCCTTCGAGGTAGCCGCGGGCCCGCTCGGTCCTCGGATACGCCTCCAGCAGCCGCCAGAAGCGCGGGCCGTGCCCGGGCACCAGCAGGTGCGCCAGCTCGTGGCAGAGGACGTAGTCGACGACGTACTCGGGCATGCCCTGCAGCCGGTGCGACAGCCGGATGCTTCCCTCGGACGGGGTGCACGAGCCCCAGCGCGTGTTCTGGTTGGTCACCCAGCGCACCGAGGCGGGCCTGGCCCGTCCGCCGAAGTACTGGTCGGACAGCCGCCGGGCGCGCTCGGCCAGCTCCGTGTCCCCGAGGGTCCGCCTGCTCTCCTGTGCGGCCAGCTTGTCGAGCATGACGGTCACCCAGCGCTGCTCCTCCGCCTCGGACATCCGGGCAGGGATGAGTACGACGGTGCGATCGCCCTCGCGGTACGCGGAGACCGTTCTGCGACGGCGGGCGCTCCTGCGGACCTCGATCGCGCTCGCCCGTGAGCCGTTCGTCGGCTGGCTCGTCGTGCTGCGCTGTGACTTTCCGGCGCTGTGCAGTGGGTCGGCGGGCACGCCCCGACGGTACCCGCTGCACACGGGGAAGTCTTGGCTCCGGGACGGTTCCCTGGCGTTCCCCCCCACCGAGCGCCGGATTTGTACGATGAATCCCACCGCCTGTGGACAACTTTCGGCAGCCTGCGCCCCGTCCCGGCATGCTGGCATGCGTCGGACGAGCTGTGAAGGGCTCGACCACTCAACGGGGACGATCCGGGACATACGGGGGCCTGTCATGCATCCGATGGTCAAGCCCGCGCTTCGGCGCGGATGGCGCGATCTCAACACCGTGCAGTTCGGGATGACACCGGCGCACGCGTTGACGCTGGGCCCTGTGGACACGGCCACGGGCAGCTTCCTCGACCTGCTCGACGGCACCCGCGGGCTGGAGCTCCTGCGGGAGGAGGCACGGCGCATGGACCTGCCCGAGGGCCATGTCGACCGGCTGGTGCGCCGGCTGTCGCGGGCCGGGCTGCTGGACGACTCGCGGGGCGGCGGGCCGGACGCCGAGGCCCTGCGGGAGAAACCGGAGGTGCTCGACCGGCTCCGTCCGGATCTGGCGTCCCTCGCCCTGACCACCTCCGCACCGGGCGATCCGCTCCGCCGGCTGGCGGCGCGCCGCAGTATGCGGGTGCAGGTGAGAGGCGGGGGCCGGGTGGGCACCACCCTCGCGGCACTGCTGTCGGGGGCCGGGGTGTGCGAGGTCGACGTGCGCGACGTCGGGCGGGTCGAGCCGTGGGACGTCGCGCCGGGCGGGCTGCCCGCCGAGGCCGTCGGCGACCGCAGGGACGAGGCGGCCCGCCGCGCGGTACGCCGGGCCGCCCCGGACCGCCCGCCGCACCGGACCGCCCGCTCTCCCCGCGCAGAGGGCGACCCCGGCTTCGGACTGGTCGTCCTCGCCCCGCGGGACGACGTCGCCGTGCACGCGCCCGATCCGACGGCCGCCGAAACCCTGGTGTCCTCGGGCACACCTCACCTCTACGCCGGTGTCGTGGAGGGGACCGGTGTGGTCGGCCCGCTGGTCCTGCCCGGTGAGACGAGCTGTGCGGGCTGTCTCCAGCAGGACCGCACCGACCGGGACCCGGTCTGGCCGCGCCTGGCCGCCCAGTGGCGCTCCGGGCGGCAGCGCCGGGTGGGCGCCTGCGACGTGACGCTGGCCACGACGGTGGCCGGACTGGCGGCCGCTCACGCGCTCACCTTCCTGGACGGCCGGGTCCCGTCCAGCGCCGGCGCACGCTGGGAGGTCTCCCTCCCCGCTCTGCACTGGCATGCGCGCCCGGTCCGGCCGTATCCGGACTGCCCGTGCGGAGCCGCGCGCAAAGATCCGGAAAAAGGTAAGGGAGAACACACCTCCGGGGACGGGGGGTCACACGAGACAATGACCGTGCACGGGCCGTCGGAGGAGTGGCGCCGCAAGGCGGACGCGAAGCGGCCGGCAGGGACTTGGAGGGCGCATGTCTGATCTTCCCCGCAAGGCGGTCACCCGGACCGCCAAGCTGGCCGCGCTCCCGCTCGGCTTCGCCGGGCGGGCTACCTGGGGACTCGGCAAGCGGATCGTGGGCGAGTCCGCGGAGCTTGTCGGCCGCGAGCTCCAGCAGCGCACCGCCGAGCAGCTGTTCAAGGTGCTCGGCGAGCTCAAGGGCGGTGCGATGAAGTTCGGCCAGGCCCTGTCGGTCTTCGAATCGGCCCTGCCGGAGGAGGTCGCCGGTCCCTACCGGGCGGCACTGACCAAGCTGCAGGAGGCCGCCCCGCCGATGCCCACCCGTACCGTCCACGCGGTGCTGGAGAAGCGGCTGGGCGCAGGCTGGCAGAAGCTGTTCCTGAAGTTCGAGGACAAGCCGTCCGCCGCGGCCTCGATCGGCCAGGTGCACCGGGCGGTGTGGCACGACGGCCGCGAGGTGGCGGTCAAGGTGCAGTACCCGGGCGCCGGCGAGGCCCTGCTGTCCGACCTGAACCAGCTGAGCCGCTTCGCCCGTCTGCTGGGTCCGCTCATCCCCGGCATGGACGTCAAGCCGCTGATCACGGAGCTCAAGGACCGGGTCTCCGAAGAACTGGACTACGGCCTGGAGGCCCAGGCCCAGCGGACCCACGCCGAGGAGTTCGACGGCGATCCCGACGTCGTCGTGCCGGATGTGGTCCACCAGTGCGAGCAGGTGCTGATCACCGAGTGGATGGACGGCACACCGCTGTCGGAGATCATCTCGGACGGCACGGAGGCCCAGCGCGACCGGGCCGGCCAGCTTCTGGCCCGCTTCCTGTTCTCCGGTCCCGCCCGCACCGGTCTGCTGCACGCCGACCCGCATCCCGGCAACTTCCGTCTGCTGCCCGGCGGTCCGGAGGGCGAGGACGACTGGCGCCTGGGCGTACTGGACTTCGGCACCGTGGACCGGCTCCCGGGTGGGCTGCCCGAGCCCATCGGCGAGGCCCTGCGGATGACGCTGGACGGCGAGGCGGAGGCCGTCTACGAGATGCTCTGCGCCGAGGGCTTCGTCAAGGAGTCGATCGAGCTGGACCCCGACGCCGTCCTCGACTACCTCCTGCCGATCATCGAGCCGGCCCAGGCCGACGAGTTCACCTTCACCCGCGGCTGGATGCGGAGCCAGGCGGCCCGGATAGCCGACCCCCGCTCCCCCGCCTACCAGCTGGCCAAGCAGCTCAACCTTCCCCCGGCCTACCTCCTGATCCACCGGGTGACCCTGAGCACGATCGGCGTGCTCTGTCAGCTGGGGGCGACGGTGCGGCTGCGGGAGGAACTGGAGGAGTGGCTGCCGGGCTTCGTCCCGGAGGAACCGGCGGAGGAGGAACCGGCCGCCCAGGCCTGACGGACCCGAGGGGCACGTCGAGCGCCGCGGGCACCGGCTGCCCCTACCACCACTGCGCGTCCAGGCGGCCCTCGATCGCCCGCAGATTGTCGCGGGAGCACGCCTCGCAGTAGTGACGGCGGGCGCCGTCCTCCACGGAGAAGGTCCAGGTCGGCTGCGGCCCCTCGGCGCGGGTGCCGCAACGGGCACACACCAGCGGCTCCGGCTCCGCCGCGGAACCGCCGTCGTCACTGCCACCGGGAGGACTCGTCACCCGGCGACGATAACGCCGTTCCCGACGGTCCGCCCCGCACAACGCACCGCGGGGGCCGGTCCGTTCACACGGACCGGCCCCCGCGGGGAGAGCTGGGCCTCCGGGCTGGGGAGACCGCCGCTTCAGGTGGTACCGGTTACTGCATGACCGCCATGGCGAGCGCGCGGCGGGCGCGCCGGGAGGCGCGCTCGGCCCGGCGCTGCATCCGGCGAGCGGTCACCAGGCCCGCGGCCTGGCGCTCCCGCTGCGCCTCCTGCAGTCGCTCGTGCATATGCGCACGGGCCAGGGCTTCTGGGATGAGTTGCATCTCTCGGGTCCTGTTCTGGCGCGAGTCGTTCGCACCACTGGTGGTGAAGTCTTCGGTCGCGGAGCCTGCGGGCTCGTGAGTGGACGGCATCATCGGGGCCTGCTTCTGGGGGTCGTGCGTGAGGGGGCGGTCGATCGTTCCTGGGGTGTTCATGCCGTGACCGGGTTCTTGCGCGGGCGGCCACGCGGCCGCTTGCGGGCGACGACAACTCCCTGGACGAACAGCTCGCCGCCCCAGACGCCCCAAGGCTCACGCCGCTCCTTGGCGCCGGCGAGGCAGGCCTCGATCAGCGGGCAGGTGCGGCAGAGGGACTTGGCGTACTCGACGTCCGCCGGCGACTCGGCGAAGAAGACCTCCGGGTCGTAGGAGCGGCACGGGACGGGCACGCCGAGGTTCTCGATGGCGTCGTCGAGCGCGGTGAGCGCGGTGAGCGGAGTCAAGGTCGGGTCCTCCGTGGAGCCGGGCTTGGGGATCGTGTCGGAAGGCGGTACGGACGGGACGTGCGCTTCGAGTTGCACGGTTCGTCTTCCTCGTCTGGTCGTTTCCGGCCTGTTGGCCGGGTGGCGGCTGGTACCGGGTTCTTTTCTTGTCCCGGGGCGCTTCGCTCTCCCGCTTGAGGGAAAACAGAAGGGCCGCGGATCCCGGATGGGGTTCCGCGGCCCTGAAGGCGCCGGCCTGATCGGATCAGGCTGGATCACTCCAGGGTTCTGGCCCACGGAAGGCCCACATCAGGTGGTGCTGCGTCGTCTGCTTCCGGAATCCGGCACCGGCTGCCGCAAAGGCATAGGCCTTCGCCTGTGCCACTACCGCTTCCAGTGCCTCGGTCGGTCGCTCATCGCGCTCACGGACGGCAGGAGCCGCGGGAGCAAGGGAGGACACCAGGTGTGCGGCACGAATGCCGGACAGACCGGTGCCCTGGTTCGAGGCGCCGAGCATGCACAGGGAGACGGCCGAGCGATCGGTCAGTTTGACGATGGAGCTGGTGTTGATGCTGATCACTGGACTCGCCTCCTCTCGGCGTCTAGGGGACCGGGGTGAACCGGTCCGCGGATATGCAAGTACAACACGGAGCCAGGGCCTTGGAGAAGGCCACCGTCCCCGTGCCTAAGAACCTATGGGGATTGCCGGGGCATGCGCAAACTATTTTTCCGACGAGTTGGGATCAGTCCTGATCCCGTTCCCCGTCGATGTCACGACCTGCGCAGATGGCCAGAACATCGGCTCCGTAGCGATTCAGCTTGCGCATCCCCACCCCGGGGATCCTGGCCAGCGCGTGCGCGTCGTCGGGGACCGTCTCGGCGATGGCCATCAGCGTCTTGTCGGTGAAGACGCAGAAGGCGGGCTGCCCGCTGCGTCCCGCCTGGTCGGCGCGCCACTCACGGAGCCGCTCGTACAGGCCCTCGTCCATGTCGGTGGGGCAGTCCTCGCAGCGCATCAGCTTCATCTCGCCCGCGTCGGTCAGCGTGCGGCCGCACACCCGGCAGCGCGCGGGGCTGCGCTGCCTGCGCCTCGGACTCGGGACGACCGAGGCGGACGCCGCCCCGGACGAGCCGTGCTCCACACCTCCCGCGCCGACCGCGCCGCCACGGCCCGCGGCGGCGTTCGAGCCGGGACGCAGCCCTTGGAGGAAGCGACTGGGGCGACGGTTCGGCCGGCTTCCGGGTGAACGGGAGAGCGCCCAGGAGAGATGGAGGCGCTCGCGGGCGCGGGTGACACCGACGTAGAGGAGACGGCGCTCCTCCTCGATCTGCTCGTCGGTCTTTGCGTAGGTGATCGGCATCATGCCCTCGGCGACGCCGACCAGGAAGACGACGTCCCACTCCAGGCCCTTGGCCGAGTGCAGCGAGGCGAGGGTGACGCCCTGGACGGTCGGGGCGTGCTGGGCGCCGGCCCGCTCGTCGAGTTCGGCGACGAGGTCGGCGAGGGTGGCGCCGGGCCGGGCGGCGGCGAAGTCCTGGGCGAGATGCACCAGCGCGGCCAGTGACTCCCAGCGCTCCCTGACCGCTCCGGAACCGGCCGGCGGCTGGGGCGTCCAGCCCTCGCCCGAGAGCACGGCGCGCACCTGGGAGGGCAGGTCGGGGGCGTCGTCGAGGAGGGCGTCGTTGCCGCCGAAGCGGGCCGCGCCGCGCAGGGCGATGCCGGCCTTGCGCACCTCGGGACGGTCGAAGAACCGCTCGGCCCCCCGCAACTGGTAGGGCACGCCGGCGTCGGCGAGGGCCTGCTCGTAGGTCTCGGACTGGGCGTTCGTCCGGAACAGGACGGCGATCTCGCTCGCCGGGACCCCCGCGTCGATCAGCTCACGGATACGGCGGGCGGCGCCCTCCGCCTCGGCGGGCTCGTCGGTGTACTCGGTGAAGACCGGCTCGGTCCCCGCGGCGCGCTGGGAGACCAGTTCCAGCCGGTGATCGGCGGCCCGGCCACGGGCCTGGGCGAGCAGGCCGTTCGCCAGGTGGACGACCTGGGGGGTCGAGCGGTAGTCACGGACCAGCTTGACGACGGTGGCCCCGGGATGGCGGGTGCGGAAGTCGAGCAGATGGTCGGGGGTTGCGCCCGTGAACGAATAGATCGTCTGGCTGGCGTCGCCGACCACGCACAGGTTCTCCCGCTCGCCGAGCCACAGTTCCAGCAGGCGTTGCTGGAGCGGGCTGACGTCCTGGTACTCGTCGACGACGAAGTGCTGGTACTGGGCGCGGACCTGCTCGGCGATGTCGTGCCGGTCCTGCAGGACGGCGACGGTCAGCAGCAGCACGTCCTCGAAGTCGATGACGGCGCGCTCACGCTTGAGGTCCTCGTAGGCGGAGTAGAGCTGGGCGATCTCGGCGGGGTCGCGGGGGGACTCCCGGCCGGCCTTGGCGGCGGCGGCCGCGTAGTCGGCCGGGACGGTCTGGGTGACCTTGGACCACTCGATCTCCGCGGTGACGTCCCGCAGCTCGCCCCGGTCGAGCCGGATGCGGCAGGCGACGGCCGCGTCGGCGACCAGCTGGACCTTGCGGTCGACGAGCCGGGGCAGGGAGCCGCCGATCGCTTTCGGCCAGAAGTACTGGAGCTGACGCAGTGCCGCGGAGTGGAAGGTGCGGGCCTGGACGCCGACGGCCCCGAGCTGGCGCAGCCGGCCGCGCATCTCCCCGGCGGCGCGGTTGGTGAAGGTGACGGCGAGCACGCTGGAGGGCTGGAGGATGCCCGCGCGCACCCCGTAGGCGATCCGGTGGGTGATCGCCCGGGTCTTGCCGGTGCCGGCGCCGGCCAGCACGCACACCGGACCCTGCAGGGCGGTGGCCACGGCGCGCTGCTCGGGGTCGAGCCCTTCGAGCACCGCGTCGGCCGAGTCCGGTACCCGTGGGAAGAGGGTGGAGTGCGTTCCTGCTGTCACACAGCCATGCTGCCAGGTCGCCGGAGACGGATGAGCCGGTTGTCCACAGGGAGGGCCTCGCGGTCGTACTAATGCGGCAGGCATCACGTGGGAGCCGTGCGGCACCCGGCGGGAATGCTTGCGCTTTCACGTACGTTCCCCCCACATCGAGGACTTTCCCGAGCCGCCGAAGGAGCGCGAGAGGCATGCAGGGCACTGTGACGATGTACAGCACCACGTGGTGCGGCTACTGCCGCCGGCTGAAGAGCCAGCTGGACCGTGAGGGCATCGCGTACACCGAGATCAACATCGAGCAGGACCCGGAGTCCGCGGCCTTCGTCGAGAAGGCGAACGGCGGGAACCAGACGGTGCCCACGGTGCGTGTGGTCCCGTCCGCCGGCGGTGACGAGGTCGTGATGACGAACCCGAGCCTCGCCCAGGTGAAGCAGGCCCTCGCGGTCTGACGTCCCCCGGCGCCGTGCCCCCTCCGGTCGAGGTCACCGGAGGGGGCACGCCTGTGTTCAGGGGCACGGGGAGGGCGGAACCGACCGGATTCGAACCGGTGTCCTCGCGGTTTTGGAGACCGCGCGCGACGACCTCTGCGCTACGGCTCCGCCCGGCCCGACAGCGTAGCCGGTGCGCGGGACGGGGCCCCGGCGGCTTGCGCCGGGGCTCCGTCGGAGCGCCGGGCGTCCTGTCAGAAGGCGCCGCGGGTCGGCAGGTCCTTGCCGTACCAGCGCTCGATCAGGCGGGCCGCGATCGAGATGCCGTACGGCGGGAGCACCTCGCCGGACTCGAAGGCGGCGCCGAGTTCGTCGCGGGAGAACCAGCGGGCCTCGTGGATCTCGTCGCCGTCGACGTCGATCTCGGTCGTGGTGGCGCGGGCGGTGAAGCCCAGCATGAGGCTGGACGGGAAGGGCCAGGGCTGGCTGGCGACGTACTCGACCTCGCCGACGCCGATGCCGACCTCCTCGTGGACCTCGCGGCGCACCGACTGCTCGATGGACTCCCCCGGCTCGACGAATCCGGCGAGCGTGGAGAAGCGGCCCTCGGGCCAGTGGACCTGGCGGCCGAGCAGGATGCGGTCCTGGTCGTCGACCACGGCCATGATCACCGCGGGGTCGGTGCGCGGGTAGTGCTCGGCGCCGCAGGCGGGGCAGCGGCGGATGTGACCGGCGGCGGCGATGACGGTGCGCTCGCCGCAGCGGGAGCAGAAGCGGTGCAGCCGCTGCCAGTTCTCCAGGGCGACCGCGTGCACCATCAGGCCGGCCTCGCGCGGCGACAGGAGCAGTCCCGCCTCGCGCAGGCCGGCCGGGCGGGCGGAGTCGTCCATGCGGCCGGGCAGGGAGTCCTTCTGGAGGGCGAAGTAGCTGACGCCCTCGTCGTCGATGCCCAGGAAGTAGCGGTGGGCCTCGGTGAGCGGGGCCTCGAAGGACGGGGTCATGACGAGTTCGGTACGCCCGTCCGCCGTCTCGTCGATGAGGACCTGGCCGCCGGAGACCACGAAGCAGCGGGTCGAGGGGTGGCTCCACGCCGCCGCGAGCCATGCCTCGTCGAGCCGGTGGTGGGCGGCGCGGTCGATGCCGCTCGGGGCGGTGAGCGAGATGGGTCGGTCGGCGGTGTGGTCGGTCCAGGTGGTCACGGGTGCTTCCAACTCCCCCGGTGGAACGGATTGGGTCGGCGGGCGGTTCGGCGGGACGTGCGGCGGGAGGGACCGGGTCCTGCGGGGCCTGGCGGCGGGTCCCTTCCAGTGTGCCCCGCGCGGGCGTCCGGTTCGGACGGCGTGCGAGGTCAGGGGGCGTGCCGCCAGTGCTCGGCGAGGTCGCCCCACAGGTACGCGCTGGTCTCGACGCCTTTGAGGAGCAGGTCCAGGTCGACCTTCTCGTCGGGGGCGTGCCAGCCGTCGGACGGGACGGAGATGCCGAGGAACAGCACCGGTGCGCCGAGGACGTCCTGGAGGTCGGCGGCCGGTCCGGAGCCGCCCTCGCGGGTGAAGCGGACGGGTGTGTCGAAGGCGCGGCCCATCGCGCGGACCACGGACTGCAGGGCCGGGTGGTCCAGTGGCGTCAGGCAGGGGCGGGTGGCGGGGCTGAAGGAGATCTCGTGGCGGATGCCGTCGGGCAGCTGTCCGGGCACCCAGGCGCCGACGGCCTCGCGCACGTGCTCGGGGTCCTGGCCGGCGACGAGCCGGAAGGACAGCTTCACCATGGCGGAGGACGGGATGATCGTCTTGCTGCCGGGGCCCTGGTAACCGCCGCCGATGCCGTTGACCTCGGCGGTGGGGCGGGCCCAGACGCGCTCCAGCGTGCTGTATCCGGCTTCGCCCCGGGTGCCGTGGGACTTGGCGGTGCGCAGCCACTGGTCTTCGTCGAAGGGCAGTTCGGCGAAGAGTTCGCGTTCGCGGTCGGTGAGCTCGACGACACCGTCGTAGAAGCCGGGGATCGCCACGCGCGCGTGCTCGTCGTGCAGGGCGGCCACCAGACGGGCGACGGCGGTGGCCGGGTTGGGCACCGCGCCCCCGAAGGAACCGGAGTGGATGTCCTGGTCGGGGCCGTACAGCCGGATCTCGCACTCGGCGAGGCCGCGCATGCCGGTGCACACGGTGGGGGTGTCCTCGGACCACATGCCGGTGTCGGAGACGATCACGGCGTCGGCGGTGAGCCGGTCCGCGTGCTGTTCGACGAGCGCGCGGAAGTGCGGGGAGCCGGATTCCTCCTCGCCCTCGATCAGCAGTTTCAGGTGGACGGCCGGGGTGGTGCGGCCGGTGGTGGCGAGGTGGGCGCGGACGCCGAGGGTGTGGAAGAACACCTGGCCCTTGTCGTCGGCCGCGCCGCGCGCGTAGAGGCGGCCGTCGCGGACGACGGGTTCGAAGGGCTCGCTGTCCCAGCCGTCCTCGCGGGCCGCGGGCTGCACGTCGTGGTGGCCGTAGACCAGCACGGTGGGTGCCTCGGGGTCGGCGGAGGGCCATTCGGCGTAGACGGCCGGGGCGCCGGGGGTGGGCCAGACCTCGGCGGTCGGGAAACCGGTCTCCTTGAGTTTGGCGGCGAGCCAGTCGGCGCTGTGGCGCACGTCGGGCGCGTGGTCGGGCTGGGCCGAGACGGACGGGATGCGCAGCCACTCGGTGAGGTCGTCGAGGAAGGCGACGCGGTGCTGTGCGATGTACGTACGGACGGCGCTGACGGCAGTGTCAACGGGCTGGCTCATGTCCTCGAGCCTATCGGCCCGCGCCGGTGTCCTCGGAGTGCGGTATCTCACCGGACGGCTCCCCGAGCAGCAGCCGTTCCAGCTCCGCGCGGCCGGGCAGGGCGTCGGGGCGGACGACCTCACCGGTGCGTACGTACAGGAACGCGGCCGTGACGCTCTCCAGGGGGACGCCCTGCTGTTCGGCCCAGGCGAGCCGGTAGACGGCGAGCTGGAGCGGGTCGGCGGTGCGGTCGCGGCCGGTCTTCCAGTCGACGATCTCGTACGTCGTCCCGTCCCCGTCGTCCTTCCGGTAGACGGCGTCGATGCGGCCGCGGACGACGCGGCCGGCGAGCGACAGCTGGAAGGGGGCTTCCACGCGGTGGGGCGTGCGGTGGGCGTACTCGGTGCGCTCGAAGGCCTCCTTGAGGGCTTCCAGGTCGCGTTCGTCGGCGATCTCCGCGTCGCTGCCGGGCAGCTCGTCCGGGTCGAGCATGGGCAGGGTCAGTTCCTCGAAGCGCGCCTCGACCCAGGCGTGGAAGCGGGTGCCGCGGCGGGCTGCGGGCTGCGGGGGGCGGGGCATGGGGCGGGCCAGTTCCTGGGCGAAGCCGTCCGGGTCGGCGGCCAGGCGCAGCAGCTGGGAGGCGGTCAGCGAGGCGGGCAGCCGCACCTCGGTGATGCTCGCGCGGGTGTGCAGGAGCTCTCCGGTGAGGGCGTCGAGGTCGCGGTCCCAGGAGGCGACGGTGCGGGCCTCCTCGGGGGTGAGACGGGGTCGCGGCGGGTGGGACGGCTCCGCGGCGCGCGGGTGCGCGGTGGCTTCCGGCGCCGTCGCCTGGTGCGGGACGGTGGGACGGTCGGTGCTCCAGGAGTCCCAGTCGTCCGGGCCGGCGTCGGCGAAGGGGTCCTCCTCGGGGAGGGGGTCCTCGTCGTCGGGCGGTGGCGGCCAGTCCGGGTCCTCGTGGGTGTCGGGGTCGTGTACGGCCGTGGCGGGGCCGTCCGGGTGGGCGGCGAGGCGGCGGAGGTGGGCGAGGACGGTGTCGGCGGCCGCGCGGCGGCGCGTGAGGGCGGCGTCGTCGAGGGGCAGGGGCCACACCTGGTCGTCGCCGGCCCGGTGCAGGGCGGGGTTCTCCTCGTCCTCGGCGGGCTCGTCGGCCCACGCCTCGATCTCGCCGTGTCCGGCGGCGCAGTGATCGTGGAGGGCGTGGAGGAAGTCGGAGGGCCCGCGCGGTTTCTTCTGGCTGGGGCCCCACCAGTGGCCGGAGCCGAGGAGCAGGGAGCGGGGGCGGGTGAAGGTGACGTAGCCGAGGCGGAGTTCCTCGGTGTGCTGGTGTTCCTTCATGGCCTCGTGGAAGGCCTTCAGGCCGCGGGAGTCCCAGGACTCGACGTCGGGCAGGGTGTCGGCGTCGCCGCGCAGTCCGTGCGGCAGCACCTTGCCCTGCGCGGTCCACTTCTCGCGGCCCTGGGTGCTGGGGAAGGTGCCGGTGACCAGTCCGGGGACGGCGACGACGTCCCATTCGAGGCCCTTGGACTTGTGCGCGGTGAGGACCTTGACGGTGTTCTCGCCGCCGGGCAGCGCGTTGTCGAGGCCCTTCTCGTACTGGGCGGCGGTGCGCAGGAAGGCGAGGAAGGCGAGCAGGGTGGCCTCGCCGTCGCCGGCGGCGAAGGACGCGGCGATGTCGAGGAAGTTGGAGAGGGTCTCGCGCCGACGGGCGGCCAGGGCGTGCGGGGAGGCGGAGAGTTCGACCTCCAGGCCGGTGACGGCGAGGACGCGGTGCAGGACGTCCATGAGGGGGTCGGCGAGGGAGCGGCGCAGGTCGCGCAGTTCGGTGGCCAGGCGGGCGAAGCGTACGCGGGCGTCGGGTGAGAAGGGCAGGCCGTCGTCGTCCCCGCGGCCGTCCAGCGGTGTCTCCAGGAAGGTGTCGAGGGCGTCGGCGAGCGAGATCACCTCGGCCGGGTCGACGCCCTCGACGGCTTCGGCGAGCCGCCGGTCGGGGTCGTCGTCGCCGTCCACGCGCGCGTGGGAGACGAGCCGCCGTGCGCGCCGCCCCAGCAGGGCGAGGTCGCGCGGCCCGATGCGCCAGCGCGGGCCGGTCAGCAGCCGTACGAGGGAGGCGTTGGCGCCGGGGTCCTGGAGGACCTCGCAGACGGCGACCAGGTCGGCGATCTCGGGAAGGTGCAGCAGCCCGGACAGGCCGACCACCTCGACAGGGACGTCCCTGGCGACCAGGGCGCCCTGGATCTCGGCGAAGTCGCCGGCCGTGCGGCACAGCACGGCGATCTCGCCGGGCGCCTTGCCGGTGCGGACGAGGTGGGCGATGGAATCGGCGATCCAGTCGATCTCCTCCGCGTGGGTGGGCAGCAGGGCGCAGCGGACGGTGCCGTCGCGTTCGGCGCCGGGGGCCGGGCGGAGGGCCTCCACGCCCGCGTGCATGGCGCGCAGCGGCTCGGCGAGGCCGTTGGCGAGGTCGAGGAGGCGGCCGCCGCTGCGGCGGTTCTCGCTGAGCGACTGGCGGGTGGCGGGGCGGCCGTCGGCGTGGGCGAAGTGCTCGGGGAAGTCGTCGAGGTTGGCGACGGAGGCGCCGCGCCAGCCGTAGATCGCCTGGCAGGGGTCGCCGACGGCGGTCACCGGGTGACCGGTGCCGCCGCCGAACAGTCCGGCCAGCAGGACGCGCTGGGCGACGGAGGTGTCCTGGTACTCGTCGAGGAGGACCACGCGGAACTCGTCGCGCAGGACGCGGCCCACCTCGGGGAGGGCGGCGAGCCGGGCGGAGAGGGCGATCTGGTCGCCGAAGTCGAGCAGGTCCCGTTCGCGTTTGGCGGCCCGGTAGCGCAGTACGAGGTCGGCGAGCTCGCGCCGCGCGGCGGCCGCCTCGGGGACCTTGCGCAGGTCGGCGTTGGTGAGCTTGGTGTTCTCCAGGGTGCGCAGCAGCTCGGCGTCGTGGGCGCGCAGGTCCTCGGGCCGTACGAGGTGTTCGGCGAGCTCCGCGTCGAGGGTGAGGAGGTCGCCGACCAGGTCGGGGAAGGAGCGGGTGAGCGCCGGGTAGAGGCCGGGGGCCTCGCGCAGGACGCGCGCGGCGAGCTGGTAGCGGGTGGCGTCGGCGAGCAGCCGGGAGGTCGGTTCGAGGCCGATGCGCAGGCCGTGGTCGGTCAGCAGGCGGCCGGCGAAGGCGTGGTACGTGGAGATCACCGGCTCGCCCGGTGGGTTGTCCGGGTCGATGGCGTCCGGGTCGGTGACGCCGGCCTTGATCAGCGCCTTGCGGACGCGTTCGGCGAGTTCACCGGCGGCCTTGTTGGTGAAGGTGAGGCCGAGCACCTGTTCGGGGGCGACCTGGCCGGTGCCGACCAGCCACACCACGCGGGCCGCCATCACCGTCGTCTTGCCCGACCCGGCTCCGGCCACGATCACCTGCGGGGCGGGCGGCGCGGTGATGCAGGCCGTCTGCTCCGGGGTGAAGGGGATGCCGAGGAGCTCCTTGAGCTGATCGGGATCGGTGATACGGGCGGGCACACGCAGAATCTAGCGGCGGGCACTGACAGCGGAGGCCCTCAGAGCGCTCCGGGAGCGGAGAACCGCAGGTCGGCGCAGGGGGTGCGATGCGTCACGCCGGTCACTCGACCACGTGCCGGCCTTCGGGCCGGGCGCTGCACGAGGCACGGAACGCGCAGTGGGTGCAGTGCTGGCCCGCGGTCGGGGTGAAGCGTTCGTCGAGGACCTTGCCGGCGGCCGTGGCCAGCAGGTCACCGATCCACTCCCCCTCCGGTGGCTCCTGGGCCTGCACCTTGGGCAGGGTCTCGCCGCCGTCCCGTTTGGCGGCCCCCTGGCGCAGCTGGACGAGCTCGGCACCGCCCGGTTCGGGACGCGTTCCGTCGAAGACGTCGTCGACGGCGCCCTCCCCGACGGCGAGCTGGTAGACGGCGAGCTGGGGGTGGCGCTCCACCTCCTTGGCGCTGGGCGCCTGTTTGCCGGTCTTGAAGTCGACGACGTACGCGCGTCCCTCGTCGTCGGCCTCGACGCGGTCCATCTGGCCGCGGATGCGGACCTCGTAGTCGCCCGCTTCGAGGGTGACGTCGAAGTCGTGCTCGCTGGCCACCGGGGTGCGTCCGGCGCGGTCCATGACGTGCCACTTGAGGAAGCGTTCGAGTGCCACGCGCGCGTTCTCCTTCTCCTGCGCCGACTTCCACGGCGCGTCGAAGGCGAGCGCGTTCCACACCGAGTCGAGGCGCTCCATGAGGACGGCGAGGTCGGCCGGGGTGTGCCCGGAGGCCACCTCGTCGGCGAGGACGTGCACCACGTTGCCGAAGCCCTGGGCGGCGGTCGCGGGTGCGTCGGCCTTCACCTCACGGCCCAGGAACCACTGCAGGGCGCAGGTGTTGGCGAGTTGGTCGAGGGCGCTGCCGGAGAGCACGACGGGCTGGTCGCGGCTCCGCAGCGGCACCTTGCTCTCCGTGGGCTCGAACATGCCCCACCAGCGGTAGGGGTGCGCGGAGGGCACCAGTGGACGGCCGTCCTCGTCGGCGAGCGCGGCGAGCCGGGCCAGCCGCTGGGCGGCGGCCTCCCGCAGGGTGTCGGAGACCCGGGGGTCGACCGTCGTGGCGCGCAGTTCGGCGACGAGCGCGGCGACGGACAGGGGGCGGCGCGGGCGGCCGGTGACGTCCTTGGGCTCGACGCCCAGTTCGGTCAGGAAGCGGGAGGGCTGGTCGCCGTCGTCGGCGGGCGCCTTCACGGCCGTCACGACGAGCCGTTCACGCGCGCGCGTGGCGGCGACGTAGAACAGGCGGCGTTCCTCGGCGAGCAGCGCGCCGGGGGTGAGGGGTTCGGCGAGTCCGTCGCGGCCGATGCGGTCGGCCTCCAGCAGGGAGCCGCGGCGGCGCAGGTCCGGCCACAGTCCCTCCTGGACGCCGGCCACGACGACCAGGCGCCACTCCAGGCCCTTCGAGCGGTGCGCGGTCATCAGGCGCACGGCGTCGGGGCGGACGGCGCGCCGCGTGAGGGTGTCGGCGGCGATGTCCTCGGCCTCGATCTCCTCCAGGAAGTTCAGGGCGCCCCGGCCGCCGGTGCGTTCCTCCGCGCGGGCGGCGGTCGCGAAGAGGGCGCACACGGCGTCGAGGTCCCGGTCGGCGTTGCGGCCGGCCGCGCCGCCGCGCCGGGCGGAGCGCTCCAGGCGCCCCGGCCACGGTGTGCCGTCCCACAGGTCCCACAGGGCCTCCTCGGCCGTACCGCCGCCCGCCAGGCGCTCGCGGGCCCGGCGCAGCAGGCCGCCGAGACGCTGGGCGCCCCGCGCGTAGGCGGGGTCGTGCACGGAGAGCCGCTCCGGTTCGGCCAGCGCCCGCGCGAGCAGCTCGTCCGAGGGCGGCGGCAGCGGGTTACCCGCGGCCCGCTCCTCCTCGCGCAGGGCCCGTCCGAGGCGGCGCAGGTCGGCGGCGTCCATGCCGGCGAGGGGGGAGGTGAGCAGGGTGAGGGCGGTTTCGGTGTCGAGCCAGCACGCGTCGGTGTCGGTTCCGGCGTCTTCCCGTCCGCCCGCCTCCGCCGTCGCCACCGCGTGCAGGGCCGTCAGCAGCGGGGCCACCGCCGGTTCGTGGCGCAGGGGCAGGTCGTTGCCGTCGACGTCCACGGGGACGCCCGCCGAGGTGAGCGCGCGGCGGACGGTGGGGAGGGTGCGGGCGCCGGCCCGGACCAGGACGGCCATGTCGTTCCAGGGAACGCCGTCCTCCAGGTGCGCCCGGCGCAGGATGTCGGCGACGTTGTCCAGTTCCGTGCCGGACGTCGGGTAGGTGTACACCTCGACCCGGCCGCCGTCCCGGTCCGGGGTCAGCTCCCGGTGGGCGCGGACCTTCTCGGCGGGCAGGCGGGGCAGCGGCATGCGCCGGGTCACCCGCCGCGTGGCCTCCAGCAGAACGGCGCCGGAGCGCCGGGAGGTGCGCAGCACCTCGACCGGGGCCGGGCGGCCGTCCGCGCGGGGGAAGGCGTACGGGAACTCCAGGATGCCGCCCACGTCCGCGCCCCGGAAGGCGTAGATCGACTGGTCGGGGTCGCCGAAGGCGACGAGGGTGCGTCCGCCGGCCAGGGCGTGCAGCAGCCGTACCTGGGCGGGGTCGGTGTCCTGGTACTCGTCGACGTAGACGGCGTCGTACCGCGCGGACAGCTGCCCGGCGGTCTCCGGGCGGCCGGCGAGGAGTACCGCGCGGTGGACGAGTTCGGCGTAGTCGAGGACGCCCTGCAGGTCGAGGACGTCGAGGTACTCGGCGAGGAAGGCGGAGGCGGCGCGCCAGTCGGGGCGTCCGATGCGGCGGGCGAAGGCGTCCAGGGCGTCGGGGCCGAGGCCCAGTTCGCGGCTGCGGGCGAGCACCGCGCGGACCTCGTCGGCGAAGCCGCGGGTGGTGAGACAGGCGCGCAGCTCGTCGGGCCAGCGCACATGGGCGAGCCCGAGCCGTTCCAGGTCCACCTGACCGGCGAGCAGCTCGCGGACGGTGACGTCCTGCTCGGGGCCCGACAGCAGCCGCAGCGGCTCCACGAAGAGGTCGCTGTCCTGGTGGGCGCGGATCAGGGCGTAGCAGAACGAGTGGAAGGTGGTCGCCTGCGGGGCGCGCGCGGCCCCGATGCGCAGGGCCATGCGGTCGCGCAGCTCGACGGCCGCCTTGCGGCTGAACGTCAGCACCAGGATGCGCTCGGGATCCCCGCCACGGGCGATCCGCGCGGCCACGGACTCGACCAGGGTGGTGGTCTTTCCGGTGCCCGGACCTGCGAGAACGAGCAGCGGGCCGGTCTTGTGGTCAACCACGGAGCGCTGTGCGGCGTCCAGTCGAGGGGGATTCACGCGGGCCGGCGGGGTACGCACCAGTCGATGAGCGCCACGGTTCCCCCGCCGCACCTGGGGGTGCGACAGGCCGCTGGTGGAGGAAGAGGAGCTCACGTGGTTCGCCGGTCCTGGTGGGTGTGCTGTGGGGCCGTTCGCCGCGCGTGCGGGACGGGGGGCGCGGGGTGAAGGGGGCACGCGCAGTCGACGCTACGCCGGTGAAAAGTACGGAAGCAGGCTTTCCGCTTCTTCCCTCCGGGCACTCCGGCCGCACATGTCCCTTGCCTCACGAACGTACGTCATGCCACGAATGTGCTCCGTATCACCTCGGGGGAACAGAGGTCACACGGCGGCGTGCGCGAGGGCGGAAGCTGTCAGGTGTGACCCTCGGTGTGCCCACCGCCGTCCCACCGCGCCCGCCTCATGTCGAGGCGCGGCACATGGCCTTCCGCGGCCCGGCTCGCCTCCTTCAGGGGCGTGCCCTCCGCGCGGTAGTGGCCGAGGGCTCTCAGCTCGTGGCCCGGCAGCAGCACGCCGTCCGCGCGGACGACACGCCACCACGGCACCGCTCCCCCGTACAGGGCCATCACGCGCCCGACCTGCCGGGGTCCGCCCTCCCCCAGCCACTCGGCCACGTCCCCGTACGTCATGACACGTCCCGGCGGGATCAGCTCGGTCACCTCGAGGACCCGCTCGGCGTACTCGGGCAGGGCGTCCGGGTGCTCCGGACCGCCGTCGGACGGAAGGCTCTCCTGGCTCATCCGGCCCATCCTGCCCCACCCCACCGACAACGCGACGCGCTCGCGCGTGTGCGCACGTCTCGCCCCGGAGCGGCACTTCGGGCAGACTGTGCCGCCCCGCGTTCTGACCCTGATGCCCCCTTGTGCCGGTACGGCATGCCACCATCGTGCGGGCGGTGACTGGTGATACAAGATCGAGAAGAGACGATGAAGCAGCAGGGTGCGCACCCCGAAGGCACGGAGGGCACCCCTGACGCCTCGTCGCGCCCGGACGCCACGGACCCCGAGACGGCGCACATCGACGAGGTGGAGGGCGACGAGCCGCTGCTCCCCGCGCGGGTGCACCGCCCGTCCGACCTCATGCGGCTCCTGGCGGGCGTACTCGCCGTCGTGGTGCTGCTGGCGATCGCCGCGTTCGCCCACGGCACCACCTCGGGCCTGGAACAGGACATCAACAAGGGCACCGGGCAGGCACCCGACCTGCTCATCAAGATCGCGGGCCTGGCCTCCAGCATCGCGATCCTCCTGGTGCCGGTGGCCTTCGCCATCGAGCGGCTGATCAAGCGGGACGGACTGCGGATCGCCGACGGCGTGCTCGCCGCCGTCCTCGCGCACGGTGTGACACTCGCCACCGACCTGTGGGTCGCGCGTGCCGCTCCGGACTCGATCCAGGAGGCGCTCACCCAGCCCTCCCCCGGCGACATCCACGCCCTGACCGACCCGGTGCACGGCTATCTGGCCCCGGTGATCGCGTACATGACGGCCGTCGGGATGTCCCGCAGACCCCGGTGGCGCGCGGTGCTGTGGGTGGTGCTGCTCCTCGACGCCTTCTCGATGCTCGTGACCGGGTACACGACCCCGTTCTCGATCATCCTGACGGTCCTGATCGGCTGGAGCGTCGCCTACGGCACCCTCTACGCGGTCGGCTCTCCCAATGTGCGCCCCACCGGCCGCACCCTGATGGCGGGCCTGCGCACCGTCGGCTTCCACCCCGTGACCGCGTCCCGGGTGGAGTCCGGCGACGCCTCCGAGACCGGGGACCGGGGGCGCCGGTACTTCGTCACCCTGGAGGACGGTCCGCCGCTGGACGTCACGGTGGTCGACCGTGAGCAGCAGGCGCAGGGGTTCTTCTACCGCGCGTGGCGCAATCTGGCCCTGCGCGGCTTCGCCACCCGCAGCAGCCTGCAGTCGCTGCGCCAGGCGCTGGAGCAGGAGGCACTGCTGGCCTACGCGGCCATCGCGGCCGGCGCCAACGCGCCCAAGCTGATCGCGACCTCCGAACTCGGCCCCGACGCGGTGATGCTCGTCTACGAGCACAGCGGCGGGCGCACCCTCGACTCGCTGCCGGACGAGGAGATCACCGACGAACTGCTGCGCGACACCTGGCACCAGGTACGGGCCCTGCAGTCCCGTCGTATCGCGCACCGCAGGCTGGTGGGCGACGCCATCCTGGTGGATCGTTCCGGCACGGTGATCCTCACCGATCTGCGCGTCGGCGAGATCGCGGCCGGCGATCTGCTGCTGCGCATGGACACCTCCCAACTGCTGGTGACGCTGGGTCTCAGGGTGGGCGCCGAACGCGCGGTGGCCTCCGCGCTGAGCGTCCTCGGCCCCGACACCGTGGCGGACTGTCTGCCGATGCTCCAGCCCATCGCGCTGAGCCGCTCCACGCGCGGGACCCTGCGCAAGCTGGCCCGGGAGCGGGCGGAACGCGAACGCGAGGCGGTCCTGGATGCCTACCGGCAGTCCAAGCCGGCCCGCGCGGAGCACGGCGCCCACCAGATCGTGCTCGACAAGCCCGACAAGAAGGCCGTACGCGCGGAGCAGCGGGCCGAGAAGCGGGCCATCGACGAGGCCCTGGAGGAAGCGCGCGAGGAGGATCTGCTCACCCAGATCCGGCACGAGGTGCTGCGGATCAGGCCGCAGGCCCCGGTGGAGCCGGCCCGCCTGGAGCGGGTCCGGCCGCGGACCCTGATCAGTTTCATCGCCGGTGCGATCGGCGCGTACTTCCTGCTGACGCAGCTCACCCACATCGAGTTCGGCCCGCTGATCTCCAACGCGGAGTGGGGCTGGGTGGCCGCGGCGGTGCTGTTCTCGGCGGCCAGTTACGTCGCGGCCGCCATGGCCCTGCTCGGCTTCGTACCCGAGCGGGTGCCGTTCGTGCGGACCGTGGCGGCACAGGTCGCCGGGTCGTTCGTGAAGATCGTCGCCCCGGCGGCGGTGGGCGGTGTCGCCCTGAACACGCGGTTCCTGCAGCGCGCGGGGGTGCGGCCCGGCCTCGCCGTGGCGAGCGTCGGCGCGTCGCAGCTCTTCGGGCTCGGCTGCCACATCCTGATGCTGCTCTCCTTCGGCTACCTCACCGGCACCGAGAAGACGCCCTCCCTCACCCCGTCCCGCACGGTGATCGGGGGCCTGCTGACGGTGGCGGTGCTGGTGCTCGTGGTGACCTCGGTGCCGTTCCTGCGGAAATTCGTCGTCACGCGCGTGCGGTCACTCTTCGCGGGGGTCGTGCCGCGCATGCTCGACGTGCTGCAACGGCCGCAGAAGCTGATCACCGGCATCGGCGGCATGCTGCTGCTGACGGCCTGCTTCGTGATGTGCCTGGACGCCTCGATCCGGGCGTTCGGCGACGAGACGACGTCGGTGAGCATCGCCAGCGTCGCCGTCGTGTTCCTCGCGGGCAACGCACTGGGGTCGGCGGCCCCGACGCCGGGCGGCGTCGGCGCGGTCGAGGCGACCCTGACGGTCGGTCTCATCGCGGTCGGGCTGCCCAAGGAGGTCGCCGCGCCGGCGGTGCTGCTCTTCCGGCTGCTGACGCTCTGGCTGCCGGTGCTGCCGGGCTGGCTGGCCTTCAACCACCTCACGCGCAAGGCGGCCTTGTGAGCGAGGGCCCTGTACCTCGTACGGCCCGTGTCCCGCGCGCCCCGCTCCGGGCGACCGCAGGATGGGACCATGCCCCACCCCTTCCGTCTGCGTGCCGCCGCCCTGACCGCCTGCGCCGTGCTGCTGCCCGCGCTGCTGACCGGCTGCGGTGAGGACGACGACAAGGACGAGGACCTGACGGAGCAGCAGCTCAGCTGGACGGACTGCCCGGCCCCGTCCGAGGCGCAGGGCGGGGGTCCCGCCCCGTCGCCCCTCCCCGGCGGCCGGGGCGAGTGGAGTTGCGCCACCATGAAGGCGCCGCTGGACTGGGACGATCCCCAGGGTGACACCATCGACCTCGCGCTGATCCGGGCCAGGTCGAGCGGCGCGGCGAGCGAACGCATCGGCTCCCTGATCTTCAACTTCGGCGGCCCGGGCGGCTCCGGCGTCACCGCACTGCCCGGGTTCGGCGAGAAGTACGCGACCCTGCGCACCCGCTACGACCTGGTGAGCTTCGATCCCCGCGGGGTCGGGCGCAGCGCGCCCGTGACCTGTCTGGACGACCAGCGGCTCGACACGTACTTCCAACAGGACGGCACCCCCGACGACAGCACCGAGCGCACGGAACTCCTGGACAGCACCGAGGAGTTCAACGCCGCCTGCGAGAAGAACTCCGAGCGGGTGCTGCCGCATGTGCGCACCACGGACGCCGCCCGTGACCTGGACCTGATGCGCCAGGTCCTCGGCGACGACGTGCTGCACTACTTCGGCATCTCCTACGGCACCGAACTCGGCGGCGTCTACGCCCACCTGTTCCCGGAGAAGGTGGGCCGCGCGGTGTTCGACGCGGTCGTCGACCCCACGAAAACCGCGGAACAGGGCTCGCTCGGACAGGCGCGGGGGTTCCAGCTCGCCCTCGACAACTACGCCGAGGACTGCGTCTCGCAGAGCGAGGAGTGTCCCGTCGGCGACAGCGCACAGGAGGTGCAGGACCGGATCGCCGAACTGCTGAAGGACCTCGACGGCACACCCATCCCTGGCGTCTTCCCGCGCGAACTGACTCAGTCCCTGGCGGCCAACGGGATCCTGCAGGCGCTGTACTCGAAGGACCTCTGGAAGTTCCTCACCGACGGTCTCGCGCAGGCGTACGACGGTGACGGAACGATTCTGATGGTGCTGTCCGACTCATCGAACGGACGCAGCGAGAACGGCGAGTACAGCAACGTCATCCCGGCCAACGTGGCCATCAACTGCGCCGACGACGAACCCCGCTACACCACCGAGGACGTGGAGCGCCGGCTGCCCGAGTTCCGGGCCGCGTCCCCGCTGTTCGGGGAGTACCTGGCGTGGGGAATGGTCGGGTGCACCGACTGGGCGGTGCCCGGGGCCGCCGAACATCCGGATGTCCACGCCCCCGGTGCCGCTCCGATCCTGGTGATCGGCAACACCGGTGACCCGGCCACCCCGTTCGAGGGGGCGCGCAAAATGGTGCAGGCGCTCGGTACGGGCGTGGGTGTAGAGCTGACGTACAAGGGGCAGGGGCACGGGGCCTACAACAGCGGGAACAGGTGCGTGCAGGACGCGGTGCACCGCTATCTCCTGGACGGAAAGGTGCCGGAGACCGGGACCGTCTGCTCGTAAGCGTTCCTGTGGTTCTGGACAAAACAGCAGGTCATAGCGTTATCCACAGGTCGCCCCGGCGGGCGGCGAATCTGCCTACCATGGCTCGACCGCCATCCGCGGCACCTGCGGACGGCCAGCGAGGGGGGAATTGGCGCATGACCCGTTTCACACGGTGGACGGCCCTGACGGTCGCCGCCGCGCTGCTGACGGCCGGCTGCAGCAGCGGCGGCTCGTCGGACGACGACTCCGGCAAGGACGGAAAGAGCGGCGGGACAGCGCTCGACTGGGGGCGCTGCAAGGCCTCCGGGGACGCCCCCGCACCGGGCGAGGACTGGCAGTGCGCCACCCTCCGGGTGCCGCTGGACTGGTCGAAGCCGGACGGCTCCACGATCGGGCTCGCCCTGATCCGGGCCAAGGCCACGGGCGACGACCGCCTCGGCTCACTGCTGTTCAACTTCGGCGGCCCGGGCGGGTCCGGCGTGTCGATGATGCCGTCCTACGCCGACACGGCCTCCGAGCTGCGCGAGCGGTACGACCTGGTGAGCTGGGACCCGCGCGGGGTCGCCGCCAGCGAGGGTGTCCGCTGCCGCGGCGACAAGAGCATCCAGGCCGCCGAGTCGTCGGTGGACGGCACCCCGGACACACCGGCCGAGGAGCGGACGTTCCTCCAGGACGCCGCCGACTTCGGCAAGGGCTGCCAGGACGCCGCCGGGAAGCTGATGGCCCACGTCTCGACCACCGACACCGCTCGCGACATGGACCGCATCCGGCAGGCCCTCGGCGACGACCGTTTGAACTACTTCGGCATCTCCTACGGCACCGAACTCGGCGGTGTCTACGCCCACCTGTTCCCGAAGAAGGTGGGGCGAATGACGCTCGACGCGGTGGTCGACCCGAGCGCCGACACCGTGGGCCACGCCAAGAACCAGACCCGGGGCTTCCAGACCGCCCTCGACAACTACCTGAAGTCCACCGGCCGGGACCCCGAGCAGGGTTCGCGGGAGATCGCGGAGCTGCTGGAGCGGATCGACTCCGACCCGTTGCCGACGTCGTCGTCCGGGCGCGAGCTGACGCAGACGCTGGCACTGACCGGCATCGTCCTGCCGCTGTACAGCAAGACCAGCTGGCCGGTGCTGACCAGCGCGCTGGAGGCGGCCGAGGAGGGCGACGGCACGGAGCTGCTGGCGCTGGCCGACGGCTACAACGAACGTGACACCTCGGGGCGCTACGGCACGACGACCCACTCCCAGCGGGTCATATCGTGCCTGGACGACAAGCAGCGGCCGACTCCGGAGGAGACGAAGAAGCTGCTGCCCGAGTTCGAGGAGATCTCGCCCGTGTTCGGGTCCTTCCTCGGCTGGGACACGGCCGGCTGGTGCCACGACTGGCCGGTGCCCGGTCAGTTCGACACCCCGGAGGTGAGTGCGCCGGGCGCGGCGCCGGTCCTGGTCGTGGGCAACACCGGCGACCCGGCCACACCGTACGAGGGTGCCCGGAAGATGGCGGACGAGCTGGGCGAGGGCGTCGGTGTGGTGCTCACCTGGAAGGGCGAGGGCCATGGCGCGTACGGCAGCGGGAGCGACTGTGTCGACTCCACGGTGGACGCGTATCTGCTGGACGGCACGGTGCCCGAGGACGGCAAGATCTGCTCATGACGACGGCGGGGGCTCCGCGCACTCGTGGTGCCCGGAGCCCCCGCGTCGGCTCATGTACCTACCGGGACCGGTCAGTAGACCGGCTTCTCCGGCTCGATCTGGTTGACCCAGCCGATCACGCCGCCGCCCACGTGGACGGCGTCGGCGAAGCCCGCGGACTTCAGGACGGCGAGGACTTCCGCACTGCGGACACCCGTCTTGCAGTTCAAGACGATCTTCTTGTCCTGCGGCAGGCTCTCCAGGGCGTTGCCCATGAGGAACTCGTTCTTGGGGATCAGACGGGCGCCCGGGATGGACACGATCTCGAACTCGTTCGGCTCGCGGACGTCGATGAGCTCGATGCTCTCGCCGTCGTCGATCCACTCCTTGAGCTGCTTGGGAGTGATCGTGGAGTCGACGGCCGCCGCCTGGGCCTCTTCGGACACGACGCCGCAGAAGGCCTCGTAGTCGATGAGCTCGGTGACGGTCGGGTTGTCGCCGCAGATCGCGCAGTCGGGGTCCTTGCGGACCTTGACCTGGCGGTACTGCATCTCCAGGGCGTCATAGATCATGAGCCGGCCGACCAGCGGCTCACCGATGCCGGCGAGCAGCTTGATCGCCTCGTTGGCCTGGATGGAGCCGATGGACGCGCACAGCACGCCCAGGACGCCGCCCTCGGCGCAGGAGGGGACCATGCCGGGGGGCGGGGGCTCCGGGTAGAGGCAGCGGTAGCAGGGGCCGTGCTCGGACCAGAAGACCGACGCCTGGCCGTCGAAGCGGTAGATCGAGCCCCATACGTACGGCTTGTTCAGCAGCACGCAGGCGTCGTTGACCAGGTAGCGGGTCGCGAAGTTGTCCGTGCCGTCGACGATCAGGTCGTACTGGCTGAACAGGTCCATCACGTTGTCGGCCTCGAGCCGCTCCTCGTGGAGGACCACGTTCACGTACGGGTTGATGCCCTTGATCGTGTCACGCGCGGACTCGGCCTTGGGGCGGCCGATGTCGGACTGGCTGTGGATGATCTGGCGCTGCAGGTTCGACTCGTCGACCTCGTCGAACTCCACGATGCCGAGCGTGCCCACGCCCGCCGCGGCCATGTACATCAGACCCGGCGAACCCAGGCCACCAGCGCCCACAAAGAGCACCTTGGCGTTCTTCAGCCGCTTCTGCCCGTCCATGCCCACGTCGGGGATGATCAGGTGGCGGGAGTACCTGCGGACCTCGTCTACGGTGAGCTCGGGGGCCGGCTCGACCAGGGGTGGCAGCGACACGGGGACTCCGTTGGTCGGTCAATCACTACGGTTGTTCTTCGCTTAACACTGCCATGGCCTTTTTCATTCCGAGACACCCGTCCCGACACGCGAGACGATGTCGTCCCAGTAGCCGGGCAGGGGTTCCCAGGGGGCAGTGCGGGCGCGGTGCCCCGTGTGGTGGGTGTGGTCCGTGAAGTAGATCGTCGCGGCGCCCTGCCAGCGGGCGATGCGCAGGGCCTCGTCCAGGTGCGGGCGGGGCACTCCGTGCACGAAGTGGCAGAAGCGTTCGGGCGGGTGGTCGGCGGTCCACTCCGCCACCTGCGACCAGCGGTAGTCGTTCCACGGGCCGGAGAAGGTGACCAGCTGTTCGGCGTGTTCGGCGTATCCCGGGTACGGGTGGGTGCCGTGGCCGAGGACGATGTGGGCGTCATGGAACGCCCGGAGTGCGGTGATCGTGCGCCGGACCTCGGGGAGTGCGGCTCGGTCGGCGGGACAGCGGTCCAGCAGGAAGCCGTCGACCTGGTACCAGTCGGTGAAGCGGTGGGCGTCCGAGATCACCTCGCCGAACGTACGGGTGCCGTACGCCGTGTCGAGGTGGCCGAGGACGCGGACACCGGTGTTGCGGAGGCGGCCGGCCGCTTCCAGGCAGTGCGGGTCGGGCCGGGTGCCGGGGCCGTCGGCCACGTCGAGGGCGACCCAGTGCAGAGGGGTGCCCGGGCGGGTGAGTTCGCTCCACTCGGTCGGGGCGACGAGGGGGTGCGCGAGGCCGGGGACGCCGAAGCCCGTACGGACGCCGGTGCTCGCCGTACCGGCTTTGACGCTGGTCAGATACGGCATGCCGCCTCCATCCAGATGTCGGCGAGGGACTCCTCGAGGTTGATCCGGGGGCGCCAGCCGAGGCGGTCGCGGGCGGTGCGGACGTCGGCCTGCTGCCAGCTGCCGCAGCCGTCGGGGTACGGGAAGGCGACGGGGGTGGTGGGGTGGTGGTCGAGGTCGGGGCGGGGGTGGCCGATCGTGGTGCGGAGGGAGGTAGAGGGATGGGGCGCGTGCGGTGGGTGCAGGCCCGGGGGGGTGTCCAGTTCGTTGAGGGCGCCGCCGTAGCCGGCCACCCTGGCGAGGATTCCGGCGGCGTCGCGGAGTCGGACGGCGCGGCCCGAGCCGATGTTGATGACGCCCTGCGCGGCGGAGAGGGAGGCTGCGTGGACGGCGCGGGCCACGTCGCGGACGTCGATGAAGTCCCGTTGTGCGCCGAGACCGCCGAGCTTCAGCTCGCTGTCGCCGGACTGCATGGCGCGGCGCATCGCCTCGGCGAGGCGGCCGAGGGGGGAGCCGGCGGGGGTGCCGGGGCCGACGGGTGAGAAGACCCGGAGGACCACGGCGTCCAGGCCGGAGCCGAGGACCAGCTCGGTGGCGGCGAGTTTGCTGACGCCGTAGGGGCCGCCGGGGCGGGGGACGGCGTCCTCCGCCGTGGACGAGCCGGGCTGGCTGGGGCCGTACTCCGAGCCGCAGCCGATCTGTACGAGCCGTGCGCCGCAGCCGCTGCGGCGGAGGGCCTCGCAGACGGTGGCCACGGCGACGGTGTTGTGCCGGGTGAGTTCGCGGGCGCCGCCTCTCGTGGTGCCGGCGCAGTTGACGACCACGCCGGGGTGGACGGCGTCGAGGAAGCGGGTGAGGGCGCCGGGGCTGCCGGTGGCGAGGTCGAAGCGGACGTCGGCGTCGTCGCCGCGGCCGAGCGCGGTGAGCTGGACGGCGGGGTCGGCGAGGAGGCGGTCGGCTACGAAGCGGCCGATGTAGCCGTTGGCTCCGATCAGGAGGACTCTCATCGGGCGGCTCCTTCGGCGTCCGGGGTGGTCATGGGGGGCTCCTTCGGGTGTGTTTCCTGTGGCGCAAACGCCTGATGTCGGTGGATGGGGCGGGGTCTTCGGCGACTGCAGCCCGGCGCTGGGGCGGGGCGGGGGCGCATCAGCGCCTCCCGGCGCTTGCGGGGTGCTCCGCGTGGGTGTGGGCCGGGGGTGTTCGCGCGGCCCGGCGCTTGCGGGGTGCTCCGCGTGGGTGTGGGCCGGGGGTGTTCGCGCGGCCCGGCGCTTGCGGGGTGCTCCGCGTGGGTGTGGGCCGGGGGTGTTCGCGCGGCCCGGCGCTTGCGGGGTGCCTCCCCCACTCTCGACTTCTCCCCCACTCTCGGCTCCGCTCGAGCGGGGGACCCCCCATCGGCCTGGGGGCACCTCCCAGGCCCTTGAGGCACCGGGGGAGGCACGACTGCCCGCGGAGGGCGGGTAGTACTGGCCCCGTGTTGTCATCGCGGTTGCTCCGGGCTGATGTGCGCCGAGGCTCGGGCGAGTTTGCGGGAGGCGTGGATCAGCAGGGTCAGTGCCGCTGCCCCGCAGGTGAGGGTGGGGAGGGCGGCCGGGCCCCAGGTGCCGGTCAGGGTCTGGACCGGGGTGGCCAGGGCGTCACAGCCGGGAAGGCGGGCCGCGAAGAGCGTGGCCAGGGCCGTCGCCTGAGCGGTCGCCGTGATCGTGAGGATCACCCTCGGCGCGTGGGTGAAGCCGTGGATCGTGAGGAGGCGGGCCAGGAAGAGAAGGCCTCCCAGGGCGAGCGTCGAGGGCAGGGCGAGGGGCTCGCCGAGGAGCGTGGACGTCGCCGTGAGCAGAACGGCCACCGCACCCAGGAACAGGGCGAACACACCGATGAGCACCGGTCGTACGGAAGCCGAGAAGTCCTTCAGACCACGGCTCGACGCCAGCCGGCGGCGGACACGGGCGGCGAAGAGGCGGGCCGTCCAGGCGGCGGGCGCGCAGGACAGGGCGAGCGCCACGACCGGGGCGACGGCGAGCGGCCAGTCCCCCTCCGCCGTGCCGTCGGGCAGACCGTCGGGGCCGCCGGTGACCGCCGTACCGAGCAGACCGTCACCCAGGAGGGCGTAGCCGAGGAGCCAGCAGTTCCAGGACGCCGTGGCGGAGCGGGACCCGATGTCGGTCCGGGCGCTCAGCGGGCCCCGGCGCAGTGCCGCGCGCAGGGCGAGAGTGACGGCCAGGATGCCGGTGGCCGCCGCGTAGAGGCGGGTCTGGCCGTGGGTGAGGCGCAGGACGGTCGCCGTCGCCACGCACAGGGCGCCGGGGAGCAGGGTGAGGACGGTCCAGTCGGCGCGTGCCCCCGGACTCGTGGTGGCCGGGGCGGGCGGAGGCGGTGCGTCGTCGCGGGGGACCCTGGCGTAGAGCTCCTCCGCGAGGGAGAAGACGTCGCGGTGGCGGAAGCGGGCGGCGGTTCGGTCCGTGATGCCGTGGGCCTCCAGGCCCGCCGCGATCTCCAGGGGGTCCACCGCCCGTTCGCACAGGTCGCGGTGGTGGTGCAGCAGCGCCTTGACCGGGTCGGCCGCGCCGGGCGGAGTGCTGCGGTTCAGTTCGCCGAGGTCGGTCATCGGGCTGTCTCCGTCGCGGGTACCCGGGTGTCCATGGCCCCCGTGGGAACGGCACGGGGGGCGGGGTCGGTCCAGTGGCCGGGAACGTGGGCCTCGGCGGGGGTGGCGAAGGGCAGCGGGTCGCCGGTGTCGTCGAGGAGGAGGCGACGGACCGGTGTGCGCGCGACGATCTCCAGGTAGATGCCGTGGAACGCCGCGATGTTCTGGTCGACGGTGAACAACTCGAGTGCGCGGGCGCGCGCGGCGGCACCGAGGCGTACGCGGCGCTCGGGGTCGCGCAGCAGGGAGACGCACGCCTCGGCGAGCGCCTGCGGATTGCGCGGCGGTACGACGAGACCGGTGCCGCCGATGGCCTCCACGACCGCGCCGACGTCCGTGGAGACCGTCGCGCGTCCGCAGAGCATCGCCTCGACGAGGCCGACCGGGAAGCCCTCGACGACACTGGAGAGAACGGTCACGGCGCCCGAGGCGTACGCGTCGGCGGGGGTGGCCAGGCCCGGGCCGCCGATCTCCTCGAAGGACACCGGGTTGGCGCCCGCGGAATACGGGCCCTCGGCCTCGTCCGGGAAGAGGTGCGCGGCCAGCGCCTCGCAGTGGCCGAGGTAGGCGGCGCCCTCCGGGTCCGACGGACCGCCGATGATCCGCAACCGGCTCCTCGGCTCCTCCTTGCGGATCTCCGCGAAGGCGTGCAGCAGCGAGACCAGGTCCTTGGCGGGCTCCACGCGGCCGACCCAGACGAGGGTGTGCGGGTCCGCGCTCTCCGGGGACTCCCCCGCCTCCTCGAAGGGCGCGGCGTCCATGCCGGGGTACACCGTGCGGAGCTTCGCCCGGTCGGCACCGCAGCGTTCCTGCCAGCGGCGGGCGTGCGTGTTGCCCGGTGTGATGAACGCGGCCCGGCGGTAGGTCTCCGCGGCGAGCCTGCGGTGGAAGGCGGCGAGCAGGGAGCGGACCGCGGGTGAGGCGTCCGGGCGGGTGAGGTAGTGCGTCCGCAGGCGTACGCCATACTCGGTGACGAGGAGGGGGATGCCGAAGAAGTGGTGGGCGAGCAGGCCCGGAAGAGCCGCCACCCCGCCGGCGGCGGCGTGGCACAGGTCCACCGCGCCCAGCCCGTCCTCCTCGTACCAGTCGAGCGAGAGGGGGCGCAGGGCGCGCTCCAGGTGCGCGGCGACGGCCAGCAGATCGGGTACGCGGGCCTCACGCGCCGCACGCAGGGCGCCGGGCGCACGACAGGCGCGCTCCAGGGCGCGTACGGCCGTCTCGGAGCGGAGTGCGGCCACCAGACCGCCTTCGTCGCGGGCGAGTTCGGCGAGGCCCCGGAGAGCGGTGGCGAAACGGTCCGCCTCGGATGTCGCGAGCTCCGGGCCGGGGGCGGTGGGGTCCGTCGCGGTACAGAGGGCGGCGGCCAGTTCGCCGTAGTGCTCCGAGAAGCGCCGGCGTGCGCGGCGGCCGTACGCCACCCCGTCGTCCTCGGCCGCCCACAGCGGGGCGGTGCGGACCCGGCCGACCTGGGGCGGCAGCGGGACCCAGCCCGCGTCCTCCTGGGCTTCGCCGGTGCTGAACGCGTAGACGTCGAACTCGTGTTGGCCGAGCCCGCGCACCAAGCGGTCGCACCAGAGCCCGCCCTCACCGCCCACGTACGGATAACCACCCTCCGTAAGCAGTCCGATGCGCACGTGTGCACCCCCGATCTCCCGTGTGGGGAGCCGTCGTTGTCCGGCGGCTCGCAGCGGGACGAACGTATGCGGACAAGGAGGTGGCGTGATGGACGGTTGTCCATCACGCCACCAAAAGGGGTGAACGGGCGTAACTTTCCCGCGTGGGACGCGTTTCGCCGTGCTGGGCGATCAGTCCGTGATCGGCGGACGTCCGACGGACGGTCGGCGGGCGGTCAACCCTTCGGGTACGGCCACGCGTTCGGACGGCAGCTGATTCCGTCGTGGTCGAGGAACTTGGTCTGCTGCTGCATGACCGGGGCCAGGTCGCCGTCCTTGTCACAGGTGACGTGGTTGTAGCCCAGGCGGTGGCCGATCTCGTGGTTGATCAGCATCTGGCGATAGGCGTGCATCTTGTCGCCGTAGGTGTCCGCTCCCCGCGCCCAGCGGTCGGCGTTGATCATCACGCGCTCGGTGGCCGCCGAGTCGCAGGAGACGTTGTCCACGGTGGTGTCCAGGCCGGACTTGGCGCACCAGTCGGCGGTCGTGTCCGGACCGGCGAGGGTGATCACGAAATCGACCTCGCCGGAGTGGACGCGCTCGAAGGTGCGCGCGCCGTTGTGCGCCCAGCTGCGGTTGTCGTTGAGCGTCTTCTGGACCGCTTCGGCGAAGAGTTCGCCGTCGAGGCCGAGCCCCTGCTCCACGTCCACGCGGTAGGTGACCTTCTGCCCCTTGCCCGGAGCCTTGTCGATGCCGGGGATCGCGTCGAACTTCCCCGTGCCCCCGCGCGCGGCGCTCAGCGGGTACTTCTTGTCCATCTTCTGCTCGTACGTCAGCGGTGCGGCGCTGGGTACGGAGGGCGTCTCCCGGTCGTCCCCGCGCGAGGCGGAGTCCCGGACGTCGCGCGTCTGCTCGTCGGCGGCCTGCGCCTGTACGCCGGTGCCGCCGCGTTCGTCGGTGACCTGCCCGGCCACGACGACGGCCAGCACGGTGGTGACGGCGGCGGCCGCGATCCCGGTGAACGCCCACCCCTTGCCGCCCCTGGCCGGTGCGGGCTCTCCGGTCGGCGGCGCGTCGTCGTCGGGGTCGGCGGGGATGCCGGTGGCCGGGGCTGCGCTCCAGTCGGTGACGGCGGCGTAGGGGTCCGCGGGGCCCGGCGGGCGGGGCGCGGAGGCGGACGCGCGGGGAGAGAAGAGGTCGGTGTCCTCGCCGAAGGCGTCGAGGTAGTCCTGGCGCGGCCCTCCGGGAGGCGCCTGCCGCTGTCGCGGGAAGGGCGCACCCTGCCCCGCCGGCATGCCGTACCCGGCCCCGGCCGCCGTACGACCGTCCAGCGTTCCCCAACCGCCCCCGGGTTCCCGCTGCTCGGGATGCCCACCACGAGCCTGGGGAACGCCATGGGCAGGAGTTCCGTCGGGCAGCCGGGGAACGCCGTGCGCGGGGGTTCCGTCCGGCAGCCGGGGAAAGCCGTGCGCCGGGGTTCCGTCCGGCAGGCGCGGTACGCCGTGTGCGGGCGTTCCGTCCGGGAGCCATCCGTCCGGGAGGCGCGGCACTCCGTGCGCGGGCGTTCCGTCCGGGAGACGCGGTACGCCATGCGCGGGCGTTCCGTCCGGGAGGCGCGGCACTCCGCCGGCCGGTGTCCCGTATCCCGCCGTTCCGTACGCCGGAGGAGCCCCGTACCCCTGGGCTCCTCCCCTGGGCCCCTGTTGCGGCGGGGGCGCGGGTGTCCTGCGCGGGCCGGACGCCCGCGGCCTGCCCGCCTGCCCGGCCCCGGACGAACCGTCCGGCGCCGGACGACCGTCCCGTACGGCGCTCTTGTCCGCGGTGCCGCCCTTCGGGGCGGGCCCACGGCGGCTGTGGCGTCCCACGTCGCGCCTCAGCCCCTCGTGTTCTCGGCGGTGATACCCCCACCGGTGCCGGCGGGTGAACCCGGAGCGCCCAGCGCGCCCGGCTCACCAGTATCCCCCTGATCCGTCGAATCCGTTGTATCCGCGAGGAGTTCGCGGAAGGCGAGGGCCACCGTCCCGGGGTACTCCATCATCGCGACGTGCCCCGCGTCCGGAATCGTCACCAGCCGGCAGTTCCGGAAGGCGCGCGCCGACCGCTGGGCCATGCGGAAGCCGACGAGCTGGTCCCGGCCGCCGTAGACGAGCAGGGTCGGCGCGAGCACCCGCTCGGCCTGGCGCCACAGCCCCTGCTGGCCGCCCAGCAGATAGGCGCTGACGAGCCCGCGCGCGGAGCGCGCCATCGCGTCCCAGAAGTACGGCAGCCGCAGCCGCCGCTCCATCTCCTGCACGGCGTTGCGGAACCCTTCCGGCGACACCCGCGCGGGATCGCCGTAGCAGAGCTGCATCACGCCCCGGACGCGCTGTTCCGCCGTCCACTCGCGGGTGATCCGGGTGAACAGCAGCGCGACCCCGGGCACCGCCAGCAGTCCCGTGGGGACGGCGGTGCGCTGCACCCGCAGCTCCGGCAGGGCCGGTGACACGAGCGTGAGGGTGCGGACGAGGTCGGGGCGTACGGCGGCGACACGGGTCGCGACCGCGCCGCCGAGCGAGTTGCCGAAGAGGTGCACCGGGCCGCGGCCGGTCGCGTCGAGATAACGGATCACCGCGCGTGCGTGCGCGGTGATGGAGTAGTCGCCGTCGTCCGGGGGCGGGGAGTCGCCGAAGCCCGGCAGGTCGACGGCCTCACTGTCGACGACGTCGTCCAGCAGCGGCATGAGCGCCGACCAGTTCAGCGAGGAACCGCCGAGTCCGTGGACGTAGAGGGCGGACGGCAGCCCCTCCCGCGCGGGTGGCCGTGACCGCACCGACAGCGTGACCCCGGGCAGCTCCACCGAGCTGAGCCGCTCGCCCTCCGCGATCCTGACCGCCGCCACCTTGGGAAGCACGTTTGCGGGCGGCACGGACGGCAGCTCGGTCGAAGACATGCGGCAATGTTACGAGACGATCACGCAGTGGTTCGTGTGTTCGCCGTCACAAGCCGCCACGAGGGGTGGCGCTCCGGACCACCCCAGGGGCGGAGCCCGCCGTGCGCTCCCCGTCACGTCCCGGTCGCGGATCGCATAGCGTCCGAATCGGGTGTCTCCTAGGCTCGTAGGTAGGGCACCCGCACATCGTCCCCGCAGTCTTCAGGGACGTTCGCAGCAGACGTTCGCAGGAAGGGAGCCCGGCATGGCCGTAGATCCGACCGACCCCGAGACGTTCGTGGAGGACGAGGACGCCCGCGAGGACGAGGAGTTCGACGTCGAGGCGCCCGAGGTCGACGCGGCCGAGCAGCACGCGGAGGTGAAGCCGGACCGCGACGACCCGATGACCGGCATCGATCCCGACCGCGCCAGCGAGGCGGACCTGATGGAACAGGCCAGGATCGTCTCCCTCGACGAGGACGACTACCGGTGACGAGCGCACCGGCAAGGACCGTCGCCGAGCAGTGAGGAGGAAACTTCTTGCCCGCTCTGACAGCTTTTGAAACCGTCCGTATGGCTTTCACCGTCGTCCGGTCCGTGAAATTCTGCGCTCTCACCGCGCACACCACGATTACCGAAAAGTACGATGGCGGCGCGGCTCACACCGCACGTGGACGACAATGGGAGGCGGCGTGACAGCCATCGAGCAGACAGACGCGGTACGCCCGAGGGGTACACGCCTGCCACGCCGTGCCCGACGGAACCAGTTGCTGGGCGCCGCCCAGGAGGTCTTCGTCGCGCAGGGCTACCACGCGGCCGCGATGGACGACATCGCCGAGCGCGCGGGCGTCAGCAAGCCGGTGCTCTACCAGCACTTCCCGGGCAAGCTCGATCTGTATCTCGCACTGCTGGACCAGCACTGCGAGGCCCTGATCCAGTCGGTGCGCCACGCGCTGGCGTCGACGTCGGACAACAAGCAGCGCGTGCGGGCGACCATGGACGCCTACTTCACGTACGTCGAGGACGACGGCGGCGCCTTCCGCCTGGTCTTCGAGTCGGACCTGACGAACGAGCCCGCCGTGCGCGAGCGCGTCGACAAGGTGACCAACGAGTGCGCGGAGGCGATCTGCGACGTGATCGCCGAGGACACCGGGCTGTCGCGGGCGGAGTCGATGCTGCTCGCCTCGGGGCTCGGCGGTCTCGCCCAGGTGGTGGCGCGGTCCTGGCTGCACAGCGACCGCAGCGTGCCGCGCGACCAGGCGGTGCAGCTACTGGCCTCGCTGGCCTGGCGGGGCATCGCGGGATTCCCGTTGCACGGCAACGAACAGCACCACTGAGGAAGGTGGGCGGGCGTCAGCGGCTGTTTTGTTCCCGCCGGCTGTTCGCTCCTGGCGTTGCCGGGCGCAGCGTGTACGTCCCCTCACCGGGCTAATGTGTGCTGGTACGGCGCGGAAGGTCGCGCACTTCACTGACCGTCGGAGGGACATAGCCGTGGAGGTCAAGATCGGCGTGCAGCACGCGCCCCGCGAGATCGTTCTGGAGAGCGGTCAGAGCGCCGAGGAGGTCGAGCGCGTGGTGGCCGAGGCGCTGGCCGGGAAGTCGCAGCTGCTGAGCCTCGTGGACGAGCACGGCCGTAAGATCCTGGTCCCGGCCGACCGTCTCGCCTACGTCGAGATCGGCGAGCCGGCCCCGCGCAAGGTGGGCTTCGGCGCGCTGTAGGCGCGACCGGCAGTCGAGTGGTCGTGGAAGGGCCCGGCGGTTCGAGACCGCCGGGCCCTTCGCATGTGCACGGACGGCGCACAGATCCTCCACAGGGGGATTGGATTCCGCAGGTCAGGGGTAAGACGGGCTACGACCGATGTGAGCAGGCCGGCCATGTGGGAGGGACCCCGACATGCTCTTGGAAGCGCTCAGCTCCGCGATCCTCGGCCTGACTCTGGCGTGGGCGGCCGCCCGCCGCCTGCCGCATCGTCTCCCCGACCGCGCCCTGGTCCTGCCGACCGGTGTGGCCGGAGCACTGTTCGGCGCCTTCCTCATGAGCACCGCGCTGGACGCCGGCAACCTGCTGACGATCCTGCTCGGCGCGGTGATCGTGTCCGTGGCGTCCCTGTCGCTGCTGCTGCGCCCGGCGGGAAGACTGCGCCGCCGATCGGCGACCGCCTGACCGGCCGCCGGTGGTGGCGCCGGTCGTGAACCGGCCCCCGGCCGCCCATTCGGTGGATCGCCGGTCGTGAACCGGCCCCCGGCCGCCCATTCGGTGGATCGCCGGTCGTGAACCGGCCCCCGCCGTCCGTCCGTCCGGCGGATCTCCTGTCATGAACCGGCCCCGGCCACCCGTCCGGCGGATCACGCCGCGGGCGCCGGGTCGGCGTCGGCCCGGCGCCGTCGGTCTCCTCCGACATGACGCGCGTGACGCACCGGACCGACCCCGGCCGCCCTCAGGCCGCCAGCCCCAGTGCCGCCATGCGCTTGGTGTGCGCTTCGGTGATCCGGGAGAACATCCTGCCGACCTCGGCGAGGTCGAACCCGTCCGCGACGCCGCCCACGAGCATGGTCGACAGCGCGTCCCGGTCGGCGACGACCCGCTGGGACTGCGACAGCGCCTCACCCATCAGCCGCCGCGCCCACAGCGCGAGCCGTCCGCCCACGCGCGGGTCCGCGTCGATCGCGGCGCGCACCTTCTCGACGGCGAAGCCGCCGTGGCCGGTGTCGTCGAGCACGGCCAGCACCAGGGCGCGGGTGTCGGAGTCCAGGCGGGCCGCGACCTCGCGGTAGAAGTCGCTGGCGATGGAGTCGCCGACGTACGCCTTGACCAACCCCTCCAGCCAGTCGGAGGGCGCCGTCTGCTTGTGGAAACCGTCGTACGCGGCGACGAACGGCTCCATCGCGAGCGTCGGCTCCTCGCCGATCCCGGCGAGCCGGTCGCGCAGCCGCTCGAAGTGGTGGAACTCGGCCGACGCCATCTTCGCCAGCTCCGCCTTGTCCGCCAGCGTGGGCGCCAGCTTGGCGTCCTCCGCCAGCCGCTCGAACGCCGCCAGCTCGCCGTACGCGAGCGCGCCGAGCAGGTCCACGACAGCGGCGCGGTACTGGGGGTCGGCGGAGGCGGCCGCCCAGTCCATGGCGGCGACGCCGGTGGGCCCGGCGGAGGTGTCGGGGGTGTCCGCGGCGTTGTCAGGCTTGTCAGAGCTCGTCATGAAGCGCACAATAGCCCGCTTGTCACGCCCCGGAAGGTCCTGGCCGATCAGTGTGACGACGACTACGTGACCAAATCGGCCATGGCGTGTGCGCGAATCCGGGGTATGGTGGTAATGCGCCTGCTGAGCACTCTGACGTACTCGACAGGCCGCATGTATGAGGATGCCCGGTCGGAGGCCCGATCGGCTCCGACCCGACAGCCCTCCTTGCCGTACGCCACACTGCGTGCGGATTCCGGAGGGGAACCCTCAGCGGTACGAGCGCTCGAGCGTCGGCAGTGGTCCCGTGCCCTACGGCATCGCCCGTAAGGCAGCCGACGTCCCCGGCACGGTTTCTGCACGACCCCCGCGCTCGCCTCGCACCGCGCACACAGAAGAGGCAGCACCCTGACTACGACGTTCCGAGAGCTCGGAATCCTCCCCGAGACCGCCGAGGCCCTGGAGGCCGTCGGCATCATCACCCCCTTCCCCATCCAGGAGATGACGCTCCCCGTGGCCCTGTCGGGCACGGACGTCATCGGCCAGGCCAAGACCGGCACCGGAAAGACGCTCGGTTTCGGCCTTCCGCTCATCGAGCGCGTCACCGTCCCCGCGGATGTCGAGGCCGGCCGCGCGAAGCCCGAGGACCTCACCGACGCGCCGCAGGCGCTGGTCGTCGTCCCCACCCGCGAGCTGTGCACGCAGGTCACCAACGACCTGCTCACCGCCGGCAAGGTGCGCAATGTGCGCGTCACCGCGATCTACGGCGGCCGGGCCTACGAGCCGCAGGTCGAGGCGCTGAAGAAGGGCGTCGACGTGGTCGTCGGCACCCCGGGCCGACTGCTCGACCTCGCCGGGCAGAAGAAGCTCAACCTCAAGCACGTGAAGGCCCTCGTCCTCGACGAGGCCGACGAGATGCTCGACCTCGGCTTCCTCCCCGACGTCGAGAAGATCATCAACTTCCTTCCGGTCAAGCGCCAGACCATGCTGTTCTCGGCCACCATGCCGGGCGCGGTGATCGGTCTGGCCCGGCGCTACATGTCGCAGCCGACGCACATCCGCGCCACCGCGCCGGACGACGAGGGCGCGACGGTCGCGAACACCACGCAGTTCGTCTACCGCGCGCACAACATGGACAAGCCCGAGATGGTCGCGCGGATGCTGCAGGCCGACGGCCGGGGCCTGGCCATGGTCTTCTGCCGTACCAAGCGCACCGCCGCCGACCTCGCCGACCAGCTCAAGCAGCGCGGCTTCGCCTCCGGCGCGGTCCACGGCGACCTCGGCCAGGGCGCCCGCGAGCAGGCGCTGCGCGCGTTCCGCAACGGCAAGGTGGACGTGCTCGTCTGCACCGACGTCGCCGCCCGCGGCATCGACGTCGAGGGCGTGACGCACGTCATCAACTACCAGTCCCCCGAGGACGAGAAGACGTATCTGCACCGCATCGGCCGCACCGGCCGCGCGGGGGCGAAGGGTACGGCGATCACGCTGGTCGACTGGGACGACATCCCGCGCTGGCAGCTGATCAACAAGGCGCTGGACCTGGGCTTCGGCGACCCGGTGGAGACGTACTCCACCTCCCCGCACCTGTTCTCGGACCTCGGCATTCCCGAGGGCACCAAGGGCGTCCTGCCGCGCTCGGAGCGTACGCGCGCCGGGCTGGACGCGGAGGAGCTGGAGGACCTGGGCGAGCCGGGCGGGCGTGGACCGCGCGGGCGTGGTGGCCGGGGCGGGCGCGACGACTCCCGTTCCGCGGAGCGCGAGACCTCGGCCCGTACGCCGCGCCGCCGTCGCCGTACGCGCGGCGGTGCGGTGCTGGACGAGGCCGCGCAGCAGCCCGTGAGCCCGGCCGCCGAAGGCGCCGGCGAGGCGGAGACCGACGCGGTCGCCCGCACCCCGCGCCGCCGTCGCCGTACGCGCGGCGGAGCCCCGGCCGGGGCGACGACCGCGGTGGAGGCGGCGGAGTCCGCCGTCGACACGGCGGAGGGGACGGCGGCGGAGGCCGTCGAGACTCCCGCGAAGCCGCGCCGCCGCCGGACGCGCCGGGGCGCGGCGGACACGGCAGCCGCCGTGGTCACCCCGGTGGCCGAGGAGACCACGGTTGTCGCGGAAGCCCCGGTCATCACGGAGGCCCCCGTCGCCACGGAGGCCCCGGTCGTCACGGAGGCCCCGGTCGTCACGGAGCCCGAGGCTCCGGTCGCCGAACCGCGCCGTCGCCGCACCCGCAAGACCGCGGACACCGCGGTGGTGGACACGGCGGAGGCGACCACCGAGCCGGCCGAGGCCGTCGAGGAGACCAAGCCGCGCCGCGCCCGCAAGACCGCGGCCAAGAAGGCCGAGACCGCGGTCGACACGGTCGAGGCAGGCGCTGAGGCGGTCGAGGAGGTCAAGCCCCGCCGCACCCGCAAGACCGCGGCCAAGAAGGCGGAGACCGCCGTCGACACCGCCGAAGGCACCACCGAGCCGGCCGAGGCGACGGAGACCAAGCCGCGCCGCACGCGCAAGACCGCGGCCAAGAAGGCCGAAGCCGCCGTCGACACCGCGGAAGCCGCCGAGGCCAAGCCCCGGCGTCGCACCCGCAAGGTCGCGGAGCCGGAATCGGCCGTCACCGTCGGGATTCCGGCGCAGACGGTTCCGGAGGCCGAGGCGGTCGAGGAGACCAAGCCGCGCCGTACGCGGAAGGCCGCGGCCAAGAAGACCGAGGCCGCCGTCGACACCACGGAAGCCGCCGAGGCCAAGCCCCGGCGTCGGACCCGCAAGGTCGCCGAAATTCCGGCGCAGGTCGCGGACGAGGCGGAGCCCAAGCCCCGCCGCACCCGCAAGGCTGCGGCCGTGGCCGAGCCTGAGCCGGAGGCCAAGCCCCGGCGGACCCGCAAGACGGCAGCCGCCGCGGAGTCCGCGGAGGGCTGACGCAGCGAACCGACGGCCCGGTCCCCCACCCGCGGGGCCGGGCCGTCGGCGTGTCCGCACCCGCTACCCTCACCCCGTGACCAGCCACTCCCCCTCCGCCCCGCCCCCCGGCACCCGCGTCCGCGCCCGCCGACTCCGTACCTCACGCGGCGAGTTCGCCGTCGTGGACGTGCCACCGGCCGCCGGAGTCACGGCGCGGGGGGTCGCGCTGCTGCTGCCCGGATACACCGGCAGCAAGGAGGACTTCACGCTGGTGCACGAGCCGCTCGCCGCGCGCGGCTACCGCACCGTCGCCGTGGACGGGCGGGGCCAGTACGAGTCGGACGGGCCCGCCGACGACGAATCGGCCTACGAACAGGACGAGTTGGCGCGGGACGTCCTCGCGCAGGCGAACGCGATCGGTGCGCCCGTGCACCTCGTCGGACACTCGCTCGGCGGCCAGATAGCCCGTGCCGCCGTCCTCCTCGACCACTCCCCCTTCCGCTCGCTCACCCTGGTCTCCTCCGGCCCCGCGCGGATCTCCGTCTCCCAGGAGCAGCGCGTGAAGCTGTTGCGGGACGCGCTCGCGGTGATGTCGATGGCGGAGTGCTGGGAGGCGATCCTGGCCATGGGCCCGCCCGAGGAGGTGGGCGGTCCCGCGCGCGGGCCCGTCGGCCCGGAGCACCTGCGGCGCCGCTGGCTGGGCACCAGTCCCGCGCAACTGCTGGCCACCGGAAGGCAGTTGTGCACGGAACCGGACCGGGTCGCGGAACTGGCCGCCGTACCCCTGCCGTTCCACGTCCTGTCGGGGGCACGCGACGACACCTGGCCGGTGCCGGACCTCGACGGGATGGCCCTCCGCCTCGCGGCGCACCGCACCGTCGTCGACGGGGCCGAGCACTCGCCCGCCGCCGACCGTCCCGCACCGACCGCCCGCGCCCTCGCCGACTTCTGGGACGGGCTCGCGTCCACCCCTTAGCGCTGCGCCTGCGCGTCAGTACTGCGTCTGCAGGTGGTCCCAGAAACCGTCGCGCAGGACGCGCCGCAGGTCCGCCTGGCCGCGCAGGGAGTACTGCAGCAGTCCCTCCGCCTCCACCAGCAGGTCCTGGTCGACGGATCCGGGCAGGTAGGGATGGCCGGGAAGCAGTTCCACCAGCGTGTCCCGGCCCCGCGCGGCCAGCCACTTCGCGGCGATCTGCGCACCGACGAACCGGACGTCCTCGCGGGCGGGCCGGCCCGTCGCGGGCTCGTACGCCGGTGCCGTGCGCCGGGAGACGTACGGCTTGAAGAAGTCCAGGTCGAGCGTGCGCTGGCTGTCGACCTCCCAGAGCAGCGGCTCGGCCTGGTTGCGGCCCTCGGGCGCCTCGATGCCCCAGAGGTGGACCCGGGCGCCGTACCCCTGGGCCGCCTCGACCGCCGAGACGAGGTCCTCGTCGCCGCCGAGCAGGGCCGCGTCGCTGATGGCGCGGTGCCGGGCCAGTGACTCCAGGTCGCTGCGGATCAGGGAGTCGACGCCCTTCTGCTGGTTGTTGGCGTTGAGGTTGCCGAGGCGGACCTTGACGTCCGGGAGCTCGGCGATGGACTGCTGCTCGGCGGTGTGGATGCGGCGTCTGGCCCCGTCGTACCAGTAGACACGCAGCAGCCTGCTGTCCGCGAAGACGGTGCGGGCGCGGTCGATGAACGCGTCGATGAGTCCCTCGGCGTCGAGGTCGAAGGCCCGGCGGTCCTCCGTCCCGGCCACGAGCCGGCCCGCGGCGGCGTACAGATAGCCCGCGTCGACGAAGATGGCGTGCGTCGAGGGCGTCTTCGCCACCTCGGCGAGCATGCGCTGGAGCAGCTCGTTGGTGCGGTCGATACGGGCGTGCAGCGCCGCGAGGTCTTCGTTCATCACCTCCATTGTCCCGGTGGTCACGCTACGAACACAACCGGTCCCGGTCGGTCTCCTTCGAAACCCTTACCGGTCAGTATTTAGTCGATCGAAAAATTTCTTTAGCGTAGGGAATGTTTGCATCACACAGGGCGTTGGACCCGTCATGGACCAGGGGCCCCAGCGGCCCGTGAGCCACCCACCGAGTAGTTCTCCTTCAGGAGGATGACCAGACGAAGGGAGAAGCCCCATGCGCTTCGAAATCATGCGACTCGACGACGTCGACGGCACGCCCGTGGACACCACCGTCGTGGACGCCGCCTCCGTCAACCGCATCGTTCAGCAGGCCGCCGCCATCGGACAGCGCCTGTGGATCCGCCCGGCCGACACACCGGCCTCATAACGCGCGGCACGCGGAAGACCGGCCACACGGGCCGGTCCTCGCGCATGTACGCCCCGGAGCCCCCGTACCGTCACCGGTACGGGGGCTCCGCGCGTCCGGCGCCGGGTCAGCCGCCCCGGATCACCTGGGTGACGCCGTTGATGATCTGCTGCACGGCGATCGCGGAGAGCATCATGCCGGCCAGGCGCGTCACCAGCACCACGCCGCCGTCCTTGATGACCCGGATGATCAGCAGCGAGTACCGCATCACCAGCCACAGCACGACGTGGATGGCGAGGATCGCCGACCACACCGAGACCTGCCCGGTGACGCCGTCGGCCTTCTGCACGGCGAGGATGACCGACACGATCGCACCCGGCCCCGCCAGCAGCGGCATGCCCAGCGGGACCAGCGCGACGTTGACGTCCTTGGTCTGCTTGGGCTCGTCGGTCTTGCCGGTGAGCAGGTCCAGCGCGATCAGCAGGAGCAGCAGTCCGCCCGCGATCATCAGCGCGGGCACCGACACGTGCAGGTAGTCGAGGATCTGGTGGCCGAGCAGTCCGAACACGGTGATCACACCACCGGCCACACAGACGGCCTGGAAGGCCATCCGCTTCTGCATCTTCGCGGGCCGGCCCGCGGTCAGGCCGAGGAAGATCGGGGTGATCCCAGGGGGATCCATGATGACAAAAAGGGTCAGGAAGAGAGAGCCGAAGACGGCGACGTCGAGCATGACAGCCTTGCTGAGGAGCGGATGGAGAAAGGTGCGGGAGGAGGGGGAGAAGCCTCAGACTCCGCCGGTCCCCGGCACCGGGAACGCCCCGGTCGCCCGCCGCGTGATCTCGCCGTACACCTCGGGGTCCGTCATGAACTCGCCGAGGACGCAGGTCTTGCGGCTGCCGTGGTAGTCGCTGGAACCGGTCACCAGGAGCCCCAGTTCCTTCGCGAGGCCGCGCAGCCGCGCCCGCGTCTCCGGGCCGTGGTCCATGTGGTCGACCTCGATGCCGTCGAGGCCGGCCGCGGCCAGCTCGGCGATCGCGGACTCCGGCACCGTCCTGCCCCGCTTGCTCGCGGCGGGGTGCGCGAAGACGGCGACTCCGCCCGCGTTCTTGATCAGCCGCAGGGCCTCGAAGGGGTCGGTCTCGTGCTTCTCCATGTGGGCCCGGCCGCCGTCGGCCAGCCACTCCCGGGTGAAGGCGTCGCTCACGGTGGGCACGACGCCCAGCTCGACGAGTGCGCTGGCCACGTGGGGGCGGCCCACCGAGCCGTCGCCGGCGATCCGCGCGACCTGCTCCCAGGTGACCGGTACGCCCAGCGCGTTCAGCTTGGCGATCATGCCCTGGGCCCGTGGCACCCGGTCGTCCCGGACCAGCTCGCGCTCGGCGAGCAGCGCGGGCTCCTCGGGGTCGAAGAGGTAGGCCAGCATGTGCATGCTGATGCCGTCGAGCCGGCAGGAGAGTTCCGCTCCGGGGACCAGTGTGAGTCCCGGCGGGAGCACGGAGAGCGCCTCGGCGTACCCGCGGGTGGTGTCGTGGTCGGTCAGCGCGATGACGTCGAGACCGGCGGCGGCCGCCTTGCGGACCAGCTCGGCCGGCGTGTCCGTACCGTCGGACGCGGTGGAGTGGGTGTGCAGATCGATACGCACGACGCAGGACTCCAAGCGGTGACGGACGGACGGGGACGCTCCAGGATAACCGGATTCTCACACGTCCCTGTCACACCCGAACCCGCCGTGCGCCCCCTACCGGCCCGCCGTACGGCGACTACCGGTCCGCCGCGCGCCCTCACCGGCCCGCCGTACGGTGTCTACGCCTCCAGCAGGCGCGGTGACAGCGCACCGCAGGGCACCAGCTCCACCTCGGCCCCCACGTCCCGCAGGTCGGCGAGGACCAGCTCGTCGTACATCAGCATCCCGGACTGCTCCGGCCACACCACCGCCCACAGCCACATCCCGAGCGCCTCGCCCGCGAAGACGGCACGGTCGTCCGGCGTCTTGGCGACGTGCCAGAGCGGGGTCGGGCGGCCGGCCGCCAGCACCTTGGCCTGGGGTGGCTTCTCGATGTTCATGTACGGCCCCGGGTCCGGGCCGTCGACGCCCGCGTACCGCGCGCCGAGGCCCACGCCGAGTTCCTCGGCGACCAGGATGAGCTCACCCATGCCGCCGAGCGGTCCCGGCCCGGTGCACGCGACGGCGGTCGCCCGGCCCCCGCTGCGGTCGTCGCCCGCGCTGGCCACGCCCGTGAACAACCAGCCCACCGGCAGCGGCCACGGCATCCACACCGGCACCCTCGTGCGGTGCACGACGACTTCGAGGGCCTCGACGCTCGGCGGTATCACCGGCTGCAGCGGGTGCACGGTGCCGTGCACGTCGCACTGCCAGGCATCCGAGAAAAGGCCGGGAGCCCTGACCCGGCCACCACACTTCGGGCAACTGGGTTCGCCCCTCATAGGGCCCCACGGTCCTACCCCTGCCGCGCCACGTCAAGGACGATCACCCGGCCGGCGCACGCGTCTTCCGGAACGAACGGACGACCGCGGGTGACCATTCGCTCCGGTGGCCGCACCGCGGACCGCCCGTCAGGCGATGAGTTCGAGCCACTGGTGTCAGGCCAGCGGGACGGACTTCCGGGACGGATCCCGCAGGTCCGTGCCCTGGTTCAGCCAGCGCTCCTGGAGGGCCTGGGCACCGTGCACCCGCTTCCAGGCCGCCTCGTTCGGGGTCATCGGCAGCAGCGGCAGGAACCGTACGGGATCCAGGGGCTCGTCGAGCTCCAGGTCCTCCACCAGGCCGCCCGGCTCGGCGACCAGCACCGAGGTGAACGGGGCGCCGGGCCACAGCGGTTCACCCACGTCCAGCGAGGCACCGGGGGCCACGACCACGCCCTCGACCTGCGGGGACGCGGCCAGCACGGCGAGCGGACGGAGCACCTTGTCGGTGTCCGCGACACCGCCGCGGACGGACAGCACCAGCTCGACGCGCGGCCCCCTGACCGGGTCCGCGATCACCGCCGTGGGATCGGTCATGGGCTGCGCGGACATGCCGAGCGTGGCGTAGCGCACGATGTCGCCCTCGTGGAAGCGCAGCACCTCGATGCGGTCCGTGCCCAGGAAGGTGACCGCCGCTCGGGCGTCCGGTTCGCCGAGCGTCGTGCACAACCGGGCCTCGACCAGAGGAAGAACATCAGCCATGCGGCGAGCATAGAACTCGTCAGTACCGGGCAAAGCAGAGCCTTGACACGGCAGTCGGCTGATACGCTTGGCCGGTGGTTCGGGCAGCACGCAGAAGCGTCCGATCGTCCCGAACGCCTGTGTGATGCCCCCCACTCAGGGGGAATCCCCAAGGGGATTGTGGATCGTCCCCCACGGGGGACCGGCCGGAGGAGGTGGGGCTGGCATGGACCGAAGTCGACCGTGCAGTAGCACCCGCTCTTCCGCCCGCTGATGCAGCTGCTCCTGTCTGGCTCCCGCCTTTCATCCGCGCGTCTTCATCGGAAGAGCATTTCGTTTCGTTCTGTCTGATCTGCCCCCGTAGCTGTATCAGCGACGAAGCTCGCCACCGCGACGGTGCGGTGCTCCCCGCTTTGTGGACGTGCCAAACATCCGCGGTCCAGGACGTCCTCATTCCGGGTTGTTCCACCCGTCGTTCCGGCGCCTTTCGTTGCATGTATGCGAAGGAGCCCGCCATGTCGATGATCCGCGACCTGCGCGCCGTGGTCCGTCCCTCCTCCCGTGTCTCGCTGCGCAAGGAGAGCGGCCCGTACGACGCCACCCGTGACCCCGCGACGACCACCGCCGTCGTCGACTGCGCCGTCTACCGCGACGGCCGCCGCCTGGTGACCGAGGGCGGCCCGCTCACCCCGCACGAGGCGATGCGGCTGGTACGCCGCGACGGAGGCTTCGTGTGGATCGGCCTGCACGAGCCGAACGAGGCCGAATTCGCCGGGATCGCCCGGGAGTTCGGGCTGCACCCGCTGGCCGTGGAGGACGCCGTCCAGGCCCATCAGCGGCCCAAGCTGGAGCGCTACGACGACTCGCTGTTCACGGTCTTCAAGACCGTCCACTACGTCGACCACGACGAGCTCTCCGCCAGCAGCGAGGTCGTCGAGACCGGTGAGGTGATGTGCTTCACCGGCCGGGACTTCTTCATCACCGTCCGGCACGGCGGGCAGGGCTCCCTGCGGGCCCTGCGGCACCGCCTCCAGGACGACCCCGAACTGCTGGCCAAAGGGCCCTCGGCCGTACTGCACGCCATCGCCGACCACGTGGTGGACGGTTACATCGCGGTGGCCGACGCGGTGCAGGACGACATCGACGAGGTCGAGACGGAGGTCTTCTCGCCCGGCCGCAAGGGCACCCCGCGCGGCACCGACGCCGGACGGATCTACCAGCTCAAGCGCGAGGTGCTGGAGTTCAAGCGGGCCGTGTCCCCGCTGCTGCGGCCGATGCAGCTGCTGAGCGAGCGGCCGATGCGGCTGGTCGACCCGGACATCCAGAAGTACTTCCGGGACGTGGCCGACCACCTGGCCCGGGTGCAGGAGCAGGTCATCGGCTTCGACGAACTGCTGAACTCCATCCTCCAGGCCAACCTCGCCCAGGCGTCCGTGGCGCAGAACGAGGACATGCGGAAGATCACCTCGTGGGCCGCGATCATCGCCGTACCGACGATGGTGTGCGGGGTGTACGGGATGAACTTCGACCACATGCCCGAGCTGCGGTGGAAGTACGGCTACCCGCTGGTCCTGGGGATCACGGTGGCCCTCTGCCTGGGCATCCACCGGACGCTGAAGCGCAACGGCTGGCTGTGAGGACACCTGGATAGGCTGGGCCCATGACAAGTGCGCTGCTCGACCGGGCCCTCATCGAGGAGGCCACGAAGAAGTCCGGCCTCGTCTGGGTCAAGGGGCCCGGCGCCGCGGCCCGCGCGCTGTGGCACGTGTGGCACGAGGGTGCCGCGTGCGTGGTCGGCGACGGGCCCGGGGAGCAGCCGCTGCCGGGGCTGGCCGACGGCGTGTCCGCCGAGGTGACGGTCCGCAGCAAGGACAAGGGCGGCCGGCTGGTCTCCTGGACGGCGACGGTCGTCGAGCTGCCGTCCGGTTCCGAGGAGTGGGCGGCGGCGGTCGCCGAACTCAAGGGCAAGCGGCTCAACGCGCCCGACGGCGAGGCGATGACCGGGCGCTGGGCCCGCGAGTGCCGGGTCCTGCGCCTGGAGCCGACCGGGGCGACGGCCCCGCTCCCCGACGGCTCCCTGGCCGAGGCCCCGCTGCCGACGCCGGTGACGACCCGGCGCCCCGCCCCGGCGGGACTGCCCCGGCTGCTGCTGAAGCGGAAGCGGCGACAGCGCTAGGAAGCGGGGAGCTGCTTGCCGTAGTCGAGGGTCTCGTCCTCGGCCGGTTCCTTCAGCTCGAAGTCGGTGCCCCAGGACGAGAACGTGAGGGTGCCCGCCTTCCCGGCCCGCACCAGGCGCACCGGGTACGGCTTGCCCTCCAGCGAGACGTCCAGGGTGCCGCCGGAGCCCTCGTCGCCGGTGACGCGGATGGTGCGTACGCCCGACTGCTCGTGATGGCCGTCCGTGGCCAGCTTGCCGTGCAGGGTCAGCAGACCGCCGAGGAGGACATTCTTGTCCGTGAAGCCGATGAACTTCTTGTACGACGGATCGCCCTGCGGCACCTTCACGTACTTCTCGGCGAGCTTGTCGGCCGCCGCCTCGCCGTCCTCCTCGCCGTCCCCTTGGCCCCAGAACTCGGCGCCGGCCTTCAGATACAGCTCGTCGTCGACCCGCAGCAGGCGAAACGTCTCCCCCTCGGTGGTGACCGAGCCGATGCCGCCCTGCTCCTTCAGCCGCATGTCCAGCGTGTACGTGCGTCCGCTGGTGACCACGGTGCCGTGCAGCCGTACGGCGCCGACCGACTCGGCGGCCTTCTGGGATCTGCTCTGGATCTGGTCGGCGGACAGTCTGCCGACACCGTTGGTGCCCTCGTTCGGATCCTCGGAGCATCCCGTGAGCGCCGTCCCCGTCACGAGCAGCGCGCACACGGCGCCGGCCAGCACGGCCCTGCGGGAACGGCCCCGGTAGATCGGAATCACAGGTGGGCTGCCTCTCTGACGGGGGACCTGAACGGCGTACCGCAGGGTACCGGGGCCAGGTGGACGGGGCGGAGCCAGTCCGTCCGGACCGGTCGCCGACGCACGGCCGATCGGTACGGGCTAGCCTGAAGCCCACCCGAGCGGGCAATTCGGAAAAGAAACACAGCAGGCGGTACCCGCGACGAAACACCCGCACGGAAAGGAGTGGCGGCCATGGCAGGGGGCGCCCCCCGGTTCTTCGTCTCGCACGTCTCCGGTGTCGCCGTCTTCGATCCGGCCGGCGACCAGGTGGGGCGCGTGCGCGATCTGGTCGTCATCCTGCGTCCCGGCCGGCGTCCGCCGCGACTGCTCGGCCTGGTGGTCGAACTCTCCACCCGCCGCCGCATCTTCCTGCCCATGAACCGGGTGACCGCCGTGCAGTCCGGCCAGGTCATCACGACCGGGGTGCTCAACGTGCGGCGCTTCGAGCAGCGGCCCACCGAGCGGCTCGTCTTCGGTGAGCTGCTCGACCGGCGGGTGACGCTCGTGGAGAGCGACGAGGAGGTCACCGTCCTCGACCTGTCGGTGCATCAGCTGCCGGCCCGCCGCGAGTGGGAGATCGACCGGGTGTTCGTGCGCAAGGGGAAGAAGGGCGGCGCGTTCCGGCGCGGCAAGGGCGAGGCGCTGACCGTCGAGTGGTCCGCCGTCACCGGGTTCTCCCTGGAGGAGCAGGGGCAGGGCGCCGAGAACCTCCTCGCCACCTTCGAACAGCTGCGCCCCGCCGACCTCGCCAACGTCCTGCACCACCTCTCCCCCAAGCGGCGCGCGGAGGTGGCCGCCGCCCTCGACGACGACCGGCTCGCCGACGTGCTGGAGGAGCTGCCCGAGGACGACCAGATCGAGATCCTCGGCAAACTGAAGGAGGAGCGCGCCGCCGACGTCCTGGAGGCCATGGACCCCGACGACGCGGCCGACCTGCTCGGCGAGCTGCCCGAGGCGGACAAGGAGCGGCTGCTGAGCCTGATGCAGCCCGACGACGCCGCCGACATGCGGCGCCTGATGTCGTACGAGGAGCACACGGCGGGCGGTCTGATGACGACCGAGCCGATCGTGCTGCGGCCCGACGCCACCGTCGCGGACGCCCTCGCCCGGATCCGCGAGCCGGACCTCTCCCCCGCGCACGCCGCGCAGGTCTACGTCTGCCGTCCGCCCGAGGAGACACCCACCGGCAAGTACCTGGGCACGGTCCACTTCCAGCGCCTGCTGCGCGACCCCCCGTACACGCTGGTCGGCTCGATCCTGGACGACGACCTCCAGCCCTTGGACCCGGACGCGGCGCTGCCCGTGGTCGCCGGGTTCTTCGCCACGTACGACATGGTGGCGGCGCCCGTGGTCGACGAGACGGGGTCGCTGCTGGGCGCGGTGACGGTGGACGACGTCCTGGACCACATGCTGCCCGAGGACTGGCGGGAGACCGAGTTCCACCTCGACGAGGAGGTGGTGACCGATGGCTCCTGAGCGCGAGGGAGGGCGGGAGCGCCAGCCGGTCGGCGCCACGGCCGCCGGACGGTCGCGGGGGCCCCGGCTGGACCAGCCGCGCGCCCCCCGGCGGCGGTTCCTGCCCGAGTGGGACCCGGACGCCTTCGGCCGGCTGTCGGAGCGGGTCGCGCGCTTCATCGGCACCGGGCGGTTCCTGGTCTGGATGACGGTCGTCATCATCCTGTGGGTGCTGTGGAACGTGTCCGTGCCGAAGGAGCTGCGCTTCGACGAGTACCCGTTCATCTTCCTGACGCTGGCACTGTCCCTCCAGGCCTCCTACGCGGCCCCGCTGATCCTGCTCGCGCAGAACAGGCAGGACGACCGGGACCGGGTCAACCTGGAGCAGGACCGCAAGCAGAACGAGCGGTCGATCGCGGACACCGAGTACCTGACCCGGGAGATCGCCGCCCTGCGGATCGGGCTCGGGGAGGTGGCCACCCGGGACTGGATCCGCTCGGAGCTCCAGGACATGGTCAAGGAGCTGGAGGGGCGACAGAACGGCCACAAGGGTCATCAGGGTTCTTTCCCGGCGATGCGGGCGGAACACCCGCCGGGACGTGACGCAGACGACCGCTGACGTCCTTACCGGCGGGTGCACCCGGCGCCGTACCATCGTCTCTATGGCTACGGAAGACGCGGTGCGCGAGGCACTGGCGACGGTGAACGACCCCGAGATCAACCGGCCCATCACCGAGCTCGGGATGGTCAAATCGGTGGAGATCGGTGCGGACGGTGCGGTCGCGGTCACCGTGTACCTGACGGTTTCCGGCTGCCCCATGCGGGACACCATCACGCAGCGCGTGACGGACGCGGTCTCCCGGGTCGAGGGCGTCACCCGGGTCGACGTGACGCTGGACGTCATGAGCGACGAGCAGCGCAAGGAACTGGCCAGCGCCCTGCGCGGCGGCCAGACCGAGCGCGAGGTGCCCTTCGCCAAGCCGGGCAGCCTGACCCGGGTCTACGCGGTCGCCTCCGGCAAGGGCGGCGTCGGCAAGTCGTCGGTGACGGTGAACCTGGCGGCGGCGATGGCGGCCGACGGTCTGAAGGTCGGTGTCGTGGACGCCGACATCTACGGCCACTCGGTGCCGCGCATGCTGGGCGCCGACGGACGCCCCACCCAGGTCGAGAACATGATCATGCCGCCGTCGGCGCACGGCGTGAAGGTCATCTCCATCGGCATGTTCACCCCGGGCAACGCCCCGGTGGTGTGGCGCGGCCCGATGCTGCACCGCGCGCTCCAGCAGTTCCTGGCGGACGTGTACTGGGGCGACCTGGACGTGCTCCTCCTGGACCTGCCGCCCGGCACCGGCGACATCGCGATCTCCGTGGCCCAGCTGGTGCCGAACGCCGAGATCCTCGTCGTCACCACGCCCCAGCAGGCGGCGGCCGAGGTGGCCGAGCGGGCGGGGTCCATCGCCGTGCAGACGCACCAGAAGATCGTCGGCGTGGTCGAGAACATGTCCGGCCTGCCCTGCCCGCACTGCGGCGAGATGGTCGACGTCTTCGGCACGGGCGGCGGCCAGACCGTCGCCGACGGCCTGACCCGCACGACCGGTACGAACGTGCCGGTGCTCGGCGCCATCCCGATCGACGTCCGGCTGCGCGAGGGCGGCGACGAGGGCAAGCCCGTGGTGCTGTCCGACCCGGACTCCCCGGCGGGCTCGGCGCTCCGCTCGATCGCCGGCAAGCTCGGCGGGCGGCAGCGGGGCCTGTCGGGCATGTCCCTGGGGATCACCCCGCGCAACAAGTTCTGAGGGTCCCACGCGGAAGGGCGCCGTCCGGTGTGGACGGCGCCCTTCCGCGTGCTCGCTCAGGCGTCTCCGCGTGCCCGCTCAGGCGTCTCCGCGTGCCCGCTCAGGCGTCGTACGCGGCGATGTTCTTCACCACGGCGAAGCCGAGGCCGTACGCGCTCATGCCCCTGCCGTACGCGCCCACGTGCACGCCCTCCTGCGTGGAGCCCGCGAGCACCCAGCCGAACTCGGACTCCCGGTAGTGGAACGGCGTCGGCACCCCGTCCACGGGCAGGGACAGCGTCGACCAGTCCTCGCCCTCCAGATCGTCCGCGAGGACCCAGGCCGTCTCCGTCTGCTGCTCCAGCCAGTCGTCGCGCAGGGAGTGGTCCATCTGGCCGGGCCAGGTGAAGGACAGCAGCCCCACCCCGGCGAGCCAGGCGGCGGAGGAGACCGAGGTGGCCTCCAGCAGACCGGTGCCGTCGGCGCTGCGGCGCACCGGGTTGGCGGCCACGGTCACCACGACCGCGAACCTCTCCTTGGTCTCCTGGTCGCTCCCGGCCGTGTACTCGCTGCGCACCGAGGGCTCGTCGCCGTGCCCGACCGATCCGTGCGCGACGGCTCCGTCGGCCGCCAGTCCGACCTGCATCAGCCAGCGCGGTCCCGTGAAGGCCTCGTCGAGGCCGTACCAGGGGAAGGGCGCACGCAGGTAGCCGTCGACCGTACGCCGGACGGAGGGGACGTGCTGTCCGTCCTCCTCGGCCGGCGCCTGCGCGACTGCCCGACTCGTCGTCTCCATGTGCCCGGACGCCTCCTCAGCTCTCGTCGGACCGGACGGCCCGCCCCCCTTCGGGCGTACTCGTCCGTTCCGCACAACAACTCGGCAGCATAGCCACCTTGACGCCACAGGCTGGAAAACCGCCCGGCGCGTGGGCCGCACGGACGCCCTGATCAGGTCGTGCGCGGCCCGGGTGGAGTATGAAACGCGTCACGTACGCGGGAGCGTGCGCTCCCCCACGCCGGGCTCAGGTGGCGTCCGCGTCGAAGGGCGGGCGATCGTCGGCCGCCGGTGTCCCGGGCCTCTTGGTCATGTCCACGCGGCCGTCGGCCGAGCCGGAGGCGGACGACGGGGAGGGGTCGGTGTCGCGGCCGTGGACGGCGTCCGCGACCTCGGCCATCTCCTTCTTCAGGTCGAAGCCGTTACGGATCTCCTTGAGCCCCAGGTCGTCGTTGTCCAGCTGCTTGCGGATGAACGTCTTGGGGTTGAGGTCCTCGAACTCGAAGTCCTTGAACTCCGGACCGAGCTCCTGCCGGATGTCCTGCTTGGCGTTCTCCGAGAAGTCACGGATCTTCCGGATCGTGCGCGTCACGTCCTGGATGACCTTGGGGAGCTTGTCCGGACCGAAGACGAGCACGGCGAGGACGATGAGCGTCACCAGCTCGAGCGGTCCTATGTCATTGAACACCTGAAGCTCCTCGCGATGCCTTCGGTCCTCGGTCCTCGGGGCGGCCTGCGGTCTTCCGTGGTCCGGGCCGGGTCCACGGTACCCGGCCACCCCGTGCGTCCGGTACCGTCCCGGGGTTCATCCGCCTCAGTCGCCCTCCGAGGAACCGAGCGTCAGGGTGACCGTCCGCTCGTCGCCGTCCCGCTGGAGGGTGAGCTCGAGGCGGTCGCCGGGGCGGTGGGCACGGGTCTTGACGATGAGTTCCTCGCCGGAGTGGACGCGCCGGCCGTCGACCTCCGTGATGACGTCGCCGGCCTTGATCCCGGCCCGGTCGCCGGGGCCGCCGGTGCTGACCGGGGGTCCGCCGTCACTGCCCTCGGCGGCGACGCGGGCGCCGTCACCGCCGTACTCCATGTCGAGGGTGATGCCGATCACCGGATGGCTGGCCTGCCCGGTGTTGATCAGTTCCTCGGCGACGCGCTTGCCCTGGTTGATGGGGATGGCGAAGCCGAGTCCTATGGAGCCGGACTGACCGGCGTCGGGGTCGGCACCGCCGTCGGCGGAGCGGATGGCCGAGTTGATGCCGATCACACGGGCCTTGGCGTCGAGCAGGGGGCCACCGGAGTTGCCGGGGTTGATCGGCGCGTCGGTCTGCAGGGCGTCGACGTACGACACGTCGCTGCCGTCGCCCTTCTCGCCGCCGGCGGTGATGGGCCGCTCCCTGGCGCTGATGATGCCGGAGGTGACGGTGCCGGCCAGGTCGAAGGGGGCGCCGATGGCGACGACGGGGTCGCCGACCCGCACGTTGTCGGAGTTGCCGAGCGGCAGGGGGGTGAGTCCGCTGACGCCCTTCACCTTCACGACGGCGAGGTCGTAGCCGCTGTCCCGGCCCACGACGGTGGCTTCGGCGGTGTCGCCGCTGTGGAAGGTGACGGTGATCTCGCCGTCGTCCCCGGCGGGTTCGACGACGTGGTCGTTGGTGAGGATGTGGCCGCGCCCGTCGAGCACGAAACCGGTGCCGGTGCCGGCCTCGCCGGCGCCGCTGACGTGCAGGGTGACGACGCTGGGCAGTGCCTGTGCGGCGATTCCGGCGACGCTGCCGGGGGCGCGTCCCGACGCCTCCTTGCCGGCCTGCGGAAGCTCCACGGTGCCCACGCCGCCGTTGCGCTCCAGATACGTGCCGACGATCCCGCCGATGCCGCCGGACACGAGCGCGAGCAGCAGCGCGGCACCGACGAGCACCCGGCCGCGCCGCCGCTTCCGGTCGACCACGACGTGCCCGGCCTGCTGCAACGGCGCGGCGGCGGCAGCCGCCGCCCAGGGGTCGTAACGGCCCCAGGGGTCGGCGGTCGGGGTGTCCTGGGGCGGGGACGCCTGGGTGTCCGGGTGCGCTTGCGCGGGAATGGCGGCCGCCGCGGGGGCCCCGTGCGGCCCGGCGTCCGCCAGGGCGGGAGCGCCGTGCGGCGCGGGCGTGCCCGGGGGCACGGGCGTGCCGTGCGGTCCTGTGCCCGGGCCCGGGGGAGCCGCCGGGGGTGTGCCGTGCTGCGCGGGTGCGGTGGGGGGCGCCGCGTCCGGGGCCGTGGGAGGGGCCGCGAGCGCCATGCCGTGCGCGGGTGTCGCCGCCGGGTGCTGTACGGGCGGGGCGGGTGCCCAGGGGCCCGGTTCGCCGTACGGCGGGGTGCTGTAGGGATCGGGGTCGTGCAGGGGCCTCTGCTGCCCGGGGACGGAGGGCTCGAAAGCCACCGGCGGTGGGTCGGAGACCGCGGGGGCCGGGACGGCCGGGGACGAGGACCCGGCGGAGGTGCCGGACGCGCCGGGTGCCGGAACGGCCGAGGACACGGACCCGGCGGGCTCGTCGGCAGGGGCGCCGGATGTCGCGGGCTCCGCGGCTCCGGGACCGGACGTGGGGGCGCCGGGGCCGGGCTCGGCGGGTGGGGCCTCGAGGCCCTCGGGCCGCAGGGGGCGGTCCAGTTCGTAGTCGCCCCGGTGGTCGTCGCCCGCGGCGGCCGGCTCGCGGTCCGGGCGGGCCAGTTCGAAGTCGCCGTCGTGTCCCTCGGGACGCGTGGTCGGCTCCTCCCCCGGTGGGCCCGGCTTCCCCTCGTTCATGCTCTCCCCACGGCTGGACACGGCACCGCGCGACGGCGGCGGTCGCGAAACTACTGGCTCGGCACCCGGCAGGGCCTGGGCGCGCCCCCTGGATTCAATCAGGTTCGCGCGCCCCTGCGCACTGGACGGTTCAGCGGGACGTCGGCGTGGGGACCGGTGTCGTGCCGGCGGTGACGAGGCCGGGGTCCTTGAGCCCGGCGGAGACGGCCCACGTGGTCAGGGTGAGCGGCGGGGTCGAGGTGAGCGGTCGTATCAGCGGGGACAGGGTCGTCGCACCGCCCGTCATCGGTGTGCCCGGCACGGGGTGGCGCTCCGTCGGCGCCGGGATCCCGGGCAGCAGCGGCGCGGAGACCGCGGTCGGGGCGGCCGGGGTCTCCGCGGCCGCGCTCTGGCCCGTCATCTGGCCCAGCAGCGGTCCCACGCCGCGGCGCCGCTGGGACTCGGGCACCGCCGCGCCCGTGCCCTGCGTGCGCATCGGCGTGACGTTGCTGCCCTTGCCCGTACCGCGCGCCTCCGTGTCGGTGGGCGTGCTCGTGGTGACTCCGCCGAGCGCGATCGCGGCCAGCGACACCGCCCCGGCGGCGACGAACGCGAACCGCAGCCCGCGGGAGGACGGCCGGTCGGTCTCGTGGCGGCTGACGTCGTGGAGGGCGAAGCCCCGGCCGCCCGCGACGGCCGGCAGCGCCGGCTCCTGCCGCCGGACGGGCGCGTAGGCGAACTCGAAGCGCTCGCTCCGCCTGGTCCCGAAGACCCCGGAGCCCCCGCCGAACCGCCCCGGCGTACCGCCCGGCAGTCCTCCGCCGCCCAGCGGCGAGCCGCCGTCACCGAGGTCGCCCCCGGCCGGCAGCCCTTGGAGGCGGGCCAGGAAGCTCTCGGAGGGCGGCGGGGGCGCCGCCTGGGCGAACACGTTCTTCAGACGGCGCTGCGCGTCCACCTCCGCCCTGCACTTCGCGCAGGTGGCGACGTGTGCCAGTACGCGCTCGCGCGCGTCATGACCGAGCTCTCCGTCCACCAGGGCGGAGAGTCGGTCTCCCAGGTGCTGCTCTGCGAGGTGTCCCTCGGAAGACTTCGGCTGTGAACCGCTCACGCGCTCGCGCCCCCTCCTCCCAGTGCGGGAACACGCGGCACGAAGGAGCGGCGCTCCGCGCGCGCCTTGGGCGAGCGGTGCGCGAGGGCCTTGCGCAGCTGGGAACGGCCGCGGTGGATCCGGGACCGGACGGTGCCGAGCTTGACGCCCAGGGTGGCCGCGATCTCCTCGTACGACAGGCCTTCGATGTCGCACAGGACGACGGCGGCGCGGAACTCGGGGGCGAGGGTGTCGAGGGCCTGCTGGACGTCCGCGTCGAAGTGGGCGTCGTTGAACACCTGCTGCGGCGTGGGCTCCTTGCTGGGCAGCCGCTCGGCCGCGTCCTCGCCCAGCGCGTCGAAGCGGATGCGCTGCTTGCGGCGGACCATGTCCAGGAAGAGGTTGGTGGTGATGCGGTGCAGCCAGCCCTCGAAGGTGCCCGGCGTGTACGTCGACAGGGAGCGGAAGACGCGGACGAAGACCTCCTGGGTGAGGTCCTCGGCGTCGTGCTGGTTGCCGGTGAGGCGGTAGGCGAGCCGGTAGACCCGGCCGCTGTGCATGCTGACGATCTCCTCCCAGGTGGGCGGAGTCCACGCCTGCCCGTCCGCGTCGGTGGAGAAAGTCGCGGTCTGGGCCGGGTCGCCGGCGCGGTCGTGGTCAGCAGCGGTGTCGTTCACGGATTTCGGCCTGCCCGCCGATCCGAGGAAGCGCCGCAGCACTCCTCCGCGATCCACAGGCGCAGCCGCACCTCCCCTGTCGGCTCTGGTGGTGTCCAGTGGAGCCCCTACCATAGCCACCTCGCCCGTTAGCTCCGGATAAGCGGTTTTACGAGAATTTGATCTGGGCTGCCACGGCTCGTACGGCTGCGTCAGCACTTGCTCGGCGTCCTCGTCCACTACCTGCCCCCCGTCACGGCACACGCCACTTGCTCATCCCTTTAAACGACCGGTCCCATCTGCGGGTTCCCGACGCCAACGGATACAGTCACGCCCAGGCATCCACGGGGACAGGAGAGGGTCATTACCGCCAACCGGCAGACGAGCTGGGCGTTCGCCGACGCCTATGTCGCCGAGGACGAGGTGCTGCACCGGGCCCGGGACCGGGCCCGTGTCGCAGGGCTGCGCTCGGTGTCGCCCGGCACGGGCGCGGCGCTGCGGTTGCTCGCCGCCAGCGTGGACGCCAAGGCGGTCGCGGAGATCGGCACCGGCTGCGGGGTCTCCGGGATCCACCTGCTGCACGGGATGCGGCCGGACGGGGTGCTGACCACGGTCGACCAGGAACCGGAGCACCAGCAGTCCGCCCGGCAGGCCTTCCGCGACGCCGGTTTCGCCGGGAACCGGGCCCGGTTCATCCCCGGCCGCGCGCTGGACGTCCTGCCCCGTCTCGCGGACGCCGGTTACGACCTGGTCTTCTGCGACGGCGACCGGCAGGAGTACCAGGACTATCTCGCCGAATCGTTGCGTCTGCTGCGCCCGGGAGGCCTGGTCGCCTTCGAAGGGGTCTTCGCGAACGGACGCACGGTGGACTCCGGACCGCAGCCCACGGAGGTGCTGCGGCTGCGGGAGCTGGTGCGGACCGTGCGCGAGAGCACGGAACTGGTGTCGTCGCTGCTGCCGGTGGGGGACGGGCTCCTCTGCGTCGTCAGGCGGTGACCGGCGGACGCGGTCCGCTCCCTTCCACCCGGACGCGAAACAGCCGCCCCGGCACCGCGTGCGGCGCCGGGGCGGCTGAAAGGGTATGGTCGCTTGCGCGTCAGCCGACGACCTTCTTGAGGGCGTCGCCGAGCGCGTCGGCCTCGTCCGGGGTCAGCTCGACGACGAGCCGACCGCCGCCTTCGAGCGGAACGCGCATGACGATGCCCCGCCCCTCCTTGGTCACCTCGAGCGGGCCGTCGCCCGTCCGCGGCTTCATGGCCGCCATGCTCGTTCCCCTTCCTGAAACCCAGCTAAACCGTCTGAGCCGACGGCCCACTGAAGGGCACCTGCGGTCCTTGAAGCAGGACACACGCCACCGGCATCGAACACATTGCTTCCAGGCCATTATCCCGCATGGCGGGACCCGATGACCAACATCGGTCGGCATCGCTTGGGCAACGCGCGCGAGCAAAACCACTCAATTCGGCGATGTGACTGCGATACTGCGCCGCCGCACACACGTCCACCGATCGGAAACCGACGGGAATTGTTTGACGCAGGTCACACATCGGCCGCCCGCCACGGTCGGTGATCTCCGTCATGCTGTCCTGCAGACAAGGGCGTACCGGCCGGTACGCCCCGAGCCGCCACACGGAGGGACACACCATGGCCGACACCGTGCTCTACGAGGTGAGCGACGGGCTCGCGACGATCACGCTCAACCGCCCGGAGGCGATGAACGCGCTGAACGTCGCGGCGAAGGCCGCCCTCCGGGACGCGGTCCGATCCGCCGCGGACGACGACGCCGTACGGGCCGTGCTGCTGACCGCGGCCGGGGACAGGGCGTTCTGTGTCGGGCAGGACCTCAAGGAGCACATCGGGCTGCTGGTCGAGGACCGGGAGTCCGGTTCGGGGCAGACGATGAGCACGGTGCGCGAGCACTACAACCCGATCGTGAAGGCGATCGCCGGGGCCGCGAAGCCGGTGGTCGCGGCGGTGAACGGGGTCGCGGCGGGCGCCGGCTTCGGCTTCGCGCTGGCCGCGGACTACCGGATCGTCGCGGACACCGCGGCGTTCAACACCTCGTTCGCCGGGGTCGCGCTGACCGCGGACTCCGGGATCTCCTGGACGCTGCCGCGCGTGATCGGCCCCGGGCGCGCCACCGACCTGCTGCTCTTCCCGCGCAGCGTCTCCGCGCAGGAGGCGTACGAGCTGGGCATCGCCAACCGGCTGGTCCCGGCGGCGGAGCTGCGCGCGGAGGCGGAGAAGGTGGCGCGGGCGCTGGCCGAGGGTCCGACGGTGGCGTACGCGGCGCTGAAGGAGTCCGTGGCGTACGGGCTGAGCCACTCGCTGGAGGAGGCCCTGGAGAAGGAGGACGAGCTCCAGACCCGGGCGGGCTCCTCGGAGGACCACGCGATCGCGGTGCGGGCGTTCGTGAACAAGGAGAAGCCGAAGTACCTGGGTCGCTGACCCTTCGTACCCGGTGTCGGGGCTGGCCTGTCCGAGGGCTCCGCCCCCGGACAGGCTATTTCCGTGCCGCGCACGTCTCCAGGTGATCGTTCACCAGCCCGCAGGCCTGCATCAGGGCGTACGCCGTGGTCGGGCCGACGAAGCGCAGGCCCCGCTTCTTCAGGGCCTTGGACAGGGCCGTCGACTCCGGGGTCACCGCGGGGACGTCGGCGAGGGTCTTCGGTGCCGGCCGGCCGTCCGGGTCGGGGGCGTGGGACCAGATCAGGGCGTCCAGGTCGCCGGGCGCCCACCCGGCCAGTTCGCGCGCGTTGGCGAGGGTCGCGTCGATCTTGGCGCGGTTGCGGATGATGCCCGTGTCGGCCAGCAGCCGCTCGCGGTCGGTGTCGGTGAACTCCGCGACCGTGGCGATCTTGAAGTCGGCGAAGGCGGCGCGGAAGCCGGGGCGGCGCCGCAGGATGGTGATCCAGGACAGACCGGACTGGAACGCCTCCAGGCTGAGGCGCTCGAAGAGGGCGTCGTCGCCGTGGACCGGGCGGCCCCACTCCTCGTCGTGGTACGTCACGTAGTCCGGGGTGGACAGGGCCCAGGGGCAGCGCGGGAGGCCGTCCGGGCCGACAGGGACGGCCGGCTGCTCGCTCACTGCTGCCTCCTCGCTCACTGCTGCTCGTCCTCGCGGTGCGGGGCGGGCTTGTCCAGGGAGATGTGGGCCGCGGCGGCGCGGGCGCCGGCCAGCGCGGACTCCAGGTCGGCGATCCGGGCGTCGCGCTCGGAGAGCTCCGCGCCGAGGCGGCCGAGGGCGTCGTCCACGTCGGCCATGCGGTAGCCGCGGGCGGCGAGCGGGAAGCGCAGGCCGTCCACGTCCGCGCGGTCGACCGGCCGGTCGGGCGGCAGGGTGTCCCGCAGACGCTCGGGGGCCGCCTCGGGCAGCGGGCCGTTGTCACCGCCGCCCACCACGGCGAGGGTCACCGCGGCGACCACGACGGCGAGCGCGACGACCAGGAACAGGAACATAACCATCGCCGGGGCCCCCACGGTCGGATGAGTCGGAGTCGGATGTGTGGCTCCGATCGTGCCATGCGAGTCTGACAGTCGGGCCGCCGGGCGTTTCGAGGCGGCCCGGAACGGGATCGTACGAGGAAGAGGTCACAGGGGATGCTCAGGCTGGGCAGGCGGGAATTCGCACCGCACGAGCGGGTCATCATGGCGATCGTGAACCGGACCCCGGACTCCTTCTACGACCAGGGCGCCACGTTCCGCGACGAGCCGGCGCTCCTGCGGGTGGAGCAGGCAGTGGCGGAGGGCGCCGCGATCATCGACATCGGCGGGGTGAAGGCCGGGCCGGGCGAGGAGGTCACGGCCGAGGAGGAGGCGCGGCGGACGGTCGGCTTCGTCGCCGAGGTGCGGCGGCGCTTCCCGGACGTCGTGATCAGCGTGGACACCTGGCGGCACGAGGTCGGTGAGGCCGTGTGCGAGGCGGGCGCGGACGTGCTGAACGACGCGTGGGGCGGGGTCGACCCGCGGCTCGCGGAGGTCGCCGCGCGGTACGGCGCGGGGCTGGTGTGCACCCACGCGGGCGGTGCTCAGCCGCGGACGCGGCCGCACCGGGTGACGTACGACGACGTCATGGCCGACATCCTCGAGGTGACCGTGGGGCTGGCGGAGCGGGCGGTCTCGCTGGGGGTGCCGCGGGAGTCGGTGATGATCGATCCGGGGCACGACTTCGGGAAGAACACGCGGCACAGTCTTGAGGCGACCCGGCGGCTGGGGGAGATGGTCGGCACGGGGTGGCCGGTGCTCGTTTCGTTGTCCAACAAGGATTTCGTCGGCGAGACGCTGGACCGGCCCGTGAAGGAGCGGGTGGTGGGGACGTTGGCGACGACGGCGGTGTCGGCGTGGCTGGGGGCGCAGGTGTATCGGGTGCATGAGGTTGCCGAGACTCGGCAGGTGTTGGACATGGTGTCGGCGATTGCCGGGGAGCGGGAGCCGGCTGTTGCTCGGAGGGGGCTGGCGTAGGGGTTTTTCGCCCTCGCCGCCCCTTCCCGTCCCGGCCCCGGGGGCTCCGCCCCCGGACCTCCGGCCTTTGCCCACCCAGCCACCCGACTCGGGAGTTGGGAAGGCGCCCTCAAAGCACCCTCAAAGCACCCTTCCGCAGGGTTCTAGCGGCCCGCCTCCTTCGAAACCAGGGCCACCGCCTCCTCCACGTCGTCCGTGACGTGGAACAGGAGGAGGTCCTTCTCCGCCGCCTTGCCCTGGGCGATGACCGTGTGGCGGAGCCAGTCGACCAGGCCGCCCCAGTAGTCCGTGCCGAACAGGACGATGGGGAAGCGGGTGACCTTCTGGGTCTGGACGAGGGTCAGGGCCTCGAAGAGTTCGTCCAGGGTGCCGAGGCCGCCGGGCAGGACCACGAAGCCCTGGGCGTACTTGACGAACATCATCTTGCGGACGAAGAAGTACCGGAAGTTCAGGCCGATGTCGACGTAGGGGTTGAGCCCCTGCTCGAAGGGCAGTTCGATGCCCAGGCCGACCGAGACGCCCTTCGCGTCGCACGCGCCCTTGTTGGCCGCCTCCATGGCTCCCGGACCGCCACCGGTGATCACCGCGAAGCCCGCCTCGACCAGGCCCCGGCCGAGCCGGACGCCGGCCTCGTACTCCGGGGAGTCCACCGGTGTGCGCGCCGAGCCGAAGACGCTGATGGCGGGCGGGAGTTCGGCGAGCGTGCCGAAGCCCTCGATGAACTCCGACTGGATGCGCAGCACCCGCCAGGGGTCGGTGTGGACCCAGTCGGACGGAGCACGCTCGTCCAGCAGCCGCTGGTCGGTGGTGCTCGCCTGCACCTGGTCCCGCCGGCGGAGGACCGGCCCCAGGCGCTTCTCCTCCGGCGGCTGCTGCTTCCCCTCGGGGTTGCCGGTAGCCATGTGCGCTCCCTCCGTCGTGCCAGTCGTTCCACCTCAGCGTAGATCTACGCGGGTTACGTCCGAGGGACCTGAGCATGTCCGGAACACAGCGGCGCAAACCCGGTCCGCGTCACGACGTCAGCCAGGACCGCAGCCGCTCCTCCCCCGCGAGGATCTTCGCGGTGTCCACGCGCTCGTCCCGCTTGTGCGCCAAGTGGGGGTTGCCGGGGCCGTAGTTGACCGCCGGGATGCCCAGCGACGAGAAGCGGGAGACGTCCGTCCAGCCGTACTTGGGCTGCGGGGTGCCGCCCACCGCCTCGATGAAGGCCGCCGCGGCCGGGTGGGACAGGCCGGGCAGCGCCGCGCCGCTGTGGTCGTCGACGACGAAGTCCGTCACTCCGCAGTCCGCGAAGACCTCGCGGACATGGGCGAGGGCCTCCTCCTCGCTGCGGTCGGGGGCGTAGCGGAAGTTCACGGAGACGACGCATTCGTCGGGGATGACGTTGCCGGCCACTCCCCCGGAGATGCCGACCGCGTTCAGGCCCTCGCGGTACTCCAGGCCGTCGATCACCGGGTAGCGCGGTTCGTAGGCGGCCAGCCGGGCGAGGATCGGGGCGGCGGCGTGGATCGCGTTGGAGCCCATCCAGCTCCGCGCGGAGTGGGCGCGCTCACCGGTGGTCTTCAGCAGCACCCGCAGCGTGCCCTGGCAGCCGCCCTCCACCTGTCCGTCGGAGGGTTCGAGGAGCACCGCGAAGTCGCCCTCCAGCCACTCGGGGTGCGCCTCGGCCACGTGCTTCAGGCCGTTGAGGTCGGCGGCGACCTCCTCGTTGTCGTAGAAGACGAAGGTCAGGTCGCGGTTGGGGGCGGGGACCGTGGCCGCGATGCGCAGCTGGACGGCCACGCCGGACTTCATGTCACAGGTGCCGCAGCCCCACAGCGTGCCGTCGCCGTCGAGCCGGGAGGGGACGTTGTCCGCGATCGGGACCGTGTCGATGTGGCCGGCGAGGATCACCCGCTCCGGGCGCCCCAGCCGCGTACGGGCCACGACGTTGTTGCCGTACCGGTCGACCGTGAGGTGCGGCAGGGCGCGCAGCGCGTCCTCGATCGCGTCCGCGAGCGGCTTCTCGGTGCCGCTGACGGAGGGGAAGTCGACGAGCTGCGCGGTCAGGCGCGCGGCGTCCAGCGTGAGGTCAAGCGGGGTGTCGGCCATGCGGTCGACCCTAGCGCGCCGGGAGTCCGGACCACTGTCCGCACCTGGCTCACATGGAACCGTACTCTCCAGTACCTTGTACGCGTGCCAGAGCCGTCTCTTCCTTCAAAGCGCACACGTCGCGGCCGTTTCCTCCGCTGGAGTGCGGGCCTCGTGGTGCTGTCCGCGGTCGCCGGATACGTCGTGGTGCGGTACGACGCCGGGAGCGCGGGCGATCCTGGCTGCGAGGTCGTGTCCGGCAAGGGCGACGGGGCGACGTACGAGTTCACGCCCGAGCAGGCGGTGAACGCGGCGACGATCACCGCCGTGGGCACCGCGCGCGAGCTGCCCGAGCGGGCGGTGACGATCGCGCTGGCGACCGCGCTGCAGGAGTCGGCGCTGCGCAACATCGACCACGGCGACCGTGACTCGCTGGGCCTGTTCCAGCAGCGTCCCTCGCAGGGCTGGGGCACGCCGGAGGAGATCATGGACCCGGTGTACGCGGCGGGGAAGTTCTACGAGCACCTGGAGGAGGTGCCGGGCTACACCCGGCTGCCGCTCACCGTCGCCGCGCAGCGGGTGCAGCGCAGCGGCTTCCCGCAGGCGTACGCCAAGCACGAGCCGGACGCCGCGCTGCTGGCCGCCGCCCTCACCGGGCGCTCGGCGGCGACGCTGACCTGCGAGGGCCGTCCGGCGGCGACGCGGGCGGCGGGTGCGGACGCGGTGCGTGCCGCGCTGGCTCGGGACTTCGGGCGGGACACCCTGGAACCGGCCGGTGCCGAGGTGGGGGCGACGCCCTCGCCCTCGGTGAGCGTTCCGGCGGACTCCGGCGGCTCCGACGGGGGGACCGTGCGGCTTCCGGTCACGGCCGAGGAGGGTGCCGACACCGGGGCACGCGGCTGGCAGCTGGCCCACTGGGCCGTGGCCAACGCCTCCGAGCTGCGCATAAAGCGGGTGTCGTACGCGGGACGGGAGTGGACGGCCGGGAACACCGACAGCCAGTGGCGGCCGACGGACGGCAAGAACGCGGAGGACTCGGCCGACGGCGCGGATGTCGTGACCCTCACGACCCTGCCGTAGCGCGACCGCGCAGGCGTGCGGAGGGGTCACCCGCAGGCGTCATGTGCGGCCGATAATGCGACGCATTGCCAACTCTTTGCGTTGCCCCGCCGCAACCTTCCCGGCGGTCGAGCGGTAGTCACGGCGTCATCGTTCTCTCCCGTCGAAGGAGCACCATGTCCCTCCCCCTGACCCGTCGGATCGCCCGTGCCGCGCTGCTCGTCGCTGCGGGAGCGGCTGCCGGGGTCGGTGCGGCCGGTTCCGCCAGTGCGGCTCCGGAGCTGCCGGCCGCCCAGAACCTCGGCGCGCTGACCGCTGTCGACGGGGCCGCCGGCGGCGCCGTGGACGACGTGACGAAGGACGTCACGAAGACCGCGGGTGACGCCGACAAGGTGGCGCCGGCCACCGGTAAGACCGTGAAGAAGACTGCCGGGTCCCTCACCAAGGACGCGCCCGTGAAGGAGCTGCCGGTCGGCTGAGGGTTGGCCTGCGGCCGGCTTTTGTCACGGCGACGGGGTCTGGGGCGTGTTCCCAGGCCCCGTCGTTTTGCGTGCCTGCGTGGGCGCAGTGACCGTGTGCCGGCCGGGTGCCCGGCGTTGGTGGCTGTGCCCACCCTCCCCCCTTGCCCGAAGGGCATGGGAGGTGCCCCCACCGCCCCGCGGAACGACTGCCCACGGCCGGGCCGGGGTTCAGACGGCCAGTCGGGTCACTGCCGCGCGGACGCGTTCGTCCGTCGCGGTCAGGGCCACGCGGACGAAGTTCTCGCCCGCCGGGCCGTAGAAGTCGCCGGGGGCGACCAGGATGCCCCGGTCGGCGAGGTGGGCGACCGTGGTCCAGCAGGACTCGTCCCGGGTGGCCCACAGGTAGAGGCTGGCCTCGCTGTGCTCGATGCGGAAGCCGTGGGCGAGGAGGGCCTCGCGCAGGGCGGTGCGGCGGGCCGCGTAGCGCTCCCGCTGGACGCGGACGTGCTCGTCGTCGCCCAGGGCCGCCACCACGGCCGCCTGGGTCGGCGCGGAGGTCATCATCCCGCCGTGCTTGCGGATCTGCAGCAGCGGACCGAGGACCGCCGGGTCACCGGCCAGGAACGCGGCGCGGTAACCGGCGAGGTTGGACCGCTTGGAGAGGGAGTGGACCGAGACGATGCCGTCGTACGACCCGCCGTTGACGTCGGGGTGCAGCACCGAGACCGGGTCGGCCTCCCAGCCCAGCTCGATGTAGCACTCGTCGGAGAGGACGAGGACGCCGTGCTCGCGGGCCCAGGCGACGATCCGGGTCAGCTCCTCCTTGGACAGCACCCGGCCCGTCGGGTTGGACGGGGAGTTCAGCCAGAGCAGCTTCAGGCCCGCCGGGTCCAGCTCGGTCGGATCGTCGTAGACCTCGTACCCGGCGCGGGCGAGGCGGGCGCCGACCTCGTACGTCGGGTAGGCCAGGCGCGGGAAGGCGACCTTGTCGCCGGGGCCGAGTCCGAGCTGGGTGGGGAGCCAGGCGACCAGTTCCTTGGAGCCGACGACCGGCAGGACGTGGTGGTGGGTGACCCCGCGGGCGCCCAGTCGGCGCTCCACCCAGCGGGTGAGCGCGTCGCGCAGCTCCGGGGTGCCCCAGACCGTGGGATAGCCCGGGGAGTCCGCCGCGGCGATCAGGGCCTTCTGGATCGGCTCGGGCACCGGGTCGACGGGGGTGCCGACCGAGAGGTCGACGATGCCGTCGGGGTGCGCGGCGGCCGTCTTCTTGTAGGGCTCCAGCTTGTCCCAGGGGAAGGTGGGCAGCCGGTCGGAGACTGCGGACACGGGTACGGGCTCACTTTCTGGTCCGGCAAACGCCTCGGTCCCGTACGGCGATCGGGAGGATCGGGCCGTACGGGACCGAGGCGGCACGTCGTTGCGGGGCCGCTTCTCGCGGGACGGCTACGCCTGCGGCGGCAGCGCGGCGATGAACGGGTGGTCCCGCTCGATCAGGCCGAGCTTGCTGGCGCCGCCGGGCGAGCCGAGCTCGTCGAAGAACTCGACGTTCGCCTTGTAGTAGTCCTTCCACTCCTCCGGAGTGTCGTCCTCGTAGAAGATCGCCTCGACCGGGCAGACCGGCTCACAGGCACCACAGTCGACGCATTCGTCCGGGTGGATGTACAAGGACCGCTGGCCCTCGTAGATGCAGTCGACCGGGCACTCCTCGATGCACGCCTTGTCCTTCACGTCGACACAAGGCTGCGCGATGACGTAGGTCACGCTGTCGTTCCTCCTCGATAGGGCGCTGGCGGGCCTCCTCAGGCTCCGCCGCCTGGCGCGCGGGAGCGCGGCGTCGTCGATGCCCGCCCCTAGTATCTCCGTTCTTGGGCATGATCCGAACAGGAGGGGTGAACTGACCTGTGGAAATCTCTGCCGCCGGGCGCCTCGAGGTCCGTATCACCACTGCTGACGTGGGGAAACGGGTCTCCGTACGGAGCTTGATCGAACATGGTCCCCCAGGTGAGAAGTTCACCGACACGGTCGGTGTTCTCACATCATGGGACAACGGTGTGCTGCGGATCACAAGGAAGAGCGGGGAAAGTGTCCGCATCGCGGAGTCCGCGCTGGTCGCGGGCAAGGTCGTGCCCTCCGCCCCGGCGCGTCGGCGCGGTCCCGCGGCCTCGTACGAGGAGCTGGCGCGGGTCTCCGCGCGGGCGTGGCGGCCCGTGGAGAGCGAGCGGCTCGGCGAGTGGGAGCTGCGGGCGGCAGTCGGGGAGGTGCCGCGCGATGGGGGTCCCCCCGGGCATTCGGCTCCGAGGGAGCGTCCATGGGGGGCGGTGGCCGGGCGACGGGTGGGATTCACGCGGCGGGCCAACTCCGTGCTGCCGCTCGGTGACCCGGGCGTGCCGCTCGACGAGGCGCTGACGGCCGTACGCCGCTGGTACGCGGTGCGCGGGCTGCCCGCGTACGTGCAGACCGCGACCGGTGCCGAGGGGACGCAGGAGCTGCTCTGCGCGGAGCTGGAGCGGCGGGGCTGGGTCCGGGAGGTGACCGCCGAGCTGTGGGTGGGTCCGTTGGCGCCGGTCGCCGACCTGGGCGGGGAGCCGTCCGGGGTCGTGCTGTCGCGGGAGGCCGACGAGGCGTGGCTGGCGCGGTATCAGCGCAAGGGGGTGAGCGAGGTCGCTCTGCGGGTGCTGGGGAGCGGGGCGTCGGTGTGGTTCGCCACGGTGCCGGGCTCCGGCACGGACGCGCCGGCCGCCATCGGGCGGTGTGTCGTGGACGGGCGGTGGGCCGGCTTCGCGGCGGTCGAGGTGGATCCGGCGCGGCGGCGGCAGGGGCTGGCGACCGCCGTGATGGCCGCGCTGGCCCGGCGGGCGCTGGACGAGGGCGCCTCGGCCGCCTGGCTCCAGGTCGAGGACGACAACGCGGGGGCACGGGCGCTGTACGCCGGTATGGGCTTCGCCGCGCACCACGCGTACCACCACTACCGCGCGCCGGAATCGTCGGCTCCGGCGGGTGACGAAGCACCGTGAGCGGGCACGAACCGGGTATGCGCCCTCCGCATCCCCCGTCGCCCGAGCGCTCCGCGGAACTGCGCCGGCGGTTCGCCGAGGAGGCCCGCTGCGAGCGGCCGGACCTGTCCACGCTCTGCCTGCTGATCGGCGCGGAGGCGGACGGCGCGCTGGACGAGGCGGGCATGGACGCCGTGGAGGTGGAGCTGGACCGGCTGGCCGGTGAGCTGCCCTACCGGCCCGGTTCGCCGCGCGCGTGGGCGCTGGCGCTGCGGGAGCTGCTGGGCGTGCGGTACGGCTTCCACGGCGTTCCGGACGACTACCAGCGGCTGGAGTCGTCGCTGCTGCACGAGGTGCTGCGGCGGCGGCGCGGGCTGCCGATCCTGCTGTCGGTGGTGTGGATGGAGGTGGCCCGGCGGGCGGGGGCGCCGGTGTACGGGGTCGCCCTGCCGGGGCACTTCGTCGTCGGATTCGGGGAGCCGGGGGCGGGCGCGGGGTCGGGCTCGGGGCAGGTGCTGGCCGATCCGTTCGACGGGGGGCGGGTGCTGACCGGTGCCGACGCGGAGCTGCTGGTGGCGGGGGCGACGGGGGCGGCGCTGGACGCGTCGATGCTGACGCCCGCCGGGGTGTTGGACGTCGTCCTGCGCGTTCTGAACAACGTGCGGGCGTGGGCGGCGGCGCGGCCCGAGCACTCGGGTGTGGGGCTGTGGGCGGTGGAGCTGTCGCTGCTGCTTCCGTCGCACGCGGCGCGGCTGCGGTACGAGCGGGCGCGGTTGCTGGTGCAGCGGGGGGAGTTCCTGGCGGGGGCCGGGGAGCTGGAGGCGTATGCGGAGGTGGTCGCCGCGGTGGACGAGGCGGCCGGGGAGCAGGTGCGGAGGGAGGCCCGGGCGGCGCGGGCGCTGCTGAACTGACGTCCGTCGGTTGAACTGACGCCCGTCGGTGTGGGCCGTGGGCCGGGGGTGTTGCGCAGCCCGGCGCTTGCAGGGTGCCGTCGCGCCCACCCGTGCCGCCCCAGCGGCACGACTGCCCGCGGGAACGGGGGCACGCGGGGCTTTTCTTTGACATAGGTATGGCGGGATACCTATGGTTGCGTATATGTCCGAGAACAGTGCCTCCGAGCAGCGCATCGCGCACGTGGCTTCCGAGCTCACGGCGTGTCTGCCCGCGCTGCACCGGGCACTGGAGCGGCGGGTCGGGAGCGAGTACCCCCACCCGAAGCCGCCCGAGGGACAGCTGGCGCTGCTGCGGTACGTCGCGCGGCACGAAGGCGCCACGGTGGGCGAGGCGGCCACGGCGCTGCTGATGAAGCCCAACAACGTCAGCGCGCTCGTCTCCCAGCTCACGGAGCGGGGCGAACTGGAGCGCCGCCAGGACGGCGCCGACAAGCGGATCGCCCACCTCCACCTCACCGCGACCTCGCGTCGGCGGATCGCCGAGGTGCGCGCTCTCGAGGAGCGCCTCCTCGGCCAGGCCCTGCGGTCCGTCACCGACGGGGAGATGGACGCCCTCGGTTCGGCGCTCGGTGCGCTGAAAGCACTGACGCACCACCTTCACGCCGCGACCCGCTGACGGACCCGCCCGGGCTGCCTCTCCGCCCTGTCGGCGATCCCCCGCGCTCCTGTACCAGCCACCCGCTCTCCAGCCGGGGTGGCCGACTCGGCGCGCCCGAAAACCGCGCCCCTCCCCCGTACTCCGTTCGTCCCCCTTTGAGAAAGAAACGGCTTCCTCCATGTCGTCCACTTCCGTGGATCGCTCCGCCGCGCGCCGGGGCAACCCCTGGCTCGCGCTGATCGCCGTGTCGTTCGGCCTGCTCATGGTGCAGCTCGACGGCTCCGTCGTCGCCATCGCCAACCCGGCGATCGGCAAGGACCTCGACGCCAGCACCGCTGAACTGCAGTGGGTCACCAACTCCTACCTGCTCGCGCTCGCCGCCTCGATGATCCTCGGCGGCAAACTCGGCGACCGGTTCGGCCGACGCCTGTACTACCTCGTCGGCGTCGGCGGATTCGTCGTCACCTCGGTCGCCATCGGCCTGGCCGGCAGCATCGAGGGCGTCATCCTCTTCCGTGCCCTGCAGGGCCTGTGCGGCGGCATCCTCATGCCCAACACCCTGGGCATCCTGCGCGCCGTGTTCCCCCCGAGGAAGTTCGGGCTCGCGGTCGGCATCTGGGGCATGGTCTCGGCCGTCTCGACCTCGCTGGGCCCGATCATCGGCGGCCTGCTCGTCGAGCACGTCGACTGGACGTGGGTCTTCTACATCAACGCGCCGATCGGTGTCGTCGCCCTGGTGTTCAGCGCGACGGTCCTCGCCGAGTCCAGGAACTCCGCCGGGGAGCAGCGCTTCGACATCGCCGGCGTCGTCCTGCTCGCCGCGGGTCTGCTCGTGCTCGTCTTCGGCATCGTCAAGGGCGAGACCTGGGGCTGGACCTCCGCCGGAACCCTCGGCTCCATCGCCCTCGGCCTGGTGCTCCTGGCCGTCTTCTGCCGGTACGAGACCCGGCAGCGGCACCCGCTGCTGCCGATGCGCCTGTTCCGCGACCGGTCGCTGAGCACCGGTGTCGTCATGACCGCGCTGAACTTCTTCGTCATGCTCGGCGGCATCTTCTTCATCATGCTGTACCTGCAGAACGTGCGCGGCTACACGCCCGTCGAGGCCGGTATCAGCACGCTGCCGATGTCGCTCGCCTCGCTGGTCGCCTCTCCGGCCGGCTCCCAGCTCACGGCCCGCTTCGGACCGCGCGTCACGATCCCGCTGGGCCTGGCCCTCTCGGCCGCCGCCATGTTCTCCATGCTCACCTGGACCGTCGACTCGTCCTACGCCACGATGTGGCCGCCCTACATCGCGCTGGGCCTCGGCGTCGGCATCGTGCTGCCCGCCACCGCCGCCGTGATCATCGGCAACGCGCCGGTCGAGGACGGCGGCGTGGCGTCCGGCCTGCAGTCCACGATGCTGCAGATCGGTGGCGCGCTGGGCACCTCCGTGCTGGTCACCGTGATCGCCGGCAAGGTCGGTTCCTCGCTGTTCGGCGAACTCACCGGGGCGGGCGTCCCGACCCCCGTGGCGCACGGTCTGGAGAAGGCCGAGGACGCCGTGACGATGGGGATCGCCCCGGTCTCCGCCGACATGCCGGCGCAGCTCAAGGCCGCGGTCGTCGAGGGCAGTGGCCAGGCGTTCGTCAACGGTCTGCACTCCGCGGTCGTCGTCACCGGGGTCCTGTGCCTGATCGGTGCCGTGGCGGCGGTGGCCGGCATCGAGCGCCGCTCGCGGGAGACGGCCGAGAACGCGGAGGCCCCGGTGATCGTCGCCGCCCACTGAGCGACGGAGCACACCGGAGCACGCCGGACGGAAGAGCGGTGCCGCACGGATCCGTGCGGCACCGCTCCTGTGTGTGCGGAGACCGTGTCAGCTGGGGTTCGTCTCGATGACGGCGACCCGGTCGGTCTTGCTGATCAGCGCCTGGCGGAGGGCGCCGTAGACGTCCTGGGGGGTGACCGGCGTCTTCTTGCCGTTGCCCCGGGTGATGAGGACGCCGTCGAACGCCTGGCCGTAGAGCTCCTCCAGGGCCTTCAGGTCGGGCTTGTCGACCAGCTTGCCGTTGACGGCCTGCACTCCGAGGAACTTCCACAGCGAGTTCTCGGGGCTCATCGGCACCGAGTGCGCCGCGTCGGTCTGCACGGTCACGTTGGCCGACATCGCCGGCTCGGCGAACTCCTTCATCATCCGGTCGACCTCGGCCTTGGTGACCTTCGGCTGCTGGTCGGCCGTCGGGACGTTCACCGCGGCGGACTTCCCGGTCTCGACCTGGGTGCGGTACGCCTCCGTCACCACGTCGGTCGCCTTGGCGACGTCGATGCCCTGGCCGCCCTCGGGGTAGACCGGGACGGCCTTGCCGGACTTGAAGGTGATCGAGCCCTCGGTCACCGAGCCGGAGCCGCCGGCGGCGTCCTCCAGGGCGGCGTGCAGCTTCTCCTCGTCGACGGGCATGACCGGCTCGACGACGCGCTGGTTGCCGATGAGGGAGCCGATGACGTTGACCGGGTTGTAGTCGCTGCCGGTGGCCGCGTCGACGGTGGCGTCGGTGTCGAACTGCAGGCCCGCGTTGTCCGGCTCCAGCTCGACGCTCTTGCCGTCGACCGACAGTTTCAGCGGCTGGTTCAGCCGGTCGTCGAGCGCCGCGTCGAGCTTCTTGACGGCCTCGTCGCGGGTGCCGCCGCCGATGTCGACGCCGAGCACGGTGGTGCCCTTCGGGACGTCGGAGCGGTTCATCAGCAGTCCGGCGCCGTAGGCGACGCCGGCGAGGAAGACCACGCAGCCGCAGAGCAGGACGAGCTTGTTGCGCCCCTTCTTCTTCGCCGGCTTCGAGGAGCTCGCCGGGGGCGGGGAGACCGGGTCGGGCAGCTTCGGGGGCGTGTGCGGCCGCGGGCCGTCGGCCGGGGCGCCGGGAGCGTTGAAGTCCGCGCCCGGCGGGACGACCGGGATGCCGCTGGTGACGGTGTGCCCGGAGACGTTGTCGTGGCGGGGGCCGTAGCCCGGGGTGCCGGGCTGGGCGGGCCGCTGCGGGGTGAGGATCGCGGTGTCGTCGCTCAGACCGCCGCCGGGGACGCCTGGAGCGCCGGGGCTGCTGCCCTGGTCGGCGAAGTCGGCGGGGGCGCCCTGGGCCGTCCGCTGGGCACCGGGGCGCGCGGGGGCGCCCTGCGCCGCCTGGGCACCGGGGCGGACCGGAAGGGCGGGGAGGCCCGGGCCACCGGGAGCACCGGGGCCCTTGCCCGCCTGGCGAGCGACCGGGCTCGAACCGGTCGCCGGTCCGGTGGTCGGGCCCACGGGACCCTGCGGACCACGCTGACCGGGCTGGGAAGCCTGGCCCGGCCGCCTGTCGCGGCCGCCCGGAGCCTCGTCCGCGAAGAACGGCAGGTCGTCGCGGTGCGGCTCGTCATCGTGCCCCGCGCCCGGACGCGTACCGGCACCCGCCGGCCCGGCGGCCAGCGCTTCGGTCACGTCGAAGGAGCCGGTGCCGCCACCGTGTCCGGGGGCCACGGGCCCGCCGGTCGCACCGGTCGCGCCGGTGGGTCCGGAACCCTGCGCGCCACCGGGACGGGAACCGCCCGGCGCGCCCATGGATCCGCCGGCGCCACCGGGACGCCCGGCGCCCGGCCGCGCGCCACCGGACGCACCGGCGGGGGCGGAGGGAGCGGAGGGAGCCTGTGGGGCGCCGCCCGCGGCGGGGCCCGAACCGCTCGGCGCGCCCGCGCCGTTGGCGGATCCGCCACCCGGGCCACCCTTGCCCCCGCCCGACTTGCGCGGCGCGAACCAGTCGCTGGCCGGCTTCTCCTCGGCCGTCGGCCGGTCGGGCTGAGCGGGAGGCTCGACCGCGTCGGCGGACGGGGCCGGGGCCGGCTCCGACGCCTCGGCATCGGCGGTGCCCTTGCTCTCCGCGTCCGTGACGGGCTTGCGCACGACGACCGGCGGAATGGGCCGCGATCCGGGGATGTTGATGCGGATCCGCGTCGTCAGCGTGGTCTCGGTCTTGCGTTCCTCCGGCCGCGCGGCCGAACGGCCCGCGCCCGTACCCTCGTCCGGAATCGCCGGAATCCCGTAGGGCGGCGTGCCCGACGGGTAGGCGGCTCCGCCGCGCCCGTTGGGCCCGGAGGACGGAGTGTCAGTTTCACGACTCAAGGCAGGTTCTCCCGGTTGGCTCCGCCGCCCGTCACGACCTCACGGTGGGAGTCCTCCCAGCTCGGGCGAAGCCGAGGGTTCGAGGGAGGCTCGGCGGCGCGCACCACCTTACTGGCCATGTCCGGCCCGCATCCCAGTACCGCCGGGGAAACCCACACCGGACCCGCACGCCCATGACACGGCGAAGTGGTACGTCACTTGCCAAGTCGGACGGGACGGCCGTCCGGTTGCCGTCCGGGAGCGAGGGTGGCACAGATCACAGCCACGGCGATGCCGCCGAGGAGGAAGAGATAGGAGCCGCCGCCCGCGGCGAACAGGAAGTCGCCCTCCGGCCGGCTGGCGGTGAGCAGGATGACGGCGAGCATCCAGCCACCGGCGGCCCAGACGCCCCCGGCCCGGCTGCGGAGCACGCGGGTGGCCCCCAGGACCAGCCCGGCCTCACCGGCGAGGGCGAGCAGCAGACCGCCGGGGAACCACGCGGGCTGCACCAGCGCCCCGGCCGCACCGACCACGGCGCCGAGCAGGAGCAGTCCCAGGCAGGCGGCGGCCCGTCCGGCGGAGGGCGGTCGCAGCGGCTGGGCGAGCGCGGAGGACGACCGGTCGCTCACGACGCCTCCTCGATCCCGGCGAACAGGTCGCTCTCCCGCTTCTCCGGACGTGTGCCGCGTACCAACTCGTAGTACTCGGTGGTGAAGAGCGGCTGGGCGAGCTCGTTGGAGAGCACGAAGTACGGTTCGGCCACGGTGATCTGGGTGGCGTGCGCCCGCATCGCGGCGGCCTTGGCGGCGGCGTACGCGGTGCCGTCGATCGCGGTGGTGACCTGCTCGTCGTCGACGACACCCGGTACGTCGCCGAGGGCGGCCGCCTTCTCGAAGGGCAGCCCGGGCAGGTCGCCGTCGAGGCGGGCGAAGGACTCCTCGGCGACGGACCGGGGCACGCGGTTCCAGTAGACCTTGGGGATGTCCCAGCCCTGCCCGGCGGCGAGTTCCACGGCGCGCATGGCGACGCGGTGGGCCTGGATGTGGTCGGGGTGGCCGTAGCCGCCGTTGTCGTCGTACGTGACGAGAACCTGCGGCCGCACCTCGAGGATCACCTCGGCGAGCAGCCCGGCGGCCTGTTCGACGTCGGCCTGCCAGAAGCAGCCGGGGTCGTCGTTGTCGGGCAGTCCCGTCATCCCGGAGTCGCAGTACCGCCCGGCCCCGCCGAGCAGCCGGAAGTCCTCGACCCCGAGCTCCCGCATCGCGTCCTTCAGCTCCCCGAGCCGGTGCCCGCCGAGGGCGGCCCCGCTCAGGTGGGCCAGTCCGGGCGGAATGACCTCGCCCCGCTCACCGAGCGTGCAGGTGACCAGCGTCACACGGGCACCTTCGGCGGCGTACCGGGCCATGGTCGCGCCGTTGTTGATCGACTCGTCGTCCGGGTGGGCGTGCACCAGCAGCAGACGCCGGTCGGGCAGTTCTGTCATAAGGCCAGCCTACGAGGCACTGTCGTCCTGGTAGCGCGGAAGACCACTTGTGGAAATGGTCCACTCCCCGATCGTGACGTCCTCGCCGTGGACGAAGTTCTTGCGCACCGCGTAGCGGGGGCCGCCCGGGGTCGAGTGCATGTCGGTGAAGACGGCGCCGGTGCCGGTGCGGAGATCGAAGCTGCCCGGCACCTCTATGTCCGTCCACGCGATACGTTCATGCCAGGCGACCCCCTGGAGGTCGGTTCGGCAGGCGCGGCAGCGGCCGGGGTGGGGTGCGCGGAAGGCGTGGTCGCAGCCGTCCCAGTTCTGCAGGGGGTGCCGGACGGGCGGCGGGGCGGCGGCCGGTGCGCGGAACGGGGGCGGGGGCGGGAGCCGGTCGGCGAGGCGGCGGGCCAGGAGGGCGGCGGGCCGGCGTACGCCCTCGGGCGGCAGGTCGGCGGTCAGGGCCCGGCGTACGGCGGCGGGGGCAACGTCCCGCTCCAGCCAGGCGGCGACACCGGGGGCCAGGTGGGCCGTGTCGCCGGTGGAGAGGAGCAGCCGGGAGTCGTGGCGGTGGAGGTCCGCGAGGAGGTCGGTGGCGGCCCGGAGGAGCTCGGGAGCGGCGTACGCGGGGCTCGGCACCGCGGGGAGGGGCTTGCGGGGTGCTCGTTGTTCACGCTTCGGCCGTGGTGCGCGCTCTTCGCAGGCAGCAGCCCGGGTGGGCGCTTCGGTGGGGTGGCGGGCCGCCGCCGGCTGGTTGCACGAGGTCGTGCGGGTGACGATGCGGCCGGTGGAGGTGCGGACGCGTTCGCGGCGCAGGTAGCCGTGGGCCTCCAGTTCGCGCAGGGCGGCGGCGATCCGGGCGGCTCCCTCGGGGAACCGGGCGGCGAGGGTCTTGATGTCGGCGGGGGCGCCCTTCGGCAGCGACTGGAGGTGCGTGCCGAGCCCGATGGCGAGGAGCGAGAGCTCCGGGTGCTGGGCGAGGTGGTTGCCGATCACCGTGAAACGGGTGGTGTGGCGGGTGTTGTCGTGCTGGAGCCCGCCGGTGGTGCGGTGGGCCCGGTTCGGGTGCTTGTTGCCCGCATCGTGGGCCTGGGCGTGCGGGGGCACGCTAGGGTTTTGCGTATCCATCGGGAAGGTTCCAGCTTCCTTGGTGGTCAGGCCCTCGCAGTGGGATGCCAGTCCCGGCGGGGGCCGTCTCATGTGTGCGGTCGTGGTGGTGCGTTGCGCTGAGCGTCGGGCCTGGGCGGCCCGGAAATCCAGCCGAACCGGGGATGTTCACCCGCCCGAGTGAGTGCGACCACGGGCGGGAGGGGTGGGGTTTGGTGGGGTGCTTTCCCCCGGGATTCTTTGTCTTTCAATCGCCGACGGCACCGGAGCGCGAAGGTGCGGGTTCCGGTGGCGAAAAGCCCTGTTCGGCCCAGACGGTCTTGCGCGGGAACCGCCCCTCGGTCGCTCCCCAGCGGTCCGCCGGCGCGTCGACGAGCAGCAGGCCCCGGCCCGACTCGGCTGCCACGTCCGGTACGTGCGGCGCGGGCATCCGGTCACCGCGCGTGTCGGTCACCTCGATGCGGAGCGTGGCGCCGACCACGTAGAGCGTCAGCCGGAAGCTGCGGCCGGGGAGGCGGCCGTGGGTGGCCGCGTTGGCCGCGTTGGCCGCCAGTTCCGCGACGACGTGGCTCGCCCGCTCGTGCGGAAGTCCCCAGCTCCGGCGCGTGTCCACCGCGAGCAGGCGGGCGAGGCGGGCGCCGCGCGGGGTGGACGACAGCGCTCGCCTTCGCCCCCGCCGCGCGGGCCGGCTTCCTGCCGTATGCGGTCGAGGGCTGATCCGTCGCCCCCTCCCGCCCACCACACCCCTCGAAAAACCGTGAACACTGAACCGGTTTAGTGCTCACGGTTTTCGACACCCCCTCCCCGCATCCCCGTCAGACATCCCGAAGGCGCCGGAACGGCTGGTCCGCCTCCAGGGCGAACGCCAGCTCCAGAAGCGTGCGTTCCGCTCCCGGGCGGCCGGAGACCATGACGCCGATCGGGAGACCGTCCGGCGTCGCACTCGCGGCCGGTACGGAGATCGCCGGGGTCCCGACGACGTTGTTGACCGGGGTGAACGCCACGTAGGCGAGGAGCCGTTCGATCAGTGTGGCGTACGGGACGGTCGGGCTGAGGTGGCCGAGCGGTGGGGTGGTGTGGGCGAGGACCGGGGAGAGGATGACGTCGAGGCCCCGGAAGCCTGCCGCGTACGCCTCCCGCGTGCGCTTCAGCCTGCGCAGCACACCCGGCGTGTTCCTCCACTTCCCCACGTACGTCTCGCGCAGGCCCCGGCTCAACCCGTCCATGCGACGGCGGTCGAAGTCCGCGCCCAACGTCCTGCCGGTGACGCCGATCAGGAACGACAGCAGGCCCCAGTAGGTGAGGAAGTCGTCCGTGAAGTGCGGGTCGATGGACAGTTCCACCGGTTCCACGGTGTGACCGAGCCGCTCCAAGCGCCGGGCCGTCTCCGTCACCGCCGCGCGGGTGTCCGCGTCGGAGCGGACGCCGTTCGGGGAGTCCAGCAGGAGTCCGATGCGCAGGCGTCGGTCCGAGGGGCCCTCGACGAGGCCGACGGGTGGGAGCTTCGGGTTCCGCCAGTGCCGTTCCGCTGCCGCGAGGAACGCCGCGCTGTCGCGTACCGAGCGGCTGACCACGCCGTCGGTGACGAGGTCGATGGGCAGTTGGCGGCCCTGCGCGTTCGCCACCATCCGGCCGCGGGTGGGCTTCAGGCCGACGAGGCCGCAGCAGGCGGCGGGGATGCGGATCGAGCCGCCGCCGTCGTTGGCGTGCGCGATCGGCACCGCTCCGGCGGCGACGAGCGCCGCGCTGCCGCCGGACGAGCCGCCCGCCGAGTGGTCCGTGTGCCACGGGTTGCGGACGGGCTCGGCTTCCTCGTACTCCGTGGTGGGGCTGAACCCGAACTCGGGCAGCCGGGTCTTGCCGAGCACCGTGACGCCCGTGCTCAGGAACTGGCGGGTGAACGGGGCGTGCCGCCGGGCGGCGCGGGGCGCGAACGCGACGCTGCCGTGGCCCGTCGGCAGCCCCTGGTAGTCGGTGTTGTCCTTGACGAAGGTCGGCACCCCGGCCAGGAGGCCACCGGAGCCGTGCGCCGGGACGTCGAGGTGCACCTGGACCGCGTTGAGCCGGGGCTCGACGGCCCTGACCCGGGCCGCCGCGTCGCGGGCGGCCTCGGCGGCACTCACCTCGCCCCGGCGGATCGCCCGGGCGAGGCCGACCGCGTCGTGGTCGCCCAGGGCGTCGTCCTGGAAGGCGTGCACCCTGGTCCGTTCCTCGGAAGTGGTCACCGTCGACTCCGCCCCTGCATGCGTGGATGAGTGCCCGCCATCATTCCTTACCGGCGAGTAACAGGCGAGGGGGCGGTGGGCACGAGTCAGTGGGCACGAGTCGGCGCGCCCGGCCCATACAGCCGGGGCCGGTCCACCGTCTCCCGTCTGCCACCTCCCGTCACCCGCCTCCCGTCACCCGTCACCCGCCTGCCGCCTCCCGCCTGCCGACATCGCCTGCCGCCTGCCGCCTGCCGACACCGTCACCCGCCACCCGCCACCCGCCACCCGCCACCCGCCACCCGCCAGGCTCACCCGCTCCGGCCGTCGTCGGCGGCCAGTTCCCAGTCGATCTCCCACACCCGCACGGTCCCGGCCGAGTCTCCGCAGACGACGTGACGGCCGTCGGGGGTCGGTACGGCCACCAGCGGGCCGTCCCCCTTCGCGTCGGGCAGGGGGGAGCACCGCCCCGTGCGGACGTTCCACACCTCGATCTCTCCCCGGCTGTCGCACACCGCGAAGCGGCCGTCCGCCGTGAGGCGGGCGCCGGATGAGGAGTAGCCGTCGAAGGTCCTCAGGCAGTCTCCGGTCGTCGTGTCCCAGAGGCGCCGGGCGCGTTCCCGGTGGTCGCCGCCCGAGAGGGCGTGGCGGCCGTCCGAGCTGAGCCACACCGACGTCACGGCGCGGGTGTGGCCCGTCATGACGCGCAGGCACCGGCCGCTGTCGAGGTCCCACAGGCGGACGGCCCTGTCGTCACCCCCGGTGACGGCGAGCCGGCCGTCCCCGGCGGTCCACACCGCGTTGACGGAGAGTTCCAGGCCGTCGAACGCGCGCAGCGGCCGGTCGTCCTCGACGTCCCACAGCCGCAGCTTCCGGCCCGTACCGCCGATGAGCGCGCGGCGGCCGTCGGGGAGCAGCCGGGCCGACGAGCCGTAGGCCTCCCGGTCCAGCACCCGCAGGCACGTCCCGGAGGCCACGTCCCACAGGCGGGCGGTCCGGTCCCGGCCGAGCGACAGCAGGCGGCTCCCGTCGGGGCTGAGGCTGATCTCCTCCACCAGGTGCGCATGGCCCGCCAGCACGCCGACGCACCGCGCGCCGGCGAGGTCCCACAGCCTGATGGTGCGGTCCCCGCTCGCGGACGCGGCGAGCCGGCCGTCCGCGGAGAGGTCGATCCGTGTGATGTACCCGGTGTGGCCGGCGAGTTCGTGGGCCGGCCAGCCCGTGCGCAGGCCCACGCGCGTGGTGCGGTCCTCCAGCCGCCGCCAGTGGGCGAGGAGACGCGGGGCGCGTTCGTGGCCGGGGACGGAACGGGCGAGGGTGAGCCGGTCGAGTGCGCGTGCCGTGTCGCCGTCGGCCAGGGCCCGTTCCGCCTCGGCGACGAGGGCGTCGACCCGCTCGCCGAGGCCGGACAGTTCGACCGGGGGACGGGGACGGCTGAGGTGCGGAGGTGCCGTGTACCCGCCGGGCAGCGCCCACCGCCGCAGCGTGTTGTCCTGCGCGGCGGACAGACCGTGCCGGGCGTCGGGGGAGAACCGCACGGCGGTCACCGGACCGCGGTGCCCCTTGAACGTGCGCAGGCACCGGCCCGTGTCCAGGTCCCACAGACGCACCGCGTGGTCGTCCCAGCCGGACAGCGCGAAGCGGCCGTCCGCGCTCATCGCCAGCGACCGGACGGAGCGCCGGGGCCCGTGGAGCGTGCGCAGCAGCCGGCCCGAGTCCACGTCCCACAGGTGGATCGTGCCGGTGCCGTGCCCGCTCAGCGCGCGGCGGCCGTCCGCGGCGAAGCACACCGTCCACACGAACGAGGAGTCGCCGCCGTGCAGGAGGCGTACGGAGGCGTCGGTCAGGGAGACGAGCTGGAGTGTGCCGCCGGTGCCGCCGGCCAGCGCCCAGCGGCCGTCCGGGGCGACCTCGAGCGCGTGCACCGGTTCGTCGGCCCGGCCCGACCGGTTGACGGACCGCAGCGTGCCGCCGCCGAGGGTGACCCCGATGACCGTCCCCTGGTTCGTCCCGAACAGGACCGCCCGCCCGGCCGGGGTCAGCCGCACCGGCGCCACCGTGAACCCGCCCTCCGCGGGCGGGGGGAAATCGGCCGCGTACAGGCACCGTCCGTCGGTCAGGTCCCAGAACCGGACGTCGCGGTCCACGCCGACGGACACGGCGGTCCGCCCGTCGCGGCTCACGTCCACCGCCCTCACCGGCTTCCCGTGGGCCCGGACGACGCGCAGGCACGCGCCGTCCGGTGCGGACCACAGCCGCACGGTGCCGTCCCAGCTCCCGGTCAGCACGGTTCCCGCCCGTGGACCGAACCGGATCCGGATCTCCTTCGCGACGTGGTCCCGGTCGGTCATCCGCTCGCGCGGGTACGACTGCCAGGGCACCGGTGTCACCTCGACGCAGCGCGCGTCCACCACGTGTCCCGACTCGATCGCCCGGAGCGCGTCGGCCGCGTCCGGGTCGTCGGGCCGCTGCTCCAGCAGCGCGCGGGCGGCGGGCAGATCGCCGCGTTCCAGGTGGACCTGGGTCAGCAGGCGGCCGACGACGACGGCGGCGGGCACGGCGCTCGCGGCGTTCGCGGCGACGGAGGCAGCGGCGGTCCAGGCGGCCTCCAGGGTGGCGACCAGGTGCTCGTCGGTGATCTCGCCCCGTCGCCAGCGCAGCAGACCGGCGTTGTAGTGGGCGGCCGGATGGTGCGGGTCGGCGGCCGTCGCCCGCCCGAACGCCTCCTCCGCCTCGGCCGGGCGTCCGAGGTCGAGCAACGACAGGGCGCGGTTGCTCAGTTCGTCGGCGCGCAGCTCGGCCGGGACCGGCACGGGGCGGGGGTACGGACGGCCGGTCAGCCGCTCGTACGACGCCACCAGCCCGGCGGCGACCTCGGCCGCCGAACCGGGCCGGTCGGCCGGGTCCACCGCCAGGCACCGGGCGAGCAACGCCGCGACGTCCTCCGGTGGTCGGAGTACGCATCCGCCCGACACCCGCAGGTCGGCCAGGGTCTCCCCGGCGACCGGGCCCGCGAACCACGTGACGTCACCGACGAACATCTCCAGGACGGACACGGCGAAGCTGTAGAGGTCGCTGCCCGGCCCGACCCGATGCCCCAGGAACTGCTCGGGGGACGCGTAGGCCGGTGTCATGCCGAGACGGGTGACGAGCACGCTCGCGGGGGGCACCCCGCCGGTCCCGGCCTCCCCCGTCGGCCGTTCCCCCTCGCTCTCCTCCGCCACCCGCGCCACGGGCACGCCAGGGTCGGCGCCCCGACCGGTGGTCCGCCGCCCGCCGCGCCACGACCGCGCCAGCCCGAAGTCCGTCACCTTCGCGACACCGTCCCCGACGAGGATGTTCGCCGGTTTGACGTCCTGGTGCACCAGGCCCCTGCGGTGCGCGTGCTCCAGGCCCCGCGCGCACTGCACGGCCAGATCGAGGACACGGGCCAGCGCCTCGCGCGGCGCCCCCTCGTACAGGCTCCGGTCGGCGATCCGGTCCCGCAGGCTGCCGCCGGACACGTACTCGGCGAACACCCTCGGCACCCCGTCCAGCGTGCGGACGTAGTAGCAGGCGCAGACGTTCGGATGCAGGCCCAGCGACACCCACTCCTCGGCCTCGGCGACGAACCGCGCCCGCTTGTCCGCGTCCCGGTACACGTCCGGCCGCGGGCTCTTCACGGCGAGGTCGATGTCCCACCCCAGGTGACGCACCCGGTGGACGAGCCCCATGGCCCCCTGCCCGTGCACCCGGGTGACCTCGTACCGCCCGTCCACGACGTCCCCGACGCGCCACTCCCCCACTGCCTCCCCCTCCCCGCGGCCCGCCCCTCCGGGCCGGCGGTGTCACGGCGTCCGGCCGCGACGGAGGGCAGGACGGAGCGGACACGCGCCCCCCTCGGGCGGCGCCGGTCCGAAGCTTACGGAGCCCGATGCGGGGAAGCCGGAGGGGAGGACGGACGGGACGTGGACTCCGGCTGGGTCCCGGGACGTGCCTCGGGGCCCGGCCGGAAGACGAAGCAGCCGCTCAGAAGTTGATGCTGCCGATCATCCCCGCGATGTTCGTCGTCAGCTCGCTGATGGTCGGGGCGATCGTCGACGAGGCGAGGTAGAAGCCGAGCAGCATGCACACCACGGCGTGCCCTGCCTTCAGGCCCGACTTCTTGACCAGCAGGAAGACGATGATCGCCAGCAGCACCACCGCCGAAATCGAGAGTGCCACGGCGGTTCACCTCCAAAGGTCCCAGGGCGCGGGGTAGGGGGACGTAGGAACATGGGGGCAGGTAAAGCGACACAGCAGCCAGCAGGTTCATACCCACTATGCGCTAACGATCATAACTATCCGTACGTGCGCATCGGTCGGCGCACGGCCGCACAAGGGGGCGCATGGCCAATATGGTCAGGGCATGACGACCGAGGCTGACTCCTTCCCCCGACGGCACGCCCGTACCCTGCGCTTCACGCTCGGCGCGCCGCGTTCGTTCAGCGTGGCTCCCGACGGCTCGCGCGTCGTGTTCCTGCGCTCCGGTTCCGGTACGGACCGGGCCAATTCGCTGTGGGTCCTCGACACGGAAGGGGGCGGGGAGCGCGTGGCGGCCGACCCGCGCGCCCTCCTGGGCGGGGCCTCCGAGAACCTCTCCGCCGAGGAGCGCGCACGGCGCGAGCGGAGCCGCGAGGGCGGTGCCGGCATCGTCGGCTACGCCACCGACGCGGCCGTCGAGTTGGCGTCTTTCGCCTTGTCAGGACGGCTTTTCACGGCCGAACTGCGGGCCGGGACGGCACGTGAACTGCCCGTGCCGGGGCCGGTGATCGACCCGCGTCCGTCACCGGACGGACGGTACGTCGCCTACGTCTCCCGGGGCGCGCTGCGCGTCGTGGGGGCCGAGGGGGCGGACGAACGGGCGCTGGTGGCCCCGGAGTCGGAGGGCGTCACCTACGGCCTGGCCGAGTTCGTCGCGGCCGAGGAGATGGGCCGCTCGCGGGGCTTCTGGTGGGCGCCGGAGTCGGACCGGCTGCTGGTGGCGCGCGCGGACGACACGCCGGTACGGCGCTGGTGGATCTCCGACCCGGCGCATCCGGAGCGGGAGCCGCAGCGGGTGGCGTACCCGGCGGCGGGCACCCCGAACGCGGACGTCCGGCTGTTCGTGATCGGCCTCGACGGAGCCCGCACCGAGGTCTCCTGGGACCGTGCGCGCTACCCGTACCTGGCACATGTGCACTGGTCAGCGGCGGGTGCCCCGCTGCTGCTCGTCCAGGCGCGCGACCAGCGCGCCGCGCTGATCCTGGCCGTGGACCCGGACTCCGGGGCGACCCGGATGGTGCACGCCGACGAAGATCCAATTTGGCTGGAACTTTTCCCCGGGGTTCCGTGCTGGAGCCCTTCCGGGCAGCTGGTGCGGATCGCGGACGAGGGGGGCGCGCGACGACTCGCCGTCGGTGAACGACCGCTCACCGGAGCCCAGTTGCACATCCGTGCCGTACTGGACGTCTCCGACGACGACGTGCTGGTCTCGGCGTCGGCCGGCGAGGAGGCGGCCGACCCCGAGATCGGCGAGGTGCACGTCTACCGGGTGAACGAACTCGGCGTGGAGCGCCTCTCGCGGGAGCCCGGTGTGCACTCGGCGGTGCGCGCCGGGGGCGTGACCGTACTCGTCTCCGCGACCCCGGACCGGCCAGGTTCGCGGGTCCAGGTGCTGCGTGACGGGAAACCGACGGCGACTGTCCCCTCGTACGCCGAAGACCCCGGTATGTCCCCCCGCGTGACGCTGACACAGGGGGGCGCACGCCGAATTCCGTGCGCCGTGCTTATGCCCCGGGACTACGCCGGTGACACCCCCCTGCCGGTGCTCATGGACCCCTATGGCGGCCCGCACGGGCAGCGGGTGCTCGCCGCCCACAACCCGCACCTGACCTCGCAGTGGTTCGCCCACCAGGGGTTCGCCGTGATCGTCGCGGACGGGCGCGGGACTCCGGGCCGCTCGCCCGCCTGGGAGAAGTCCGTCCGGGACGACATCGCCGCCGTCGTCGTCCAGGACCAGGTCGACGCCCTCCAGGCGCTCGCCGCCGACTTCCCGCTCGACCTGGACCGGGTCGCCGTCCGGGGCTGGTCCTTCGGCGGTTACCTGGCGGCCCTCGCGGCGCTGCGCCGCCCCGACGTCTTCCACGCGGCCGTGGTGGGCGCCCCGGTCACCGACCTGCGCCTGTACGACACCCACTACCAGGAGCGCTACACCGGCCACCCGGACGAGCAGCCGGAGGTCTACCGCCGCAACTCGGTGATCGACGACGCGGGCCTGGTCGACGCCGCCGGACCGCACCGCCCGATGATGATCATCCACGGGCTGGCGGACGACAACGTGGTGGTCGCCCACTCGCTGCGCCTCTCCTCCGCACTGCTGGCGGCCGGCCGGCCCCACGAAGTGCTGCCCCTGTCCGGCGTCACCCACATGACCCCGCAGGAGGAGGTCGCCGAGAACCTGCTCCGGCTCCAGCTCGGCTTCCTCAAGCGCTCCCTGGGGCTCACGAACGGGGACGAACCGCGTTAACACACAGGCAACTTCACGGAAGCGGTTCCGATATACGGACACGGCACGCTGATCAGCGTACGGCCGTGCGGGTGCCGTAAGCGGGCCGGGGTGCGCCATGTCACCCCGGCCCGTCGCCGTGCCCTTCCACGGCCGCGGGCACCACGGCCCTCTCCGCCGCGAAGTGACAGGCCGAGTCGTGTGCCGCCGGGCCTCCCGTCGCGCCGAACCCGGCCGGCACCGCGAGCGCCGGCACCTCCCGCGCGCAGCGCTCCCGCGCCTTCCAGCAGCGGGTGCGGAAGCGGCAGCCGGAGGGAACGTCCGTCGGGGACGGGACGTCCCCGCTGAGGATGATCCGCTCGCGGTGCTCCCGGGCCTCCGGGTCCGGTACGGGCACGGCGGAGAGCAGGGCCTGGGTGTACGGATGCGTGGGGTGCTCGTAGATCTCGGTGTCCGTGCCGGTCTCCACGATCCGCCCCAGGTACATCACCCCGACCCGGTCGGAGATGTGCCGGACGATCGACAGGTCGTGCGCGATGAACACGTACGCCAGGCCGAACTCGGACTGCAGCCGGCCCATCAGGTTGACGACCTGGGCCTGCACCGACACGTCCAGCGCGGAGACCGGTTCGTCGGCGACGATCACCTCGGGGCGCAGCGCCAGGCCCCGCGCGATGCCGATGCGCTGGCGCTGGCCGCCGGAGAACTGGTGCGGATAGCGGTTGATGTGTTCGGGGTTGAGACCGACCACGTCCAGCAGTTCCCGCACCCTCCGGCGCCGGTCGCCCTTGGGGGCCGCCTCGGGGTGGATGTCGTACGGCTCCCCGACGATGTCTCCCACCGTCATGCGGGGGTTGAGGGAGGTGTACGGGTCCTGGAACACCATCTGGATGTTGCGGCGTACGGCCTTGAGCGCCCGGCCCGACAGACGGGTGATGTCCTCGCCCTTGTAGCGGATCGAACCGGCCGTCGGGCGTTCGAGGTTGACCAGCATCCTCGCGACCGTGGACTTGCCGCAGCCGGACTCGCCGACGATGCCCAGCGTCTCGCCCCGGCCGAGGCGGAAGTCCACGCCGTCGACCGCGCGCACGGCGCCGACCTGCTTGCGGAACACGACGCCCCGCGTCAGCGGGTAGTGCTTGACCAGGCCGCTGACCTCCAGGACGCTCTCAGCCATCCAGGCACTCCCTCCAGAAGTGGCAGGCGCTCCCCCGCGTCGCCGAGACCTCGTACGGCGGTGGCTCGTCGGTGCGGCAGACGTCGCGGGCCAGCGGGCAGCGGGGGTGGAAGGCGCAGCCCGGCGGGATGTGCGTGAGACCGGGCGGCAGGCCCTCGATGGCGTAGAGCGCCCGGCCCTTGAGGTCCAGGCGCGGGACGGAGTCCAGCAGACCCCGGGTGTACGGGTGGGCGGGACTCTTGTAGAGGTCGTGCACCGGCGCCGACTCGACGATCCGGCCCGCGTACATCACGGCGATGCGGTCGGCGACGTCGGCTACCACGCCCAGGTCGTGGGTGATGAGGATCAGGCCCATGCGCAGCTCGCGCCGGAGCTCCGCGAGCAGCTCCATGATCTGGGCCTGGACGGTGACGTCGAGGGCGGTGGTCGGTTCGTCGGCGATGATCAGGGCGGGTTCCAGGGCCAGCGCCATCGCGATCATGATGCGCTGGCGCATGCCGCCGGAGAACTGGTGCGGGTACTGCCCGGCCCGCTCCCGGGCGGCGGGGATGCGCACCCGGTCCATCAGCTCGACGGCCCTGGCCCGCGCGTCCCTGCGCGACATGCCCCGGTGCACGGTGAACATCTCGGCGAGCTGGTCGCCGACGGAGAGCACGGGGTTCAGGGAGGACAGCGCGTCCTGGAAGATCATCGCCATCTCGGCGCCCCGGACCTTGCGCCGCTCCTCCTCCTTCAGCTTCAGCAGGTCCCGCCCCCGGAACACGACCTCGCCGCCGGTGATCCGGCCGGGCGGGGTGTCGAGGATGCCCATGACCGCCTGCGCGGTCACCGACTTCCCGGAGCCGGACTCGCCGAGCACGGCCAGCGTCTCGCCCGCGTCCACGCCGTAGCTGACGCCGTTGACGGCCTTCGCGACCCCGTCCCGGGTGTGGAACTCCACGCGCAGGTCCCGCACTTCGAGCAGCACGGCGGCTCACCTCAGCTTCGGGTCGAGGGCGTCGCGCACCGCGTCGCCGAGCATGATGAACGCCAGGACGGTGACCGCAAGGGCCCCGGAGGGCCACAGCAGCGCGTGCGGGGCGTTGCGGACGTACGGGGAGGCGGCGGAGATGTCGATGCCCCAGGAGACGCTGGGCGGCTTCAGGCCGACGCCGAGATAGGACAGGGTGGCCTCCAGCGCGATGTACGTGCCGAGCGCGATGGTCGCGACGACGATGACGGGCGCGACGGCGTTGGGCGCGATGTGCCGGAGCATCAGCCGCGCGTCGGAGGCGCCGAGGGCCCGCGCGGCCTGGACGTAGTCGTTCTGCTTGGCGGTGATGACGGAGCCGCGGGCGATGCGGGAGATCTGCGGCCAGCCGAGCAGCACGATGAAGCCGATGACGGGCCAGACGGTGTCGCTGGTGATGACGGAGAGCAGCACCAGTCCGCCGAGGACGACCGGGATGGCGAAGAAGACGTCGGTGATCCGGGACAGGACCGCGTCCCAGACGCCGCCGAAGAAGCCGGCCAGGGCGCCGAGGACGCCGCCGAGGACGGAGACGCCCAGGGTGGCGAGGACGCCGACCGCCACGGACGTACGGGCGCCGTAGACGGTGCGGGTGTAGACGTCGCAGCCCTGGCCGTCGAAGCCGAAGGGATGGCCGGCCCGGGAGCCCTCCTGGGCCCTGGACAGGTCGCACTCGAGGGGGCTGCCGGAGGCGATCGCCGACGGCCACAGGGAGATGAAGACCAGGAAGAGGACGACCAGGGCGGAGACGAGGAAGACGGGGTCGCGGCGCAGGTCGCGCCAGGCGTCGGACCACAGGGAGCGGGGCCGGTCCGGCGGCCGGGGACCGTCCGGGCCCTCCGGCCGCTTCTCCAGGATCCCGGCCTCCTCGACGCCCAGGCCGATGGTGCCGCCCGGGCCGGCTCCCGCGACGGCGGGCTCGGGTTCGTAGTGCTGCTCAGGCATAGCGGATCCTCGGGTCGAGGACGGCGTAGAGGAGGTCGACGACGAGGTTGGCGACCAGGAACACCAGCACGAGCACGGTGACGAAGCCGACGACGGTCTGGGTGTTCTGCCGCAGGACGCCCTGGTAGAGCTGGTAGCCGACGCCGTGGATGTTGAAGATCCGCTCGGTGACGATCGCGCCGCCCATGAGGAAGCCGACGTCGGCGCCGATGAAGGTGACCACGGGGATGAGGGAGTTGCGCAGCAGGTGCCGCACGACCACCCGGCGGTGGGGCAGGCCCTTGGCGACGGCGGTGCGGACGTAGTCGGAGCGCCGGTTCTCGGCGATGGAGGCACGGGTCAGCCGGGTGACGTACGCCAGCGAGACCGAGGCCAGCACCAGGCCGGGCAGGAGCAGCTCGCCGAAGGGCGCCTCGGAGGAGACCGAGGGCCGGATCCAGCCCCACTCCACGCCGAGCAGCAGCTGGAGCAGCAGGCCGGTGACGAAGGTGGGCACGGAGACGACCACGAGGGTGAGCAGCAGGACGCCGGTGTCGACGGGACGGCCCCGGCGCAGTCCGGTGACCACGCCGAGGGTGATGCCGACGACGATCTCGAGGAGGACCGCGATCAGGGTGAGGCGGATGGTGACGGGGAACGCCGTCGACATCAGCTCGGTGACCTCCTGGCCGTTGAAGGCCGTGCCGAAGTCGCCGGTGAAGACGTTCCCCATGTACGTCAGGTATTGCCGCCAGACCGGCTCGTCCAGGCCGAACTCCCGCCTCAGCCGGGCGGCGGTCGCCGGATCGCACTGGCGTTCGCCGCACAGGCCCGCGACGGGGTCGCCCATCACGTTGACCATGAGGAAGATCAGCAGCGTGGCCCCGATGAACACCGGGACCATCTGGAGCAGCCGCCGGACGGCATAGCGCCCCATGGCCGGTCAGCTCACCTTGATCTGGTCGTACACGGGGACGCTGAAGGGGTTGAGCCTGACGCCGGACAGCCGTTCGGACCAGCCGGCGCTGCCGTTCTGGTACCAGAGCGGGATGGCCGCCATGTGGTCGCGGAGGACCTCCTCGGCCTGCTGGAACAGGCCGACGGCCTTGGCGTCGTCGGTCTCCCGGTTGGCGCGGTCGACGAGGTCGTCGAACTCCTCGTTGGACCACTTGCCGTCGTTGGAGGAGGCACCCGTGTAGTAGAGCGGCTGGAGGAAGTTCTGGATGAGCGGGTAGTCCATCTGCCAGCCGGCGCGGAACGGGCCGCTCATCTCACGGCCGGTGATCCGGCCGCGGAAGTCCGCGAAGGTGCCGACGGGTTCGGCGGTGCAGGCGCGCTCGTCGTCCAGCGCGTTGTTGATGGAGTTGCAGACGGCGTTGACCCATTCGCGGTGGGAGCCGGTGTCCGCGTTGAAGGTGATCGTCACCTTGCCGCCGGGCAGTCCGCCGCCCTCCTCGATGAGCTTCCTGGCCTCGGCGGGCCTGTACGCGCAGGCCTTCCCGCACAGGCCCTTCCGGAAGCCGCCGTCCTCGCCGAGGACCGGGGAGGTCCAGTCGGTGGCGGGGGTGCGGGTCCGCTGGAAGATCGTGTCGGTGATCTGCTCGCGGTCGATCGCCATGGACAGGCCCTTGCGGACCTTCTCCGAGCCGGGCTTGTTCCAGGCGTCGTCGTAGTGGGGGAAGGCGAGGGTCTGGATGATGCCGGCGGGGGTGTTGAGGTAGCGGTCGCCGAGGTCGTTCCTGACGTTCTTCAGCTGGGCGGCGGGGACGTCGTCGACGAGGTCGAGGTTGCCGGCCATCAGGTCGGTGTAGGCGGTGTTGCTGTCGGTGTAGACCTTGAGGTCGACGCCGCCGTTCCGGGCCTTGTCGGGGCCGGGGTAGTCGTTCCACGTGCGCAGGGCCATCTGCGAGCCGCGGGTGTACGAGTCGACCAGGTACGGGCCGTTGCCGACGGGCTTCTTCACCCAGGCGTCGTGGTCGTCGAAGAAGGCGCGGGGCAGCGGGGCGAAGGCGTTGTAGCCGAGGGTGTCGGGGAAGGTGGAGAACTTCTGGGTGAGCCCGACGGTGAAGGTGCGGTCGTCGACGACCTTCAGGCCGGACAGGGTGTCGGCGCTCTGCTTGCCGCCGTCCTCGGGGTGGACCTCGTCGTAGCCTTCGATGTAGCCGAAGAAGTACGCGTTGCGCTGGTTGTTCCTCAGACTCGCGCCGTAGTTCCAGGCGTCGACGAAGGACCGGGCGGTGACCTTCTCGCCGTTGCTGAAGGTCCAGCCGTCCTTGACGGTGATGCGGAAGTTCCGCGAGTCGGAGGTCTCGATCCTCTCGGCGAGCATGTCCTTCGCCTCGCCGGTGACCGGGTCGTAGCGCTTCAGCCCCCGGAAGATCATGTCGAGGACCTTGCCGCCCTGGACCTCGTTGGTGTTGGCCGGCTCCAGCGGGTTCTGCGGGTCGCCCCAGGAGGCGCTCAGTACGGCACCGGCGTCGCTGCCGCCGCTGCCCTCGCTCCCGCAGGCGGTGGCGGCGAGGGCGACCGCCACCGCGCAGACGGCCCATCGGGCGTGCGTGGCTCCGCGCATGGGTGCCTCCTCGTACGTGGGCTGAGTACGTGCGCCGGTCCTTCACGCCAATATCGACGCAAAGGGTGCATCACGCACATGTACGGCACCTGTACGAGGGGGACTCCAGCCGTATGTACGTATGAGACGCCCGGAGAGGGCAGCCGAAAGGGCACGGGTGCGGGAGTCCTGCGCTCCCGCACCCGTGCCCCGGGTCCCTTCAGGGGGCCGGCGTCAGGCCTTGGCCACGCCGCCCTGCTCCAGGGCCTTCAGCCCCGGGTCCATCACCACGTCCTCGGCGCGGGCCTCGGTCGTGGGCTCCTCCGGGAAGTGGCAGGCCGTCAGGTGTCCCGGCTTGCTGCCGTCGATCCGGACCAGCGGCGGCTCCTGCGTCGCGCACTTGTCCTGCGCCTTCCAGCAGCGGGTACGGAACCGGCAGCCGGACGGCGGGGCGATCGGCGAGGGCACGTCGCCCTCGAGGCGGATGCGCTCCCGCTTCTCCGCGTCGATGTCGGCGTCCGGAACCGCGGACAGCAGCGCGTGCGTGTACGGGTGGCGGGGCCGGTTGTAGATCGAGTCGCGGTCCGCGATCTCCACGATCTTGCCGAGGTACATCACCGCGACGCGCTGCGAGAAGTGCCGCACGATCGCCAGGTCGTGGGCGATGAAGACGAAGGCGATCCCCATCTCCCGCTGCACCTCCTGCAGCAGGTTCACCACCTGGGCCTGGATCGACACGTCGAGGGCCGAGACCGGCTCGTCGGCGACGATCAGCTTCGGCTCCAGCGCGATGGCACGCGCGACACCGATGCGCTGGCGCTGGCCGCCGGAGAACTCGTGCGGGAAGCGGTTGTAGTGCTCCGGGTTGAGACCGACGATCTCCAGGAGTTCCCGGACGCGCTTCTCACGGCCGCCCGGCGGGTTGATCCCGTTGATCTCCATCGGGCCCGCGATGATCGTGCCCACGGTCTGCCGGGGGTTCAGCGAGGCGTACGGGTCCTGGAAGATCATCTGGATCTCGGACCTGATCGGCGCCAGCTCCTTGCGGCCGGCCCGGCTGATGTCCTTCCCCTTGTACTCGATGCTGCCCGTGGTCGGCTCGTACAGCCGGGTCAGCAGCCGGCCGGTCGTCGACTTGCCGCAGCCGGACTCGCCGACGAGGCCGAGGCTCTCCCCCGGGAAGACCTCGAAGTCGACGCCGTCGACCGCCTTGACCGCGCCGACGGTGCGCCGGATCGGGAAGCCGCCCTTGATCGGGAAGTGCTTCGTCAGACCACTGACCTTCAACAGCGGTGCGCTGTCACCGTCCCGCTGCTGCGGGACCGTGTCGGCGACCGCCGTGGTCGTCTTGCTGTTGTCGCTCATGGTGATGCCCCAGTCGCCGGTTTCCGCTCAGCCCAGCCGGGGCTGAATCGTCTCGATGAACACCTGCTGCCGCTGCTCCGCCGTCAGGTGGCAGGCGGCGGCACGCCCCTGGGCGAGCGCCGGGCGCTCGCCCGAACAACGGTCCCCGGAGACCTTGTCGGTGAAGCCGCACCGCGGGTGGAACGGGCAGCCCGAGGGCGGGTTGAGCAGGGAGGGCGGCGATCCGGGGATCGGCATCAGCGGCTCGTCGACGGAGGCGGAGAGCCTCGGCATCGATCCCAGCAGGCCCCACGTGTACGGGTGCTGAGGCGACTTGAGCACCTCGCGCACCGAGCCGCGCTCCACGGCACGGCCGGCGTACATCACCAGGATGTCGTCGGCCATGTTGGCGACCACACCGAGGTCGTGGGTGATCATGATGATCGCGGAGCCGAACTCCTGCTGCAGGTCCTTGAGCAGGTCGAGGATCTGCGCCTGCACCGTCACGTCGAGCGCCGTGGTCGGCTCGTCGGCGATGAGCAGGTCCGGGTCGCAGGAGAGCGCCATGGCGATCATGGCGCGCTGCCGCATACCGCCGGAGAACTGGTGCGGGTAGTCGTCGACCCGCTTCTGCGGGTGCGGGATGCCGACCTTCTGGAGCAGGTCGATGGCGCGCACCCGGGCGTCCCTCTTGGAGGCGCCGGTGTGCTTCATGAACGGCTCACCGATCTGGCGGCCGATCGTGTAGTACGGCGACAGCGCGGTCAGCGCGTCCTGGAAGATCATCGCCATCTTCTTGCCGCGCAGCGTCTCCAGCTGCTTCTCGGCGGCCGTGGTCAGCTCCTGGCCGTCCAGCGTGATCGACCCGTCGATGGCGGTCTTCTTGCGGTTGTGCAGGCCGAGCACGGCCAGGTTGGTCACCGACTTGCCGGAGCCGGACTCGCCCACGATGCCGAGGGTCTTGCCGCGCTCCAGGTCGAAGGAGAGCCCGTCCACCGCCTTGACGATGCCGTCGTCGGTGGAGAAGTGGACCTTGAGGTCGCGCACCGAGAGGAAGGCTTCCCCCGCGGCGGCGGCCGGAGCCTCTTCGGGCTTGGTCTGAGTGGTCACGGTGGGTTCTCCTAGGACAGACGCACGCGCGGGTCGATGACGGCGTACAGAGCGTCCACGATCAGGTTGAAGAAGATGATGAGCGCGGCACTGACCAGCATGACGCCCATCAGCATCGGCAGGTCCTTGTCGATGACGGAGGACAGCGCGAGCCGGCCGAGCCCGGCCAGACCGAACGTCAGCTCCGTCACCATGCCGCCCGACAGCAGCGAGGACAGGTCGATGCCGAGGATGGTGATGATGGGGATGAGGGAGCCGCGCCAGGCGTAGCGGAAGAAGACGAAGTTGCCCGACATGCCCTTGGCGCGGGCCGCCTTGACGTGCTCCTCCTGGAGCTGCTCGATCATCGACGACCGGCTCATACGAGTGTAGTTGGCGGTGAAGATGGTCGCCATGACGACCCAGGGGATCAGCAGGCCCATGAACCAGCCGCCGAGGTCCTCGGAGAAGGGCACGTACTTCGGCTTGTCGAGCCATCCGGTGCTGTAGACCAGGCCGAGCAGCACCAGCGGGCCGAGGAAGTAGATCTGCATGGAGCTGATGACCAGCGAGCCGGAGCTGAAGGTCTTGTCCACCCAGGTGCCGCGGTACTTGGCGGCGAGCATGCCGGCGCCGAGGCCGACGATGAGGAAGACCAGCAGGCTGCCGACGGTCAGCGAGAGCGTCAGCGGGAAGCGGTCGACGATGGTGTCCCAGACGTTCTGGTCGTTGGCGAAGGAGACGCCGAAGCAGGGGGCGTCGCAGTGGCCGACGGCGAAGTCACGGCCGGCGAAGATGCCGATCAGGAAGTTCCAGTACTGGACGGTGACCGGCTGGTCGAGGCCGAGGTTCTTGTGGATGATCTCCAGCGCGTCCGGGGTGCAGTTCTTGCCACAGGCCAGCATCGCCGGGTCCTGCGGGATCGCGAAGAACATGAAGAAGGTGAACGCGCTGATCAACAGCAGGATCAGCGCCGCGCCGAACGTCCGGCGAATGAGGAATGGAAGCATGGCAGGAAGCTGCTCTCAGGACGGCGGCAATTCGGAGGGGGAGGCTGGGAGACGTCCGGGACCCGGTGGGGGGCGCTCCGCCGCGCGCCCACCACCGGGATCCCGGGCCGGCGGTTACTTCTTGAGGAAGACCCGGGTGACGTCCACGTAGCTCGAGTCGGAGCTGTAGCGGATGCCGCCGACCTTCGAACCGAAGATCTGGAAGACCTTGGTGTAGTAGATCGGGGCGGCCGGGTTGACTTCCTTGGAGATGTACTCGCTCAGCTCGGCCCACGCCTTGGTGGCCTCGGCGGTGTCGGTGATCTGCAGGATGCGCTTGATCTCCGAGTTGACGTGGTCGTCGTTGATGTGCGAGTAGTTCGACGCGCCGTCCTGGATCTGCGTGCCGTCGTACGACGGCGGGATGACCGTGGAGGCGGACGGCCAGTCCTGGCCCCAGCCGGTCATGTACAGGTCGTAGCCGTTCTTGACCTTGCCGACCTGCTCGTACCAGGTGGCGCTGTCGATCTCCTTCTTCTGGATGTCGAGACCGATCTTCTCCAGGGCGTCGGTGATCAGCACGGCCTGCTGCTGACGGACCGGCGTGTTGGCGTAGGCGTAGACGAGGCTCTTGCCCTCGAAGCCGCCTTCCTTGATCAGCTTCTTGGCGGCCTCGATGTCGCCGTTGGGCTTCTTCGAGCGGTTGAACGGGTCGAAGGAGTCGTTGTAACCCGGGGTCGTCGGCGACGTCAGCGAGTTGGCGACCTCACCACCGTAGGCACCGCCGTCGGCCTTGAAGACCGAGGCGGAGGGCATGGCGAGGGTGATGGCGTCACGGAGCTTCTTGTCCTTGACGCGGTCCATGTTGAAGTTCATCTGCCACACGTAGGGCGCGTAGCCCTGGATCGTGCGCTTCATGGCCTCCTTGTTGCTCACCACCTTCTGCAGCTGGGTGGTGGCGACCTGGCCCGTGAACATCATCGCGTTCTTGGCCTCGCCCTGGTCGGCCAGGAGGGTCTTGGTCTGGTCCTCGTCGTCGTGGTTCATCGAGATGTCGAAACCGTCGACGTACTGGTGGCGCACGGAGTCGGACTTCGCGTCCCACTCGGCGTTCTTGACCAGCTTCATGGACTTGCCGGGCTTGAAGTCGGCGATCTTGTACGGCCCCGTGGCGACCGGGTCGGAGTCGTACTTCTCCTTGGTGTCCGTCTCCTCCGGGACGATGCTGTAACCGGGCATGGTCAGCATCTGCGGGAGGTCGGGCTGCGCGGTCTTGAAGTGGAAGACGACCGTCTTGTCGTCCGGCGTCTCCAGGACGTCGTCCGGCAGGTGCTTGCCCTTGAACGGGCCCTCGTACGCGTCGCGGTAGGTGGTGCCGGCGCCGGACAGCCACTGCTGCAGGTAGCTCGGACCGTCGGTGATGAACGAGGCGTACATGCGCTCGACCGTGTGGCGGATGTCCGCCGAGTTGATCGGGTTGCCGTTCTCGTCCTTCAGGTTGTCCTTCAGGGTGTACGTCCAGGTCTTGCCGCCGTCCGAGGCCTTGCCCGCGTCGGTGGCGAGGTCACCCACGACGGTCAGGTTGCCCTGGTCGTCCTCGGAGTACTGGGTGAGACCGCGGTAGATGAGGCGGCTGAGCAGCTTGCCGTCCGAGACGTAGATCTGCCCCGGGTCCAGGTGGGAGAAGTCGTCCTCCTGGTAGACGGCCATGGTGCCGCCCGGCTGGGCGCCCGGGACCTCGGGGGCCGGACCGGTCGACGCCTTCACGTCACCGATCTGCACCGGCTTCGACTGCGACTTGGCGTCCTCTTTCTGCTTGCTGTTGTCCTTGGCCGGACTGTCGCTGCCGCCGCCACCGCAGGCGGTGAGGGTGAGGGCGCCGGCGGCGACCGCGACGATCGCGGCCGTGGCGGCACGGTTACGGAAGATGCTCATGGGGACGGATCCACCTGCCTGTGAGTAGTGAGCACTGCTGGTACGTGGTCGGATCCGGGCCGTACGGCGCCGGGGACCGGCCGGGCGAGAGTGTGGGGGGACATCCCCTGTGGCTCAGCGCCCCGTCTTGGGATCGAAGGCGTCCCGCACCGAGTCGCCGAGGAGGTTGAAGGCCACGACGAAGATCACCATGGCCACTCCGGGGAAGAGCATGTAGTACGGGTCCTGCTCCACGGTGCTGGCGCCGATGGCGAACATCCGGCCCCAGTCCGGCGTGGGCTCGACGTACCCGACGCCCACGAAGGAGAGGAACGCGATACTGAGGATGGTGGCGGGCAGCATGAGCGTCGCCTGCACCAGCGTCGGCGTGACGATGTTGGGCAGCAGTTCCTTGCGGATGATGCGCCAGGGCGAGGCCCCGGAGATCCGCGCCGCCTCGATGAACTCCCGGTCCCGCAGGGAGAGCGCGGCGCCCCGGACGATGCGCGCCATGCTCATCCAGCCCAGGAAGGACAGCACGATGATGATCGCGCAGGTGCGCACGTAGGTGGGCGTCTCCTTGTCCGGGGCGACGAACACCGTGGTGATGACGGGCATCGCGGCGACGAAGAACAGCTGGCTGGGCAGGGCCATGAAGAAGTCGGTCATCCGGCCGAGCCAGTAGTCGATCTTCCCGCCGAAGTAGCCGCCGGCGAGGCCGATCAGCACACCCAGCACCGTCATCAGGAGCGTCGCGGCCAGCGCCGTGGCGAGCGAGGTCCGGATGCCGTACAGCAACTGCGTGAACACGTCACGGCCCAGACCCGGCTCGACGCCGAACCAGAACTCCCCGTCGATGCCGCCGAAGGGCTTCGCCGGCATGGTGAACATGTCGAGAAGCTCCGGGTTGTCCTGCCCGTAGAGGGTGTACGGGTCCTTGCCGTACACCTTCGAGATCAGCGGGGCGCACGCGGCGGCCACGAAGAAGAAAATCACCACACACGCGGCGACGACTCCGGTACGGTCGCGCTTGAAGCGCTGCCACATCAACTGGCCGGGGGAACGACCCTCGGGCTGCTTGACGCCCTTGACAACCGTGTTTTCGGCGGTCGCCGCGAGCTCAGGGTCCAAGACAGCCGCGGACCCGGAGTCCTCGGCCTTGATTGGACTGGTCATCGTGTTCGTCCCCCGGGGGGTTGGAGAGTTGAGCGCAGCACAGATACCGGCAGGTTCTGTGGTTTGGGGGAACTTTCGCCAAGACAGTCAACGCGCGTCAAGGGCGGAAGGCATAGGGATCTCCCTACCGTTCATATTTTGAGCGAAAATTGCAAAGATTGACACCTACGCGCGCTTGACACCTTCAGAGGTAAACCGGCAATTCGGACAATTAGGTACAGCTTTTTGTTTACATGTCCGAAACGCGTTCGCGCGCACACCGATATCCGAACGGACCTTCACGGTTCCCGGGAGCAGCGTAGGGCCCGCGGGCTCGCGAGGACGGACCGCGCGGCGGCCCCGTACCATGGGGTGAGGCCGAGGCGTGTTCAGCCCGGCAGGGCCCGCACACCACAGACGCTCGTGCGGGGCATTCCTCAGCACTCCGGGAGTACGCCTTATATGGCCACGCGCCACGACATCCGCAACGTCGCCATCGTCGCCCACGTCGACCACGGCAAGACCACCATCGTCGACGGCATGCTCAAGCAGGCCGGCGCCTTCGCCGCGCACCAGCTCGACCAGGTCGACGACCGCATGATGGACTCCAACGACCTGGAGCGTGAGAAGGGCATCACGATCCTCGCCAAGAACACGGCGGTGAAGTACCACCCCAAGGACGGCGGGGAGCCCATCACCATCAACATCATCGACACCCCCGGCCACGCCGACTTCGGCGGCGAGGTCGAGCGCGGTCTGTCGATGGTCGACGGCGTGGTGCTGCTGGTGGACGCCTCCGAGGGCCCGCTGCCGCAGACCCGCTTCGTGCTGCGCAAGGCGCTCCAGCAGCGGCTGCCGATCATCCTCTGCATCAACAAGACGGACCGTCCGGACGCCCGGATCGACGAGGTCGTCAACGAGACCTACGACCTCTTCCTCGACCTGGACGCCGACGAGGACCAGATCGAGTTCCCGATCGTCTACGCCTGCGGTCGGGACGGCGTGGCCTCCCTGACCAAGCCCGAGGACGGCACGGTCCCGGGCGACTCCGACTCGCTGGAGCCGTTCTTCTCCACGATCCTGGAGCACATCCCGGCCCCGACCTTCGACGAGGACGCCCCGCTCCAGGCCCACGTCACCAACCTCGACGCCGACAACTTCCTCGGCCGCATCGCCCTGCTCCGCGTCCACCAGGGCGAGCTGAAGAAGGGGCAGACGGTCGCCTGGATGAAGCGCGACGGGTCCGTCGCCAACGTGCGCATCTCCGAGCTGATGATGACCGAGGCGCTCACCCGCAAGCCCGCCGAGAAGGCGGGCCCCGGTGACATCTGCGCGGTCGCCGGCATCCCGGACATCATGATCGGCGAGACCCTGGCCGACCAGGAGAACCCGGTCGCGCTGCCGCTGATCACGGTGGACGAGCCGGCGATCTCCATGACCATCGGCACCAACACCTCCCCGCTGGTGGGCCGCGGCGGCACCGGCAAGGGCGCCGACAACAAGGCGGCCGTCAAGGACCGCAAGGTCACCGCCCGCCAGGTCAAGGACCGCCTGGACCGCGAGCTGATCGGCAACGTCTCGCTCCGCGTCCTGGACACCGACCGCCCCGACGCCTGGGAGGTGCAGGGCCGCGGCGAGCTGGCGCTGGCCATCCTGGTCGAGCAGATGCGCCGCGAGGGCTACGAGCTCACCGTCGGCAAGCCGCAGGTGGTCACCAAGGAGATCGACGGCAAGGTCCACGAGCCGGTCGAGCGCATGACCATCGACGTCCCCGAGGAGCACATGGGCGCGGTCACGCAGCTCATGGGCGTCCGCAAGGGCCGGATGGACAACATGTCCAACCACGGCTCGGGCTGGGTGCGCATGGAGTTCGTGGTGCCCTCCCGCGGTCTGATCGGCTTCCGCACGGAGTTCCTGACCCAGACCCGCGGCACCGGCATCGGCCACTCCATCCACGAGGGCCACGAGCCCTGGTTCGGCACGCTCACCACCCGTAACAACGGCTCCCTGGTCGCCGACCGCGCCGGCGCGGTCACCGCGTTCGCGATGACCAACCTCCAGGAGCGCGGCGTGCTGTTCGTCGAGCCCGGCACCGAGGTGTACGAGGGCATGATCGTCGGCGAGAACTCCCGCTCCGACGACATGGACGTCAACATCACCAAGGAGAAGAAGCTCACCAACATGCGGTCGTCCACGGCCGACGTGGCCGAGTCGATCGTGCCGCCGCGCAAGCTGTCGCTGGAGCAGTCCCTGGAGTTCTGCCGCGACGACGAGTGCGTGGAGGTCACCCCGGAGGCGGTCCGCATCCGCAAGGTGAACCTGGACGCCCGCGAGCGCGCCCGCGCCGCGAGCCGCGCCAAGCACGGCTGACACCGACACGTGAGCGGCACATCCCCGGCGGGGGTGTGCCGCTCACGCGTGTGCGGGGGATGTGCCGCTCCCGCGTGTGCGCGTCAGTCCCCGGCCGACGGCCCGGCGCTCCCGGCACCCGGCCCGCCCGCCGGCTTCTTCAGGAAGCCCATGTCCTCGTAGACCGGCGTACGGAAACCGAACGCGCCGGCGTTGGCCAGGTTCTTGCGGGCGGCGGTGAGCTGGGGGCGCTGGTAGAGGGGGATGGAGCCGGCCGCCGCCCAGATGCGGGAGTCCGCCTTGCGGAGCAAGGCGCGGTGCTCGGAGTCGTCGAGCGTGGTGACGGCCTGGTCGAAGAGCTGGTCGACCTGGTCGGTGCCGACGCGGGTGTAGTTCTGCTCCACGTTCAGGGAGCCGTCGGCGGCCGGGACCGGTTTGGCGTGGACGGGACGGGCGTCGGTGGCGGGGTAGGCGGTCGCGGGCCAGGAGTACAGGGCGAGGTCGTACTCGCCGGACGCGACGTGGTCCTTGAAGTAGCTCTCGTCGTCGACCTTGGAGATCTTCGTGCCGATGCCGATCCGCTCCAGCATCTTCGAGATCCGGCCGGCCACGGTGTGCAGCGTGTCCGAGCCCGGCCCCGAGGGCAGGACGAAGCGGAGGGTGAGCGCCTTGCCGTCCTTGGCGACACGGGCGTTCCCGGCCCGGGCCGGGGCGGCGGTGCCCCGGGGGGCGTAGGCGCCGGGGGCACCGCCCTGCCTCAGCTGCCTGGTGCCGGTACCGGAGTCCCGCGGGGCCTTGCCGTCGTCCCCGCCGTCCCCGTTGCCCCCGTCGTCCTCTCCGACGATGTACGTGCCGTCGTCACCGCCCTCGGACTCGCTCCCGGAGTTCCCTTCCGAGCCGGCCGCCTTCTCCTCCTTGTCCTTCTTCTTCACCGGCCCGCCCGGCACCCAGCCGGCGTCCGCGAGCAGCGCCCGCGCCTCCTTGGCGTCCTGCTCGCCGAGGGCTCCGCTGCCGTCGGCGTAGGCGGCCTGGCCGGACAGCGCGAGGTGGCTGCCGAGGGGCTCGGCGGGCAGGCCCAGCGGCTTCAGGACGGCCTCGGCGATCTCCCGCCGGTCCAGGGCGCGGGCCACGGCACGGCGGACCCGCTCGTCGGCGAGGGGGCCGTCGGCGCCGTTGAGGGCGAGCTGGGTGTGGGCGGGCTCCAGTGACTTGCGCACCTCGAAGCCGCCGAGGGCCTTCTGCTGACGGGCGTACTTCGCCATCTTCTTGCGCAGCTTCTTGCGGGCCGAGATCTCCTCGTCGGCGGCGTCCTCGTCGGAGCCGTTGGCGACGGCCCAGGAGCGCAGCGCGTCCGCGGCGGACCGGTCCGCGCCGGGGCCCGTCAGGGGGCTGCTCCCGCTCCGCGGAAGCGCGGCGGCGGTGATGCGGCGGGCGGCGGCCGGGTCGATCTCGGCCAGGTCGACGGTGCCGGCACTGAGCGCGGAGATCCGCTTGTCGTGGGGCACGGCCCGCAGCACGATCTTGGAGAGCCTCGCCGGGTCGCCCCACCAGCGCGTGCTGCGGGTGAGGGTGACCTCATCCTTCCCGGTGTCGACCTTCTTCACCGTGAAGGGCCCGGCGGTGACCTTCAGCTTCTTGCGGGCGCCGTCGTTGAAGGAGTCCGGGGTGCCCATGACCTCCTTCGGGTACAGCGGCGTGAACAGCGACTTCCAGTCGGCGTAGGGACGGCTGAAGGTGACCTTGACCTCGAGGTCGTTCTTGCCCCGCTCGATCTTCTCGATGCGGTCGTAGCCGGCGTTGCGGGCGGTCCAGTAGGCGGTGTCCTTGCCGGACAGGGCGCGCCACTGGGCGGCGAAGTCGGCGGCGCCGATCTCGCGGCCGTCGCTCCAGACGGCCTGCTGGTTGAGCCGGTAGAGGACCACCTGTTTGGGCTCGGTGCCGACGACCTCGGCGGACTCCAGGTAGTCGGGGTTGCGCACCGGCCGGCCCCGGCCGTCCATCCGGTACATCGACGGCAGGACGGCCTGGGCGATCCGGGTGGTGGTGGCGTCGGCGTCCGACTGGAAGGTGTTCAGGGTGTCCGGGACGGTGTCCACGGCCCAGCGCAGGGTGCCCCCGTCGGCGATCCCGGACCGGTCGGTACGGGCGATGTCCGCTCCCGCGAGAGGCTTGCCCGCCGGGTCGTCGGAGCCGCATCCGGCCAGCGCGGGCACCGCGAGCATGCCGGCGGTGAGGAAGGCGACCGATCGCAGAGCCGCGCGCGGGCCGACGCCGTCGTGGGACATCTCTGGGTACCTCCGGGAAGCCGCGGGCGTTACGATCACTTTTGGTGGTATTTGGAGCTCATCCGATGTACGCGGCCCACTGAAGAGGAAAGGGTTCGGCAACCCGGGGCGACACGGCGACCACGGACGGCAAGCCCACCCGTGCGGCGCAAAGCACCGTCCGGTGCATCCGTACGCCTCGGCCAATCGATGCACATCCCTTCACAGCACAAGGCGTGACGCGCAACACTCTCAGGCGCACGAACGTTGCCACCTTGGGCCTGAAGGACCTGTGGAAGTGAGGGCAAGTCATGTCCGTGCACGACGAACTGGCATCGGTCCAGCGCTGTCTCGACGACCTGATCCGGTCGGTGGGACGGCTGGAGAAGCAGTTGGGCAGCGGCGGCCTGGAGATGCGCCGCGTCCGCGCCGACACCAATCACCTGCGTGAGAGCCTCGCGCTGCTGCGGGAGACGGCCGCCGCCACCGTGGCCCCGCAGAAGCGGACCGATCTCGTGACCATCTCCGACACGCCGTACGACCCCTCGCTGTGGGTGGACACGGACGACGAGGGCCTCGGCGCCCGCGACCGTCGCGCCCCCTGACCCCGCCGATCGCGACGCCCCCCGACCCCTACCGGAGTGGACAAGTGGCCACTGGTACGGAACCCCCCGCCACAGAACCCCGTCCCCGAAGCGGCGGTGTGAGAACCGGTACGCGCGCCGCGATCGCCGCCCCGCACCTGCGGACCGACCGCTGGTGGCTGGCCCCGGCCGCCACCGCGGCCGGGCTGCTCGCCTTCGTCGTCTACTCGACCTGGCGGGCCTTCGCGAACGCCGACTACTACGCGGCGCCGTACGTCTCGCCGTTCTACTCGCCGTGCCTCGCGGAGAACTGCGAACCGATGAGGGCCGGGCCGAACTGGGAGATCTTCGGCAGCTGGTGGGGCATCTCGCCGGCGATCATCATCCTGATCTTCCCGCTCGGCTTCCGGCTGACCTGCTACTACTACCGCAAGGCCTACTACCGGGGCTTCTGGGCGTCCCCGCCGGCCTGCGCGGTCGCCGAGCCGCACGCGAAGTACACCGGGGAGACCCGCTTCCCGCTCATCCTGCAGAACGTCCACCGGTACTTCTTCTACGCGGCGATCCCGGTCGCCGGCATCCTGACCTACGACACCGTGCTCGCCTTCCGCGACGAGCACTACGACTGGGGCCACATGGGGCTCGGCACCCTGGTGTTCCTGGCCAACATCGTGCTGATCTGGGCGTACACCCTCTCCTGCCACTCCTGCCGGCACATCGTCGGCGGGAAGCTGAAGCACTTCTCCCGGCATCCCGTGCGCTACCGGATGTGGCAGGTGGTGGGCCGGCTGAACGCCCGGCACATGCAGCTCGCCTGGGCGTCGCTGCTGAGCGTGGCGCTCGCCGACCTCTACGTCTACCTCGTCGCGTCCGGTGTCTTCGACGATCCGCGCTTCTTCTAGCTGGGGGCCTTGCCTATGTCCGTGGTCGACCGACAGGAGTGGGACGTCGTCGTGGTCGGTGCCGGCGGCGCGGGCCTGCGCGCCGCCATCGAGGCGCGCGAGCGGGGCGCCCGTACGGCGGTGATCTGCAAGTCGCTGTTCGGCAAGGCGCACACCGTGATGGCCGAGGGCGGCATCGCGGCGGCGATGGGCAACGCCAACCCCGGGGACAACTGGCAGGTCCACTTCCGCGACACCATGCGCGGCGGGAAGTTCCTCAACCAGTGGCGGATGGCCGAGCTGCACGCCCAGGAGGCGCCGCAGCGGGTGTGGGAGCTGGAGACCTGGGGCGCGCTGTTCGACCGGACGAAGGACGGCCGGATCTCGCAGCGCAACTTCGGCGGCCACGAGTACCCGCGCCTGGCCCACGTGGGCGACCGCACCGGCCTCGAGCTGATCCGCACCCTCCAGCAGAAGATCGTGGCCCTCCAGCAGGAGGACTTCCGGGAGACCGGGGAGTACGAGTCCCGGCTGAAGGTCTTCCAGGAGTGCACGGTCACGCGCGTGCTGAAGGACGGCGGGCAGGTCAGCGGGGTCTTCGGCTACGAGCGCGAGTCCGGCCGCTTCTTCGTCCTCGAGGCGCCCGCCGTGGTGATCGCGACCGGCGGGATCGGCAAGTCGTTCAAGGTGACGTCGAACTCGTGGGAGTACACCGGCGACGGGCACGCGCTGGCGCTGCTGGCCGGGGCCCCGCTGCTGAACATGGAGTTCGTGCAGTTCCACCCGACGGGAATGGTCTGGCCACCGTCGGTGAAGGGCATCCTCGTCACCGAGTCGGTGCGCGGGGACGGCGGGGTGCTGCGCAACTCCGAGGGCAAGCGGTTCATGTTCGACTACATCCCGGACGTCTTCAAGGAGAAGTACGCCGAGTCCGAGGAGGAGGGCGACCGCTGGTACGACGACCCGGACCACAACCGGCGTCCCCCCGAACTGCTCCCCCGCGACGAGGTGGCCCGTGCGATCAACGCCGAGGTGAAGGCGGGCCGCGGCTCCCCGCACGGCGGGGTCTTCCTGGACGTGTCCACGCGGATGCCGGCCGAGGTGATCAAGCGGCGGCTGCCGTCGATGTACCACCAGTTCAAGGAGCTGGCGGACGTCGACATCACGGCGGAGGCGATGGAGGTCGGGCCGACCTGCCACTACGTGATGGGCGGCATCGCCGTCGACTCCGACTCGGCGGCGGCGCGCGGGGTGCCGGGGCTGTTCGCGGCCGGTGAGGTGGCCGGCGGGATGCACGGCTCCAACCGGCTGGGCGGGAACTCCCTGTCCGACCTGCTGGTGTTCGGGCGCCGGGCGGGCCTGCACGCGGCCGAGTACGCGAGCGGGGCGGGGGCCGAGCGGCCCCGGGTGGACGACGTACAGGTCGACACGGCCGCCGCGGAGGCCCTGCGTCCGTTCTCGGCGGAGGGCGGGGAGCCGGACGGGGGACCGCCGGAGAACCCGTACACCCTGCACCAGGAACTCCAGCAGACCATGAACGACCTGGTCGGCATCATCCGCCGCGAGCACGAGATGAAGCAGGCCCTGGAGAAGCTCGCCGAGCTGCGGGTACGGGCCCGCCGGGCCGGGGTCGAGGGGCACCGGCAGTTCAACCCGGGCTGGCACCTCGCCCTCGACCTGAGGAACATGCTGCTGGTCAGCGAGTGCGTGGCCCGGGCGGCGCTGGAGCGCACCGAGTCGCGCGGCGGGCACACCCGTGAGGACCACTCCGAGATGGAGCGCTCCTGGCGCAACGTGAACCTGCTGTGCGCGCTCACCGACCCGACGGGCGGTCTCGCGGGCGCCGACCCGACGGGCGGTCTCGCGGGCGCCGACCCGACGGGCGGTCTCGCGGGCGCCGACCCGACGGGCGGTCTCGCGGACGCCGACACGGCGCGCGGCCGGATCACCCTCACCCGCGAGACCACCGAACCCATCCGCCCCGACCTGCTCGCCCTCTTCGAGAAGGAGGAGCTGGTCAAGTACCTCGCCGAGGAAGAGCTGGGAGAGGAGCTGTACGAATGAGCAGCTACGAGGCCCGCTTCAAGGTGTGGCGGGGGGACGTCGAGGGCGGCGGCCTGGAGGACTTCGCGGTCGAGGTGAACGACGGCGAGGTGGTCCTCGACATCATCCACCGCCTCCAGGCCACCCAGGTCCCCGATCTCGCCGTGCGCTGGAACTGCAAGGCCGGCAAGTGCGGTTCGTGCTCGGCGGAGATCAACGGGCGCCCCCGGCTGCTGTGCATGACCCGCATGTCGGTGTTCGAACGGGACGAGACGATCACCGTGACGCCGCTGCGGGCCTTCCCGGTGATCCGCGACCTGGTGACGGACGTCGGCTTCAACTACGCCAAGGCCAGGGAGGTCCCGGCCTTCGTCCCGCCGGAAGGGGTCGGTCCGGGCGAGTACCGGATGATGCAGGAGGACGTGGACCGCTCACAGGAGTTCCGCAAGTGCATCGAGTGCTTCCTGTGCCAGGACACCTGCCACGTGGTGCGCGACCACGAGGAGAACAAGCCCGCGTTCGCGGGGCCCCGTTTCCTGATGCGGATCGCGGAGCTCGACATGCACCCGCTGGACGCGGCCGGGGAGACCGGCCTGGACCGGGGGCGCACGGCCCAGGACGAACACGGCCTCGGCTACTGCAACATCACCAAGTGCTGTACGGAGGTCTGCCCCGAGGGGATCAGGATCACGGACAACGCGCTGATCCCGCTGAAGGAACGGGCGGTGGACCGCAAGTACGACCCGCTGGTGTGGCTGGGGTCGAAGATCAGGAGGCGTTAGGGCGCAGCCAGCCCTCCCGGTACTCCTTCCAGTTCGTCTCCGTCGCCGCGAAGTCGATGTACGGGGCGACGCCGAAGAGCTCCCGGTCGGGGTCCGTCCGGGAGAGGCCGAGGCGGGCGCCGCGGACGGCGGCGGCGACGGTCTCGGCGTGGCCCCAGTGGTCGAAGTTGCTCTCGTGGTAGAAGGGCAGGCCGATCAGTAGGTGCGTGGTGGGCGGGGTGACCTCCAGAGCGAGGGAGGTCTGCTGGGCGACGTAGCCGCCGTAGGTGCCCTCCAGGGGCTGCGCGGTGTCGTACGACATCACGGCGATCTGGTCGACGCGCCGGGCGACCTGGCCGAAGAACTCCTGCGACCACCACTTGGGGTGTTCGGTGAAGAGGCCGAACACGGAGTGGAGGGCGGGGAGCGGGTCGATCTGGTGGGCGGCCACGGACAGCTGCGCGTCCTCGGCGCGGGTGACGGCGCGCAGGTCGTCCAGGAGGGACAGGTAGTCCCGGTCGCCGGAGTGCAGGGGCTCCAGGTCGAGGTGGACGCCGTCGTAGCCGGTGTCCAGGACCTGACCGGCGCTGCGGACGACTTCCGCGCGGGTGGCGGCGCGGTCCAGGCGCAGGCCGTCGGGACCCCCGTTGGCGAGGACGTCCCCGAGGAAGGCCTGGACCCGGACGCCCGGCAGCTCCCGGTGCACGGCGTCGATCAGCCAACGGGCGCGCGGGTACGCGGACTTCGGCAGGGTTCCGTCGTGCTCCAGCGGCCCGGAGTGGACGTACAGGTCACGGATCCCGGTGCCCTCGAGACGGCGGGCGAGCGCGGTGACGTCGGCGTCCTTCTTCCGCCCGTCGACCCAGGCGTGCCCCAGCCACATGGCGTCCCGGTCACGGGTGTGGGTCCCGTCCGCCGGGTCTCCCATGTAGTTGATCCGCAGGGCGGTCTCGGCGGTGAGGAGGGGGACGACCAGGAGGAGGGCGAGCGCGAGGGCGGAACGTCCGACCCGGCGAACCCAGGGTCTGCGGCGTCCGGTCGACGGCTCATCGGGGGCTTCGGCGGTCTCGGCGGTCTCGGCCGGCGCGGTCGTCGGCTCCTGCGGCTCCGTACGTTCCATGCCGGCTCCCCTTCGCCTGTCGGCTCCCGCCGGGCAGCCGCGTGGTCGATGTCGAGGGGAGGACGAGAGGAACGGGCGTTCTGGTTCCGGTCATACGGCGGAGGGCGCCTGCCGTATGTGCTGGTGGCCGTCGAGGGGGAAGGCCGGCGGGGCGGCGGGGAGCAGGCCGGACAGCGCGAAGCCGCTCTTCTCGGCGACGCGGCAGGAGGCCGTGTTGTCGACCTGGTGCAGCAGCTCCAGGCGGGTCAGGCCCTCGTGGGCGAAGGTGGCGAAGGCCCAGTCGGCCACGGCGGTCAGGGCTCGCGGGGCCACTCCCCTGCCCCGCGCGTGGGCGGCCGTCCAGTAGCCGACCTCGGCCGTGGCGGCGGTCGCGGCCGTCCGTTTGAGCACGACATGGCCCGCCGGCCGGGCGTCGGACGCCTCCGTCTCCCGCACGGCGAAGGCGAGGCGTTCGCCGGTCTCCCAGCCGCGCCGCTGCTCGGCCACCCAGCGCGCCGCGCTCGGCTCGTCGTGCACGGGCGCGCTCGCCCAGCGGCGCATCGCCTCGTCCCGGTACAGCTCGGCCAGGACGGCCGCGTCCCCGGGCGCCCAGGGACGCAGCGTGAGGGGGCCGGCCGTCAGCCGCACCGGGGTGGTCGGGGTGGTGTGCACGGCGGGAGTGTACGCGCCGCGCCGACGGGTCGTCAGAACAGGCTCAGCAGTGCCTCCGCCGGGTCGGTGAGGGTGGTGTCCGTGCCGGGGAGGGGGAGTTCGAACCAGACCGTCTTGCCCCGGGGGGTGCGGCGGGAGCCCCAGGCCGCGCTGAGCAGGCCGACCAGCTGGAGGCCGCGGCCGCCCTCGTCGGTGTCGCGGGCACGGCGGCGGCGGGGCTGGACGAGACCCGAGTCCCAGACCTCGCAGACCAGGGTCCGGTCGAGGAGGAGACGGAGTCTGATCTCGCCCTCGCCGTACCGCAGGGCGTTGGTGACCAGTTCGCTGACCAGGAGCTCCGTGGTGTCGACCAGGGGTTCCATGTCCCAGCCGAGCAGCTGCGCGCGGGCGTACTCGCGGGCCCGGCCGACGCTGCGGGGCTCGCGGGGCAGGGTCCAGTCGCCGACGGACTCGGCGGGCAGTCCCTGGACGCGGGCCATCAGCAGGGCGATGTCGTCCTCGCCGTGGTGGGTGTCGAGGGTGTTGAGGACGTGGTCGCAGACATCCTCCAGGGGTGCGGAGGGGTCCCTCAGGGCGTGCACGAAGGCCTGGAGGCCCTCGTCGAGGGGGTGGTCGCGGCTTTCGACCAGTCCGTCCGTGTAGAGCGCGAGCAGGGCACCCTCGGGCAGTTCGACCTCCACCTCCTCGAAGGGTTCGCCGCCGACGCCGAGCGGCATTCCGGGCGGTACGTCCAGCATCAGCGCGGGCTCGCCGGGTTCGACCAGGACGGGCGGCAGATGGCCCGCGTTGGCGAAGGTGCAGCGCCTGGTCACCGAGTCGTAGACGGCGTAGACGCAGGTCGCCAGGTAGACCTCGGAGAGGTCGGCCTCGCGGGGGCGGCGGGCGGCGCGGGTGGCCTGCTGGACCCCTCCGGGGGCGCCGAGGCCCCGGGCGATCTCGTCCAACTGGGAGAGCACCTCGGCGGGTTCCAGGTCGAGCTGGGCCAGGGTCCGTACGGCGGTGCGCAGTTCGCCCATGGCCACGGCCGCGCGCAAGCCCCGCCCCATGACATCGCCGACGACCAGCGCGGTGCGGTGGCCGGGCAGTTCGATGACGTCGAACCAGTCGCCGCCGACCTCGCTGGGCCGGCCGGTGGCCACGTTGCCGGGCAGGTAGCGGCAGGCGATGTCGAGGCCGGAGGCCTCCGGGTCGCCCGGCGGGAGCAGCGAGCGCTGCAGTATCAACGCGCGTTCGTGCTCGCGCCGGTAGAGACGGGCGTTGTCGATGCAGACGGCGGCGCGGGCGGCCAGTTCGACCGCGAGGTCGCGGTCGCGGTCGCCGAACGGCTCGCTGCCCTTGGTGCGGGCGAACTGCGCGAGTCCCACCACCGTGTCGTGGGCGACCATCGGCACGGCGAGCGTGGACTGCACCAGGCCGCCGTCCCCGCCGGGGACGCTCTGCGGGCGGGCGGTGCGCAGGGCGTCCGCGCAGGGCGAGTTGAACGGGTAGTGGTGGACGGCGCCCAGTTTCACCGGCTCACCGGTGCCGCTGAACGGCGCGTCGGACACGGCGCTGGCGAAGGCGACGCGACGTACCTCCGCGCTGCCGTCGGCGAGGCCCGGTGGGGTCTCGTCACCGGCCAGCAACCCCTGGTACAGGTCGACGGTGGCCAGGTCGCAGAAGCCGGGGACGACGACGTCGAGGAGTTCGCGGGCGGTGGTCTCCAGGTCGAGGGAGTTGCCGATCCGGGCGCCCGCCTCGTTGAGGAGGGCGAGATTGCGCCGCGCGGCGGCGGCCTCCCGGGCGGCGGCGCGGCGGGCGGTGATGTCCGTGCCGAGCCAGGAGATGCCGATGGGCCGGCCGCTGCCGCTGTGCACGCGGTAGAGGTTGACGGACCAGTGGCGGCGCTCGTCGGAGCCCGGTACGAAGCCCGTGACGTGCATGTCCGTGATGGAGTCGCCGGTCTCCAGGACCCGGCGCAGGGTCGCGGCGACCCGCTCGGCCTCGCCGCGCGGCAGGTAGTCGTGGACGCCCTTGCCGCGGTGGTCGTCGGGGGTGCCGCCGAAGATGGACGCGAACCGCTGGTTGGCGCGGCGTACCCGCAGGTCGGGGTCGATCAACAGGAAGCCGAACGGAGATTGGCCGAATATGGCCTGCGAGGCGGCGAGGTCGGTCTCGATGCGGCGCAGGGTGCGGACGTCGACGACGATGCAGACGGCGGCCTTCTCCCCCTCCTCGGTCCGCGTCGGCATGACGTAGACCTCGGCGAGGCCCTCCCGGTCGCGCTCGTCCGCCGTCAGCGAGTCCGGCAGCCGGAAGGGCACCACTCCGGTCCATTCCCGGCCGTCGAGGATCTCGGCCATCTTGCGCTGGCCGCGCTCCCGCCGGACGGGCTCGATGAACGCCTCGATGGGGTCCACGCCGACGGCGCGCTCGGCGGGGATGCCGAAGATCTGCTCGGCGCGCAGGCTCCACTGGTCGACCAGCCCGTCCGGGCCGATGGAGAAGGAGGCGACCTTGATGTAGTCGTACATGGAGCCGGGCGGACTGCTCTGCCACATCGCGTCGCCGGACGGAGCGTCGCCGGAGAAGGGGCCGTCGGCGGCCCCACTCCTCGCGCCGCCCGACGGGTCCTCGGACTCCGTGGCCTTCGCTGGTATCTCGCTCACGCGAACCGTCCCCTCCAGCTCACCGCGTCCGGCACCGGTCACCGGGGGCGGCTGCCCGCAGTATCCAGCACTACGGTGCCGCACAACACGGTGTTCACGATCACAGCACGGTCCCGATGCTTTTCGGTCCGCACCGTGAGAACACTTCCAGTCTTCTAACCAGCGGACACGTCGTCGAACCCCCCTCTTCGACAACCTCTGAAGTACTGAACCGGTCACTCGACGGAAGTGGCGGGCGCGTACACCCTGAACGGGCGTGCGATCCCTCATCTCGGCACCGCGAGTTCGAACCACACGGTCTTGCCGGGGGCGGCCGGCCGGGTGCCCCAGCGGCGGGAGGCGGAGGCCAGCAGCTGCAGCCCGCGCCCGCCCTCGTCCTCGGGCCGGGCGGCGCGTTCGTGCGGGGGCTCGGGGAGGGGGTCGGAGACCTCCACCAGGAGGACACCGCCGAGGTCCGTGGGGCGGGTCAGGCGTACGCCGATGGGTCCGGTGGCGTACCGCAGGGCGTTGGTGACCAGTTCGCTGACCAGCAGGGCCGCGAGGTCGCCGACGCTGTCGAGGTCCCAGATGCGCAGTTGGTCACGGACGGCGCGGCGGGCGGCGCGTACGGTTCCCGGGTCCGCGGAGAAGGTCCACGCGGCGCGGTCGCCGTCGGTGTCGATCACACGGATCACTTCCCCGCCGAGGGAGTCCACCCATGTCCGGTTTCATGGGGTTAATGGGCACATACCCGATATCCCGGACGGAGTACCGCGCTCGACGGCGCATCGTGGCACGAGCGGCGCGGGAAGGCGCCCACGCCCCGTCACTCCTGCTCCCGCGCGCCGGACCCGCACTTCACACGCCCTCCCGGAGGCCGAGGTGGGTGAGGGTGTCGCGGACCGCGGGCACGTCGTGGTCGAGCCAGTCGACGTCCCAGATCCGGTCGGGGGTGAGCCAGCGCAGCTCGTCGTGGTCCTCGAGGGGCCGGGGCGCGGCGGATCCGGGGCGCAGGCGCGCGGTCCACACCCGCATCACGTACGGCGTCCGCAGCGGCCACTCCCCCGGGACGCGCTCCGCGGCCTCGGCGTCGACGCCGAGCTCCTCGCGCAGCTCCCGCACGACGGCCGCCTCGGGGGCCTCCCCCGGTTCGACCTTGCCGCCGGGCAGCTCCCAGCGCCCGGCCAGTTCGGCGGGTGCGCTCCGGCGGGCGGCGAGCAACCGCCCCTCGTGCCACAGGGCCGCACCGACCACCACGATCCGCTCGTTCATGCGCCGGAGCCTACGGGAGGGGCGGGCAGGGGGCCGCCGGCGGTCCGGGTCAGTCGGCGGACGTTCCGTTCTGACCGATCCGCTCGACCCAGTAGAGCTGCTTGTGTCCGCGCCCGTCGAGGCTCTCCGCGATCCTCTCGGCCTCGGCGCGGGTCGCGTACCTGCCCACTCGGTAGCGGTTGCCGTTGTCGTCCTGGCGCACGACGAGCCAGGGAAGAGTCACCGTCCCGTCGTTCATCGCTCCCCTCCACTTCCCGTCCGCGGCCGGTGCCGCGCCCCGCCCGATAAGGAAACCCCAGTCCGCATATGCCCGAGCCTACGCCTTACCTTCACTGAGCGAATACGCCTTTTCACAAAGAGGCACGCAACCAGCCAGAACACAGGGGGCGCACGGTGGCGGATGCGCCGTGCGGGGAGGCCGACGCGTCCGGTCAGCGGCATGGTGCCCGGCGCGCCGCGCTCCGGGGACGACCTGGGAAAACGGCCAGATTGCTACGGCGCGGGGGCGACGGCGCCGCGGGGGACACGCCGGAGCGGAGGCGGGCCGGGGGCGCGGAAGGGGCGCACGGCGGGTCGGTGGAGGAGCGTGACGATCACCGCCGGGGGAGCGGGCGGGGAGCCGCGAGGAGCACGAACCGGCCGGCGTGGGGAGCACGAACCGGCCGGCGTGGGGAGCGCCGACGGGAGGCGCGGGCACGGGTCATCGGACGCGACGGGGCGGGAGGCCCGTCCCTCACCGCCGGGTCCGCTACTTCACCGGGAGGTGGTAGGCGGCCCGGTAGCGGTCGGCGGGGATGACCACGTCGGCGGTCTCGACCGGCCGTCCCGAGGCGAAGTAGGTGCGCTGGATGACCAGGACGACATGCCCGGGGACGCCGCCCAGCAGCACCAGTTCCTCGGCGAGGCCGGGACGGGCGCCGACCTCCTCGGTGACGTTGTCCACGATCACGTCGATGGCGCGCATGCGCTCGACGACCCCCATGCCGCCGAGCGGTCCCTCCTCGGGCAGCATCACGGGGGTCCGGCCGGTGAGGGCGAGCGGCTCCCAGGAGGTGGAGAGCATCATCGGGTCGCCGGCCTCCCGGAAGAGGTACCTGGTGCGCATCACGCGGTCGCCGGGCTCGATGTCCAGCCGCTCGGCGATGGCACCGGGGGCCTCGGCCTGCTCGCTGCTGGACTCCCAGGTGCCCCGGACGCCCGCGTCGGCCTGCTCCTGACGGAACGGCGTGGCCCCGCGCTCCGGCCGGAACCCCGAGCGGGCGACCCTCCGGGGCACCGGCCGCTCGCGCACGTACGTCCCCGAGCCGGAGCGGCCCTCGACGAGCCCCTCCGCCATGAGGACCTTGCGCGCCTCCAGCGCGACCGTGTCCGAGACGCCGTACTCCTCGCGGATTCTCGCCTGGGAGGGGAGCCGCGTGTGCGGCGGCAGCCGGCCGTCGACGATCTTCTTGCGGAGATCACCCGCGACACGCAGGTACGCCGGCTGCTCACCGAATGTCACGGGCCGCTCCCATCAGGTTGTACAGACAGCAACAGCGTCGCAACCGTAGGTTGTGCCAGGCAAGCAAAGGCCAGAGAATCACTCGTTGTGATGACGCTGTCGAACGGGGGCTTTACGCAGGCACTTTCTCCCCGTTATGGCGGCCGTCACACCTTCATGTCCCCGCCCTCCGGCTCACGCGCCGCCTCCTCGTCGTACAGGGGCGGGGACGCGGCCAAGCCCAGGGCCTTGCGTGCGGTGACGGAACCGTCGGGGTCGATGAGGTTCCATCCCCTGCCGGAGTGCTCGTAGTAGGTGTCCGCGTCACCGGCCCCGGCGGCCTTCGCCCACTCCTCCTCCGCCTCCTCCAGTTCGGCGACGAGCCCGCTCACCGGCTTCTCGGCACCGGCGGGCCACTCGTGCGCGCGCAGCGTCCGGGTCTGCTCGGTGAGCGCCGCCGCCACCTCGCCCGCCCATTCCCTGTACCCCGGCAGGTCGTCCTCGACGAACTCGGCCTCGGGGGCCCCGTCCAGAGCGGTGTCGAGCACCCGGGCCGCTTCCAGATAGGCCAGTTGGTGCTCGTCGAGCGTGGTCCCGTCCCGGCGCAGCGACCCGGTGAGCGGCGACCGCGCGTCCCGGTCGCCGAGGACACAGACGATCTCGCGGTCGCCGAAGCGCCAGCTCTCCGAGGACGGGACGAGGTGGTAGACGTCCACGTGACCGGGCAGCGCCCAGGAATCCATGACGTAGTCGTCCCGGAGGTCGTAACACCGCTCGTCCGCGGTGCCGGTGAGGCTGTCGTCGCCCGGGTAACGGCCGTCGGGGAGGGTGACGACGGCGAAGACCTCACCGTCGTGCTCCCGCGCACAGGGCACCCGGTCGGCGTCGGTGGCCCAGCCCTCCAGCCCGCCGGGCGAGTTGAAGCAGTCGCCCTTGCCCAGGGCGAGGACGCTGTCGCCGCGCGTCCCGTCCTTGAGGCCCTCCCAGACGTCGGTCAGGACACCGGAGGCGAGGGCCGCCACCCACAGCGCGAGCCCGAGCGACGACAGCACGGTCCCGGCGACCGCCATCCCCCGCCCCCGCTCCCCCCGCCGCTTGATCTGCCGCAACGCGACCAGCCCCAGCACCAGCCCGACGGCCGGCACCAGGCACAGCACGCCGAACACCAGGGCGGCGACGGCGACACCGTTGACGACGGCCGGCGGCCGGGGACCGTACGGCCCGTAGAGCCCGTACGGCGCGAAACCGGGCCGGCCTCCGTAGGTGAACTGCGGCGGCGGATACGGGACCTGGCCCTGGGGAGCGGGCTGCTGACCCTGGGGGCCCTGAGGTTCCTGCGGGGGCCCGTAGGGCGGAGGTATGGACACGAGCGGCATCGTAGGCGCGGGACGACGGGCCCCGTCCCCGGGGCGCCTTCCCCGGGGACGGGGCCGTGGTGCGGTGAGCGGCGTTCGCCGGAGCTAGAACTGCAGCGCCCAGCCGTTCAGCCGCCCGGTGTCCCACGACGCGTTGTCGCCGACGCGCAGCTTCCAGGTGCCGTTGGCCGTCTCCGCGGAGGCGTCGACGGTGTAGGTGGTGGCGATGTCGTTCGCGCTGCCGCCGGTGCCGTACGGCTTCAGCGTGTACGCCGTGCCGTCCGGGGCGATCAGCTGGACCTGGAGGTCGCCGATGTAGGTGTGGGTGATGTCGACCTCGACGGCCAGGTTCGAGGGCGCGTTGCCCGAGACGCCGGAGACGGTCACCGGGGACTCGACGGTGGAGTTGTCGGCGATGGCGTAGTCGGCGGTGTTCTCGAAGCGGTCACCGGTCGGCGGGGTGGTGTCCCCCTCACCCACGTACAGCAGCCGGTTGGGCGATCCACTGCCCGGGTTGCCGACGACGCCGGTGGTGGCGGCGGAGGTCAGCGCGGAGGAGACCTGGGCGGGGGTGGCCGAGGGGTTGCCGGCCAGGTGGAGGGCGGCCGCGCCGGCGACGTGCGGGCTCGCCATGGACGTGCCGGAGATGGTGTTGGTGGCCGTGTCGCCGGTGCGCCAGGCGGAGGTGATGGAGGAGCCGGGCGCGAACAGGTCCAGGACGGAGCCGTAGTTGGAGTAGCTGGCGCGCGCGTCACTGGACGTGGTGGCGCCGACGGTGATCGCCTCGGTCACCCGGGCCGGGGACTTGGTGGAGGCGTTGGTGGACTCGTTCCCGGCCGCGACGACGAAGGTGACGCCGGAGGCGATGGCGCCGCGGACGGCCTCGTCGAGGGCGCTGTCGGCGCCACCGCCGAGGGACATGTTGGCGACGGCGGGCTTGACCGCGTTCCGCGCCACCCAGTCGATGCCGGCGACGACCTGGGCGGTGGTGCCGGAGCCGGAGTTGTTCAGCACCCGGACGGCGACGACCTTCGCCTTCTTCGCCACGCCGTAGGAGCTGCCCGCGACCGTGCCGGCGACGTGCGTGCCGTGGCCGTGGCCGTCCTGGGCGACGTTGTCGTTGTCGATGGCGTCGTAGCCGTTGGAGGCACGGCCGCCGAAGTCGCTGTGGCTGATGCGGACGCCGGTGTCGATGACGTACGCCGTCACGCCCTCCCCGGCCGCATCCGGGTAGGTGTACGAGCTGTTGAGCGGGAGGCTCGGCTGGTCGATCCGGTCCAGGCCCCAGGAGGGCGGGTTCGGCTGGGTGCCGGTGACGTGGAAGGTGCGGTTCTGCACCACGGAGGCGACGGCAGGGTCGGCGGCGAAGCGTTTCGCCTCGGCCTCGGAGGCCTCGACCTCGTAGCCGTTCAGGGCCTTGGCGTACGTGCGCTCGATGGCGGCGCCGTACTTCTCGGCCAGGGCGCGGCCCTCCGCGGAGCCGGAACGGGCCTCGTCCGCCTTCAGGGTCACGATGTAGCTGCCGGCGACGGCGTTCGCGGCGCCCGCGTACAGGACGCGGCCTTCGGGAGCGGCCGGGGCCGCGCCCGCGGGGAGTGCGGAGACGAGGCTCGCGACGAGGGCCGCGGTGGTCGCGGCGCCGAGGGCGGCCAGTCTTCGCCGGGGGTGACGCATCACTGCCATGTGAGGGTTCCTCCTCGGTCGGTGGTGCGCGTGGGGACCGGCCGTTGACGTGATCATGTCACCTTTGACGGCCGAGTCCGGGCGTCAGCCGAAAGATTGAGGGTTGCACAGGAATTGCACAAGGGGCCCCGCACGAACGCGTGGACCGGATGTCCCGGCGACACGACGGCGGATGCCCCTACGACACGACAAGCGGGCGACCCTGCGACACGACAGTGGGCGGCCCTGCGACACGACAGCGGGTGACCCGCCCACGGGGCGGGTCACCCGGTTCCGCTCGGGCGGTGCTCAGTCGTCGAAGGCCGTGGCGCGGGTGCGCTTCTCCCAGGCCAGGACGTCCTCGCGGACCTGGTCGAGGTGGCCGAGGACCGCGCCGACGCCGTCGTCGCCGAGCGGCAGCCGCAAGGGGGTGTCCGCCGCCTCGAGCGCGGCCAGGATCAGGGCCGCCGCCTTCGCCGGGTCGCCGGGCTGGGAGCCGTCGCCGCCGGCCACGGCGGAACGGGTCTCGCCGACCTTGGCGTACAGACCGCTGTCCGGGCTGACCCCGGCCCTGTTCGTCTCGAACAGGCCGGTGCGGAAGGCCCCCGGCTCGACGATCAGCACCTTGACGCCGTACTCCCGCACCTCGTCCGCGAGCGCCTCCGACATGCCCTCCAGCGCGAACTTCGTGCCGCTGTACGCTCCGAAACCGGCGATGGACATCTGCCCGCCCATGCTGCTCATCTGCACGATCGCTCCCGTGCGCCGCTCCCGCATGCCCGGCAGCACGGCCCGCACCAACGCGGCGGGGCCGAAGACATGCACGTCGAACAACGCGCGCAGCTCGTCGTCGGAGGTCTCCTCGAGGGCCCCCACATGGGTCCGCCCCGCGTTGTTGACCAGGACGTCGATGCGTCCGTGCCGCGCCACCACGTCCCGCACCACGGCCTCGGCCGCCGCGACGTCGGTGACGTCCAGGCGCAGCGCCTCCGCCTGGCCGGTGTGGGCGGCGACCAGGTCGTCCAGCGCCTCGGGCCGGCGGGCCGTGCCGATCACCACATCGCCGTCGGCGAGGGCGGCCTCGGCGATCGCCCGGCCGAACCCGCTGCTCGCGCCCGTGATCAGCCACACCTTGTTCATCCCGGCTCCTCGTGCCTCGGCTGTCCCTCGATGACGTCAACCACCTTGTCGCCCGGGCCGGTTGCCCGTCCAAGACCTACGCTGACAACCGATGGCTATGAAGACGGACGTTCACCTGCGGGACCTGCGCTACTTCCTGGTCGTGGCGGAGGAACTGCACTTCACCCGCGCGGCGGAACGCCTGTACGTGTCACAGCCCGCCCTGAGCAAGCAGATACGGGCGCTGGAACGGCGGCTGGGCACCGAACTGTTCCGTCGCGACCGGCAGGGCGTGGCACTCACCACCGCCGGTACGGCGCTGCTGCCCCACGCCCGGCGCCTGCTGGCGGCGTGGGAGGAGGGGGCCGCGGCGGTGGAGCGGGCGGCACGGCGCAGCACGCTGGTCGTGGGCATGAGCACCAGCCTCGGCCGCGGCGGCCTGCTCCCGGCGATCCGCTCCCGCTTCACCGCCGCACACCCCGACACCGAGGTGCGGCTGCGGCAGGTCAGCTGGGAGGACCCGACGGCGGGCCTCGCGGACGGCGGGGCGGACGTGGCGTTCGTCTGGCTGCCGATGCCCGACGCCGGCCGCTACGAGTGGACCGTGGTCGCCGAGGAGCCCCGCCTGGTCGCCCTCCCCGAGGCGCACCCCCTGGCCGTCCGCGCGGACCTCACCCTCGCGGACCTCGCCGACGAGCCGTTCCTGGCCCTGCCCCCGAGCACGGGCGTCCTGCGCGACCACTGGCTCGCCCTCGACGAACGCCCCGGCGGCTCGCCCCTCATCGGCGCGGAGATCGCCGGTACGGAGGAAACGTACGAGGCCCTGGTGGCGGGCCTCGGCATCTGCCTGGTGGCCGCCGGCAACGCCCCCCTGCTCACCCTGGGCGGCGTCACCACCCGCCCGGTCCACGGCCTCTCCCCGACCCGGTTCGCCCTGGCCTGGCGGACGCAGGACGGTGCGCGGCCCCTGGTCCGGGGCTACGTGGAGGCGTGCCGCAGGGCGACAGGACAGGCGTAGTCCGGGAGAAGATCCGCCCTGAACCACAGGAAACGCACAGACGTCGCTAACATGTGCGAACTCATGACGATCTCCCGATCATCCGATCTTCACGCATAGACCGAACACGTGAACACCACACCAAGACGCACACCGGAGCGCATACGCCGGCCCCGGGCGATGCTGTGGGCGGCGGCGGGTGCCGCGACCCTCGGATTCCTCATCGCGCTGGAATGCGCCGCGCGCCGCTACGGCCTGCCGGGGCCGATCACCCACCACGCGCGGGAGGTGGTCTTCGCCCCTCATTCGGGACCGCTGCTGTACGCCGGTATGGCGCTGGCGATGGTGGTGCTCACCTGGCGGCAACGGCTCGTCGCGGTGGGCGCCGCGATCGGCATCGACGTCGTCTTCTTCCTGGTGCGGTGGGCGGCCGGCGCCGAGACGAACTTCGGCAACGGTGCGCTGTGGGTGGTCCTGGGCATCGCGGTCGTCGCCGTCACGCGCCGTACCGGGCCGGAACGCCTGCTGCTGCTGAAGGGTGCCGGTCTCGGCCTGCTCCTGGTGGCCGGTCACAAGACGGGCGACACCTGGCTGCTCATCACGTCGAAGACCCGCCCGACGGTGCTCGACCCGTACGTCGCGCTCGCCGATCACGCGCTGGGCGACCCGTCGTGGCTGGCCGGCCGGATCGTCGAGGCCACCGCACCGATCAGCACCGGCGTCCTCCACGTGGTCTACGGCCAACTCCCGCTGGCGGCCGCCCTCGTCGGGCTCTACCAACTGCGTCACGTCGCGGTCGAGCGCCGCTTCCCGGCCCACCACCTGGTGCGCACGTTCCTGGTCATCGGTCTGCTCGGACCGGCCGTCTACATGATCTTCCCGGTCGTCGGACCGGTCTACGCCTACGGCGCCGACGGCGGACAGTGGGCGGCGAGCCACCTGTGGCCGGACACGCTGCCGTCCATCGGCGCCCCGCACCCGATCCCGTTCGACGGGATCACCCCGCGCAACTGCATGCCCAGCCTGCACACCGCGTGGGCCGTCACCCTCTTCGTCCACACCCGCACGGGCTCGCGGGCGATGCGCTTCGCGGGCACCTTCTGGCTGGTCGCCACCCTCTCGGCGACGCTGGGCTTCGGCTACCACTACGGCGTGGACCTCGTCGCCGGCGTGGTGTTCGCGCTCACGGTCGAGGCGGCGATGCGCTCGCTCGCACGCGGCTGGGACCGGCCGGCGACCTGGCTGGTCGCCTACGGCACGACGGTCTTCACCGTGCTCCTGGTGGCGTACCGCGGGCTGCCGACGCAGATGGCCGAGTACCCGTGGGTGTTCGGCCCCCTCCTCGTCCTGCTGATGACCTCGGTGATCCACGGCTACGCGCGCACCACCGCGCTGCGGGAGACGACGACCGTGCCGGAGCGGCAACGGGAACCACGGCCGGAACTCGCCTGAGCGGCATGCCGTGACGTGACGTCGGGCACCGGTCGGCACGGAGAGCGCCTGCGGCTCGGTGGCACCGGGGACGACCCGACTTTCACATGCGTTGGAACCATCGATACTTTCGAGCGAAACGGCCCGCGATTTCCCGCTCCACCCGGGCGCGCATCCGGGTGACAGCCACCCCCTCACACTCCGGCGCGACACCTGCGTCGACAGCTCCACCGCGTTGACCTGCGATGAACTCCAGTACAAGCCAAGTCGTATGACTTTTATTGCCCCGTTACCTGGGGCCTGCCATGATGTCGCGCACCGGGCGAACAGTCGAACGTCATCCGAATCGACCTCGAATGTTTCGCCGCCCGGGTCCCGCAGGACCCGTCTGCTCGTTGTTTCCGCGCCTCGCCGGAGATCGCCCAATGGCGGGAATCCCCGGCGCGCGCCGCGAAGAGCATCCGCACATCGTCGTGCACGGCCCGACCGCGCCCATCGCGCCCACCACGGCACCGCCGTCCCGCGTGACGGATCGAACCCGTCGGAGTACGGCACTCCTCGCTCCGGCATCCGCGGCGAAGGCGTCGCCGAACGGAGGTTTACGCTGTTGTCCGTCGACCAGATGATCGAGTTACCGGGCCTGGACCGGATCCGCACCCGGGACCCCAACAACCACCTGCACTGCCGCAAGACCCAGCTCCTCGCGTATGTCGGCGGCCGCACCCCCTGGTCCGACCTGCTGATGTACCGGGCCCTGGGCTCCACTTCGGCCGTCCACCGCCACTGCCACCTGCGCGGCGGGGACCGCTGGGCGTTCGACACCCCGTACGTGAACGACGACGACCTGGGCCTGCTCGGGTTCGAGGTGCTCTCGGCCGGGACCGTGGACCTGGCCCGCTTCGCGTCCGGCCTGACCGACTTCCTCGCCGCGGGACAGCCGGTGTTCTTCTACGCGCCCCGGCACCACTTCCCCCACTGGGTGGAGTTCATGCGCCGGGCCGGCACGCTCCCCGAGGAGTACCGGCTCCTGCACTCGTTCCTCGTCTGCGGGGCGAGCGGCACCGACGTCCTGCTGGTCGACAACACCGCCGACGACCACGAGTACTTCCCGCTGACCGTGGGGTGGGACGTGCTGCGCGACGGCTACGCCCGGGAACCCGAACGCTGGTTCACCGGCTGCGCCACCGTCCGGCAGGTGGCCGAGCCCGACCGGGACGGGTTCGAGAACGCCTACCGCGCGTTCCTGGCCGGCTTCCGCGACGGCTTCGAGCTCTACGACGTCATCGGCGACAACCTCGTCGTGGAGCGCACGTCGGTCGCCGCGACCTATCGCGCGCCCGGCGTCAACAGCATGGCGCTGCTGGCCGGTTCGCGGACCCTGTTCTGCCGGTTCCTGGCGCTCACCGAGCACAGCGAGCGGGTCCGCGCCGCCTACGCCCGCGTCGCGCAGCTGGCCACCGTGCTGTCGGACCGGGTCACCGCCTTCCAGGCCGGGCTGCCCGCCCTGCCGGCGGACCGGATCCGCCGCGGCCTCACACAGCTGCGGCTGCACGAACAGCGGGCGGCGCGGCTCCTCGTCGACGAGGCGGCCGCCCTCCCGCAGATCCTGCCGGTCCCGGCCAGTGGCCGGTAATCGCCTCACCCGGGGAAGAGAAGTGCGACGGTTATACCTGTTCAGCGGCATGGCGGGCATACAGGGCCCGCCGCTCGCCGCACTGCGGGCGCTGTACGCGCGGCCGGAGAACGCGCGGTACTTCACCGCCGCGGCCGAGGCGGTGGCGCGCGTGCTCGACCACGTCGGCGCGGACGCCTACCGCCGGGAGCTGCCCGGCGGCATCCCGCTGACCGCCTGGCTGCGCGGCGACCCGCCGGACGCGGGCGCCCTGGAACACTCCATCGTGGACGGCCTGTGCGCCCACATCTACCACCTGTGCCTGCTGCAACCCGCCGTCGGCCGCGCGGACGGCGACCGGTCCGCGCCGGTGGCCGCCATCGGCCACAGCCTGGGCCTGATCGGCGCGATGGTCGCGGGACTGAGGGTGACCGGCCGCCGGCAGTACACGGCGCTCTGCCACGACGTGATCGCGATGACCGCGCTGACGCTGATCCGCTGCCATCAGCTGACACCGCCGCGGAAGGGCGCGGCCACACCGATGGCGGCCGTGACGGGCGTGCCGGCCGAGGAGCTGCGCGCGCTGGTGACGGACTCCCCGGTGCACCTGGCCCTCGCGAACTCCGGCCGCTCGCACGTGCTGGCCGGGGACCCGGACGACCTCGCCGGCTTCCGGGCGAGGCACGCGCGGCGACTGGCCGAACCGGGGGTGCGGTGGACCCACCTGCGCAGCACCGCGCCGTTCCACACGCCGCTCCTGGAGCCGGCGGTGCGCGCGACGCTGGAGGAGCGGCACTTCATGACGTTCCCGCTCACCGGCGACCGGCTGGCCGTACCGGTGTACGTCGCCGACGCGCCGGTCAACCTCCAGCACCGCGGTGACCTGTTGCCGGACGTCCTCGCCCACGCGGTGTGCCGCCCGCTGGACTGGCCCGGCACGGTCCGCGCCGCGATCGAGGACTGCCGGCCCGACCAGGTAGTCGACTTCGGACCGGGCCCGTCGGCCCGGGTGTTCACCCGGGAGACCCTGCGCGGCGGCCACCACGGCCTGCGCTACCGCAGCGTCCCCGCACCGACCGCTTGAGTGAAGGAGCGTCCACGCATGCACTGTCTGGTCTTCCCCGGCCAAGGCGTACAGCGCAGAGGCATGGGAGGGGAACTGTTCGAGCGGTATCCGCGGGAGACCGCGGCCGCGACCGAGTTGCTCGGCTACTCCGTGGCGGACCTGTGCCGCGACGACCCCGACGACCGGCTCGCCGACACCCGCTACGCGCAACCGGCCGTCTTCCTCGTCAACGCGCTGTCCTGGATGGACCTCGAGCGCGCCGGCCGACGGTACGACTACTTCGCCGGGCACAGCCTGGGCGAGCTCAACGCGCTGGTGGCCGCCGGCGTCATCGACCTGATGGACGGCCTGGCGCTGGTCCGGCGCCGCGCCGAGCTGATGGCCGGCGTCACCCGCGGCGCGATGGTCGCGGTGGTCGGGCTGAGCTCGGCGCGGGTCGAGGCGACCCTGCACGGCGCCGGGCTCAACCTGGTGCACGTCGCCAACCGCAACAGCGACCAGCAGGTGACGGTGGCCGGGGACCGGCCGCAGCTGGCGCTCGCGGTCAAGGCACTGCGCGGCCGGGGCGCCCGGGTCCTGCCGGTGTCCGTCAGCGGCCCGTTCCACACGCCCCTCATGGCCTCGGCCGGCCGGGCGTTCGCGACGGTCCTGCGCGAGTACGCATTCCGCGCCGGGCACACGCCGGTGATGTCCAGCGTCACCGGCACGGAGTTCGCCCCGGATCAGGCGGTCCGACTGCTCAGCGGGCAGATCCACCGCCCGGTGGAGTGGGTGCGCACGGTCCGGGCCCTGCGCACGGCCGGCGTCGACCACTTCGACGAGGTCAACGGCACCACCCTCACCGCCTTCATCGCACGGATCGCCGCACAGCCGACGGAGGAACTCGTATGACCACGGACATCGCTGTCGTCGGACTGTCCGTCGAAGTGCCGGACGCGCCAGACCAGCACGCGTTCTGGGACATCGTCCGCACCGGCCGCAGCCTCACCCGGCCGTTCCCGGCGCAGCGGCGCCGGGAGATCGAGGAGTACCTGCGCTACCACTGGGAGTCGGCGCTGGTGCCGGACGCCGAGGAGCGGGTCGAGTTCCACGACGGCAGCTTCCTGGACCGGGTGGACCTGTTCGACCACGCCTTCTTCGGCATGACCCCGAAGCAGGCCGCGGTCACCGACCCGCACCAGCGACTGGTCCTGCGCACGATGTACCGCGCGCTGGAGGACGCCGGCTACACCGGCGAGCGGCTGGCCGGCAGCCGCACCGGCGTGTACGTCGGCTACGCCGGCAACCCCGGCGGGTCGTACCTGGACTACTTCTGCCGCATCGACCCCGCGCTGGGACAGCTCGGCATCACCGGCAACATCGTCACGATGCTGGCCAACCGGCTCTCGTACCTGCTCGACCTGCGCGGCCCGAGCATGGTGATCGACAGCGCCTGCTCGGCGTCGCTGCTGGCGCTGCACCAGGCCAGGGCCGCGCTGCTGCTGGGCGACTGCGAGATGGCCGTGGTGGCCGGCACCCGGATCGTGATGGCGCCGGTGCGGCACCCGCACACCCGGATCGGCATCGAGTCGTCCGACGGCGTGACCCGTACGTTCGACGAGGGCGCGGACGGCACCGGCTTCGGCGAGGGGTCCGGGGCGGTCGTGCTCAAGCGGCTGGACCGGGCGCTGGCCGACGGCGACCAGGTGTACGCGGTCGTCAAGGGGAGCGCGGTCAACCACGACGGCAGGTCCGAGATGATGACCGCGCCGGACTCCCGCGCCCAGGCCGACCTGCTGGAGGCCGCGTGGCGGGACGCGGGCGTCGATCCCCGCACGATCGGCTACCTGGAGGTGCACGGCACCGCCACCAAGGTCGGCGACCCGATCGAGTTCGAGGGGCTGCGGCGGGCGTTCGCCGCCCGGACCGACGACCGGCGCTTCTGCGCGGTGGGCACGGTGAAGGCGAACATCGGCCATCTCTTCGAGGGCTCGGGCCTGATGGGCGTGATCAAGGCCGCGCTCGCGCTGCGGCACCGCGTGATCCCGCCCCTGGCGAACTACGAACGGCCGAACACCGCCATCGACCTCGACGACGGCCCGGTGTACGTGCCGCGGGAGGCCCACGCGTGGCCGGAGGGGGACGGCCCCCGCCGCGCCGGGGTCAGCGCCTTCGGCCTCGGCGGGACCAACGCGCACGTCGTGCTGGAGGAGTTCACCGCGGCGCCGGCGGAGTCCGGCGGGGGCCGGCCGCCCTACCTGTTCACGCTCAGCGCGCAGAGCCCGGCGTCGCTCGGCCGGCTGGTCACCCGCTACCGCGAGGCGATCGACGACGGCCGGATCGACGGGAGCGTCCGGGACGTGTGCTGGACGTCGAACGTCTCCCGCGCCGGACACCGGCACCGGCTCGCCTACACGGTCGCCGACCTGGCCGAGCTGCGGGCGGCGCTGGCGGCCACCGAGGCCGGTGAGGTGCCGGACGCCGCCGGCACCGAAGCCGCCCGCGCCTGGACCGGCGGCGCCGACCTCGACCTGCGGGCGCAGTACCACGGGCTGGGCCCGAGGACCGTGCACCTGCCGCCGTACGAGTTCGACGAGACCCGGGCCTGGGTCGACTTCCCCGACACCTGGCGCGACCGGTTCGCGCTGGCCGCACCGCGGGCCGAGCACCCGCTGACGCACGCGGTGGGGTTCGCGCCGGCGCCGCTCGCCGGGTCCGGCGACCCGTCGGCCCGCGTGATGGCACTGGTGGGTCCGGCCGCGGCCGACGCCGTGACCGCCGCCCTGCCGCCGGACGCGGTGCTGCGCACGCCGGACGCCGCGGACGCCGAACCGGACCGGCTCGCCGAGGAGCTCGTCGACGAGGGCTACACCCACCTGGTGTACGCCCTCGCCTTCGACGGCGAACCGGCGGACGGTCCCGCGGAACTGGACCGCCGCGTCGACGAGCACCTGACCGGCCTCTTCCGGCTGGCGAAGGCGCTGATGCACGCGAGCGCGGCGGTCGACCTCGTGGTGCTGACCCGGCGGGCGCTGGCGGTCGTGCCCGGCGAGACGGGTGTGGTCGCGGAACACGCGGCGCTCGCCGGGCTGGCCAAGGCGATCGGCCGGGAGTACCCGTACGTGACCGTCCGGCTGCTCGACGTCGACGACGCGGTGCCGGCCGCGCTGCTGCGCACGGAGATCCTCGCCGCGCAGGCCGGCGTGTACGCGCTGCGCGGCACGGACAAGTACCGCGAGTCCTTCGCCGAGCTGCCGGAGATCCCGGCGGTCCGCGACACGTACCTGCGGCCCGGCGGCGCGTACCTGATCACCGGCGGTCTCGGCGGCATCGGTCTGGAGACGGCCCGGCACTTCGCGGCCGGCGCCCCCGGCGTCCACCTGTACCTCCTCGGACGCACCGCCCTGCCACCCGAGGCCGAGTGGGACGCGGTCGCCGCCGACCCGCAGCATCCCGCCGCGGCGCGCGTCACGGCGGTCCGCGAGATCGCCGCGCTCGGCGCCGGTGTGCACCCGGTGGCCGCCGACGTCGCCGACGAGGCCGCGCTGGCGGACGTGCTGGCCGCGATCCGCGCCGCGCACGGCCGGGTGGACGGCATCGTGCACGCCGCCGGCGTGCCCGGTGACAACCTCATCGCGTACCGGGACGCCGACGGGTTCGCGTCCGTCCTGCGGCCGAAGCTGCGCGGCGCGTTCTTGCTGCACCACCTGACCCGGGACGACCGGCCCGACTTCGTGCTGCACATGTCCTCGGTGGCCGCGGTGTTCCCGGCCCTCGGGCAGGCCGACTACGCGGCCGCGAACTTCTACCTGGACCACCTGGCCCGCACGCTGAACACACCGGAGCACCGCGTGGTCAGCGTCGACTGGGTGGCCTGGCGGGAGGTCGGCATGGCGGTCGCCACCGGCGTCAGCGAGGACCTGGTGTTCCGGTCGCTGCGCACCCGTACCGGCCTCGATCTGATCGACGCGGCGCTGCGCGGGGACCGGGCGGGGTTCTTCGCCGGTGAGATCAACTACGCCGGCGACCTGATGAGCGTACTGCCGACGTACCACGTCGCCCTGTCCGCGGACATCGAGGGCAAGATCGAGACGGGACTGGCGGCGCTCGAGGAGCGGTCCAGGCGGAGCCTCGCCCGCGTACGCGAGGCCGTGGAGTCCACCGAGGTACGGCTCACCGGGCGTCCGGACGACGGGTACACCGACAGGGAACGGATGGTGGGCCGCTGCCTGGCGCACACCCTCGGTCACCCGGTGATCGACGTCCACGCCGACTTCCGGGACCTGGGCGCCGACTCGATCATGGCGCTGACCATCGGCAACAGCATCTCCGCCTGCCTTGGCCGCCAGTTCGACACCGTCGACCTGATGAGCGAGCGCACCGTGGCCGCCGTCGCCCGGCTCATCGAGAACAAGTACGACACGGACGCGCCGGACGACGACGGCGACGACGCGTGGCTCGACGAGCTGCTGACCATGCCCGGAGACTGACGTGCCGGACCTGACCCGGGGCCCGGTCCTGACCGGCATCGTCGGCACCGCGGCCCCGCTGGCCCTCGCCAATCTGCTCCAGCAGGGCTACCTGCTGGTCGACAGCGCGGTCGTCGGCCGGTACGTGGGCGTCACCGGGCTGGCGGCGCTGGGCGCGGCACAGCCGCTGTACTCGATTCTGACCTCGCTGTTCACCGGTGTGTCCGGCGCGTTCACGGTACGGCTCGGGCATCTCGCCGGCGCCGGGCGGCGTGACGATCCGAGCGCGCTGCTGGCGCTGGCGGCCTGCACCGCGGTGTGGTCGGCGCTCTGCGCCGCGGTCGCGGTCCTGGCCGCGGCGCCGCTGCTGGCGCTGACGGGCGTGACCGGCGAGGTCGCCGCCGAGGCCCGGACCTTCGTGGTGACGCTGTGCTCGGGCATGGTCGCGGTCTACGCGCTCGGCGCGGTGTGCGCGGTCCTGACCGGCCGCGGCGACGTTCGCCGGGCCACCGCCTTGATGATCGCCGCGAGCGTGCTGAACGCGGTGTTCGCCTGGCTGTTCGTGGGTCCCTGGCGGCTCGGGATGGCGGGCGCGGCGCTGGCCGTGGTGGCCTCCAACGCGCTGACCGCGGTGGTCGGCCTGACCCGCCTGGTGCGCGAGCAGCGCCGGCCGCGGCCGGCCGGGGCGGCCGCGGTCACGGCCGCCGCGGTGCGCGCCGAGGTGCGGCGCGGCCTGCGGATCGGCGCGCCGATGGCCGTGCAGTACCTGCTGATCGGCGTCGGGGTGCTGGTGCTGGTGTGGATCATCACGCCGTTCGGCGAGGAGGCCCTCGCGGCGCTGACCGTCGTCGCCCGGCTGGAGCTGCTGACCAGCGTGCTGTTCCTCAACCTGTCCGGCGCGCTGATGGTGTTCACCGCGCAGAACACCGGCGCCGGCCGGGCCGCGCGGGTCCGCGAGGGGGTCCGTCACTCCGTGTGGCTGGGCGTCGCGCTCACCGCGGTGGTGTCCCTGCTGCTGCTCGTCGGACGCGGGCCGATCGCCGCGCTGTTCTCCGGCAGCCCCGAGACCCGGCTGGTGACCGAGCGGTACATCCTCATCACGGCGCCGTTCTTCCTGTGCTACACGCTGACGGTCGTGCTGCACGGCTGGTTCAACGGCATCGCCCGCACCGTCGTGCCGCTGATCTGCACGGTGGCGTCGCTGGGCGTGGTCCGGCTGCCGTTGTCGTACGCGCTGGGCCACGCGTGGGGGGTCGACGGCATCATGTGGGCGACGGTGATCGGCTGGGTCGTGGGGCTGGGCTACACGCTGCTGGCCACCCGGCACGCGGTGACCGCGCCGCGGGCCGGCCCCGACGGGGAAGCCGGCCCGGTGGCGCGGCCGGACGGGAGGGCCGTCCGGTGATCCGGTCGTTGTTCGTCAGCGACGTCCTGCCCCGCCGCCCCGCCGGCGGCGCGGTGCAGCGGATGGACCTGGTCACCGGGGCGCTCGCCGCACTGGGTCCGGTGGACGCTCTCTTCCTCGCGCCGCCGGACACCGTGCCGCCGCCGGACGAGACCGTCCGCTTCGCCCGCACCGGGGTCGCCGCCGTACCGCCGTACACGGGCGCCCGCGCCTTCCTGGAGATCGCCGCGCGCGGGCCGTCCGCCGCCTACGCGGGTCACCAGCGGCGCACGCTCACGCCCGTCCTGCCCGGCTGGTCCACCGGCACCCGCTACGACCTGGTGTGGTTCAACCGGGAACGCGCCTGGCTGCCGCTGCGCGGCCGGTTCACCGGCCGCACCGTCGTCGACGTGGACGACTTCGAGGACGTGCTGATCCGCCGCTGGTCGCGGCTCGGCCGGGGCGTGTGGGGCGTGCCGCTGACGCCGTGGCAGCGCGTGCAGGCGCGGCGTTCGATCGCCTGGTGGGGCCGCGTCCACCGGCGGGTGGCGCGGGAGGCGGACGTGGCCGTGGTCGCCTGCGCCCGCGACGCCGCCCGGCTGGGCACGGGGCGGACGGTGGTGGTGCCGAACACCTACCCGGCCCGTCCGCCGGGGCCACCGCGCACCGGCGGCGGCGCGACCATCCTGTTCCAGGGCTCCTTCGACTGGGCGCCCAACGCGGACGCCGCCGCCTGGCTGACCGGTGAGATCCTGCCGCTGATCCGCGAGCGGGTGCCGGACGCGACGGTCGTGCTGGCGGGCGCGTCCACCCCGGAGGTCGCCGCGCTGGCGGGCCCGCACGTCGAGGTCACCGGCGCGGTCCCGAGCATGGCGCCCCACCTGCGCGCCGCCGACCTGGTCGTGGTCCCGCTGCGCGTGGGCAGCGGCACCCGCATCAAGATCCTCGAGGCGTTCGCGCACGGCGTGCCGGTGGTCAGCACCACGATCGGCGCCGAGGGCCTCGACGTGGTCCCCGGTGAGCACCTGGCCCTCGCCGACACCGCCGAGGACCTGGCCCGGCACTGCGCGGACCTGCTCACCGACCGGGCCCGCAGGGACGCGACGACCGCCGCCGCGAGCCGGCTGCACGCCGGCCGGTACCTGCCCGAACACGCGACCGCCCGCGTGCGGGAGGCGGCCCTGCGGGCGGTCGCGGGTTAGCACCGGGGCGGCACGGACACGGCGGTGGGGCCCACCCCTTCAGGGACGCTGTCGGCGAATCCGGCTCCAGGACGTCGACGGGAGCGGATGTCCCGGTGGAACGGCGCGCCGATGGCGTGTCTCCGGGACATCCGCTCCCCTCGAGACCCCGAGGTCTCCGTCTGACGGAATCACGGAAGCGGAACCGTCCACGACAACGCCGCCGCCTGCCGGCGCCGGCACGTCGGCGGAGTGCCGGAGCTCCCCTCCCCCGCCTTCGAAACTTTCGAATTGACCTCACATACTTGCGCCCCACTCCAACCCGAACCCTCTTCACCCTGCTCGTCGATTCGCGCGATCAGCGATCTGAACAGGGAAGATGCATTTTTCAAGCACCCCTTCGAGTGCGGAGATGTTTCCGAAAGAACGTCGAAAGTGTTGACAGGAACATGAGGTCTCAGAAAACTAAGGCCGCCGAAGCAGAAGACCGCGTTCCCCTCGCGTCCCGCGACGAGGACCTGGTCGCTCGGTACCGCACAACGGTGGGCGCCCCCGCCGCGTTCCATGCAAGGCCGCCGGACGGCAGAAGGCCGTGCGGCCCCCACCTGCCTTGATCGGAAGGAAACAGCATGCACCAGGACGGCACGCAGCAGGACCAGACCCAGCAGGCGATCATTCCCCCCGGCCTGAGCCGTCGGGGCTTCCTCGGTGGCGCCGGCGTCGCCACGCTGGCCACCGCGTCCGGGCTCCTGCTGCCCGGCACCGCCCACGCGGCCACCACCATCACCACCAACCAGACCGGTACCGACGGCATGTACTACACGTTCTGGACCGACGGCGGCGGCTCGGTCTCCATGACCCTCAACGGCGGCGGCAGCTACAGCACCAGGTGGACCAACTGCGGCAACTTCGTCGCGGGCAAGGGCTGGGCCAACGGCGGGCGCAGGACGGTCCGTTACACCGGGTACTTCAACCCGTCGGGCAACGGCTACGGCTGTCTCTACGGCTGGACCTCGAACCCGCTGGTCGAGTACTACATCGTCGACAACTGGGGCAGCTACCGGCCCACCGGCGAGTACAGGGGCACCGTCCGCAGCGACGGCGGCACGTACGACATCTACAAGACGACGCGGTACAACGCCCCCTCCGTCGAGGGCACCCGCACCTTCGACCAGTACTGGAGCGTCCGCCAGTCGAAGGTGACCAGCGGCTCCGGCACCATCACCACTGGCAACCACTTCGACGCCTGGGCCCGCGCGGGCATGAACCTCGGCCAGTTCAGGTACTACATGGTCATGGCGACCGAGGGCTACCAGAGCAGCGGCAGCTCGAACATCACCGTCAGCGGCTGACGTCCGTCCCGCGCACGACCGGCTGCGGGCCCCGTCCTCATGACGGAGCCCACAGCTGGTGTCGTCCCCTGGCGCCGAGGAGCCCGGCGATGCCGGTGGGCCGCCGGCGGTGCGAGTGCGGTCGCGGTCATGCCCGCGATGAACCCCGGAACCTGACGCAACCGCTCTCCACAGGCCATGCCGCACTCGGGTCCAGGGGGCGACGAAGCCGGCACGGCACGGGATCCGCGACGAGGCACGAGAAGGCTCAGGACCGCCAACGCTGCACAACAGCGCAGGCTACGGGCCGAGGTCCGATGGACTTCTCCGCAACGTCTGCGGCCTGATCGGGCTCACCGACTCCCGTGCCTGGCCTGCCGTTCGCCACTCACAGCGGCCAGGCGGTCAGCAGATCGCCGGGGCCGTAGACGGCATCGAGCCCCGGACAGCCGACACCGCTGCGCGAGACCGCCACGACCGGAACGGGTTCGTCGGTGAGGGCGGCCCGGTGTCGATGGAGAGCTGCCAGGTCGTGCCGGTCGAAGGGCGACTGCTCCAGCCACTTGATGGAGCCGAGGAAGAGCAGCTCCTTGGCGATGGGGGCGCGGTCCGCACCGATGATGTCGATCTCGACGTCGTTGGTGCGGGTCCAGTAGCCGCCCACTGCGGGGGCTGCGGGGAGCTGGTCGTCGGGCAGTATCCGGGCGAGCGCCTCGCGGATGAGCGGCTCGACCGCCCGGCCGCGCCAGCTGGTCCAGCTCTCCCGGATCCGCGCCAAGGTCAGATCGCCCCGCCCCCGCTCGATCTCCTCCATGGCGGGGCCGAGCAGGTGCAGCCAAAACCGCAGGTAGGGATCTGCCACCCGGTAGCGGCGATCCTTCGACGGGCGCAGCGATACGGGCAGCTCCGCAGCGACGATCCGCTTGTCCGTGAGCAGCTCCAGCGCTCGTTGCAGCGGCGTGGCCCCGATCCCGCCGGCTGCACGAGCGATGTTGGTGAAGGTCCGCTCACCACTGCCGATGGCCGCCAGCACCGTACGCGCCTGAGCCTGCGGGGGAAATTCGGCAGCCAGCGAACGCTCGGCCGACACCAGCAGGGCCGAGACCGGGTCGCTCAGCGCCTCGCCGAGGAAGTCCCACAACCCCGCACCCCGCGGCCACTCCGCGCAGATCAGCGGCAGCCCGCCGGTGACCAGCGCGGCGTCGAAGGCTTCCGCCGGTTCCAGCCCGAGCATCCGCCCCACCTCGGCGGGGTTCAGCGGTCCCAGCACCATCTCCCGGCCGCGCTGATGGAAGGGGCGCCCATAGCTGTTCAGGGCCTCCATCATCGACAGATCGGAGCCGATGAGGACCAGCAGCACCGGCTTGGTCTCCAGCACCCGGTCCCAGGCCCGTTGCAGCATCCCCTCAAAGGCGCCATCGGCGTCCATCAGGTACGGCACCTCGTCGATGACCAGCACGCTCGCCCGGTCGGCGGGCAGCGCCGCAGCCAGCAGGTCGAACGCGGCATCCCAGCTCTCCGGCCGTGCGGCGGCCACGAGCCCCGCCAACGGCAGCGTCGACACCTGGGCGTCCCGGGCCAACCGTGCCAGATCATCCCTGGGGGACGCACCGGTCGCCGCGTAGAACAGGAACGGGGCACCGGAGCGCTCCGCGAACCGCTCGACCAGCCGCGACTTGCCCACCCGGCGCCGCCCGCGCAACATCACGCACCGACCGGGCCGCTCCCCGCCGACCCCTGCCGCCACCTTCCGCAGCTCTCGCTCCAACCTCGCCAGCTCCTGCCGACGACCCACGAAGTCCACCATGCCCACTCACCTCCACGCATGTCACTAACATGAACGTTAGCAACATGCACGTTAGTGAATGACCTCGTCGGGCGACAGGAGGCCGCCACTCCAGGTGCGGTCGCCAAAGTCTCACCCTGCCGTTCTCGATCACTCTGTCCCGAGCATGGCCGAAGCGGCTTGCGGCGAGGAACGGACGGAGAACGCCGGAGGACGGAAGAGGCAACAGGCAACCCCACCGAACCTCGATCCCCGAGGCGCACCTCGTGCCAGTCGCGACAGCGGCCGGTTCGGCACCGGCTTCGCGGGATGGCTCGACCAGGCGATGCACGCGGCGCCCGACCTGGACAGCGAGGTGGTCGATCCAAGTACGGGGGAGGCGATCGCCATCGCCACCGCCTACTGGCCTCATGGTCTCCAAGAGGAGGTGGGCGGGTCTGTGGTCCTGGCCATCGACACGACACCCGCAGAGCAGGCAGCGATGGAAGCGAGCGACTATCGCGTCTTCCACAGCGCCGACGCCCTGCGCCGGTACGTCAGGAACATGCGCGCCGAGCACGCATCAACGTGACCTGAGACAGACGAGAACAATCTTCACGGGACGCCTGGTGAAGCCACAGTGGTGCCGCGCCCGGCGCTCCCTCCGCAGCGACGGACCTCCAGGTCGCCGAACCCCGGCATCCGCCGAAAAAACCTGGAGCTCCATCGCCAACCCTGAGAAGCCGGCTCACGGTAAAGACGAAGGGGGCGGACTCGATCGAGTCCGCCCCCTCCTGACCTGTGTGTTTGCCACGTGAGCGACGTGATGTCACTTCATCCGGTCACACGTTGAAGCGGAACTCCACCACGTCCCCGTCCTGCATCACGTACTCCTTGCCCTCCATGCGGGCCTTGCCCTTGGCGCGGGCCTCCGCGACCGAGCCCGTCTCGACCAGGTCGTCGAAGGAGATGACCTCCGCCTTGATGAAGCCCTTCTGGAAGTCGGTGTGGATGACACCGGCGGCCTCGGGGGCGGTGGCGCCCTTCTTGATGGTCCAGGCGCGGGATTCCTTCGGGCCGGCCGTGAGGTAGGTCTGCAGGCCGAGGGTGCGGAAGCCGACGTGGGCGAGGGTGGCGAGGCCGGGCTCGTCCTGGCCGACCGACTGGAGGAGCTCGAGGGCCTCGTCCTCGTCCAGCTCTGCGAGGTCCGCCTCCAGCTTGGCGTTGAGGAAGATCGCCTCGGCGGGGGCGACCAGGGCGCGCTGCTCGTTCTTGAAGTCCTCGTCGGTCAGCTCGTCCTCGTCGACGTTGAAGACGTAGAGGAAGGGCTTGGTGGTGAGGAGGTGCAGGTCGTGGAGGAGTTCCGCGCGCTCGGTGCCCTGGACGATGCCCTGGGAGAAGAGCGTGTCACCCTTCTCCAGGATCTCCTTGGCCTCCTCGACCGCCTTGACCTTCGGCGCGATGTCCTTCTTGATCCGCGACTCCTTCTGGAGGCGGGGAAGGACCTTCTCGATGGTCTGGAGGTCGGCGAGGATCAGCTCGGTGTTGATCGTCTCGATGTCGTCCTTCGGCGAGACCTTGCCGTCGACGTGCACGACGTTCTCGTCCTTGAAGGCGCGGATGACCTGGCAGATCGCGTCGGACTCGCGGATGTTCGCGAGGAACTTGTTGCCGAGGCCCTCGCCCTCCGACGCGCCGCGCACGATGCCGGCGATGTCGACGAAGTCGACCGTGGCCGGGAGGACGCGCTGGGAGCCGAAGATCTCGGCCAGCCTGGTCAGCCGGGGGTCGGGGACACCGACGACGCCGACGTTCGGCTCGATCGTGGCGAACGGGTAGTTGGCCGCCAGCACGTCGTTCTTGGTCAGGGCGTTGAACAGGGTCGACTTGCCGACATTCGGCAGACCGACGATTCCGATCGTGAGCGACACGTTGCGACTTCCCGTACGTGAGGATGGGGGCGAGGACCGGCCGACTGGGCTGCGTGGGCCGATCCACCAGTCTACGGCGTGCCCGCCCGCGACCCGGCGGTGTGTCGAACGTCCGGCCGGACTCCGATCCCCGGCGTGTCTGACGGGCTGTTCGGCACATAAAACGACCTACGTTGGTGCTGTGGAGCAACACAGGACGCGACCCGCGCGGTACGGACGGTACGGACCGCGACGTGACAGCCCGGCCGGACCGGTCAAGCCTCCGCTGCCCGCGCAGGCGGGGAGGGCGACGGGGGGCGGGGTCAGGCGGCCCGCCCGTGTGCCGGAGGGCCGGCCCGCTCCCCCGCCCGCGGCCCGGCGGCTGCCCAACCCCCGGCTCACCGGGCTGGGCTCGACCCTGTTCTGCGGGCTGGTGATGCTCGTCCTCGGTCTGCTGACCGAGGCGCTGTTCGGGGCGTCGGGGACCGTGTACGGCGTGCTCTTCCTGCCGGTGTGCGTGCTGACCGCGCTGTGGGTGCGCGAGGGGGACCTGCTCGTCGCGCCCGTCGTGGTGCCGATCGCCTTCGCCGTGGGGCTGGCCCCGGTCGCCGACCACGGCGACGGCGGCCTCCTCGACCGGCTGATGGGCATGGTGACGGGCCTCGCCACCCAGGCCGGGTGGCTCTACGGCGGGACGCTGGTCGCGGGTCTGATCGTGCTCTCCCGCAGGATGCGCCGGGTCCGCGCGGCCAACCGGCGCACCGCGCGGAACCGCCCCGCCCGGCCGTGAGCCCTACGCGCCCGTCGCCGCCCGCATCGCCGCGCCCACGATGCCCGCGTTGTTCTGCAGCCGGGCCGGGACGATCTCCGCCTTGATGCCCTGGATGTGGTCCAGGAACTTGTGGGACTTGCGGCTGACACCGCCGCCGATGATGAACAGCTCGGGCGAGAACAGCATCTCCACGTGGGCCAGGTACTTCTGCACCCGGTGCGCCCAGTCCTCCCACGACAGGTCGTCGTCCTCCCTGGCCTTGCTGGACGCCCGCTTCTCCGCGTCGTGGCCGTGCAGCTCCAGATGGCCCAGTTCGCTGTTGGGGACGAGGACGCCGTCCACGAACAGGGCGCTGCCGATGCCGGTGCCGAAGGTCAGCAGGATCACCGTGCCCCGGTGGTGACGGCCGGCGCCGAAGTGCATCTCGGCGACGCCGGCCGCGTCCGCGTCGTTGACCACCGTCACCGGCAGGCCGCCCAGCCGGTCGCCGAGCAGCACGCGCGCGTCGGTGTCGATCCAGCTCTTGTCGACGTTGGCCGCCGTACGGATCGTGGTGCCGCCGGTGACGACACCCGGGAAGGTGACCCCGACCGGTCCGGTCCAGCCGAAGTGGTCGACGACCTGCTTCACGCCGTCGGCCACCGCGTCGGGTGTGGCCGGGTGCGGGGTGAGGACCTTGCAGCGCTCCTGCGCCAGGTCCCCCTTGTCCAGGTCCACCGGGGCACCCTTGATCCCGGAACCGCCGATGTCCACACCGAAGATCTGCATGGCCCTACGTTACGACGTACGACGGACAGTCACGTCAGTCGGCCTCCGTGACCGTCACACCCGCTCCACCGTCACCGCGCGGAATCCGCCCCGGATCCGCCACGCTCGGCCACCAGGGCCGCCGCCTCCTCGCGCAGGTCGCGGCGGAGCTCCTTGGGCAGCGAGAAGATGATGGACTCCTCGGCGGCCTTGACGATCTCGACGTCCTCGAAGCCGCGCCGCGACAGCCATTCGAGGACCTGCTCGACGAGGATCTCCGGCACCGAGGCGCCCGAGGTGACGCCGACCGTGGTCACGCCCTCCAGCCAGGCCTCGTCGATCTCGTCGGCGAAGTCCACCAGGTACGACGCGCGGGCGCCGGCCAGCTTGGCGACCTCCACCAGCCGCTTGGAGTTGGAGGAGTTGCGCGAGCCGACCACGATCACCAGGTCCGCCTCGGCGCCCATCTGCTTGACCGCGAGCTGGCGGTTCTGCGTGGCGTAGCAGATGTCGTCGCTGGGCGGGGAGATCAGCTGGGGGAACTTCTCCTTCAGCGCGTCGACGGTCTCCATGGTCTCGTCGACGCTCAGCGTGGTCTGGGAGAGCCAGACGACCTTGGAGGGGTCGCGGACCTCGACCTTCGCCACGTCGCCCGGCCCGTCGACGAGCTGGATGTGGTCCGGGGCCTCGCCGGAGGTGCCGATGACCTCCTCGTGGCCCTCGTGGCCGATCAGGAGGATGTCGTAGTCGTCGTTGGCGAAGCGGACGGCTTCCTTGTGGACCTTGGTGACCAGCGGGCAGGTGGCGTCGATGGTGGCGAGCCGGCCGCGCGCGGCCTCCTCGTGGACGACGGGGGCGACACCGTGCGCGGAGAACATGACGATGTTGCCCGGCGGGACCTCCTCCGTCCGCTCGACGAAGATCGCGCCCTTCTTCTCCAGGGTCTGCACGACGTATTTGTTGTGCACGATCTCGTGCCGGACGTAGACGGGGGCCCCGTACTGCTCGAGGGCCTTCTCGACGGCGATCACGGCGCGGTCCACTCCCGCGCAGTAGCCACGGGGGGCGGCGAGCAGGACACGGCGGCCAGGCGAAGCGGTCATGCGTCCCATCGTAAGGCCGCGCTCGGGGGCGCGGTCACGGTGCGTTGTCGGTGGGGCGCACTACTCTCGCGGGCATGGCTCTCAACACGTCTGCGGAAGCGCCGCTGCCCGTCGGTGAGGTGTCGCGGCTGATCGGGGGGTGGATCGACCGGCTCGGCGCGGTGTGGGTCGAGGGGCAGATCACCCAGTTGTCGCGGCGGCCGGGCGCCGGGGTGGTGTTCCTGACGCTGCGCGACCCGTCGTACGACGTCTCGGTGGGCGTGACCTGTTACCGGCAGGTGTTCGACGCCGTCGCGGACGTGGTGAGCGAGGGCGCGCGGGTGGTGGTGCACTGCAAGCCGGAGTGGTACGCGCCGCGCGGGCAGCTGTCGCTCAGGGCCGCCGAGATCAGACCGGTGGGGGTGGGTGAGCTGCTGGCGCGCCTTGAGCAGCTGAAGAAGTCGCTCGCGCGGGAGGGCCTGTTCGCGCCGGAGCGGAAGAAGCCGCTGCCGTTCCTGCCGCGGCTGATCGGGCTGGTGTGCGGGCGCGCCTCGGCGGCCGAGCGGGACGTGCTGGAGAACGCACGGCACCGGTGGCCGGCCGTGCGCTTCGAGGTGCGCAACGTGCCCGTGCAGGGGGTGCACGCGGTGCCACAGGTGGTCCAGGCCGTGAAGGAGCTGGACGCGGTCGACGAGGTGGACGTGATCATCGTGGCGCGGGGCGGCGGCAGCGTGGAGGACCTGCTGCCGTTCTCCGACGAGCAGCTGGTGCGGGCGGTGGCGGCGTGCCGTACGCCGGTCGTCTCCGCGATCGGGCACGAGCCGGACAACCCGCTGCTCGACCACGTGGCCGATCTGCGCGCCTCCACGCCGACCGACGCCGCCAAGAAGGTGGTGCCGGACGTGGGTGAGGAGTACGAGCGGGTACGGATGCTGCGCGACCGCGCGCGGCGCTCGGTCCAGGCGCTGCTGGAGCGGGAGGAGCGTGGGCTGGCCCATGCGCTGGCCCGGCCCTCGATCCAGGATCCGCAGCGGATGGTCGACGCGCGGGCGGAGGAGGTCACGGCGCTGCTGGAGCGGGGCCGGCGCTCGCTGCGGTACCAGCTGGACCGGGCCGACTCCGAGCTGACGCACACGCACGCGCGCGTGGTGGCCCTGTCCCCCGCCGCGACGTTGAAGCGCGGGTACGCCGTGCTCCAGCGGGCGGACGGGCACGCGGTGCGGGATCCGGCCGAGGTGGAGGCCGGCGAGGCCCTGCGGGCGCGGGTGTCCGAGGGCGAGTTCACAGTTCGAGTCGATACACAGAGGGTGGACGGATGACCGGCAAGACGGAGCAGACGGCGGCGGCGACGGCCGAGGCGCTCGGGTACGAGCAGGCGAGGGACGAGCTGATCGAGGTCGTACGACGGCTGGAGGCGGGCGGTACGACGCTGGAGGAGTCCCTCGCGCTCTGGGAGCGGGGCGAGGAGCTGGCCAGGGTGTGCCGGCGCCGGCTGGACGGGGCGCGGGCCCGGCTGGACGCGGCGCTCGCGGAGGAGGACGCCGGGTCGGAGGAGTCCGGGGCGGAGGACGCCGGGGAGGCCTGAGACGTGAAGTGAATCACCGGGCTCCGCATTTAGTTGAGCATTGAACTTCATAGGCGTACGGTCGAGTCCGTCAACCGGTCCGTGGCCCCTGCACGGACAGACGGACCGACGTACCCCCGAGAAGGTTCACGCATGTCTCTCGCCCTTGACCCCGCCGCCCAGGACCTGCTGTTCCGCGAGGCGCGCACCGCCAACACGTTCACTGACGAGCCGGTGACCGACGAGCAGGTGCGGGCGATCTACGACCTGGTCAAGTACGGCCCCACCGCCTTCAACCAGAGCCCCCTGCGCATCACCCTGGTCCGCTCCCCCGAGGCCCGCGAGCGTCTCGTCCGGCACCTGGCGGAAGGCAACCAGGCCAAGACCGCCGCCGCCCCGCTGGTCGCCATCCTGTCCGCGGACAACGAGTTCCACGAGGAGCTCCCCGCCCTGCTCCCGCACTTCCCGCAGGCCAAGGACGCCTTCTTCAGCGAGCGCCCGGTGCGGGAAAGCGCCGCGGCGATGAACGCCGCCCTCCAGGCCGCCTACTTCATCGTCGGCGTGCGCGCCGCCGGCCTGGCCGCCGGCCCGATGACCGGCCTCGACTTCGAGGGCGTCCGCAAGGAGTTCCTGGACGACGACCACACCCCGCTGATGGTCGTCAACATCGGCCGCCCCGGACCGGACGCGTGGTTCCCCCGCTCCCCGCGTCTGGAGTACGAGCAGGTCGTCACCACCGTCTGAGCGTCACCAGCACGGACCACAGGGGCGGGGCCCCGTCGGATCGGCCGATCCGACGGGGCCCCGCCCCTGTGCGTCCTCGTGCGTCTTCCTCACTCCGTGCGCAGCGCCCCGGCCATCTCCGCCAGCCGGCCGAACGATCCCGTGCCGGTCACCACCGTGGTCGAGCCCTCGGTGCCCTCCAGCACCAGCGCGTCGTAGTGGTCGCCCTCGTAGCGCGTCCAGGTCTTGCCGTCGATCCGCTGCGTGGCCTCCGTCTTCGCGGCGCCCTGCGTGCTGTCCTCGATGAACTCCGACCGCTTGCCGGTGGACTGCTCGACCGCCACGTACTCCCCGTCGGGGGCGCGGAAGCCGAGGTGCCAGGCCTCGGACTCGGCGCCCCGGTAGCGGACGGAGGTGGGCTTCCACGCCTCGGGCAGCCCCTCGGGCGCGGCGACGGGGTAGGAGGCGGCCCGGCGGGCCGTGAGCAGGTCGACCCGGTAGTCGACCCGCTTGAGGTCGGGTTCACCGTCCTCGTGCGGGATGAACAGCCAGACCACTCCCGCCACGAGCATGATGAGGGCCAGGGAGAGGATCATGTCCCGGGCCGTTTTCTGCACGCTCTTCGTTCCTGCCACGCCCCCTATCGTCGCAGGTGCCCGGTGCGCTCATCCGTGGGGGGCCCTGCTCATTTTGTCGGACTGGCGATAGAGTCGTGCCCCACACCCTCATCCGGCCGTCGTCGTACAGAAAGGTGCGCTCCGATGACCGAACACCATCACTTGCCGTCCGAGCTCGATGTCCCCTCCGAGGCCCCCGACCGCAACCTCGCCCTGGAGCTCGTACGGGTCACCGAGGCCGCGGCGATGGCCGCGGGCCGCTGGGTAGGGCGCGGTGACAAGAACGGCGCCGACGGTGCCGCGGTGCGCGCCATGCGCACCCTCGTCTCCACCGTCTCGATGAACGGCGTCGTCGTCATCGGCGAGGGCGAGAAGGACGAGGCCCCGATGCTCTTCAACGGGGAGCGTGTGGGCGACGGGACCGGCCCGGAGTGCGACATCGCCGTCGACCCGATCGACGGCACGACGCTGACCGCCAAGGGCATGTCGAACGCCATCGCGGTGCTGGCGGCCGCCGAGCGCGGCTCGATGTTCGACCCGTCGGCCGTGTTCTACATGGACAAGCTGGTCACCGGGCCGGAGGCCGCCGACTTCGTCGACATCAACGCGCCGGTGAACGTGAACATCCGCCGGGTCGCCAAGGCCAAGCGGGCCACCCCCGAGGACGTCACCGTGGTGATCCTCGACCGGCCGCGGCACGAGGGCATCATCAAGGAGATCCGGGAGACCGGAGCGCGCATCAAGCTGATCTCCGACGGTGACGTGGCCGGCTCCATCCTCGCGCTGCGCGAGGGCACCGGCATCGACCTCCTGCTCGGCGTCGGCGGCACCCCCGAGGGCATCATCTCGGCCTGCGCGGTGAAGTGCCTGGGCGGCACCATCCAGGGCAAGCTGTGGCCGAAGGACGACGAGGAGCGGCAGCGGGCGGTCGACGCGGGGCACGATCTCGACCGGGTGCTGACCACGGAGGACCTGGTCACCGGGGACAACGTGTTCTTCGTGGCGACGGGCATCACCGACGGTGAGCTGCTGCGCGGGGTGCGGTACCGGTCGGAGACGGCCACGACCGATTCCATCGTGATGCGGTCCAAGTCGGGGACGGTACGGAGGATCGACTCCGAGCACCGGCTCAGCAAGCTGCGGGCTTACAGCGCGATCGACTTCGACCGGGCCAAGTGAAACGTCACTTCGGTGCGGGGGCCTGCGGCGCGGGAGTGAGTGCGGGGGCGCTGCGGCCGGGCACGCTCACGTGGCGGGGCCGCATGTGTCACAGCCCCGCGCCCCTGAGGTGAGCTGCCCCTGGCCGGTGTGAGAAGGCGCCCCCTGTGCGGAGGGGGCGCCTTGCTCGTTGCGCGCGTTCGTGTCAGCCCGCCGCCGCGATGCGGCCCGGGCGGGGGGTCTTCTTCAGTTCCATTTCGCGGCGCCTGCGGCGGGCCAGGACCACGCGGCGTTCGGCGGCGGTGAGGCCGCCCCAGACGCCGTAGGGCTCGGGCTGGAGCAGGGCGTGCTCGCGGCACTCGACCATCACCGGGCAGCGGGCGCAGACACGCTTGGCCGCCTCCTCGCGGGAGAGCCGGGCGGCGGTGGGTTCCTTCGAGGGTGCGAAGAACAGCCCCGCCTCGTCGCGCCGGCACACCGCCTCGGTGTGCCAGGGGGCGTCCTGGTCCCTGTCCCGCGCTACCGCTCGCTGGGCCGGAACAGCGGCTATCTGCAGGGACGAATGCGGCGGTTGCAGCACGGTCTACTCCTGACGACGGCTTCGCAAGCGAGACACGATGCAGCAAGGCTTACCCGATGTGCGCGCGCCTATGCACTGAGTTCCTATCCGTACGTCAGTGGCCCAGGTGTTTGCGCATGCTCCTGTCGACCGTGCGCTGCACCCGGTCGAGGATGTCCGCCACGAGCTTGCCGCGCTTGGGCCGCGCCTCGACGCTGCCCAGCACCGCCCAGCCGTCGACGTAGACCACCGGGGCCTCGTCGTCGGTCGCGTCGAGCGTGTCCACCTCGAAGGCGCCGAGCACGCCGCCGCCCATGCCGCGCAGCGACACGTTCTCCGGGACGCGGACCTCGACGCTGCCGAACACGGAGAACGCCTTGATCATGACCTGCTGGTGGTCGAACAGCGCCTCGCTGAGGTCGATCTCGACGCTGCCGAAGATCGCGTACGCGTGAATGCGGCGGCCGGTGCGCCAGCGGCCCTTGCGGGTGGCGGCGCTGAACACCGCGACCACGTTGTCGTCGGGGTCCATCGGGATCGCGCCCGCGGTGGGGCGGCTGGGGACGGAGGCGTGTGCCGCGCGCCGCTGGTGGGCTATCGGCAGGTCCTGGATGAACACGTCCAGCTCCCCCACCGTCTTGGCGGCCAGCACGCCCTCGACGCGCTCCGCGTGCTCGTCGGCGGTGAGGCGGCCCTCGGCGAGGGCCTCGCGCAGGAGGTCGGCGATACGGTCCCGGTCGGCGTCGGAGGCGCGCAGCTCGGCCGTCCGCGGTGCCGTGTCCGGCTGCTGGGCGTGCTTCTGAAGGTCCACGGCACCAGCGTACCGAAACGCGATAGATCGCGACTACCCCTCGGCGGGGACAACTGAGGACAACCTCACAAGTCCGCCACGAGGAGCAGGTCCTACGCTGGTGGGCGCCCGCCAACGTCGGCGGGCGGCCGTCTGTCGAGTGAGGAATGGGCGAGATGCCTGAGTTCGAGTACGCCGATCTGCTCCCCATGGGGGAGGACACCACCCCCTACCGGCTGGTGACCTCCGAAGGTGTCTCCACCTTCGAGGCCGACGGGCGGACGTTCCTCAAGGTGGAGCCGGAGGCGCTGCGCAAGCTCGCCGAGGAGGCCGTCCACGACATCCAGCACTATCTGCGCCCGGCCCACCTGGCGCAGCTGCGCCGCATCATCGACGACCCCGAGGCGTCGGGCAACGACAAGTTCGTGGCGCTCGACCTGCTGAAGAACGCGAACATCGCGGCGGCGGGCGTGCTGCCGATGTGCCAGGACACCGGTACGGCGATCGTCATGGGCAAGCGCGGGCAGAACGTGCTGACGGAGGGACGTGACGAGGAGGCCCTGTCCCGGGGCATCTACGACGCGTACCAGAACCTGAACCTGCGCTACTCGCAGATGGCTCCGCTCACCATGTGGGAGGAGAAGAACACCGGTTCCAACCTCCCCGCGCAGATCGAGCTGTACGCGACGGACGGCGGCGCGTACAAGTTCCTGTTCATGGCCAAGGGCGGCGGGTCGGCCAACAAGTCGTTCCTCTACCAGGAGACCAAGGCGGTCCTGAACGAGGCCTCCATGATGAAGTTCCTGGAGGAGAAGATCCGTTCGCTGGGCACGGCCGCCTGTCCGCCGTACCACCTGGCGATCGTCGTCGGCGGCACGTCGGCCGAGTACGCGCTGAAGACCGCGAAGTACGCCTCCGCGCACTACCTGGACGAGATCCCCTCCGAGGGGTCGCCGCTCGGGCACGGCTTCCGGGACAAGGAGCTGGAGGAGAAGGTCTTCGAGCTGACGCAGAGGATCGGGATCGGGGCGCAGTTCGGGGGCAAGTACTTCTGCCACGACGTGCGGGTGGTGCGGCTGCCCCGGCACGGGGCGTCGTGCCCGGTCGCGATCGCCGTCTCCTGCTCCGCCGACCGCCAGGCGGTCGCGAAGATCACCGCCGAGGGCGTGTTCCTGGAGCAGCTGGAGACCGACCCGGCGCGCTTCCTTCCGGAGACGACGGACGAGCAGCTCGACCCGGAGGGCGACGTCGTCAGGATCGACCTCAACCAGCCGATGGACGAGATCCTCGCCGAGCTGACCAAGTACCCGGTCAAGACCCGGCTCTCGCTTACCGGACCGCTGGTCGTGGCGCGCGACATCGCGCACGCCAAGATCAAGGAGCGGCTGGACGCGGGTGAGGAGATGCCGCAGTACCTGAAGGACCACCCGGTGTACTACGCGGGACCCGCGAAGACGCCGGAGGGGTACGCGTCGGGGTCCTTCGGGCCGACGACGGCCGGGCGCATGGACTCGTACGTGGAGCAGTTCCAGGCGGCCGGCGGGTCCAAGGTGATGCTGGCGAAGGGGAACCGGAGCAAGCAGGTGACCGACGCGTGCGACGCGCACGGCGGGTTCTACCTGGGGTCGATCGGCGGGCCGGCGGCCCGGCTCGCGCAGGACTGCATCAAGAAGGTCGAGGTCGTCGAGTACGAGGAGCTCGGGATGGAGGCGGTGTGGAAGATCGAGGTGGAGGACTTCCCCGCGTTCATCGTGGTCGACGACAAGGGGAATGACTTCTTCCAGGATCCTTCGCCGCAGCAGCCGACGTTCACGTCGATTCCGGTGCGGGGGCCCGGGCTGGCGTAGTTCCGCGGGGCGGGGCGGCCGGGGTGTTGTTTTCGCCCCCGCCGCCCCTTCCCGTTCCCGCCCCGGGGGCTGCGCCCCCGGACCCCCCTTTCGGCCCTGAACGGGCCTCGTCCTCAAACGCCGGACGGGCTGTCCGACGGCGTCCGCATAGCGGATCTCGTGTGCTGCTTTCGGACAACCTCGCCCTCTCGGCGCCCGTTCCGTTGACTGGCCCCATCCATCACTGTGAGTCTTCTCGCCACTCCGACATGCTCATGCCATGTCAATCCTGTGTGGCCCACCCCACGGCCACCTCCCGGAGGAGACAAGGTGAAACGAAGATTCGCCGTGGCGGGCGTCTCGCTCGCCGTCGTGCTCGGCTGCGGCACACTCCCCGCCGTGGCCGCCGACTCCGCACCCGCCGCGGACACCCTCGCCGCGCCCGACGTCGACGTGACCAAGGTGAGGACGCACCTGAGCGAGCTCAGCGCCATCGCCGGGCGGAACGGCGGGAACCGCCGGTCCACCGGCCAGGGTTACCGCGACTCCGTCGCCTATGTGAAGGGCAAGCTGCAAGCCGCCGGATACACCGTCACCGAGCAGCCGTGCACCTCCGGCTGCACCAGCGGGGCCGGGCCCAACCTGATCGCCGAGTGGCCCAAGGGCGACGCGAACAACGTGTACATGTTCGGCGCCCACCTCGACAGCGTCTCCGCCGGACCCGGCATGAACGACAACGGCTCCGGCTCCGCCGCCCTGCTCGAGAACGCCCTGACGCTCGCCCAGCAGAACCCCACCATGCGCAACCGGGTCCGCTTCGCCTGGTGGACCGACGAGGAACAGGGCCTCAACGGGTCCGACTTCTACGTCCGTTCACTGCCGTCCACCGAGCGCGCGAAGATCAAGGCGTACTACAACTTCGACATGATCGCCTCCACCAACGGCGGCTACTTCATCAACCACATCACCTCCTCGGCCGCCGCGCCGATGAAGGCGTACTGGGACTCCCTCGGGCTCCAGCCCGAGGAGAACACCGAGGGCGCGGGGCGCAGCGACGACTACCCCTTCGAGCAGTACGGCATCCCCACCTCCGGTTACGCGATGGGCGCCAGTGCCCGCAAGACCTCCGCGCAGGCCGCGAAGTGGGGCGGGACCTCCGGGTCCGCGTACGACCCCTGCTACCACCGGTCGTGCGACACCCTCACCAACATCAACACCACCGGCCTGGACCGCGCGTCCGACGGCATCGCGTACACGCTCTGGCAGCGGGCCGTGGACACCGGCACCGGCGGCGGTGACTGCGACACCGCCGGCGTCGTCGCCAACGGCGGGTTCGAGAGCGGCACCTCGCCGTGGACCGGGGACACCGGGAGCATCGGCGCCCACTCGGGCCAGGCCGCCCACACCGGCACCCGGTTCGCCTGGCTGGCGGGGTACGGATCCACCCGCACCGAGTCGATCAGCCAGACCGTGACCGTGCCGGCCGGGTGCACCCGGGCCGCGCTGAGCTACTGGCTGCACATCGACACCGCCGAGTCCGGATCGACGCCGTACGACCGGTTCACGGTGAAGGCCGGCGGCAGCACGCTCGCCACGCTGTCCAACGCCGACGCCGGCAGCGGTTACGTGCAGCGGTCGGTCGACCTGTCGGCGTACGCCGGGCAGACGGTGACCCTGACGTTCACCGGCAGTGAGGACTCCTCCCTGCAGACCAGCTTCATCCTGGACGACGTCACCCTCCGAAGCAGCTGACCTCCCCCACGGGACCTTCCCCCCACGGGACCTCCGCCCCGCCGCGCGTCTCCTGCGGCGGGGCGGAGGCCGTCCGGGAATAGGCTCGTCCGACGCCGCTGCTGTGAATCCTCGGAGGTACGACGATGACGACCACGGACGACGACCGGCACTACCGCGTCGAGCACGACTCCATGGGGGAGGTGAAGGTACCGGCCGACGCCAAGTGGCGCGCGCAGACCCAGCGCGCCGTGGAGAACTTCCCGGTCTCCGGGCAGCGCCTGGAACGCGCCCACATCGAGGCCCTCGCCCACATCAAGGGCGCCGCGGCCAGGGTGAACGCCCGGCTCGGGGTGCTGGACGAGGACATCGCCGAAGCGATCCAGGAGGCCGCCGGCGAGGTCGCCGAGGGCCGGTGGGACGAGCACTTCCCGGTGGACGTGTTCCAGACCGGGTCCGGGACCTCGTCCAACATGAACACCAACGAGGTCGTCGCGACGCTCGCCGCCGAGCGGCTGGGACGGGACGTGCACCCCAACGACCACGTCAACGCCTCGCAGTCGTCCAACGACGTCTTCCCCTCGTCGATCCACATCGCCGCCACCGCCGCCGTCACCCGCGACCTGATCCCGGCGCTCGACCACCTCGCCGCGTCCCTGGAGCGCAAGGCCGGGGAGTTCGCCGACGTGGTGAAGTCCGGGCGGACCCACCTGATGGACGCCACGCCGGTGACGCTGGGCCAGGAGTTCGGCGGGTACGCGGCCCAGGTGCGGTACGGGATCGAGCGGCTGAACGCCTCCCTGCCGCGCCTCGCCGAGCTGCCGCTGGGCGGGACCGCCGTCGGCACCGGCATCAACACCCCGCCGGGGTTCTCCGCCGCCGTCATCGAGGAGGTCGCCCGCGCGACCGGGCTGCCGCTGACCGAGGCCCGCGACCACTTCGAGGCGCAGGGCGCCCGGGACGGCATCGTGGAGACCAGCGGGCAGCTGCGCACGATCGCCGTCGGGCTGACGAAGATCGCCAACGATCTGCGGTGGATGTCCTCCGGGCCGCGCACCGGCCTCGCGGAGATCAGCCTGCCCGACCTCCAGCCCGGCTCCTCGATCATGCCCGGCAAGGTCAACCCGGTCGTCCCGGAGGCCGTGCTCATGGTGTGCGCGCAGGTGACCGGCAACGACGCGACCGTCGCCGCCGCGGGCGCCTCCGGCAACTTCGAACTCAACGTGATGCTGCCGGTCATCGCGAAGAACGTCCTGGAGTCGGTGCGGCTGCTCGCGAACGTCTCCCGGCTGCTCGCCGACCGCACGGTCGACGGGATCGTCGCGCACCGTGAACGGGCCCGGGAGTACGCCGAGTCCTCGCCGTCGGTGGTCACCCCGCTCAACAAGTACATCGGCTACGAGGAGGCCGCCAAGGTCGCCAAGAAGTCCCTGGCCGAGCGGAAGACGATCCGGCAGGTGGTCCTGGAAGGTGGTTACGTCGAACGCGGCGACCTCACCGTGGAGCAGCTCGACGAGGCGCTGGACGTCCTGCGGATGACGCGCCCGTAGCGCCTCGCGCGCCGGGCGTGAACCGTGACGGGGGCCGCAGCGTCGTATGCGCATGGCACCTACTATCTGGCCATGGCGGAGGGTGGAGCGACGATGCGCGGGGAAGCGGGCGGGACGGCGGGATTCTGGGCGCCCGGGACACAGATCCTGTGGCGGTACCGGGAGAACGGTGGCGCGCGCATTCACATCGCGCGCCCCGTCACGGTCGTGCGCGACGGCCCGGAACTGCTCGCGGTGTGGCTGGCGCCCGGCACCGAGTGCGTGAAGCCGGTGCTCGCCGACGGCACTCCCGTGCACCAGGAGCCGCTCGGCACCCGGTACACCAAGCCGCGCACGGTGCAGCGGGACCGCTGGTTCGGCACCGGTGTGCTGAAGCTGGCCCGGCCCGGCGAGCCCTGGTCGGTGTGGCTGTTCTGGGACCCGGGCTGGCGGTTCAAGAACTGGTACGTGAACCTGGAGGAGCCGCTGGCCCGTTGGGCGGGCGGAGTGGACTCCGAGGATCACTTCCTGGACATCTCCGTGCACCCGGACCGGAGCCGGCACTGGCGCGACGAGGACGAGTTCGACCAGGCCCGGCGGGACGGCCTGGTGGACTCCGCGCTGGCCGGAAGGGTGCGGGCGGCCGGGCGGGCCGCGATGGAGGTGATCGAGGCCTGGGGGCCGCCGTTCGCGGACGGGTGGGAGAACTGGCGCCCGGACCCGTCGTGGGCGGTACCGTCACTGCCACAGGACTGGGACCGCACTCCCGTGCATGTGTCCTCGTGAGACCCTTGCTGCACCCCCGGGCGGGAAACGTAGGATCGTCCTCCGCAAGGGTGCGGGGCAGCAACCACCGGAGCGCGCACCGGGCTTGACCGATCGTCACCGAGGGGCGGCAGGACGTGAGCGAGGGGTACGGAAACACCGGTGCAGGCCGGGAACGGCCGGCCAACGGCACAGGAACAACCTCTGACCACGCGGAAATCCCGTTCCGGGGGCACGTATTCCGGGTATCGGAGTTTCGGCGGGACGAACCGCGCGCACGGCGTGCGCCGGACGGATGGACTCGACACGCGTGACGGAGCAGCCGACCTCTTTCGAACGCCCGCAGCCGGGCGTCGACCCCACGGATCCCCGCGGGGCGCTCCTGCGTACCCCGCCACCGGCGCGTGTGCCGGACACGGGGCCCGCCTTACCCGTTCAGAGCCGCTCCGGCGGTGAGCCTCCCGCGTCCGGGGCCGCGTCCCCGGGGTCGCCGGGCACGGTGACGCCCGACGGCACGGGCCAGGACCCGGTGACGGATCCCGGCTCCGAGCACTCGCAGCCGGGTGCCGGGCAGGGCGCCGGGCCGGACACGCACCGGCCGCGTCCCGCGCCCGAGGGCATCCCGGTGCAGCCGGCCGTGGGTCCCGACGGCAAGGAGCGGCGCACCGGGCAGGTCGCCCAGCCCGGTCGGCCCACGCCGATGCGCCGGGACGGGGACCGGCTGCGGTTCGTCGGCGCCGCGACCCGGCGGATCGCCCGCGGCATCGACCTGGACGAGATCGTGATGGGGCTGTGCCGGGCCACCGTGCCCACCTTCTCCGACGCCATCCTGGTCTACCTGCGCGATCCGTTGCCGGTCGGCGACGAGCGGCCCACCGGTCCGCTGGTGCTGCGGCTGCGCCGCACCGACCGGATCCCGGCCGAGCGGGACACCGAGGGCGGGTTCACGCCGGTCGCCCCGCCGGAGCCGTCCGAGCTGGACTCGGTCGGCGCGGAGCTGTGCACCGTACGGCCCGGCAGCGCGCTCGCCGAGGTGCTGCGCGGCGTACGGCCGGTGTTCACGGACGCGCCCGCGGCCCGCGCCGCGCTGCCCGAACTCCTCGGTGAGGAGGGCGCGTCGGCCGTGCCGGACGGGCAGCGGGCGATCCTCGCGCCGCTGCGCGGCCGGCGGCGGGTGATCGGCGCGGCGCTGTTCCTGCGCCGCCCGGAGCGCATCCCGTTCGAGGCCGACGACCTGCTGGTCGCCGCGCAGTTGGCCACGCACAGCGCGCTGGGCATCGACAAGGCGGTGCTGTACGGGCGGGAGGCGTACATCGCGGACGAGCTGCAGCGCACGATGCTGCCGGAGCACCTGCCGCGCTGCACCGGCGTGCGGCTGGCGTCCCGGTACCTGCCGGCCGCGGAGACCGCGCGGGTCGGCGGCGACTGGTACGACGCCATCCCGCTGCCCGGGAGCCGGGTCGCGCTGGTGGTCGGTGACGTCATGGGGCACTCCATGACGTCGGCGGCGATCATGGGCCAGTTGCGCACCACCGCGCAGACCCTGGCCGGGCTCGACCTGCCCCCGCAGGAGGTGCTGCACCACCTCGACGAGCAGGCGCAGCGGCTCGGCGTGGACCGCATGGCGACCTGCCTGTACGCGGTGTACGACCCGGTATCGCACCGCATCACCATCGCCAACGCCGGCCATCCGCCGCCCGTCCTGCTGGAGTTGGGCGGCCGGGCCGAGGTGCTGCGGGTGCCGGCGGGCGCGCCGATCGGTGTGGGCGGGGTGGACTTCGAGGCCGTGGAGCTGGACGCGCCCGCCGGGGCGACCCTGCTGCTGTACACCGACGGCCTGGTGGAGTCCCGGCTGCGGGACGTGTGGACCGGCATCGAGCAGCTGCGGGAGAAGCTCGCCGCGACCGCGCAGCTCACCGGGCCCGATCATCCGCCGCCCCTTGAGGCGCTGTGCGACGAGGTGCTCGACATGCTCGGTCCGGGCGACCGGGACGACGACATCGCGCTGCTCGCCGCCCGCTTCGACGGGATCGCGCCGAGCGACGTGGCGTACTGGTTCCTGGAGCCGGAGGACGCGGCCCCCGGCCGGGCCCGCCGGCTGGCCCGGCGCGCCCTGTCCCGCTGGGGTCTGGAGGAGCTGAGCGACTCGGTGGAGCTGCTCGTCAGCGAGGTGGTGACCAACGCCGTGCGGTACGCCACGCGGCCGGTCACGCTGCGGCTGCTGCGCACCGACGTGCTGCGCTGCGAGGTCGGCGACGACGTGCCGCAGCTGCCGCGGCTGCGGCAGGCGCGGGCCACGGACGAGGGCGGGCGCGGGCTGTACCTGGTGAACCGGCTGGCCCGGCGCTGGGGCGCGACCCGGCTGAGCACGGGCAAGGTGGTGTGGTTCGAGCTGAACCGCGGCTGATCTCCGGGGACGGGAAGCGGCGATCGGGACCGGGCGGGGCCGGGCGGGACCGGCCCCGATGCCGCCCGTGGTCGGCCCGCACCGGCCCTGGCCGAATGCCACGGGTGTGCGCGCGCCCCCGGGCCAGGCGGTGACCGGCGGCGGGCTCGTACCTGCGAGCACGGTGACGACGGGCCCGTGCCTGCGAACACGACGGCGGCGCGCTCGTCCCCGCGGACACGGTGGCGGCGCGCGGGCGACCGCAAGGGGTACGGGGCGTGCCGCTGTTCGAGTGGTTCGCGTGGACTGCCGCGCACGGTGCGTTGCGCGGCGGGGCTCCAGTGCGTGGAATGCGTCACCGACGCTCCTTCATGCCGAGCGTCCACAGCACACCTGGAGGATTTTCATGCCCTCTGCCACCGTCCGCAGCGCCCTGACCGTTGGCGCTCTGGCCGCAGCCCTCTCCTTCTCGCTCACCTCGCAGGCCGCCGCAGATGTCGGGGACGAAGAAATCGTGCGGTTGCAGCTCGTCGGAGTCGTCGAGACCGACACGAGCCCCAAGACCGTCAAGGCGGGCGACACCTGGACCACGTACATGCACCTGTACACGCACGACAACAAGCACGTCGGCGACGCCGGCTCCCGGTGTACCGCCGTCGAAGTCGGCAAGAAGGTCACCGCCCAGTGCACGCGGGTGCTGCGCATGCATGACGGGGAGATCACCCTCCACGACATGATCAGCCGCAAGGGCGACCAGCGGATCACCAGCAAGACCGCCATCGCGGGTGGCACGGGCGTCTACAACGACGCCGAGGGCGAGGGCTACATCACCCTCGAGGGCAACCGCGTCCACTTCGACCTTTCCGTCGATGACTGACCCCGCCCGGACTGGAGGTTCCGTGATCACATCGGCTGTCCGCGGGGTTGCCGTCACCGCCCTCGCCGCCACGCTCGCCCTCTTCCCGACACTGGCGCACGCCGCCGAGGAGAAGGACGAGATCGACACCGAGAGGGTCGAGCTCCTCGGCATCAGCCGGCTCGACACCTGGCCGGCCCGGGGCGTCTCGACCGGCGACGCCTGGACGAACCACCTGGACCTGTACGCCAAGCACACGGCCGCGTCGGACGGGACGGACGCGGGGAAGGGGCGGCAGCTCCGGCACGTCGGTGACGGCCAGTCGGACTGTGTGGCGGTCAAGGTCGAGGGCCACGAGGTGACCGCGCAGTGCACCCGCGTGCTGCGCATGGCGAACGGCACCCTGACGCTCAGCGACATGATCAGGTACAGCCCGCCGGAGCGGGTGACGTCCAAGACCGCCATCACCGGCGGAACCGGCCACTACCGCTCCGCCTACGGCGACGGCTCCATCACCATCGAGGGCCGTCACATCCACCTGGTGCTCAACGTCGACGAGTGACGCGGCGGAGCCACGACCGACCGGTGCGGGAGACGCGGTACGCGCTTCCGCGCCGGTTTCGTTTCCGCCGGCGTCATTCCTGTATGCCGGAGGTCTTCTCGATGAGGCGGGTGAAAACGATGAGCGCCCCCAGCGCGGGGAGCAGTCCGGCCAGCGTCCACAGGACGCAGAAGCCCGCTGCCGCACCGGCCGTCATGCGCAGGGCCGACGGGGCGTCCTCGGATATACCGGCCACCACCATCAGGAAGAGGATGGACAGGACTCCCATCGCGATGATGGTGAAGAACGGCCACAGATAGTGCACGACGGGCAGCAGGCCCGCTTTCCTCGCCTTCCTCAAGAACGAGTTGTCGCAGGCGCGTGTGATCATCGCGAGGATGGCGAACACGGATCCGATGATGACACCGACCATGGAGACGGCGACACCCATCACCTCGTCCAGTGGCAGGTCGTCGTCGTGGCCGAGCCAGGCCCCGCCGGCCCCGCCGAACGTCGCGGCCAACGGTTCGCCCCACCACCAGCTCCGCAGGCTCACGTGCACGAGCCTCACGAACTCCTTGAAGTACTTGTCCCCCGTGGTGCGCCCACGGGGTTCCTCCGAGTACGGGTCAGAACCTGAGGCCATCACCACCGTCCGTGGACCTTTCCGCCTCTGCCTTCGCCCCGTAGGCGCCCATGTTCCGTATCGCGTCGTAGAGCGACGCGCGGTACCGGTCCAGAGGGTTCACCCGGGGCTCCGTCTCCCGTATTCGGGCATCACGGACGAGACGGGTACGGGTGTTCTGCTGCTGAAGCATGCGCACCACGATAGGGCGGTTCCGTTGAGCGGGCCCGCCACGGTGACATTCGGGTGAACGTCGGGTGAACTGTCGGACCCGCTTCAACTGTTGCGTCTTCTCCTACTGCTCCTGCTCGTCGTCCGGGTCCTCCGGGCCCCCCGGGAGCTCGAACGTCGGCGGTGCGGAGGTGGTCGGGTCCGTCGGCGGCTCCGACGTCGGCGGCCGGCTGCTCGGCGGCGCGGACGACGGCGGCGCGGAGGTCTCCGGCGGCGCCTGGGTGGTCGGCGCCTCGCTCGTCGGCTCGTCGCTCGGCGTCCCGGACGGTGATTTCGAGACCGACGGCGAGTTGCTCGGCTTCTTCACCGCGTTGCCCTGCTTGGTGTCCAGGTCGAACTCGGTGACCTCGTCCATGACGCCGAAGGTGTACGCGGCCCAGATCTCGGCCGGGGGGCCACCGCCGTTGACGCGGTAGTCGACGCCGGCCGCCCGGTACATCGGGACCTGGGCGAACGTCTTCGAGTCCTCACCGAACAGACCGACCGAGGTGACCAGTTCGGGGGTGAAGCCGGTGAACCAGGCCGACTTGTTGTTGTCGGACGTACCCGTCTTGCCGGCGACCACCTGGCCGTCGCGCAGCGGGTTGTCCCGCACGGACTTCTTGGCCGTACCGTCGTCGACCACGCCGGTGAGCACGGAGGTCACCGTGTCGGCGGCCTCGCGGCTGATGACCTGCTCACCGATCGGGTCGGGGAACTCGACCTGGCGGTCCTTGTGCTCGACCGACTTCACGATGGCCGGGGTGACCTTCTTGCCGTGGTTGTCGAGGGTGGCGTAGACGCCGGCCATCTCCAGCGGGCTCGCGCCCATACTGCCCAGGGTCTGCGCGGGCACGGCCTCCATGCCCTCGGTCTCCATGCCGAGTTCGCCCGCGGTCTCCACCACCTCGGTCATGCCGACGTCGATGCCCATCTGTGCGAAGACCGAGTTGACGGACTTGTTCATCGCCTCCTGGACGGTGATGTCGCCGTAACTCCGGTCGTCCTCGTTGGGCGGCGCGAAGCCGACCTTGCGGCCGTCGTCCATCACGGGGCGCTCGCTCGTGCCGTCGTACATCGTGTTCGCCGTGATCGGCACGCCGTCCTGCGTTTCGGCGTCCTGGTCCACGGCCGCGGCGAGGATCACCGGCTTGAAGGTGGAGGCGGCCTGGTAGTCGTCGCGGGTGGCGTTGTTCCGGTAGTGCTTCACGTAGTCCACGCCGCCGTACATCGCCACGACCGCGCCCGTCTTCGGGTCGACGGACACGGCGCCGGCCTGGACGTCGGCGTCGACCTCGCGTTTGTCGGGGTCGAGCTTGCTGGTGAGCCGGGTCTTGACCGCCTCCTCCAGCGCCTTCTGCTTCTTCTTGTCGATGTTGAGCGTGACGGTGTAGCCGCCGAGGTCCAGCATGGCGTCGGCCTGCTTCATGTCCTCGGCGGTGCCCTGGGCGACGAGCTGCTGCTTGATCGCGGTGTTGGCCGCCTCCACCAGGTACCCGGCCTGGCCCTCCATGCCGGGGGCGGCCTTGGGCTCCTCGGGAACCGGGAACTTCATGTTCCGGCGGTCGGCCCGGTCCAGCCACTTCTGCTCGACCATGTTGTTCAGGACGTAGTTCCAGCGCTCCTGGACGAGTTCCTTGCCGGTGTCGCTGGCGATCGCCCAGTCGTACTGGTTCGGCGCCTGGAGCAGCGCGGCGAGGTACGCGCCCTGCTCGACGGTGAGGTCCTCGGCGTCGACGCGGTAGTAGGCCTGCGCGGCGGCCTGGATGCCGTAGGCGCCGCGGCCGTAGTAGCTGGTGTTGATGTAGCCGGCGAGGATGTAGTCCTTGGACTTCTCCCGGTCCAGCTTCAGGGAGATGACCAGTTCCTTCAGCTTGCGGCTGACGGTCTGTTCCTGGGACAGGTAGTAGTTCTTGACGTACTGCTGGGTGATCGTGGAACCGCCCTGCGCGCCCTTGCCGGAGAGCGTGTTGAGCACGCCGCGCGCGGTGCCCCTGAGGTCGACGCCGGAGTCCTTGTAGAACGACTTGTTCTCGGCGGCGACGAAGGTGCGCTGGACGTCCTTGGGCACCTTGGCGAGGTCGACGATCTCGCGGTTGTAGCCCTTGCGGGCCATGATCGAGCCGTCGCTGTACTTGTAGACGTTGCCCTGCAGCTCGGCGTCGGCGTTCCCCTCGGGGATGTCGATCACCATGTACAGCACGATGAAGGCGCCCATGCCGAGCAGGCAGAGGCCGAAGAACGTGCCGAGGATCTTCTTCCAGGTGAAGAGGCGGCGTATGCCGCTGCGGCCGGCCGCGCCCGACGAACGGCGGCCCTTGGGTGCCGCACGGCGCCCACCGCGCTGTCGTGCGCGTCTTTCTTCCGCTCGTCCCATGCGTCCGTTCCGCTCCGCTTCGTTCGTGTGTGCTCTTCAGCCACACCAGTTCGCCGCTCAGGTCAGCTCAGAAAGCTAACACCGGAAGCTGTGACAAAGGGCCGCCGATCCGGCCTTTACGGGCGTGACAATCAGCACCCGCCTCAACGGAACCGACGTACGAGAGGGGTGTGAGGTTGCCGCGACGGGGTAAAGTGTTATCACTTAGATAGGCAGGTGCTAGCCGCTCGGCGGGCACCCGGAGAAACGGGGGATCACCCATGTCCACACATGACACGCAGGTCACGGCCGATGTGCCCGAGATGCCGGCGCCACGCGTGCGGGAATTCGCGGCGCACAGCATCGGCGGCGGGCTGGCGCTGCTGCTCGGACTGGTCGGACTGCTCATCGGCGCGGCGCTGATCGCCGCCGCCACGGCGGCCACCGGGGCCGGCGCCAAGGCCGTACTGATCATCGTCGGCATCCTGGTCGCCGTCGCCGCGTTCCTCGCCATGTGCGGGCTGAACATGGTGGCGCCGGGCGAGGCGCGGGTGGTGCAGCTCTTCGGCCGCTACCGGGGCACGATCCGGCAGGACGGGCTGCGCTGGGTGAACCCCCTCACCTCGCGCAGGAAGATATCGACGCGGGTGCGCAACCACGAGACCGCCGTCCTGAAGGTGAACGACGCCTACGGCAACCCGATCGAGCTGGCCGCGGTCGTGGTGTGGCGGGTGGAGGACACCGCCCAGGCCACCTTCGAGGTCGACGACTACATCGAGTTCGTCTCCACCCAGACCGAGGCGGCCGTGCGGCACATCGCCATCGAGTACCCCTACGACGCCCACGACGAGGACGGCCTCTCGCTGCGCGGCAACGCCGAGGAGATCACCGAGAAGCTCGCCGTCGAACTGCACGCGCGCGTGGAGGCGGCCGGTGTGCAGATCATCGAGTCCCGCTTCACGCACCTCGCGTACGCTCCCGAGATCGCCTCGGCGATGCTCCAGCGGCAGCAGGCCGGCGCGGTCGTGGCGGCGCGGCAGCAGATCGTGGAGGGCGCCGTGGGCATGGTCGAGTCGGCGCTCGCGCGGATCGCCGAGCAGGACATCGTGGAGCTGGACCCCGAACGGAAGGCGGCGATGGTGTCCAATCTGATGGTGGTGCTGTGCGGTGACCGCTCCGCGCAGCCGGTCCTCAACACCGGGACGCTCTACCAGTGACGAATCCGTCCGGGGGTTCGGCCCCCCAGGGCCGGCCGCAGCGCAAGCAGGTGCTGCTGCGGCTGGACCCGTCGGTGTACGAGGCGCTGGCGCGCTGGGCCAACGACGAGCTGCGCTCGGCGAACGCGCAGATCGAGTTCCTGCTGCGGCGCGCCCTCGCGGAGGCGGGGCGGCTGCCCGGTGAGGCGGGGCCCCTGCCCCGCCGTGGCCGTCCACCCGGGGGCTCCACCCCCGGACCCCCGTCGGCCTGAACGGCCTCGCCCTCGAGCGCCGGACAGGCCGACCGCGCCCGGCCGCGGTAGCAGAACCGTGACAATCGGCTCCCACCAGCGCTCTCCCACGCCCCGCCACGGTCTACACACTCGGCGTATACATACGGCGTATACACCGTGTGTAGAGTGCTCCGCATGTCCATCGGTCACACCCTCCTGGGGCTCCTGGAGTCCGGCCCGCGTCACGGTTACGACCTGAAGCGGGCCTTCGACGAGAAGTTCGGTCACGACCGGCCGCTGCACTACGGCCAGGTCTACTCGACGATGTCCCGTCTGCTGAAGAACGGGCTCGTCGAAGTCGACGGCATCGAGGCCGGCGGCGGCCCCGAGCGGAAGCGGTACGCGATCACCGAGGCCGGCATCACCGATGTCGAGCGCTGGCTCGCCACACCGGAGAAGCCGGAGCCGTACCTCCAGTCGACGCTCTACACCAAGGTCGTTCTCGCCCTGCTCACCAGCCGGGACGCCGCCGACATCCTCGACACGCAGCGCTCGGAGCATCTGCGCGGCATGCGGATCCTCACCGACCGCAAGCGCAAGGGCGACCTCGCCGACCAGCTCATCTGCGACCACGCCCTGTTCCACCTCGAGGCCGACCTGCGCTGGCTGGAGCTGACCGCGGCGCGTCTCGACAAGCTCCGTGAGGCGGTGGCCCGATGACCACGTCCCCTCCCCCCGGTTCCCTGCTCACCGCGCAGGACCTGCGCAAGGCCTACGGCCCGACCACCGCGCTCGACGGCGCCGCCTTCTCCATCCACCCCGGCGAGGTCGTCGCCGTGATGGGACCCTCCGGGTCGGGCAAGTCGACGCTGCTGCACTGCCTCGCCGGGATCGTCACCCCCGACTCCGGGTCGATCACGTACGACGGCCGTGAGCTGACCGCCATGAGCGACGCCGAGCGCAGCGCGCTCAGGCGCTCGGAGTTCGGCTTCGTCTTCCAGTTCGGGCAGCTCGTGCCGGAGCTCACCTGTGTGGAGAACGTCGCCCTGCCGCTGCGGCTGAACGGCACGCCCCGCAAGGAGGCCGAGCGGGCCGCGCTGACCTGGATGGAGCGCCTGGAGGTCGACGACGTCCGCAAGAAGCGCCCCGGCGAGGTGTCCGGCGGCCAGGGCCAGCGGGTCGCCGTGGCCCGGGCGCTGGTCACCGGCCCGCGGGTGCTGTTCGCCGACGAGCCGACCGGCGCCCTGGACTCCCTCAACGGCGAGCGCGTCATGGAACTGCTCACCGACGCCGCCCGGTCCGCCAACGCCGCCGTCGTCCTGGTCACGCACGAGGCGCGGGTGGCCGCGTACTCCGACCGCGAGGTCGTCGTGCGCGACGGGAAGTCCCGGGACATGGAGCGCGTCGTATGAGTGCGGGTCGGTGGGCGCGGGACCTCGGTATGGGGCTGCGGTTCGCCTTCGCCGGCGGACGCGAGGGCTGGACCCGGGCGCTGCTCACCGCCGTCGGTGTCGGGCTGGGCGTGGCGCTGCTGCTGCTCACCACCGCCCTGCCCGGTGCGCTGGCGGAGCGGGACCGGCGGGAGGAGGCGCGTCTCAACTACACCTACGGCGAGGAGATCGAGCGCGCCGACGACACCCTGATGACCGCGGACACCGACACCGAGTTCGACGGCCGGGACATCCGCGGCCGGCTGCTGGAGCCGGAGGGCGGCAAGGCCCCGCTGCCGCCGGGGCTCCGGGAGTTCCCGGCGCCTGGTGACATGGTGGTCTCCCCCGCGCTGAAGAAGTTCCTCGACTCCGACGACGGCGAACTGCTGCGGGAGCGGCTGCCGTACGACGTCGTGGGGACGATCGGCGAGCAGGGGCTCATCGGCTCGCAGGAGCTCTCCTACTACGCGGGCGCGGAGGGTCTCGCGGAGCGGGTCGGCGACGGGACGGTGGGCCGTATCGACTCCTTCGGGAACCCCGACCCGACACAGGAGGAGGCGGACCCGGTCCTGGTGCTGCTGGTCCTGGTCGTCTTCGTGGTGCTGCTGATGCCGGTCGCCGTGTTCATCGCCGCGGCCGTACGGTTCGGCGGCGAGCGGCGCGACCGCAGGCTGGCCGCGCTGCGGCTGGTCGGTTCCGACGGCGGCATGACCCGGCGGATCGCCGCGGGCGAGGCGCTCGGCGGGGCGCTGCTGGGGCTGGTGTTCGGCACCGGGTTCTTCCTGGCGGGGCGTGAGTTCGCGGCGTCCGTCGAGGTGTTCCGGATCAGTGTCTTCCCGAGCTATCTGAACCCCTCTCCGCTGCTGGCGCTGCTGGTCGCGGTGGCGGTCCCGGGGGCCGCCGTGCTGGTGACCCTGCTGGCGCTGCGCGGGGTGGTCATCGAGCCGCTGGGCGTGGTGCGCACGGCGCGGCCGGCCCGCCGCCGGCTGTGGTGGCGGCTGCTGCTGCCGCTGGCCGGGATCGGCATGCTGCTCCCCATGGTCGGCCAGGGCCGGGAGAACGGGGACTTCAACCAGTACCTGGTCACCGGCGGTGTCATATCCCTGCTCGTCGGGGTCACCGCGCTGCTGCCGTGGATCGTGGAGACGGTCGTCGCCCGGCTCGGATCGGGCAGCGTGTCCTGGCAGCTGGCGGTGCGCCGCCTGCAGCTGAGCAGCGGTGCGGCGGCCCGCATGGTCAACGGCATCGCGGTCGCGGTGGCCGGGGCGATCGCGCTGCAGATGCTGTTCGCCGGAGTGGGGAAGGACTACACCAAGGAGACCGGCTACGACGTGTCGCTGGCGCAGATGGAGGTCAGGCTGCCCGAGGGCACGGACATCGCCGCGGCCACGGCGAAGTTCGAGGAGACCAAGGGCGTCCGCGAGGTCCACCCGCTGTCCGAGGGGCACTTCGGTGACCTGTCCTGGCAGAAGGAGCCGCAGCGCTTCGCCGAGCTGACCATCGGCGACTGCACGACCCTGCGCGAGGTGGCGAAGCTGCCCTCCTGTACGGACGGCGACGTGTTCGCGGTGCGGGGCGGGGAGTACGACACGGACACCCCGTCGCTGAGCAGGCCGGGCCAGAAGCTCTACCTGGAGAAGTACGTCGGCGACGGCAGGACCGAGGACGTCGTGTGGACCGTCCCCGAGGCGCTGAAGCAGGCCGACTCCGTCAAGGACCCGACCGGGGCCAGGCGCGGCGGCTTCCTGATGACCCGGAGCGCGGTGCCCGCGGGTCTGGCGGAGGCGGTCCGCGGTCAGCTGTACCTGTCGCTCGACGACTCGGTGCCGTACGCCCGTGAGTACGTGCGCAACACCGCGGCCGCGATCGACCCGCTCTCCTATCCGATGACCTGGCAGGCCACCGAGCGTTCCGACCGCTACGAATCCATCCGCACGGGCCTGTTCGTCGGCGCCACCGCCGTACTGGCGCTGATCGGGGCCAGTCTGCTGGTCTCCCAGCTGGAGCAGCTGCGGGAACGCCGCAAGCTGCTGTCGGCCCTGATCGCCTTCGGCACCCGGCGCCGCACGCTGAGCCTGTCGGTGCTGTGGCAGACGGCGATCCCGATCGGCCTGGGGCTGCTGCTGGCCTCGGTGGTGGGCATGGCCCTGGGCGCGGTGCTGCTGAGGATGACCTCGACACCGGTCGCTGTGGACTGGCCGAGCGTGCTGCGGATGACCGGCATGGGCGCGGGCGTGGTCCTCGTGGTGACCCTGCTGAGCCTGCCCCCGCTGCTGCGCATGATGCGCCCGGACGGCCTGCGCACGGAGTGACGGTACGGACCGTACGGATGGTGGGGCGCTCAGCTCCCCACCATCCGTACCGGAAGGTCCCGCATCGCCGCGCGCAGGGCCGATGCCAGTTCCCTGTGCTCCGCCGCCCTCACCGTGCCCGTGCGCATGGCGAGGGCGATGCGGCGGGAGGGGGCCGGGTCGGCGAAGCAGGCGGTGAGCAGCCGGTTGGAGCGGGCGGTCTCGACCTGGACGGCGGTGCGCGGCAGCAGGGTCACCCCGAGGCCGCCCGCGACCAGCTGGACGAGCGTGGCCAGTCCGGCCGCCGTCGTCGTGGCCGGGACGTCGGCCCGCCCGGCCTCCCGGCAGATGTCCAGGGCCTGGTCGCGCAGGCAGTGGCCCTCGTCGAGCAGCAGCAGGTTCAGCTCGCGCAGCACCGCGCGGGGGATGCCCTCCCGGCCGCCGAGCCGGTGGCCGAGCGGGGTGACCAGGACGAAGTCCTCGTCGAAGAGGGGGATCTCGGTCACGCCGGGGACGCCGAGGGGCACGGCGAGCAGCAGCAGGTCGAGCCGGCCGCCGGCCAGTCCGTCCAGCAGGCTCGCGGTCTGCTCCTCGTGCACCTGGAGGTCGAGGAGCGGATAGCGGCCGCGGACCAGCCGCAGGACCGTCGGCAGCAGATAGGGCGCGACGGTCGGGATCACGCCGAGCCGCAGCACCCCGGTGAACGGCGCCCGCAGCGCGTCCGCCTCCTCCATCAGCGCGCCGATCTCCCCGAGGACGGCCTTGGCGCGGACGGCGAGCCGCTCACCGGCCGGTGAGAGCAGCACCTTGCGCGTCGTGCGTTCCACGAGGGTGACGCCGAGTGTCTCCTCCAGCGCCGACACGGCGCCCGACAGCGCCGGCTGGCTCATCCCGATCGCCGCGGCGGCGTCCCGGAAGTGCAGATGCTCGGCCACCGCGGCGAACGCGCGGAGCTGAGCGAAGCTGGGCTGTCTGCGCCTCTTGCCCACGGTCACTGATAGCTACCTCCGATCAACACGACCGAGTGTAGCTATTTCACTAATCAATACGCGGTGTGCCAACATCAACAAGGTCCAACCCATGAGAAACACCCGCAATTGGGGTGTTTCTTCGCTGCAAGGAGAGCCTGTGCTCACTGTCGGTGACAAGTTCCCCGAGTTCGAACTGACCGCCTGCGTCTCGCTGGAGAAGGGCAAGGAGTTCGAGACGATCGACCACAAGACCTACGAGGGCAAGTGGAAGATCGTGTTCGCATGGCCCAAGGACACTGTTTAACCCACCTGCGGAACAGATGGTTCCACATGGGATAATTGGTCCTCGCGCATAGCTCGTAGGCCGCTGACCAGCATGGACACCTGCGTCAGCGCGCAGCGAGCAAGGGAGTACCACTTGATACCCGTCGGCATGTACCGGCGCGTGTCCGAGGACAAGGCCATGAAGGGCCGGGTCTCGACATGGCGTGAGGTCGAGGAACAGGTCAAGGAACAGGAAGACGCGATACGCGCCCTGGCGGCCGTCCTCCCCGACGACGTGACGATCGTCCGCGACTACTGCGACAACAACACGCCCGCCTCGGACCCGTTCATCGTCCGTGACGACTTCGAGCGGATGCTGAAAGACCTTGAAGCTGGGGTCATTCGCGGCATCCTCTTCCTTCACTCGGACCGGCTCGCCCGCCTCGTCTACGACGCGGCCCGCGTGTGTCGGGTCTTCGAGATGAACCCCGAGTACATCGGTTTGAGCGTCGAGGGTGGCGTGAACCTCGCGACCGTCGAGGGTCGGGGCATGTTCGTCATGCAGGCCACCGTGGGCAACATGGAGATCGGCAACACGCGTCGCCGCGTCGTTCGCACGAACCGCCGTGTCGCCGAGAAGGGCGTGATGCACGGGGCGCCCCGCCCGTTCGGCTGGGACGAGGACCGGCGCACCCTGCACGACGTTGAGAGCAAGATGATTCGCGAGGCGATCCTCGCCATCCCTGGCGGGTACAAGATCGCCGACTTCAAGCGGGCCTTGACCGAGTACGGCTACGTGCCGAAGGAGACGAAGCGCTCCCGCGAGGGCGTCCGCGTCATCCAGCACACGGCCGCCGAGCAGATCCTCATGAGCCCGCGCGTCGCCGGTATCCGCTTCCATGTGCCCGAGGCGCTCCGGAAGCAGGCAGAGGGGCGCCTGTGGCTGCCGGACTTCATCGTCTACAAGGGCGGCGAGCCGGTCCGGGGCGACTGGGAGGCCCCCTGTTCGCCGGACGAGTGGCAAGCCGCGGTGGACGAGATCAAGCGGCGCAAGGAGGCGAACAAGGAGGGCCTCCCCAGCGGGAAGCACGACACGACGGCGGCCTACTTCCTGTCCGGCATCGCGCGGTGCGGGAAGTGCTCGTCGCCGATGTGGTCCAACCCCTACACGAAGGGAACCAGCGCCTACGAGAAGTGGGGCTTCCGGTACGCCTGCCTGTCGAATCAAGGCGGCTGCGGCGGGGTGACGCGCGTGGGGCCGCCGATTGACGAGCTGGTCGAGACCGCCTTCCTGCTGGAGACGCGGGCGACGCTCGGCGAGGACGTGGCGAAGGCTGACGCCATCGACGAGACGGTCCACGATAAGCGGCTCGACGAGATCGCCCAGGAGATCGCCGACGTGAACGAGCGGCGGCGCGAGAAGCGGATCTCGACCTCGGCGGCCCTGGACATGATCGAGGAGCTGGAAGGCGAGCGGGAGAAGCTCACCTCGAAGCGGGGACAGCTCGCCCTTCAGAAGCGCAAGCGGGCGATGCTCACGCCGGACGCTCTCGCGGACTGGGAGGGCCTGACGATGACGGAGAAGCGCACGCGGCTGAAGGCTGCCGTGCGAGCCGTGATCGTGCATCCCGCCGGCAGGGGAAAGCGGTTCGATCCGGAGCTGATCGAGATCGTCTGGCAGAAGAACCAGGCGGCGTAACGGGGAAGCCCCCCTCCCTACGCGGGGAGAGGGGCTTCTCTCTTGGCGGGCCGCAGCCCCCAGACCTTCATGACGTACTGCTTATGGGCCTCGTCGCGTACCGGCGCCTTGGCCAACTCGCGCTTGAGCCACTCCTCCTTCGTCATCAAGGGGCGACCCTCCCGTTCGCCTCGAAGGCGGCATGAGTGACCGGCATGAGGTCGGCGAAGATCGCCTCGGCCTTCTCGGCGCACATCTCGATCTCGCGCTGAGGGTGGGAGACGAAGGCGGCGTCCTCGCGGTGGGTACGGAGGCTGAGGAAGTTCATCAGGCCGCGAGGGTTCATGGTGACGTACATCGAGCTGTAGATGCCGACCGGCAGGGCGGCGCGGGCGATCTCGCGGGCGACGCCGGCAGACAGCATTCGCTCGTACGCCTCGTAGGCGGCCTCGTAGGCGGCGAGGAGAGAGACATCCACGATGGCGAGCTGTTCGGCGGTGCCGGGCTCGAAGCGGTAGGCGCCCGCCTTGCCCACCTGGACGAGGTTGCGCTCGGCGGCCGGGAGGTAGAAGGAGGGCCGAAGCTCGCGGTAGCGGGCAGACTCCTCGTTGTACGAGGCGATGCGGTGGCGCTGCCACTCGCGGAAGACGAAGATCGGAGCCTCGACGAACAGGGTCAAGCCGCCGTGTTCGAAGGGGCTGCCGTGCCGCTCGCGCATGAGGTAGCCGATCAGGCCCGCGTCGCGGTCCGTGTCCTCGCCGGGCTTGCCGAGGAAGGACTTGTGGGTCTGGCCGACCGTGGAGACGCGGGCGGCTCGCACGACGGCCTTGTCCGAGACGTTGTGGTCGACGAGCTGCACGGTCATGTCGGAGCGGAGGTTGAGGGGGGTCACGGCAGATTCCTTCGGTCTCATGTTTACAGTCAGGCGGCGTGGTGGGCGGTGTGCTCCTCGTAGGAGCGGCGGGACTGCTTGGTCAGGTGCCACATGCCGAACTCGCACTCATAGGCGCGGTTCTCGCGGCTGATGGGGCCGCGCCCCCGGATCGTTTGGGCCTGTCGGTCGCGCTTGGCCTGGGCCCGGCCGAGGGCCTTCTCGGCGGAGCGCTTGTCGGGGAAGGCGCGCTTGTCGGAGCAGTCGCAGGTGTGGAAGTCGACGGTCTTCATGGGGGTTCTCCTTCGGGCTGGTTACGGGCGGGGCTTTGCGACGAGGCCCTTGCGTTGGGCCATGCGCATGTAGGTGAGGACGGTCTGACGCTGGACTCCGAGGTAGTCGGCGAGGTGACGGGCGGGGTTGAGTACGCCGTCGATCTCGGCCTGTACGTAGTGGGTGGCGAGGCGTACGAGGAAGGCGTCGGTGACGTGGTATCCCTCGCGGAGGGTTCGCAGCTCGGCGATCTCGGCTTCGGTCATCTGCGGGGCGCGGAGTGCGTCGGTCATGGGGGTATCCGTTCTGGGTTCACTTCGCCCGGAACTTGTCGCACGGGCAGGTGGGGAGTTGGCAGGCGCCTCTGCCGGCGCTTGCTGCGGAGTGGGTGAAGGGTGCGTGTCCGCATTCGGGGTGGAAGCAGTAGCCCTTCCACCCCTTCTTGCCGTCCACGTTGGCCAACATCACTCCGGGGCTGTGGAGTTGGACGAGGCGGCCTGTGCCTCCGAACGCCATCTTCGAGGCGAAGGTCTTGATCTCCGCTTCGCTGCCGAACGGACCGAAGTTCAGGCCGCGGTGACCGTCCGCCCATGTGTGAACGAGGGCGATCAGGTCGCGCATTTGGAGGATCGAGGCGATCTCCTTGATCAGGGCTTTCGCCATCTGGTCGGCGCTCTCGAAGGTGGGGTCCTCCAGGAGCGCCTTGACCGCCTCGACCTCTTCCTTCCGGGGGGTCAGTCGCATGGATCAACCTTAACACCCCGGTCTCATGTTTACATGGTGAGCGGGATGAGCTGCATCACACGGTCGTGAAGCTGGGCCACGGGCCCGTCGTTGCGGATCACGTCGTCGAAGAGGTACCCGGCGAGGGCGTTCTCGCTGACGTGGTCCGCCTCGCGGATGAGCGTCTGGCCGGGGCGCTCGATGGCGATGACCAGGCCGCCACGGTCGCGGATCGCTTCCGCCTCGTTGGGGAAGCGCACGTCGGTGATGACGGTCGGGGTGTCCCAGGACTCGAAGTCGTGGAACAGGGCATCGACCCACACGTCCTCGCCGAGAACCTTCCGGCCGCCCTCGGTGCCGAGTCGCTGTTGGTAGCCCCGCACGACGGGATACATGTCCTTCACGTCCTCCCAGCCGTAGCTGTCGACCTCGTACCGCAGGGTGGTGGCCCCCTCCTTGTACTCGGGCTCGATCAGTACGGGGTCGAGGGCGTACAGCACCTCGCGCACCTTGTCCGCGAAGGCTCGGCGGGTCCAGCCCATGTCGAGGAGGGCCTGAGCTGCGGTGTCCTTGCCCGAGCGTGCGGCGCCGGCAAGACCTATCAGGGGAGCGGTCATCTGTCTGTCTCTCTTTCGTTCCGGTCAGCCTTCGCGGCTGTCGATCAGTCGGTACAGGCCAGGGGCGGTGACGCTGCCCTCGCATACGTCGCAGTCGCAGTCGTGCAGGCAGATCCCGCATGTGGACTCGTCGCAGTAGGGGTCGGGCCCGTGCCAGTTGTGGGAGGGGTCGGGGTCGGGGCAACCCCAGGCTTCACAGCGCCGGTCCTTGGCCCACGTCGGATAGACGATGTGCTCGCGGCGGCTGAGGAATCCGTGAACGAGCGGGCGGCCAGGGCAGTTGAAGCGGGAGCGGTCAGCGGTGTCCTGCCCCGTGAAGGCCGCCCGGCATCGGGTGCACTGAAGGCGGCCTTCGGGGCGCTTGCGCAGGTGGTGCTTCACTCAGCAGCCGGGGCGCCGAACGCAGGGACGGGAGCGCCAAGTGTCCACGTCGGCTTGGACTTCGGGGCGGCGTCCTCGATGGCGGTTGCGAAGGACCACTCGCCTTCCATGAGGCTGCGGCGCATCTGAAGCTCGGCGTGGCGGCCCTGGAGTTCGCGGAGCATCCGGTCGACCTCCCGGTACTCGTCCCGGAGCTTGGCCGTGCGCTTGGCGCGCAGCTCGCGGGCGAGCGCGGCGGCCTTCGCGTGGACGAGGGCGGCGTCCTCCTGGTGGACTTTGACGAGGGCCTGGATCAGCTCGCGCGTCTTGTCGCGGGTGCCCCTCGGCGCCGGGTAGTCGTCGATGCCGCCCTCCCTGCGGCGCACGGAGAAGTTCCAATCCATCTCGCGCTTCGTGTAGACGTGCACGCCTTCGGCCAGGGTCGACCCCCAGACTTCGAGGTCGCCCTCGCAGTCGACGTAGTGGGCCCGGCCGTACCCGACATAGAAGCCGGACGGGAGGAACTCCCACGCGTTCTCGTTGGCTCCGTTCGTGTGCCAGGTGACGAGCGGCTCGTCGTACTTCGGCGTGATCCGGACCGTCCCGCGGATTCGGGGACCGGTCACCCGGTAGGCGGTCACCCACGGCCGGTCGGTGGTCGCCCACGGCTTGTCGTTGGGCTCCTCGGCCAGGCGCTCGAAGTAGACGGTCCCGAAGGACAGGCCGACGTGCCCGGCGTACTCGAAGGTCGCGTTCTCGTTCATGGTGTCTCTGCTCTCTCGCGAGGGGGCCGCCCCTGCCCTCTCCCTGTGTGGACGGGGGCGGCCGTGATGGTGGGTCGTGCGGGGGGTGGTCAGTCGCCGTAGCACTGCGAGACGGGGATGCCCTCGCCTCGGGCGTGGCGGATGCAGCTCTCGGCGCACTCGGTGAAGAACGCGAGGGCCTTCTCGGCGCCCTCGGCCACGGTGCCGGCGGATTCGTAGCGGGAGTTCTGCATGCGGAGCAGCTCGTCGCCGAACATCAGGTAGAGACCTTCGCCGCTCCAGAAGATCCGGCCGCCCCCGCGGGGGTTGTTCGTGTTCTGCTCGTGGAAGACCGCGTCTCCGGTGATGCCGCGCTCGATGCGGACTCGGACCGTGGCGCCGTCCGAGAGGGTCATGCGGTCGGTGTAGGGCTTCATGTCGGGTTCCTCTCTGGGGTGATCAGGCGGCCTGAACGGCGTTGCGGGCGGCGTAGAAGTCGAGGGCCTCGCGGGCCTGGGAGCGGGCATAGGTGCGGCCGTAGAAGCCGAAGCAGGAGTCGACGTGCTCCCACGTCTGCATGTGCTCGTCCTCGTCGTCGTCGCGGGTCCAGTCGGCGCGCTCCTCGACCACGAACCCCCACACGTCGCCCGAGGCCCACGCCTCGTACTCCTCCATTTCGGCTTCGATGTAGCCCTCGGTCAGGAGTCCGGCGTCGAGGGCGACCGCCTCTTCGCCGGTCATGTACCAGAGGGAGCGGGGGCCGCCGGTCGGGGAGGACTCCAGCACGATTCCGCCGTGGAAGATCGAGACGTAGCGGGTGAAGATGTCGATGCCAGTCCAGCGGTTCCACTTCAGGCGCTCCCACATCTCGGCGAGCGGGCCGCCGTCCATGTCGACGGGGTGGTACTGCCCGCCGTGGGTGTCGATGGTGATGACGTGGGCGAGTGTCTCCGCGTCGTGGCGGGGGTTCTCGGCGTGCTCGTCGTGGACCAGGCGCACGCGGAAGCGGCCGTCTTCGGTGGTGGCGAGAACGTCGGACATGTGAGTCTCCTTCGAGGCGTCGGGGGTGGGCCGCCCCGGCTCTCCCTGTGTGCAGGGGCGGCCCGTGAGTGGGTGGGTCAGGCAGCGAGGGCCGCGACGGCGGCGCGAGCGTCCTTGTCCCAGTCGGGGAGGGCGAGGCCAAGTTCGATGTAGCGGGCGGCGCGGGCCTGGGCGCGACTGGGCCCGGAGAACTTGCAGCCCTTGTGCCGGCGGGGCGGGGCGGGGTTCTTGCCCGTGCGCTCTCGCATGTGGCTGGGGTAGGGCTCGATGTCGACGGCGCAGAGGAGGCAGCGCAGGGCCCATCGGTGCTCGCTGCCGGGGTAGCCCTGGTGGACGCCCGCGCATCGGGTGCGGGTGCAGCCTTCCGGCTCGTCGACCGGAGTAGCTCGGAGGGCGTAGCCGAGTTCGAGCACGCGCGGCCATACGGCGGCGAGGGAGTCGCGGTTTCGCTTGTTGTCGGGCAGGAAGGAGGAGAGGAACGGTCCGGCGGTCATGTGTCCTTGCCTTTCGGGGAGTTGAGGGGGGCCGAGTTACTCGGCTTCGTCCTCGTCGAAGTGCTCACAGCACGTGCAAAGGGGGTCTTCCTTGATCAGGAAGGAGTCGATCGTTTCCCCGGCTCGGGCTCCGGTTGCGGGGTCGTCGCGCCAGGTGTAGAAGGCGAAGACGGTGAACTCGGCCCAGTTCTCGGGGCAGCGCCAGCGGTAAACGGCGTGACCTGCCTGGATGCCGGGGAATTCCGTGACCCACAAGGCGATCAAGGTGCTCCACGTGTCGTAGTGGAGGGCAAAGCGGTACTCGTCGTTTCGGCCGGGGACGATGTGGTGCTTGGTGATGGTGGTCATCAGGCGGCCTCGTCCGAGTCGGCCTCGTCGGCGATCTCGTCGAGCACGGCGTCGCAGTGACGCTGGAGGATTCCGAACGCGACTTCGTGGGAGCTGTAGGCGTCGGCCATGATCCGGAGGATTCGGCCGTAGTTGCCGAGGAAGCGGAGGTACACGTCGATGGGGAGGGACTGCGCCTCGCGCATGTCCGACTCGATCTGCGCCTTCTCGGCGGCGTAGTCCTCACCGACCACGGACTTCGTGCGGTAGGGGGTGCGGTAGGGCTGGGTGGTCATGTTGCAGTCCTTCGGTCAGGAGTGGTCGGGGAAGCGGAGGCCCGCACGGGCCGCGTAGAGGAGTTCGTCGACCGCTTCGAGGAAGGAGCGCAGCGAGTCGTGCTCGCACCAGGAGCCGGGCTCGTCCTCGAAGTAGGCGTCGAGGGCCTCGCGTGCCCACTCGGCGGTGACGGCAGGGTCGGCGACGATCACGAGAGTGCCGGCGACGTTGACCGCCCACACGTCGGAGCCGTCGAGGCTGATGTCGCGGGGGGCGAGTTCGTGGGCCTGGCGGCCGTCGCACTGGAAGAGGCCATCCGGCCGAAGGCCGTAGCGGGCGCCGCATTCACCGCAGCGGATCGAGTCCATCGGGGTTGTAGCCTTTCGGTAGGGCCGCCCCTCCCCTCTCCCTGTGGGGAGAGGCGGCCTCTTGCGTGGGGTGGGGGTCAGTCCTTCGAGAGGCTCGCGAGGATCTCCAACAGCTCGCCTACGGCCGCGTACTCGCTCGGGCTGACGTAGCGCCACTCCTCCTCGGGGAGCATCTCGACCGGCAGGGCGTAGACGAGCCGGGCCGCCGTCTGGGCGAGGTTCAGCAGGGTGTACGACTCCTGGGTGCCGGGGTCGTGGCCCTCCCGTCCCTTCTCGACCTCTCGGGCGATCGCGAGGACTTCGCGGGCGGATTCCTTGATCCGGTCGAGACCGATCGACTCGGGCTGTTCGATGGTGGGGAACATGTCTGCCTCTCTGGGCTGATCGGGGGCCGCCCCCCGCTCTCCCTGTGTGCAGGGGGCGGCCGGTGAAGGTGTGTCAGGCGCTCAGCGCGCGGCGTCGCTGACCGACGCGGGTCTGGCCGAGGTCGGCACGGTTGGCCGCCTCCCGTCCCGCGTCGAGGCCGCTTCCGCGACGACGCGCGGAGCCCGTAGGCGTGACGGCGTTCGGGTAGGCCGCCGCGAAGCGGGCCTCGACCACGGCCTTGCGGTCCGCGAGGACCAGCTCTGTGGAACGGCCGGAAGCGGCTGCCGGGGCTTCCTGCTGGGCGCGGGCCTCGATCTCCCGGAGGCGCTCGTCGATGCGGACGATGAACCCGGCGGCCCACGCCTTCCGGTAGGTGACCAGGCTTTCCCCACGCGCGGGGCGGCCCTGGCGCATGCCGTTGAACATTTGGAGCAGGAGCGAGGTGAACAGCAGCTCCACCCGGTCGAGGTCGGACTCGTACCCGAAGATGTGGACCTCGGTCCGGCCTCGACCAACGCGCCTCTTGATGCTGGTGCAGTGGAGAGCGTCGGCCACGTAGCCGAGGAGGTACAGGCGGTCGGTGGTGTAGCTGCCCTCGACGGTGATCACGCGGTCGCCAGGCCGGTCGGCGTTCGGGTCGGTGGCGGCGAGCATCGCGCGCTCGATCCCGTACTTCGCCATCAGCTCGGCGGCCTTGCCGAAGTACACCTCGGCCTCTTCCGGCGTGGTGGCCGAGTCCTCCGCCTTCGCGAGGAGAGCGCGGATCTTGGCGAGCTTGCCGTCTTCAGGCATGGGGGTAGCCATGTCGGAACCTTTCGGGGGTTCGATGCGGGCTGGCATCGTCAGAGGGGAGGTACCGCCTCCCACTGACGCCCTCCCGTTGCGCCCGAACCGGGGGCGCAAGGGACTACAGGGCGTTTCGCCTTTGCATCCGGTGAGGTCAGGCGGCGAGCAGCTCCCAGCCGTCGAGGATGTGGCCGATGGCCGCCCCGTCGATGTGGGCCTTCGCTGCCGCCTCGCGCTCCTCGTACGTCGGCAGGTCGAAGTTCATGACCACCTGCTCGCGGGGGCTGACCTCCAAGGGCTCGAAGAACCCTGCGATCACCACGTCACCGATCCGGAGGAGGAGAGAGATTGCGCCGCAGTCGGGGGCGAAGAAGGCGATCTGGTCGTCGGGCTTGATCATGATGTGGCTCGCTTTCGTGAAGGGTGGGCCTCCCCGCTCTCCCTGTGTGCAGGGAGGCCCGAGGGGGGGAGGGGTCAGACGGTCGCGGCGCGCACGGCGTCGCGTACGGCGGTGAGTGCGGTCTTCAGCTCGGCGAACTTCGCCGCGTTCTTCTCGGCGCGGTCCCGCTCCCAGACCCAGATGTCGCGGTACACCTCGTCGTCGGAGTCGCCTTCCAGGAGCTTTCGGGCCCGGTCGTACTCGACCAGCTCGTACGCCTCGCGGCGGACCACCGCTCCCAGGAGCGCTTCCCAGTGGGTTTCGATCAGCTCGGCGTCGTCCATGAACCGCCACGAGACGGCGTGGTGCAGTCCGGCCGCGTGATCGGCTCGCTGGTGGTACTCCTTGGCCATGTGCGCCAGGCCCCTGTTCTCGTACTTGCGGGCCATGAGCCGGAACTCTTGGCGGTCGTAGCCGAGGGCGAGGCAGTAGTGCGCGCTGTGCGAGAGCAGGGTGCCGGCGGCAGCCTTCACCGCGGATTCGACCTGGGGGTCCATGTGTCCTCACGTTCGTGTGTTGGGGGTCGACGCTGGCTGGCATCGTCAGAGGGGAGGTACCGCCTCCCGCTGACGCCCCGAGGGGCGTTTCGCCTTTGCGTGTTGGGGGCCGCCCCTCCCCGAGAGGGGGAGGTCAGGGAGGGACGGCAGTCGAGGGGTCAGGCTCGGCGGAGGTCGCTGTTCGAGGTGACCTCCTGCACAGAGATCCCGTGCTCGTGCATCACGCCGCAGTCGTCGCCCTCGCAGTAGCCGGACTCGGCGCACTCGCGGCGGAGTTCGGCCGCGTGCATCTCGGCGCAGCCCTGGGCGTACTGCCAGGCCGACCACAGGGAGGTGAAGCGGGACTCCGCGTCGCGCTCGTATCCCTCGCGCTGGGTCACCAGGACTCGGCCGGTCGCCTGCGCTTCGACCTCCCAGAGGCCCACCAGGTCGCCGTTCTCACGCCAGACCCGGACCTCGTGGTTCGGCTCGCACTCGCCCTCGAAGGTGCACCCGGAGCCGTCGCAGTAGCCGGTGAAGCAGTGCCACGAGTTGGCCGGGTCGCAGTCCTCGTTGCGACAGGACTCGCACTCGTGGGCGTTCATGATGTGCATCCCGCAGCACTCGCAGTCATGCGCGCCTCGGATGATCTCTCGGGACTCGTCTTCGAGCAGGTCCCAGCCCTCGGGGATGAACTCCCACACGTCGTCGGGTTCGTCGTCGAGGTAGTGGTCGATGTACGTCGTCTCGCCTTCGGCGTCCTCGACGATCAGCATCAGGTACCAGCGGGCAGCGGACGGGGCGACGATCGTAGACATGTGTCCTCGCATTCGAGAGAGGGGCCGCCCCTGCCCTCTCCCTGTGTGGGAAGGGGCGGCCGGGTCAATGTTTACACGGGGGTCTAGTAGTCGACGGTCTCGACGAAACCGGCGTCCTCACGGTCGGCGAGCTGTTCCTCCAGATCCGCGATCCGCTGACGCGCCTTGTCGTAGGCGTACGACACCTCGTCCAGTCGCATCCGCAGGTGGAAGGCGATGGACAGCAGGTCGAACCGCTGCACGTCGGGCTTCGAGAGGTTGACCGGCCGGGCCTGCTTCGGGGCCTCCATCTGGGCGATCATCTGCGGGGTGATGAAGACGAACCCCCCGCAGTAGGAGCACCGCTCCTCGGCGTCCCGCTCGGACACCTCCGCCTCGTAGAAGGCGAAGTCGATGCACTGGTAGCACCTGAAGTCGCCGTCCGACTTCTTGACCCCGACCCGTTTGCCGTACTCGCGGTCGGCGTCGCTGAACACGTACTCCATGTGGCCTTACCCTTCGAGCTTGGCTGGTCTCAAATTTACACCAGCCGCTTTGTTTCGCCGAACCGGGCTGGTTCGGCGTGGTCTCAACTTTACCACACTCTCGGAGTGGAGTTTCGCGTTTGGCCTGGTCAGCGGTAGGCACTCCCATTGTCCTACCGCCCGGACCGTTGGCCGGTCGCTTCCCTCCCGAACCTTGCGGCCCGTTCGGTGGTGTGGTCACACCTTAACACGTTTCCCGGTCCGTTCCGCAACCCCCTTGCGTGAGCTGCGGTTTCCCGGTCCTGCGTGCCATTCCGTCCGTCCCGTTGCCGGGCCGTTCGTCGTGGTGTGGTCACACCTTAACACGACCGACCGGCCGCACCACAACCCCCGTTTCTCGCCGCTCCCCTGGGGTGCCGCAGTCCTTAGCCTCTATACGCGCGTGCGCACCTGCCCGCTCTGGCCTGGTGTGCGCTGTGTGCCCTGCCTTGCCCTGGCCTGTGCCCTTGTGTGCTCTCTGCCCTGTGTGTGCGCCGCTGTGCACTGACGTGCCTATGCGAAATGACATGCGCTCGATGCACGCATGTGGGCAAGTGTGTCCGTTTGCGCCCCTAGACGGCCGGCCTGGTGCTTCAATGTCCGATTCACACCCAAACGGCCGGCCTGGTCGACGTGCGTCCGATTCGACCAGCCGTGGGCGGAGGGGTGGGGGTATGACCCCGGCTCGGCGTCTTTCCCGGCCGCCACGTCTTAGCAGCTCGGATTCTGCCACGGTTCCAGGGTCGACGAGAGCCCTGCGGCCTCCCGCCCGCGCCGCACATTCGCGCAGATCAGAGGCGGAATGACCGCCCTGCAGAGCGTCCGCCGGCACCGCACAGGAATGAGGCTGCGGCAGATCAGCCCTTGTCGTCGCCGAGGATCTTCCGCGCCTCGTTCGGCATCAGGACGAAGCGCACGCGGTGCTCGATATTCCGAGGGGTCAGACCGTCGAACTCCCTCGCGTCCCGCATCGCCTCGGCAAGCTCCTGGCGCTTCACGTCCTGGGCAAGGTCAGCGACCTGCGCCTCCTCGATCGCGCACTCAAGGGCGAGCGTCGGCCCGTGAACCGGCGTCGGGTCGTCGATCACCGCGTGGCGCCCGTCGTCGCTGTGCACCTCGACGATGGCAGGAAGCCCCTGGTACTTCTCGGGGGTCTTCTCGCGCCAGCCCTTGAGGACCAGGCGCCCGAGGTCATGAGCAGTGCCGCCCCAGGTGGTCATCGCGCCCTTGTCGGCAGGCTTCTCCCACCCCTCCTCGGCGTTGGCTGCCGCCGGCACTCGAAGCTCGTACGTGAAGGTGCTCATGCCTGGGACTCCCCGCCCTGCTTCTCTCGGTGCGTCACAACGGCCGAGAGGATCTCCATGTCGAGCGCCTCCGCGACGCGCTCCATGTCGTCAGCGCTCAGCGGGCGCTCGCGGTGCGCGTCAGCGATGTTCCGGATCATCTGGGCGACGGAGTGAGCCGAGAAAAGGGCCTCGCCGTTCTCCGTGTTGATCAGCACGTCTAGGTTCATCGGCACGCTGCGCAGGTCGTCGCTCATGCGGCCACGATAGCGGCGCTCGCCTGACTGAAGTACGTCTTCGCGTCTTCACGAAGGGGCGGCCGACAGGCCGCCACAGCCGCTCGTCGCCTTCACGCTGTCCGCCCTCCGGGCGGCATCACTCCTTCGCCGCTGCACTTCTCCGCCGTCGCCCTTCGGGCGCCGCCGAAGTGTGACCGAGGTCACGTACGTTCGTCTTTCCGGAACCAAGATCAACTAGCGACTTATAAGTGTAAGTACGTAAGTCGCAAGGCTTGAGCCCCTGACGGGGCTCGCCTGCATGAAGACGCCTTGCGTAATTCGCGCGTTCGCGAATTGCAGGCTTGGCCCCGCAGGGGCCACCTGATGAAGACGAAGTACGTACGCACGTATTCACGTACTTCGCACGCGAGGGGGTCTTCTTGGAGATCCTCGAACTCTGCGCCGGTTACGGCGGGCTGGGTATGGCTGTAGCTCCCCTGGTCAGCGGTCGTGTGGCGTACGTCGCCGAGACCGCACCAGGCCCGAGTGCAGTCCTCGCCGAAAGGTATCCGGACGCTCCGAACCTCGGCGACATCCGCGAAATCGACTGGACCGAGCTTGTCGGCCTGGTCGAAGTAATCACCGCAGGCTTCCCCTGCCAGGACATCTCGATTGCGGGGAACCGGGTTGGAATTCGAGGCTCTCGTTCTGGAGTCTGGGTCAATGTCGTTGACGCAATTCGCGTCATACGACCGAAGCTCGTCTTCTTGGAAAACGTCTCGAACATCCGGACGCGCGGGCTCGAAGTCGTCCTCGCTGACCTGGCCGAGATCGGGTACAGCGCGCGATGGGTGTGCGTACGAGCTACCGCAGCTCAAGCCCCTCACCTCCGTGACCGCTGGTTCTGTATCGCGACCCCTGAAGACGCCGACCGCGAACCTGGGCAGTAACGGCGGCGCCCGTCACCCTGACGAACGTCGAGCTGGTGGTCACGGCCCCACGCTCGACGACGAGGCGTGCTACCTCCTCCCCTACTCGGACGCGATCCGGGAAGGCCGCGAGCCGGAAGCCGCGGTGGACGGGCCGCAGTCTCCCGCCCACTGGTGGGGTGAGTACCTCCCCGCCATCCGGCAGTGGGAGGAAGTGACCGGCCGCGCCGCTCCCCCGCCTACCGAGCCGGGCCGCAAGGGCGGACCCCGTGTAACCGTCGAGTGGGTTGAGTGGCTCATGGGCCTCCCCCTCGGCCACGTGACCGGCGTCCCCGGCCTGACGCGCGGACAACAGCTCCAGATCCTCGGTAACGGCGTCGTCGTGCAGCAGGCGACGACCGCGTACGCGGCACTCCTCGATCTGGGGGTCTGATGCCGAACTGGGCTTCATCCGACCGGCGCGAGAGGTTGCCGGCGGATTGGCCGAAGATCCGACTTCGCGTCCTTCGCAGGGACGGGAACCGCTGCACGGCCCGCGATCAGTACGGGCAGCGCTGCGAGGAACCGGCCACGGACGTAGATCACATCGTGCCTGGTGATGACCATCGAGAGACCAACCTACGAGCACTCTGCGGGTTTCATCACCAGGCCAAGTCCTCTCGCGAGGGAGCCCTCGCACTCGCCGCACGGCGGCGCCGGATCGACAAGCGCTTCAAGCGGACGGAGTCCCATCCGGGGCTTCTCTAAGGGGGTGGCCGTGTTCACTGCCGCGTGGGTCGCCTGGATCGCTGCCTTCTGTGTAATCGAGGGCGTCGCCCTCTACCGCAAGCAGCCGGGCGACACCTTGTCCGAGCACGTCTGGAAGTGGTTCCACACCGCGAAGGGCACCGTGCCCGACCGGACAACCCGGCTGCGGCGCTTCGTCCTGGTCGCGTTCCTGGCCTGGCTCTCCGCCCACTTCCTGACGGGCGGGACGATCTAAGTGGCCTTGTCATCAAAACTCTTGCGGTACTCCGACAGAGCCTTGGGCCAACCATCGTTCACGAATTGCCCGGTGGCGGCGGTCCACGAATCATCGTGTATCGGGTGACCGCTCTGTTCAAGTAGCTTTCGCAACTGAGCCGCGAATAGGTTCACGTTTTTCGCGTCGCCGTCCAACGAGATCGCTGTACCGAGCCTCATCATATTAATGGGCTCAAAGTCCACAGGTGGCACCACTACCGGGAGCATCTGGAGGCGGCTGGCGAGCCGATCGGCTTGATCGCGTCGACGGCGACTGATCGCGTAGCCCACTTCCAGCAGGCAATTAGGCCGCTCCAAGAACACCTTTGTCGTGAGCTGCAAGAACACTGCCGTCTGGTCCAGAAGACCGTATATCTGCGATGCGTCATTCTTGCCCGGAGTGAACCAGTACGGTGTCTGTGAGCTGCAAAAGTAGTCTCCGGAGCCCAGTCCTGCGGCTTTCATGAAGGCACATAGAGCTTCGACCAACGGCTTGTCCGAGTCGGCCGTGGCGTGACTGATGAAGATGAGCGGCCCCCTCCGCTCCTTCCGCCTCCGTCGCTCCCGTTTTCCCATAGTTCTTTCCTAGCTACTGATCTTCTTGATCGCATCCGCACGGGGGGGGTGACGACATGCCCGGCCCTGTACCGAACCGCGAGGCCGATCTCGCCCGCCCGCGTGAGCGCAAGGGCGGAGACGTGCAGTCGGTGACGCGCGGCCTCGCCCGGCCTACGAAGGTCCCGAACGGCGACCGCTCCTGGCATCCGATCGCGAAGCGCCTGTGGGACTCCCTGAAGGAGTCCGGGCAGGCCGACTTCTACCAGGCGTCCGACTGGGCCCTCGCGTACTCCCTCTGCGAAGACCTCTCCTTCTACAAGAAGTCAGGGAAGCGGTCGGGTCAGATGCTCCAGACCATCTACAGCGCCTTCGAGCGACTCCTCGTCGCCGAGGGCGACCGGCGCCGTGTGCGCATCGAACTGCATGAGCCCGAGCCCGAGGAGCAGTCCGCGGCCGTGCTCGCCATTGCCGACTACAAGAAGGATCTCGGACTCGCCGAGTGAGTCCCTCCCTGTCGGCCCGAACGCCGAGGGGAGGTGAGTCCCATTCCAGCCCTCACCGCAGAAGAGATCGACGCCCTCGAACCCTCCTTCCTCGGCCCCACCTGGCTCCGCGAGCCTGACGGCTCCTGGAAGCTCCCCGAGCACACGCTCGGGTGGCAGATCGCCGGATGGTGCGCCGAGTACCTGAAGGCCGAGGACAGCGGGCCCTGGCGCTTCACGCGCGAGCAGCTCCGCTTCGTCTTGTGGTGGTACGCGGTCGACGACACCGGCCGCTTCATCTACCGCAAGGGAGTCCTTCAGCGCCTCAAGGGCTGGGGATTACGGCAAGGACCCGCTTCTCGCCGTGATCAGCCTCGTCGAGTTCGTCGGCCCGAGCCGCTTCTCGCACTGGGGCCCTGACGGGCAGCCGGTCGGCGTGCCCCACCCGCAGGCGTGGGTGCAGATCGCGGCCGTCTCGCGCGACCAGACCCGCAACACCATGACCCTGATGCCGAGCCTCATGAGCGACAAGCTCATCGAGACGTACGGCATCAAGGCGGGCGCCGAGCTGATCCGTGCGAACGGCGGCCGGCAGCGACTCGAAGCGGTCACCAGCTCGTTCCGCGCCCTCGAAGGCGGCCGAGTCACCTTCACCGTGCTGAACGAAACGCACCACTGGGTGACCGGCAACAACGGCGACCGCATGTACGAGACGATCGACGGTAACGCGACGAAGAAGGACTCGCGGTATCTGGCGATCACGAACGCTTACCTTCCCGGCGAAGACTCCGTGGCCGAGAAGATGCGCGAGGCATTCGAGAAGATCCTCGAAGGCCGCGCGGCCGACATCGGCTTCATGTACGACTCGATCGAGGCCCACCCCGCAACACCCCTGACGCCCGAGGCGATTCGCATCGTCCTGCCGAAGATCCGGGGTGACGCGGTCTGGCTGCGCGTCGAGACGATCCTTCAGTCGATCCTCGACACGACGATCGCGCCGAGCCGCTCGCGGCGTATGTGGCTGAATCAGATCGTTGCGAGCGAGGACGCCCTCTTCGGCCCGGCCGAGTGGGACGTTCTCAGGGACGACGACAAGCAGCTCCAGCCCGGCGACGAGATCACGATCGGGTTTGATGGCGGCCTCCGCGACGACAGCACAGCCCTGGTGGCCGTGCGCGTCAAGGACATGTGCGCCTTCGTGCTCGGCCTGTGGGAGAAGCCGGACGGCCCGGCCGGTAAGGACTGGGAAGTGCCCCGCGCACAGGTCGACTCGGCCGTGCACGACGCCTTCCGCCTGTTCGAGGTGCAGGGCATGTACGCGGACGTGGCGCTCTGGGAGTCCTACATCTCCGAGTGGTCCGAGCTGTACGGCGAGGGCCTGGCCGTGAAGGCGCCCGGCAAGGACGCGATCGGCTGGGACATGCGTACCAGCCTGAAGGCGTCGACCCTCGCGAACGAGCGCCTCATGCGCTCGATCTTCGACCGCAAGCTCGCCCACGACGGCGACCGCAAGCTCCGCCGGCACGTGCTGAACGCGCGGCGCCGAACGAACAACTACGGCGTGAGCTTCGGCAAGGAAGGCCGCGAGTCGCCCAAGAAGGTCGACGCGTACGCGGCTCTCATGCTCGCGCACGAGGCCCTGTTCGACCTCCGCGCCCGAGGCAAGAAGGTCCGCAAGCGGACCGGCCGAGGGTTCTTCCTGTAGCGCTGTAAACATGAGACCCAAGGGTGGTGAACCATGGCCGAACCCACGCCCGCCTCACTGGCGGTGCAGCTCCTCGCCATCCTTGGCCGGGACAAAGACCGGCTGACCCGGATCGACAACTATCTCCACGGCAGGCATGACGACCCGTACATGCCCGCCATGGCTGACGACGAGTACCGGCTTCTCGCGAAGCGGGCCGTGTCGAACTGGACGCCGCTCCTGGTGAACACCCCGGCGCAGGCTCTCTACGTGGACGGCTACCGGTCGGGCGACGAGGACTCGACGGGATCGGCAACCAACCAGGCGTCCCCCCAGTGGGAGCACTGGCAGCGGTCCCGCCTCGACGCCCGGCAGTCGGCCGTCTACAAGGGCGCGCTGACGTACGGGCACTCGTTCACGCTGACCGAGCGCGTCAAGGGCGTAGTCCTGACGAAGGGCCTGTCCGCGCTGCGGACGGCCGCCCTGTACGAGGACCCCGCGAACGACGACACCCCGTATGCGGCGCTGACCGTGACGGCCTGGCCCTCGGGCGAGTCCGCCGGCACCGCCCGCATGTGGGACGGCCGCTTCGAGTACGCGGTCACCTTCAAGGCACTCGACGACGCCGAGGGCGTCCGCGTGGGCAAGGGCAAGCGCCACGGCGCGAGCGAATGCCCCGTGACCCGCTTCGCTGCGTCGGTCGACCTGGAAGGCCGCACGGTCGGCGTGGTCGAGCCGATGATCCCGTTGCAGAACCGGATCAACCAGACGATCTTCGATCTCTTGCTCGCGCAGTCGTACGGAAGCACGAAGGTCAGGACCGTGACGGGCATGGCCCCGCCGGTCCAGCGCGACCCGGAGACGGGCGAGGTCGTCTACGACGAGCAGGGCAACCCGATCCCCCTGCCGATCAACCACAACGCCAAGCGCTTCCTTTTCGCGGAAGACCCGGATGTTCGTTTCGGGTCGCTGGACGAGACTCCGCTCGGCGGGTTCATCGACTCGATCGACATGAGCATCCGGCACCTCAGCGCCGTTGCGCAGGTGCCCCCGCATCACCTACTTGGACAGATCGCCAACCTCTCGGCCGAAGCCTTGCAGGCCGCCGAGACGGCGCTCAGCCGCAAGATTCAGGAGTTCCGTACGGCATTCGGAGAAGCCTGGGAGAGGGTCTTCCGTTTGGCCGCCGAGCTGGAAGGCGCGGGCGGCGAGGACGACTTCAAGGGCGAAGTGATCTGGCGCGACATGGAACAGCGCTCGTTGGCGCAGGCCGCTGACGCACTGGGCAAGCTGCGCGAGCAGCTCGGCATCCCGGCCAAGGGCTTGTGGAAGCGCGTCCCGAACGTCACGCAAACCGAGCTGGACGAGTGGGACGAACTCGCCGAGGACGAAGACTCGGTGGGGCAGCTCGCTTCCGCGCTCACGCGCGCTACGCCTGAACCGGTCACCGCGGATTCCGTCGCGGTGGCGGCATGAGCAAGGCGACGAGGCAGGCCGAGACCGATGAAGTCTCGGCCGCCTTCCACGTCGCACTGACGCAGATCGGCGCACAGACCACAGCTGAGGCCCTCGCCTTGTGGGCGGATGTGCCGGTCGAGCGGCGTGCGGCCACGGCTGGCGGCTGGCTCCGTAAGGCGATCACGCTCGTCATGGGCAGACGCCGACAGTCCCGCGATCTGGCCCGCGCCTACTACCGGCTCGCCCGAGCACTTCAGACGGGCCGGACCGTCGCGGACCCGTACCACCCTGAACCGTCGTACGTGACTCTGGCCGACCTGCGGCGGGAGTTCGCCGAACTGGCGGGCACCTACACGCCGCCTTCAGAGCAGGGGGGCGAGGCCGCGACCGTCGCTGACGGGGAAGCCTCGCCCGCCCGACCCGCCGAGGACAACGCAGAGGAGACGCCGGGCCAGGCGCCCGGTAGCACCCCTGGGGACGACCTCGACGACGAAGAAATTCTCGAGGTCGCCGGCACCAACGACGACGGCCAGGACGAGGACGAGGACCAGGACGACGACGAGGACTGGGAACGGATTCTCGTCGAGGAGCTGGAAGGGCTTCGCGAGGAAGAGGAGCGCGTCGAGCGCCAGGCCGAAGAGGAACTTCGGATCGCGCTGGAAGCCCTCGGTACCGCGAACCTCGACCGGCGCATGTCCCTTGAAGACGCCGACCCGGACGAGTCTCACCGGCAGGCAGGCGCACAGCAGGCCGCAGCCGCATCGCGCATCGCGATGAACGGCGGCCGGTCATCGAACTGGACGCACATGACCCGCGACCGGCGGGCCCTGGGCTACGTGCGTCTTTCGCGCACGGGCACCCCGTGCGGCTGGTGCGCCATGTTGATCAGCCGGGGGCCGGTCTACAAGAGCCGCGAGTCCGCCACGTTCAACGACGGCGACCGCTATCACGACAACTGCCACTGCTACGCGATGCCGGTCTGGAGCCGGGATCAGTACCAGTCGAGCGAACTGACCGCGCTCTCGCGGCAGTACGAGGCTCTGTGGCCAGAGGTCACGAAGGGCCATTCCGGCAAGGCCGCGGTGAGCGTCTGGCGCCGGTTCATCCGCAAGAAGCAGAGAGCCGCAGCCCTGGAGGCGCGGCAGTCCACTGACACGACCCCGGAGGCGTGAAGTGCCCGAAGAGAAGCCCGAGGACATGAGCGGCGAGAACCCGCCCGGCGAGACTCCGCCCGAGCAGAAGCCGGACGACGAGCAGAAGCCGGACGACAAGGCTGGTGCCGGCGGCGAGTCCACCAACGAGGAAGACCAGCTTCCCCCGTGGGCCCGCAAGGAGCTGGCCAAGGTCCGCAACGAGGCGGCCGGTTACCGCACTCGACTGCGAGACGCCGAGACGAAGCTCTCCGGGGCCAAGAGCCCGGAGGAGTTCGAGGCCGCCCTCGCCGACGTGAAGCAGAAGAACGCGGATCTGGAGCACTCGCTCGTCGTCGCGTCCGTGGCCCGGAAGTACGACCTTCCCGAGGAGCTGGCCGGACGCCTGCGCGGCACCACTCCCGAGGAGCTGGAAGCCGACGCGAAGGCCCTTCAGGCACTCGTCACCCCTGCCGCTCCTCCCGCCCTGGGAGGCGGCCTCACGCCGTCCGACGACGAGGACGACGGCGAGATGGACCCGCGCAAGCTCGCGCGGCGTTCACGGCGCTTCTAGCGCCCCCGATGACCCCCCTTACTCAACCCCCGTGCTGACTCGGCCGGGGGTTTCTTCATGCCCCCGGAGGTAGCTCCCTTGCCCACCCCTCAGCACCAGGTAGTCAAGCCGCAGAAGCTCGTCAATGCCGCAGTCGGCATGCTGGAGCAGGAACTCGTCATCCCGAACCTGTTCCAGAAGCAGGGCGTTGACCAGTTCAAGGGCGCCGAGAACGACACGATCTCGATGAAGGTCGAGGGAATCCTCCCGTTCCACGACTACGGGTGGAGGAACGACCGAACCTCGCCGATCGTCTTCGACGAGTACAGCGAGCGGACCATCGCTGTCACCTTCGGCGGGAACGTCTACTCGGCTGTCAAGCTCACCGACGAGCAGAACGACTTCGACATCGACAACTGGTCGAAGCTCCTGCGTCCGCAGTCCAAGGCGGTCGCTCGCGGTCTCCAGCGCCGGGCCGTCAACCTTCTGACCGGCCAGACGTACAACGCCGTCATCGGCAACACGGCCGCGAACCTGCGCGGCGCGCTGATCGAGGCCCGCCGGGTCCTGAACGCCTTCCACGCGCCGAAGGAGGGCCGTTACCTACTGGTCGGCACGGAGTTCGAGTCTGCGCTCCTGAACGACGACAAGCTCAACCTCGCGCAGAACGTCGGCGACAGCGAGGCCGAGACCGCGCTCCGCACCGCCACCATCGGTGAGCGTTTCGGCTTCCGCATCGTCGTCGACCAGACCATCCCTGCGGATGCCGCGTACGCCTTCGCGTCCTCGGCGTTCATCTTCCTGTCCGGTGCGCCGAGCGTCCCGCAGTCCGTTCCCTACGGCGCGACCACCTCGTTCGAGTCCATCGCCCTGCGGTGGGTCCGCGACTACGACCCGCTTTACATGCAGGACCGCTCGGTCGTGAACACCTACGCGGGCTTCCGCTCCGTGACCGATGTCCTGGTCGGCTGGGACGCGGTCAACGAGAAGGAGATCGTCTCGACCGGCGAGCACTTCGTCCGGGGCATCAAGCTCACCCTCGACGGCGCGTCCAACTACCCGGCGGCCTCGTCCGAGCTGGCCACGATCACCGGCGTCTCGGACGCGAAGGTGTGGACCCCGACCGGCATGAAGGCTGAGACCGACCCGGCCAACGCCTGATCGTGAACGGGGGGCCGCGTGACCTGGGGCAGACCGGGAGCGCGGCCCCCCGGCCGTTCGGAAAGGAGGTCGGGGCTTGGCTTACGCAACCCTCGACGAGCTGAAGGGCCGCCTCGACTGGGACCTCGACCCCGACGAGCTGCGCATCGCAGCCGGGGCCTTGGAAGACGCGTCCGACATGGCCGCCACCTACGGCCGCGAGTGGCCCGAGGAGTCGGCGCCGCGCCTTGTGCGCACGCTGGTGCTGAAGTCAGCAGCGCGGTACCTGCGCAACCCCAACGGCTACACGCAGAGCCGGGCCGGGGACGAGACGCTCGCATGGTCGGACGCCCACGGTCGTGACGCCGGGACCGTCTACTTCACCCGCGAGGAGATCCGGCTCCTGGAGGAACTCGCCGGGCGCAAGCGCGGCATCTCCAGCGTGGCCGTCTCGTCGTGGGGCACGAAGCTCCCCCATCGTGATGCCGGCGGACACGTGCCGGTGGACTACGGCGGCGACACCTTCCCCCTCTTCGGTGACGCGGTGAGCCCCTGGTGAGCGTTCAGCGCAGGCGCGGCCAGACGGCCCGCGTATGGCGGACCAAGGAAGTCATCGACAACCGGGGCAACACGGTGATCACCGTGGACGAGGACAGCCCCGTCACGGTCAAGGCCGCCTTCATCCCCCAGCGAAGCGGCAAGGCCGAGGTCCCCGGCCAACAGCAGATCAACGTGACGCGGATGATCGTGGACGCCCATGTCGAGGGCGTCACCTTGTGGTCCCGCGTCGAGTACCAGGGCCGCATGTGGGACATCGTGACGCCGCCCGCTTACCACCACGGCGAGCGCCGCACGCGGCACTGGTCGATCGACATCCGGGAGCGGCCCTGATGGCAAAGATCTACAACCGGAAGGGGAGGCGACAGCTTGAGAAGCTCGTCGCTCTCCTGCCCGGCGTTCAGGACTCGCTCGACGAGGCCCGCTTCGAGGTGGCCGCGCGAGCCGAGGCCCTGCTTCTCCAGCACCGCCAAGAGGGGCACGCGTCGATCGACGTTGAGGACGGCGACGTGGACAAGTACGTGGTCCTCGACGACGAGCGTGGCAAGCAGGCCGCCTTGTCCATCGAGTACGGCCGCGCCGAATCCGTGGTTGTGCGCAAGCGCAAGGATGGCTCGACCTACCTCGACGTAATGCCGGCATCCGATGGCCTGTTCATCCTGGCCCGCGCGGCGAACCTGCCCAAGAAGCGGAAGGGCAAGGTGCACCTCGACTGATGGCAGGACTCCCCGACCACATCAAGGCCATGGCGGAGCTGTCGCCTGTCGAGGATCTCCTTCTCGCGGTGCTGCGCGAGGGCCTGCCCGGCGTCCGGGTGAAGTCCCTCGTTGACGCACACGAGACGTTCCCTCTCGTCCTGGTCCGACGCGACCCGACATGGGGTGAGTGGCAGGGCGACACCCGCTTCACGGACGCGGCCCGCATCGTCGTCAACACCTTCGCGCCGGACCCCAACGGGGACGAAGACGCGGCCGTTCTCGGCGAGGCCGTCCGCGTCGTCATGCGGAACGCCTGGTTGAACCAGAAGGTCTATCCCCGCCTTGGCCACATCATCCGCGTGGATCTGAACTCCGCGCCGAGACGGGCCACGGACTGGGCGACCGCGACGGGCCCCGTCCAGTACGCCGACCTCCCTACGGGGATCTGGCGTTACGAGTCGATCTACGACGTGCAGATCCGCAAGCCGCGGACTCGCCCCTACACCCCCTAACAGTTCCCTTCACGCAAGGCCCGGACCCCATCGCGGGGTGCCGGGCCTTCGTCGTGCGCGAGTAAGGATGCAGCCTCTTGGCGATCAACGATGACGCGACTCTTGTCGTCGGCTCCGGTAACTACCTGACGGCCCCGGTCGGCACCGCCATGCCGGCGGATCTCCTGACGCCCACTTCCCCGTGGCAGAACGTCGGGCACACGTCCCTTGAGGACATCTTCGGCATCACGTCCGAGGGCGGCGAGGCGACCACGATCGGGTCGCTTCAGAACAAGTCCCTGCGCACGAAGTACAGCGCGCGGACCGAGACCATGACCTTCACGCTTCAGCAGTTCGACACGGCCGCGCTGAAGCTCTACTTCGGTGCGAACGCGCCGATCCTGCCGGACGGTTCGGTCGGTGTCCCCACGGACCCGGAGCCGACTCAGGCCGGGTTCCTGGCGGTCTTCGTGGACGGCGAGAACCACTTCGCCTTCTACGCCCCCCGCGCGGAGATCTACCGCGCTGACGACATGGCGATCTCGGACACCGAGTCTCTCGCCGGTCTGCCGCTCGGCGTGAAGCCGATGGCCTACGGCTCGAACGTCTGGACCTACGCCATCACGCCTCTCGGCGGAACCCTGGCGACCGGCGCATCCGCCGGCACCCCCGGCGCCTTCAGTCCGGACGGCGCTGTCGCCCCGGCGAACCTGGCCGGTCTGGCTGGTGTCATCGCCACTCCGACGAGCGCGTGGACCACCGGTCAGCACGTCGTCCTCGGCGACGGCTCGAAGGCGTACTGGAACGGCACTGCCTGGGTGGCTGGCCAGGCCGCCTGATAGCTCCCGGCGCGGGTGTGTTGCGGACCCGCCCGCGCCGGGCTCCCCCCCCTCTCTCTCAGGTCCGCAGCCCTTCCCTGTTCTTCTCACTGGAGGTCCGCAACCCCATGGCTTCTTTCTCCCTCGACGACATCCGCGCCGCCGCTGAGCGCAAGTACGGCTCGACCGACATCACCCTCGGCGAGGACACTGTCCGTCTCCTCAACCCGCTGCGCCTGCCGAAGGCTCGCCGCGACGCGCTCCTGTCCCTTCAGGAGCAGATGAGCGCCGACGACGCCGACCAGGCCGCGCTTCTGTCCGACGCGATTCGCACGATCGCCGAGTCCGAGAAGGCCGCCGAGAAGCTCCTCGAAGCCGTGGGCGGTGACCTCGCGGTCCTCGCCGAGATCTTCGGCCACTACGGCGAGAGCACCCAGGCGGGGGAAGCCTCGGCCTCGCAGGACTGATCGACGAGTACGGAGAGGGCATTTACCCGGACCTGCTTTTCCACTTCGGCATCAACCTCGCCGACGTGATAGCGGGCCGGGGCCCTTCCCCTGCACTCGTCCTTCTCCTCGTACAGAGGCTTCCCGACACCTCCCTTACGGTCGCCCTCGCGTCCGGCGGCCGTGACCATTTCGGCTGGGGTCAGGACCGGCACATGTCGGCCGACCTCTTCGACGCGATCAACCAGAACACCCGCGCAACTGGCCAGTGGGGCAAGGGCAAAGCGCCGAAGATCCCCGCCTATCCGAGGCCGCAGGCAAAGAAGGCCGAAAAGAAGAAGAACAAGGCCGTTAAGCCGCGCTCGGTCGCGGAGATTTACAAGCACTTCCAGCGGAGGTAACTGGGTGTCGGACGCGAACATAGTCGGCCGGATCGCGGTCAAGGTCATGCCGGACACGTCCGGCTTCAAGGAAGACCTGAAGAAGAAGCTCGAAAAGGTCGAGAACGATCTCGCGCTTACGATCCGCACGAAGGCCGACGCAGCCGGCGCCCGCAAGGACGTTCTCGAAATCGTCCGCTCGATCAACGCGGACAACAAGAAGACGGACTCCCGCAAGATCCGCTTCTACACGAAGCTCGACCTCCACGGCATGGCCAGCGAGGTCAAGCGGGCGGCCCGCGAGTACCAGGCCCGTGCGAGTCAGCACAAGATCGTGTTCAACGCGACCGGCCGTCAGCTCGTGCAGGCCGCCCGCCAGGCCAGCCAGGATGCACAGAGCGAGCTGTCGGACCTGCACGTCGGCGTGAACCTCGACTCGCAAGGCTCGGTCATGGCTGCGGTCGCCAAGGTCCGCGCCGCGATCGAGGCCCTCGGCGAGACCGATGTCGAGATCGGCATCAACACCGACGACCTGAACGCGGCCGTCGACATGTTCGAGGAGCGCCTCGACGAGATCCGGCACATCACGCTGCGGGTCGACAAGGACTCGCAGTCCTCCGTGCAGGCCGCCATCAACCAGATCGACCGCGAGCTTTCCGACCTCCGCGCCGTCGAAATCAAGGTCAAGCTCGACCGGGAATCCCTCGAAGCCGAGCGCAAGAAGCTGCAACAGCTCCTCCGCCTGGAGCTGAAGTTCGACCCGCGCTCCACGAATTCCGTGAAGGCCGCTATCGCGCGGATCGACGCGGAACTCGCGAAGTTCAAGGAGATCGACCTCTCGGTCAAGATGGACGAGAAGTCGCTCCAGAAGGCGCGAGCCCGTCTCGAAAAGCATCTGACCCTTGACCTTCAGGTCGACAAGAAGTCGATGTCCTCCGTCGAGGGCGCCCTGAAGCAGATCGAAGACCAGCTCGCCGAACTGGGCCGGGAAGAGATCAAGGTCAAGATGGACAAGCGGTCTCTTCTGACCGCTCAGGCCGACATGAAGGCCATCCTCAACGCCGAGATTCAGGCGAAGGTCACCGCGGATCGCGGAGCCGCGCAGAAGGCGCGCGACGAGATTCAGGCGCAGATGGACGCGATCCGCGTCCGGCCGAAGCTCGACGAGCAGATGGTCGCGCAGACGAAGCGGCAGCTCGAAGCCTCCTTCGAGCAGATGCGGGAGCTGAAGGCGAAGATCACGCCCGAGCTGGACGCGATGGAGAAGCGCAAGGTCGAGCGGGACATCGAAGACCTTCAGGAGAAGATCGACGGCCTCAAGGCGACGATCGAGCCCGAGGTCTCCCGAGGCGGCATCCTCGCGACGATCGCTCACATGGCGGTCCTCTCGCGGGACCGGATCGTCGAGCTGATCCCGCGCGTGAAGGTCTCGGCCGCCGCGACGGCTGTAGCCATGCTGCAAGCCCTCTCGGGCGCCCGCGTCCTGGGCGACATGTTCGAGCGCCTCGGCAACATGATCAAGAACCTCGACCGGTCGGCGCCGATCATCGGCACCCTGGCCACCGCGATAGCGGGCTTGTCGTCCTGGGGTATCGCGGCTGCGAGCAACCTCTTCACGATGTCCGCCTCCCTGGCGCAGATCGGGGCAACCTCCCTCGCCCTGCCGGGAATTCTCGGCGGAATGGCGATCGGCCTTGGCGTCACGGTCGCGGCCCTCAAGGACTTCAACAAGGTTCTGCCCGAGGTCAAGGGCAAGTTCTCTGAGCTTCAGAACTTGATCAGCGAGAACTTCTGGGCCAAGGCCAAGGCGCCGATCCGGGACCTGATCGACAGCCTCTTGCCCGAGCTGACGGCCGGGTTCGGGAAGACCTCCACGCAGCTCGGTTCGTTCTTCGGCGGATTCGCCACCGCCATTCAGTCCACTCTCGCCCCCGCGCTGGGCGGCATGTTCGACGACCTCTCGAAGTCGATCGAGATCGCCACGGGTGGAACTGACACCTGGGCGAACATGATCAAGATCCTGGGCGAGGTCGGCGCGGGCTACCTCCCCCAGCTCGCGCAGTGGTTCGTGAACGTCTCCGAGAAGGCGAACGCCTGGCTCAACAAGAAGGGCGAGTCCGGCCTCCGCGAAGAGATCGACCAGGGCATCCAAGCCCTGAAGGATCTCGGCGGGATCTTGTACGAGGTGGGCGGCATCTTCGCCGGCATCTCCCGCGCAGCCTCCGAGGCTGGCGGGTCCACGCTCGGGATGATCCGCCAGACCCTCGCCGGGGTTCACGAAGCCGTCGACAGCAGTGGCGTACAGGCCAAGCTCGTCGGCCTGTTCACCGCCGCGCATGACGCGATGTCCAACATGGCGTCCACTGGCGGCGCCGAAGTGAAGGCGTTCTTCAGTGAGTTCGCCACACAACTGACGGTCCTCCTGCCGCAGGTCGGCACGATCCTCGGCACGGCGGTCGGCGCCATCGCTGCCGCACTGAACCAGCCCGAGGTGTTCGTCGGCCTCTACAGCCTCTTCGACGGCGTACAGGCCGCAGTGGAAGCCCTCGCCCCCGCGATGGCCCCGCTGGGCCAGGCCCTCGGCGCGGCTCTGTCCCTGGTCGGCTCGTTCCTGACGATGCTCGGCCCGCTGGTCGCGGCCGTCCTGACGCCCCTCTCCGAGGCGTTCACGATGCTCGCCCCGGCGATCGAGCCCCTGATCGGTCTCCTCGGCGAAGCCCTGGGCGGCGTCGTCGCTGCGCTGGCCCCGCTCATCATGACCGTGGTCGAGGCGTGCGTCCCGCTTATCGAGGCGCTGGTCGCAGGACTGTCCCCGATCATTCCTGTGATCGTGGAAGCACTGGCCACGATGTCGGCTGCCCTTCAGCCGATTATCGAGATCCTGATGCAGATTCTCACGGCCGCGATTCTGCCGCTGATTCCAGTGGTGCAGTCGCTCGCCGCCGAATTCCTGCCCAAGATCTCGGAAGCCTTCGCGGCGGTCATGGAGGCTGTTCGGCCTCTCCTTGAAGCCCTCCTTGCGCTCGTCGATTTCCTGATGCCGATTCTGGCGCCAGCGATCGAGTTCATCGCCGGGCTTTTCCTCGACTCGCTCGTCATGGCGATCAAGGGCGTGGCCGATGTCATCACCGGACTGAAGAACATCTTCGTCGGTGTCTGGGACTTCCTCGTCGGCTTCTTCAAGACGGTCATCGGCGTCTTCGTCGGCCTGATCACGGGCGATTGGGGCATGGCCCTAGACGGCCTGAAGCAGATGTGGAGCGGCGTCAAGACGTTCCTCTCTGGCCTCTGGGACACCATCAAGGGCCTCTTCATGGTCTTCCTGAACGTCGGAATTCTCGGCGTCGGCAAGAAGCTCCTGACCGCAATCAAGAGCCTGTGGGACAACTCCTGGAGCGCCGTCAAGACGGCAGCCGTCAACGTCTGGAATGCAACGAAGACCAACTTCGCGAATTTCATGACGGCCCTGAAGAACGCTCCGGGCGCGGCCCTTCAAGCGATCATCAAGTTCTTCGGCGAAACGTGGACGAAGATCAAGTCCGAGGCGGGTACCGCCTGGGAAGCGGTCAAGACGATCTTCTCTCAGAAGGTCAAGGACTGCGTCAACTTCGTCAAGGATCTCCCAGGGAACGTCAAGCAGATCTTCAGCGACGCCAAGTCTCTGCTTGTCGATGCAGGCAAGAAGATCATCACTGGCCTGATCGACGGTCTGAAGTCGATGTTCGGCTCGGTCAAGAGCACCCTCGGCGATCTGACGAGCAAGCTGACCGACTGGAAGGGCCCGGCTCCGAAGGACGCCAAGCTCCTCTATAACGCCGGTCGGCTGATCATTTCGGGTCTGATCAAGGGTCTGGAATCTCAGTACGCCAACGTCAAGAAGTCGCTTAACGAGCTGACTGCGAAGATCCCGAAGAACGCCTCGAAGGGCCTCAAGGACCGGATCAACAAGGACCGGACCCAGCTCCTCAAGCTGGCCGCTCAGTGGGAGGCCGGGGCAAAGAAGCTCAAGGCGGCTCAGGAAAAGCTCGACAAGCTGCGCGAGCAGATGAGCGATTACGCGAAGCAGGTTGCGGATCGGGTCATCGACACGGGCGACGTGACGAAGGTCAAGGACGCCAGTTTCGATGCGATCGCGGGTTCCCTGAAGAACGCGGTAGAGGAAGCCAAGCGGTTCGCGGCTGTGCTCGCGAAGCTCAAGAAGCTCGGACTGAATCAGACCACGTTCGATCAGATCGCTATGGCCGGACCAGAGGCCGGACTCGCCGCAGCCGAGGCCATCGCCAACGCGGGTGTATCCGGCGTGTCCGAGATCAACGACCTGCAAAAGGAGCTGGAGAAGTACGCCAAGAGCGCCGGGTCCACCGCTTCGCACTACATGTACGACGCGGGAATTCAGGCGGCCGAGGGGCTCGTGAAGGGCCTCGAAGCGCAGCAGGACAAGATCGAAGCGCAGATGCTCAAGATCGCCGACGCGATGGTGAAGGCCATCAAGAAGGCGCTCGACATCCACAGCCCTTCGCGACTGTTCCGCAAGCTCGGCTCGTTCGTCGGCAAGGGCTTCGGCCTGGGCGTCGAGGACGAGCGGGGCCGCGTCGAGCGTGCAACAAACGCGCTCGCGTCGAGCGCCACCTCGGGGGCGTCTCGCGAGGTCACGGCCGCTGTCTCTGGCGGCCTCTCGGCGGCTGGCTCGGGCCAGGCCGTGACGAAGGTTCTCAACTACTACGCAGGTTCCGGAAGCTCCCTCTCGTCCGAGGAGGAGCTGTTCGCGGCTGCCTCGCGGGCAAGGATGGTCGGCTGGTGAAGTTGGAACTGAGTTCGGCCTCGGACAGGCTCAGCCTGGACGGGTTCGAGACGGATGGGCTGGGGTTTCAGGCCCTCGCCGGGGCAACCGGCCTGGGCCTGCCCCAGCTCTCCGTTCAGTGGCTCGAAGGCGCAGGGGACGGCGCCGCCTACCGTGGGCGGCGCGTCCTCCCCCGCGACATCGACATACCCCTCGACATCGTGGGGCGGGACAGGGCGCACCTGTCCGGGCTGGTGACTCGTCTCGCGCGCGTCCTGGCGGACGAGAGCGGTCTCACGCTGACGTACATCGACAGCGGGGGCCTGCGCTGGTCTACCTCGGTCGCATGGATCGGTGGCGGCGAGATGGACGCCGGCACCAGCGCGCGGGACGTGCAGACCGTCATCACGCTGCGGGCGCCGAGCCCGTACTTCCTCGCCGAGTCCCCGCAGACGGTTCCGCTCGGCGGGGCCTCAGCGGGCGCATTCCTGTCGTCCATGTCGTCCATGCCGCTCGCCTCGTCGCAGGCGATCGGCGCCGTGCAGCTCTCCAACGAGGGCGACGTGAACGCCTTCCCTGTATGGGAGGTGACCGGGCCGGGCGACAACTTCAAGGCGATCAGCGCGACCGGCAAAACTCTGCACTGGACGGGGACGCTCACGGCCGGACAGAAGCTGATCGTCGACATGGGGGCGGGCACGGTCAAGGACGGCACCGGAGCGAACCGGTACGCCTCGCTGGCTCCCGCCCCGCACTTCTGGTCGGTCCCGCCGGGCGTCTCGACGGCAACGGCCTCTCTCCTCAACACCACGTCCGCTTCGCGGGTCGTGTGCTCCTGGCGGCCTCGTAAGTGGGTGGTGATCTAGTGCGGCAAGAGGATCTCCTCGTCGAGGTTCGGGACAAGACCCTGACCCGCGTCGGGGCCATCCCCGCGGATCTCCTGACCATGGATGCGGAGGACGTACACAACAACGTCGGTACCTGGAAGCTCCAGATCAACGCCGAGCATCCGCTCGCCGCCGTCCTGTCCACGCCTGGCGCGGGCATCATCGTCACCGGCCCTACGGATGTCCTCTTCTCGGGGCCGGTGACGAAGACGGAGACCGCCGTCACCGCGACCGACCCTCTCGGCACGCTGACCGTCGAGGGCGTGGACGACACGATCATCCTGTCGGACATGCTCGCCTGGCCCGACCCGGCCAACGGCAACGCCGACACTCAAAACTTCGCGTACGACGAGCGGACCGGCCCGGCCGAGACGCTCATGCACACGTACGTCAACGTCAACTGCGGGCCGGGCGCCCCGTCCAACAGGCGCCGGGCCGGGCTCATCATGGGCACGAACAGCGCGCGGGGAACGTCGGTCTCGAAGGCCGCCCGCTTCCAGCAGCTCGGCGAGCTGTGCAAGGAACTGGCCGAGCCTGCCGGGCTCGGCTTCCGAGTGGTGCAGCGCGGCGCGAACCTCGTCTTCGAGACGTACGCCGTGCAGGACCGCACGAAGGAAGCTCGCCTCGGCGTCGTGAACAACACGCTCGCCGGTCAGCGCGTCTCGGTCTCGACGCCGGCAAAAACTCGAGTAATCGTGGGCGGCGACGGGGACGGCTCGAACCGTCTGTTCGTCGGCGTCGACAGCGCGGACTCGCTCGCGGCCGAGGCCGACTGGGGCCGCCGGATCGAGTCGTTCGTCGATGAGCGGTCCTCGACCGACACGGCCGAGCTGACGCAGAAGGGCACGGAAGCCCTCGCCGATGGCGGCACGACCGTCAAGGCGGCGCAGGCCGTACCGATGGAGGACAGCGCGCTCGACTTCGGCGTGGACTGGTTCCTCGGCGACAAGGTGTCCGTGATCGTGGGCGGCTCCGAGATGGCGGCCGTCGTCACGAGCATGGTCCTGAAGGTCGACTCGGACGGCTACCGGCTCGGCGCAGTCCTGGGCGACCCGACCCCGCTCGACGCGGCTGCGGCCGAGGCGAAGGCCGCGAAGGAGCTGGAGTCCCGCGTCTCCTCACTGGAGCGGACGGCGGAGGCAACTCCGGCCGGACCTCGCGAGGTCGCGTCCGGCGCCCTGACGCAGGCCAGCGCCCCCGACGACTGGCCCGAGGGCGCCTCGCTCATGTTCCTCAACTCGACGCAGTCTTCGGCCGGCGGATGGGACTTCGCGGGCAAGGTCGGCTACGTCACGACCAGGCGCTTCGCGAACGGCGACGCGGCGCAGACGTTCACCCGCGTGCACGCCAGCGCGACCCCGCATGAAGAGTGGGTGCGTGGCGGGAACCGCGCCTCGGGCTTCGGCCCCTGGCGGCAGGTCTCTTGGGACAGTCAGCTCACCGCGGCTAACTACACGCAAGCCTCGCTGCCGACCGCCTACCCGCACGGCGACTCTTGGGTGGTGCTGGACACGACGCAGGCGAGCGCGGGCGGCTGGGCCTTCGCCACCGCCGGGTACGGCGTCCTGCGCACGTTCCGCAATCCGGCTGGCACCTACGCTCACCAGCGCTGGAGCCGACTCAGCACGACTGACGGCACTCAGGAGTGGGAGCGCAGCGGGAGCGACGCGGACGGCTGGGGCGCCTGGCGGCAGGTCGGTTTCGACGGCCAGGTCACGGCGGCTTCGATCACCCAGTCGTCCCCGCCTTCCAGTTACCCCGGCGGTCTGTCGACGTGCATCATGACCAACGACGAGTCGATGGGTTGGGACTTCGGCGGCTCGGGCCGGTACTGCCTTCTCCAGACCTACCGCCCGGATGGCGGCAGTTACGCCACGCAACACGCCACACACTTCAACTCCACGAAGGCGCGGGAGTGGGTGCGCGTCGGCTCGAATGCTTACGGCTGGGCGCCCTGGCGACCGCTCGCGTTCGAAGACAGCAGGGCTCGGGGCGTCATCGCCATGCAGACGCTCGCCACCTCGGCGTACGTCGGCGACACGTCGACGCTGATCTACAGCCAGCAGTTCACGGCCGAGGCGGGCCGTTGCTACAAGGTCGTGCTCAGGATCGCGGCCATCGACACGGACGGCACGGGCGACAACTCCACCGTGCGGTACGCCAAACAGGGCGCATACACCACCGTTCGATGGGCGGCCGGATCGACGGTTTCCACTACCGGCACGCTCGTCGGCGACGCCTTCAGCACGACCTTCGATGACGACTCGAACACGGCCACCGGCCTAGACATCAACTGCTACATCAACAACCCCCCGGCCGGTCTGATCACGGTCGGCGTCACGCTCAACTCTCGCCGAGCCGCAGCGACGTACGGCATGGTCCGCTACCTGCCGGGCTCCCTGTCGCAGTTGGTCATTGAGGACGCGGGCGCGGCCATCTAAGGAGTCTCCCTCTTGGCTATCACCTCCTACCCCTTTGACGCACAGGTCGTCACCGAGACGCAGTACAGCCAGATGTTCCGCGAGTTCCAGGACTCGGGTGTCGTCGCCTCGTTCGGCTCGTCCTCGGGCTTCCAGGTCACCGCCGGCACCGGCATGAACCTCAACGTATCGGCGGGCCTGGCCTTCCTGCGGGGCTTCATGGTGCAGTCCACCGCGACCGAGGTCATCGCGATCCCGGCCGCGAGCACGTCCGTCCGCGTCGACCGAGTGATCCTGCGCCTCGACCCGTCCCTGAACAGCATCGTCCTGGCGGTGAAGCAGGGCACCGCAGGCTCGACGACTCCCCCGGCCCTGACCCAGACCGACACGGGCATCTTCGAGCTTGGGCTCGCGTCCATCACGGTCAACGCGAACGTCACCTCGATCACGGCCGGGGACATCATCCGCATCCGCCCGTTCGTGGGACACCGCGTCGGCGTGTGGAACACCAGCACCCGCCCGACTTCTCCGCGCTTCGGGATGCTCGGCTACAACGCCGACACGAGCCGGTGGGAGTTCTGGAACGACACGGCGTGGACGCCGCTCATCTCGAATGTGGACTGGGCCAACCTGTCCGGCAAGCCTGCGACGTTCCCGGCGTCCGTGCACACGCACACGTGGTCACAGATCACCGACGCGCCCACGTCCCTGCCCCCGGCCGCCCACACTCACGACTGGTCGCAGGTCACGAACAAGCCGACGAGTTATGCCCCGAGCGCGCACGGCCACGCCTGGTCGGAGCTGACCGGCGTCCCCGCGACGTTCGCCCCGTCGTCCCACTCTCACACGTGGTCGAGCATCACCTCGAAGCCGACCACGTTTCCGCCTTCGTCCCACTCCCACTCGTCCTACCTGGAGTCCGGGGACACGATCGCCTGGGCCAACGGCACGAAGCGCGTCCACGCCGACTCTGTGTCCGGCTCCGGGACGTACTACGCGGTGTGGGTGCAGGGTGACGGGACCTTCGCTCGCAACACCTCGTCCCGCCGCTTCAAGCAGAACATCAGGGACATCGACATCGACCCCGATGCAGTTCTGTCCCTGCGTCCCCGCATCTACGACCGGCGCCCGAAGGAAGAGGGCGGCGACTACCTGCGGGACGAGTTCGGCCTGATCGCCGAAGAGGTCGCGGAGACGCTTCCCGAGATCGTCACCTACGACGAAGAGGGACGCATCGACGCCCTGCGCTACGACCTTCTTGGGGTCGCTCTCCTGCCCGTCGTGCAGGCGCAGGCCGACCGCATCGAGCGTCTGGAGCGCCTCGTCGAGGAGCTGACCCGATGACTTTTGACCCCTCCGTTCAGGTCGCCATGATCTCTACCGGCGGAGTGGTCACCGCGGCCTTGGTCGGCGTCCTCGTCGAGCTGGTGAGACGGCAGGGGACAGCCCTCAACGAAGTGCGCGAGCACACGCAAGAGGCCCGTGATCAAGTCTCCAACACCCACAGCACGAACCTGCGAGACGACCTGGACCGCGTGATCTCGGGACTCGATCTCGTCCTCGCGGGACAGGCCGAGCACAGCCGGGACATCCGCGAACTGCGCGCCGAGCTGTCCCACGAGCGCGTCGAGCGCCTGGCCGTCTCCGAGCGTCTCGACACCCACATCACTTCCGCTGTCCTGCGAGACAGCTGACCCGATTACGTCCCCTGCGGCCCCGCCTGGTGCGGGGCCTTTGTCATGCCCGGAGGTATGTCCCGTGTCTGTCTCGATCGTCAGCCGTAAGTCCTGGGGCGCGAAGCCCTGGAACGGTGACCCCGCAGATGTCCCGCTCAGTGCGCGCACCGAGTTCTTCGTCCACTATCACGGCGGTGTCCCCGCCCACTCGACCGGCGTTGCTGTCCCGCGCGAGGTCGAGAAGATCCACGTTGGCCAGGGCTGGGCCGGGACTGGCTACAACTTCATGGTTGACCAGAACGGGACCGTCTACGAGGGCCGAGGGTGGGGCCTTCAGGGCGCCCACTGTCCCGATCACAACGTCTCCGGGTTCGGCGTGTACGTGGCCATCGGCGGCGACCAGAAGCCCTCGGACAAGGCGCTCGCCTCGGTGCGTGCGCTGTACGACGAGGCGTGCAAGCGGACCGGCCGGGCCCTGGCCAAGCGGGGACACAAGGACGGCTTCGCGACCGCCTGCCCCGGCGTCCACCTGTACCAGTGGGTGAAGGACGGCATGCCCGCCCCGAAGTCGGCCGAGCCCGAGAAGCCGAAGCCGCCGGCATCGAAGCCCGCTCCGAAGCCTGCCCCGAAGCCCGTCTCGAAGATCGTGGCCCTGTCCCCCAAGGTGAAGCCTGGCGCCCGGCACGCTCAGGTGAAGGAGCTTCAGCAGCTCCTCGTGAAGGCGGGGTACGGCCCGATCGCGGGGGCGTACACCACCCTGTACGGCCCGGAGACTCAGCGCGCCGTCGCCCGCTTCCACGACCGCAACCCGAAGTACCGCAGCGGCCTGCATGACCCGAAGATCGGGCCGCAGGGCTTCATCGCCCTTCAGAAGCAGGCGGGGCGCCGGTGAGCAAGCATCGCAAGCCCGCAGCCGTGTTCCTGTCCGTCCTGCCTGTTCGCTACCGCTCGCGCGTCGGGGCCGTCTTCGCGGCCCTGGGCGTCCTGGTGAGCGTCGCCGCCATCGTCTATGCCGACAAGCCCGAGGTCGCCCTGATCGTTCAGGTGGCGACCTCTCTGGGCCTGGTCGAGCGGCCCGGCGACGAGTAGCACTGCGCCCCCCTGTTGGCCCTCGCGGGCTGGCAGGGGGGCGCTTTTGTGCGTCTCAGGACTGGGCGGCCTTCTTGGCGGCCTCGATCTCTTCGAGGGTTCGGACCGGCGTCTTACCCCGCCTGCGAGAGGTCGTCCTCGCCGGGGCCTTCTTCTCGGCCTTCGCTGCCGGCGCCTTCCTCTGGGCCGGGGGCTTGTCTTCGCTCGGGACGGACTCGGGGGCGCCCTCGGGGGTCAGATCGAAGACGGCGAGCACGGGGGCCGCATCCTCGTTGCACAGGTCGCGAGTTACGGTCTCGTCCCCATCGGGCGTGAGGCTGTAGCGAGTTGCGGGCTTGTCCCTGTCCTTGCAGATGTCACATACGCGCACGGTGATCGTTACGTCCATCTCTCCGCTTCCTCGCCCATGGGGGACTCTCGCTGTTGAGATTGTCCCCCATGGACGGGTGCGGGTTGCAGTTGTCAGGCAGTGGCTTCGTTGAGCCGGGAGAGGTAGCGGCTACCGGTACGGCGGTCGCGCCCCATGGCCTTCGCGAGGTTCGGGCCGTTGACCTCGCGGCCCTGGGCGATCAGGGTCTTCGCGGCCTCCTTGATCTCGTCGAGGCTGGGGGCCGGGCGGCCGGGGCGACGCTTTTCGCGGGCCTTGGCCACCTCGTCGACCGGCGGCTCGGTTCCGTCGAGGGTCGGCTGAACGGGCTCGGCGGGCTGGTCCTGGTGCTCGTCGTGCTCCTGGTCCTCGACGACCACCGCGGATTCCGCCGGCACCGGCTTGGCAGCACGGATGACCATGTGGGCGACGTGCCCGGCAACGATCGCGGGGACGGCGGAGACAGCGGCGACCAGCTCCTTCGACGAGACCATGTATCCGGCCGAGATCCAGTGGGCGACGATCTGACCAGCGAGGGTCATCCCCAGGGCGCCCACGGCGCCAGCGATGGCGCTTCCACGGCCCTTCTCGCCCTTGGCGCGGCTCTCGGTGAACCAGACCGCGACGACGGCGTACACGGACATGCAGACCGGCATACCGGCGGCGACCCACTCGTTCCATCCGGCCGTACGGGCGAGCTGGTACTCGCCAGGGGCCGACATCGCGAGGGCGACGGCGAGCACCAGGCCGCCGACGATGTAGGCGTAGCGGGGCATGCGAGGCAGGGGGGAAGACATGGATGTGCCTTTCAGGTGGCGCGAGTGAAGGAAGACGGGGGGTTACAGGCCGTGGGCCGCGCGGGCGGCGCGGAAGGCGGCGAGGCCCTGGGGCGCGAGGGGGCCGGACACGTCGAGAGCGGGGGCTTCCGGGGTCTCGGCGATCTCGCCCGTCATGCAGTCGATCTCGAAGTACGGGGCGGCGCCGAGGGCGCACTCGGTGCAGATGCCCGTCTCCTGACCGGCGGGCAGCACGTTGCCGCAGCCCTCCGCGCAGTCGGCGTACTGCTTCCACTGCCGCTTGCGCTCGGGGCGCTTGCGGTCGAGACGGTCAGCGATCAGGCGCGCGGCGCTGTAGACCTTCGCGGGAAGGCCCTGGGTCACGGCGTCGGTGATCTCGGTGATGGTGGCGCCACGGTCGAGCCAGTCGGCGACGGACGGGGCGAGCTTGGCGACCTGCCGGTCAGAGAGCTTCAGGCGGGTGTCGATCGCAGCGAAGCGCCGCAGGATGCGGGCGGCCTCGGTCTCCTGCTTGCCGTTCCTCTTGTCGCCCTCTCCCTCCCTGTCGGCCTCGGGCGCGGACGGCGCGGGCTCGTCCTCGGCAGGAGGGAAGGGAGGGTTCTTTTCCCCGTACTTAGAAGAGTCCTTTTCCCCGTTAGGGGACGTGCCCGTGTTCCGGGTGGCCGCAGGGCTGGTGACCGGACGGGTGGGAACCGGGACAGAGGCCAGGTTCGGCAGCTCGTACACGTCCACGGTCGAGACGATCTGGTTCGACTCGTCGTCGCGGACCGTCTTCGTCACCCAGTACCCGAACTCGCGCAGCTCCTTGACGGCATTGGCCACCGCGGATCGACCCTGCGGGTAGTTGTCGGAAAGGGTGCGGACGTTCTCCTTAACCCCGCTGGGCAGGGACAGGACGAGAGCGAGGATGCCGCGCGCCGTGTGAGAGATGCGCGGGTCCTGGATCGCCTTATTGGCGATGATCACGAAGTCCCGCTCATGCGTCGGGATACGATGGATCTGCATTGGGAGCTACCACTCTCAGTGCCGGACCCCGGAGCGTTGGCGCGCTGCCGGGGTCACCTGTTTACGTTTGGTGTGCGGTCACAGCTTGACATGATCATCGGCAGTGGGTCAACCTTTACGCACTACACAAGAGGTTGTACGCCCATGCCCGACTGAGACCACCGCCACAAAGCAGGGGGAAACATGCCACCGAGGAAGATCCAGGACGAGCAAGAAGTCGTCAGATGGTTCGAAGAGGGCAAGACCTACGAGTGGATGCAGCAGACCTACAGGGAGAAGTACGGGATCGAGACCACGATCCCGATGTGGGCTGCGTTCCGCCGGCGGAAGGGGCTTGACCGGCGGAATCTCCGCGCTGACGACCTGCTCCCCTGGAAGGTGAAGGCCGAGCACAGGCACCTCTATCCAGCGATCATGCTTCGCTTCGAGGCTCGATCTCGGGCAGGCCGCGAGTTGAACGACCGCGACTCGCGACGCCTGGCGAACTGGAAGCAGATGCTCGAAGAGGACAAGCTCGTCGTGCACTACGACGAGGAGACGGAGGACGGGTTCTTCTACATCCCGCGCGAGGACAGCGACACCGATCTCATTCGCAAACCGAAGCTCGCGACCGGCAACCAGGCGCGTGACTGAAGTCTGCCACTGTTCGAATCCTGTTCGAATCAACCCCTCGTCTGAGCTGACGAGGGGTTTTCTCATCCTCAAGTCGGACGGGGCCCTGATCTTGGCCGGATATCGTTTACCTTCCGTTCACCTGACATGCACATCTGCATCATGTCCAGTGGGTGAACCGGCGGGCACCGTCAGTTGACAGGTGCGAAGGGGGCCACGTACAAAGGTTCCAGCAAGGTTCAATGTTTACACGCAGGGGGGCCACGGCCATGCCGTTCACTGGGGTTTTGCGCACTGAAGGCGCAGAGAAGTCGCCCATTTACGGCACGAAGTGCCTCTTCGTTCGCGACAAAGAAGACGTGCCGCACGAAGACTCCCTGCCGGACTTCTACGCGCTCGGCGAGGACTGCCCCGTTCGGTGCGTGTTGGCGCGTAGCAAGATGACCCTACCGGCCGGTATGGAACTGGTCGGAGACTCCTCCGAATGGGACCGCGCCCTGATCGTCCAACCCGGCACCTCGGCCTCGGACATGCGTAAGGCCCTCGCCGTGGTCCGGCTCCTCGGCCTTGAGCCGCTGGGCGAGGACGAAGACGAGCCCGAGCTTCTCGAAGACGGATCGGTCCGCCTGTGGCTGGTCCCCGTCAATCCTGACGACCCGTTCGAATCCACTGAAGACATGGAGGCCACCGCTTGAAGATCGTCGACCTGACGCCCGCGCCGACCATCCCCCGCGATGGATGGGACCGCCCCCTCGTCATACCGAAGCAGGGCGGCAAGCCGGTCGCCCTGACCCGCACGACGACGTTCATCGACTGCATCGAAGACAAGAGCGCACTGTCCGACTGGAAGTCGCGCAACACCCTGATCGGGGCCGCCAAGCGCCCTGACCTCCTCGACGTGGTGAGGCAGCTCGACCCGGAGGACCCGGCCGACAAGCGCAGGCTCAACGAACTCGCCGAACAGGCGCAGGACATCGCCGGGGCCAACGTCAAGCGGGAGAAGGGCACCCACCTGCACACGCTGTCCGAGTACGTGGACCGTGGCGAACCACTACCCGCCGGCACATCGGCGAGGGACCAACGCGACATGACCGCGTACCTGATGGAGACGATCGACTTCGAGGTCAGGGCCGTGGAGAAGTTCGTCGCCGTGCCCGAGCTACGCACGGGCGGAACCTTCGACCGCACCCTCGAATACGCCGGGCCCGACCCGGACGGCAACCACATCGAGGGGCTGTTCATCGGCGACCTGAAGACCGGCTCCGTGAAGTACAGCGAGCTGAAGATGGCGATGCAGCTTGCCGTGTACTCGCGCGGCGAGTTCTACGACTACACCCGCTTCCCCGTGGACCGCGCGGACAAGAAGGCGTTCGCGGCCTGGAAGAAGCGTGAGGTGCCGGCGGAGGAAGCCGCGCAGGCGTACACGCCGCTGACCGGGGTGTCGCAGAAGTGGGGCATCATCATCAACCTGCCTGCGGGCTCCGGGGAGTGCACGCTTCATTGGGTCGACCTGGAGATCGGCTGGGCCGCCGCGCGCCTGGCCCTCGATGTCCGTACGACCCGCAGCGTGAAGGGCGCGATGCGCCCGTGGGTGAGGGGCGTCACAAAATCCGATGCTGCATAACGTCGGACATCGTGTTAAGTTTGGACCTAGAGAGAGGGAGTTGAAGTGAAGGCAGATCAGGCGGAACTCGTGGCGTCCTACCCGGACGGCACGATCGGCGTCACCATCAAGTACGGCAAGGGGTATGAGGACACGTGGGCCGTGTTCCGTGGCTCTGTGAGGCAGGTCCGCGAACTGATCTGCGACTACTTCGGGTTCGAGTGTAAAGATGAGACCGGCCTCTCGCTGAGCGACCTCGTTGTGAACGCGACGAACCTCGCTCACGGCAAGGGCAACGTCGCCTCGATCCTCGACGCCCGAGTCATCTCCGACTCTCCCGCGCAGTCCCCGGCGGACGACCCGTGGGCGGCTGCCTCGGCCTCGAAGCCCGAGCAGACCACCGACGACAAGTCCGCCTGGATTCTCGGCGAGATCGAGAAGCAAGGCAGCCTCGACGACCTCAAGAAGGTCTGGGCGGCGAACCAGGCGATGTTCTCCGATCCCGCCGTCATGACTGCCTACAAGGCCCGCGGCCGGGCTCTGAAGAACGGGTAACGCCCGTGCCCGCCGTGATCCTCGCCTTCGTTCTGGTCGCCTCCGCGCTGGGCTCTTTCATCGCCCCGCGCTTCTCGGAGCCGACCCCCTACTACCGCAACGACATCCCCACTGAAGGAGAAACCGAGTGACCCTGAACTTCGTCGAGATCCCGACCGCTGGTGGCGGCTGGTTCAAGCCTTCCGAGGTCAAGGATGCGGTCGCGTTCCTGATCGAGGTCAACTCGTACGAGGCGCAGAGGCCGACCCCGAACGGCCCGAAGGACTCGGCACTGTGTGACGTGACCGTGTTCAAGGACCGCGACAGCCTCGACAAGCTCGCCCCCGAGATCAACAAGGGCACGAGGATCGAACAGACCCTCCTCGCCCGCGACCTGGAGAAGGTCGTCGGCAACGCGACGATCGTCAAGCTGGATCAGGTCCCGCCGAAGCGGCCGGGCGCTCACCCCGCCTGGGTCTGGCGCCCCGTCGCCGACGCGGGGGTCCGACAGAAGGTCATCGAGTACGCGCAGGCTCGCGAGGCCGCCGTGAACGCGGCCGTGGCCGACGCTCCCGACTTCGACTGACACACGCGAGGGCTGGGGGCCGGTCGCCTGGCTGGCCCCCGCCTCGCGGGTCTGGAGGACCCGTGCCCCGTCCCTCCTGGGACTGCTGGGCCATGAGCCTTGCCGAGACCGTAGCCACCCGTGCGGACTGCACGCGGGCTCAGGTCGGCGCCGTGCTCCTGTCCCGAACGAATCGAGTGCTGAGCGTCGGCTACAACGGCCTGCCGGCGGGACTGCCCGGCTGTGCGTCGGCCGCGAACTGCCCACGAGGGCGGCTCACGGTCGAGGAGTGCGCCCGCGATTCGGACTACTCGAACTGTGCGGCCGTCCACGCGGAGGCCAACGCGATTCACCACGCCAACCCGGACGAGCTGAACGGCTCGACCTTGTACGTCACGCGCACGCCGTGTCCGGCCTGCCTGACCCTGATCCGCTCGGCCGGTATCCGCCGCGTCGTCCACAGAGAGGAGCCCCTACGTGCTGACCCCCGCTAGGTCCCTGGCGCTGCATGCCGAGTCCGGCAAGGAGCTGCCGAGGATCGAGGCGTTCGACGCCCTGTACGGCATAGGGTGCCGCCCGCGTCACGGCGAGGTCATCATGATCGCGGGCCGGTCCGGCACTCAGAAGTCGGGCTTCGCCCTGTACTGGGCCGCGATGATGAACTTGCCGACGCTGTACTTCAGCGCGGACATGTCGGCCTTCACCGCGAGTTCGCGCCTGGCGTCGATGGCGACCGGCGACACCACGGAGATGGTTGAAGCCGGGATGGCTGCGGGCGGACGGCACCGCGAGGAGTACCTGTCCGCTCTCGCGGGCTCGAACATCACCTTCGCCTTCGGCTCGCCGATCACCTGGAAGAACATCGACGAGGAATTGGAGGCGTTCATCGAGCTGTGGGACGCCTATCCGCAAGTCTTCGTGTTCGACAACTTGATGGATTTCGACGGGGCCGAGTCCGACTACACCGAGCAGATGGCCGTGATGAGCGGCCTTACCGAACTGGCCCGCGCGACCGGCGCGACCGTCATCGTCCTGCACCACGCGAGCGATAAGAGCTGGGAAGCGAAGTCGGACCCGTGGGCACCGCCGAGCCGCGATCAGGTGAAGGGCGGCCTCTCGGAGAAGCCCGAGCTGTCCCTCTCCGTGGCGCTGGACCCGACCTCGCACGAGTACCGGGTCGCCGTGATCAAACAGCGCATGGGCCCCTGTGACCCAACGGCCAGACGGTACGCGTCGATGCGCTGCCACCCCGAGGTGACGCGGTTCTCGAAGCTCGAACGTGCAGTGCCGGCGGCCACTCCAGCGAAGCCCTGGTCTCCGACCGATGCCCTGATGAAGTAGAAGGCGGTGTAAAGTTTGACCACGATTAACGCACGGAACCGGGCCAACAAGCGCAAGGGTGCCGACTGGGAGATCGAGTTGATGACGGGCCTTCGGTCTGTCGGGGAGGACGCCGAGCGGCTGCGGCTGACCGGCGCGGAGGACGAGGGCGACCTCGCCATCCGTGAGGACGGCGGCCTCTTCACGATCGTCGAGGCGAAGAACGCGAAGTTCGAGCCGGGCCCGTTCCTCGACGAGGCCGAGCGCGAGCGCCTGAACTTCGCCAAGCACCGAGGCATCGACCCGGAACGCGTGGAGTCGATCGTCGTCGTCAAGCGACGCGGGAAGGGCTGGCGCAAGGCGTTCGTCCTGACCACGGTCGAGGCGTACTTCGGCTTGGACGACGCCGAGTGAACGCCATCACCTTCGAAGAGGCCAACGAGTACGAGCGCCTGGTCGACGAGCTGAACCACTTCGACGTGGAGACAGCCGGGGCCGCAGGGCTGGAGTCCCTCGGCTACGACGACCGGAAGGGCTGGTTCGTCGGCAGGCGGGTGCCGTGAGGTTCAGCCGGATCGACAACGACCACCAGGACGACGCCGAGAAGCCGACGCTCGAAGCCGTCTTCGAGCACTACGACATCGACTTCAACTCGCAGCGGGTCACGGGCATGACGACCTGCCCACTGCACGAGGACAACACCCCATCCATGTCCTTCAACACGGACAAGGGCCTCTGGAAGTGCCACTCCTGCGGGAAGGGCGGCGACTCATTCACTTTGATCATGGAAAAGGAAGGCACTGACTTTGTCGGAGCACGAGCCCTTGCAGCCTCTCTCGCCTTCGCAACGCGAGATGCTGGAGGAGGCGGTGAGCGCGTATCAGGCAGCTCTTACGCCGGGCGTCGCGCGGTATCTCCTCGACCGGGGAATCGGCCGCGAGGAGGCGGTTACACACCGGCTTGGCGTCGTCGGTGACCACCCGTTCCCCGGCCATGAGCGCTTCCGCGGAATGCTCGCGATCCCGTATCTCGACCGCCACGACAAGCCGCTGACCGTCCGGTTCCGCTGCCTGGAAGACCACGACCACAGGGCCGCCTTCCACGGGAAGTACAACACGATCAAGGACGACCCGCCCCGCATGTACGGCATCGCCGACGTGCACCAGGCCGGGGACACGATCGACGTGACCGAGGGCGAACTCGACCGGATCATCCTGCGGAAGGTCGGCCTTCACGCGGTCGCCATCCCCGGCGCCGCCCTCTGGCAGGGCAGACACAGACGGATGCTCGCAGGCTTCAACCGCGTGCGCGTCTGGGGCGATCCAGACGACGCGGGCGCGGAGTTCACCGCCCGTATCTGCCGGTCCCTCCGCTCAGCGAAGGGCGTCCGGCTGCGGGACGGGGACGTGACCGACACCTACATGCAGGGAAGCGCTCAGGCGCTTCTCGACCTGATCAAGGAGGACAACCAGTGACCGAGACGACCGCCAAGAAGGCCGCCCCTCGCAAGGCGCCGGCACGCAAGGCCGACCCCTTCGCGGCCGTCCTCGCCGAGGTGGGCACGGCGGCCCGCAAGGTCGGCGACCTGCCCTCGGCCCTGGTCGGCGGACACCTCCCCTCGCGGGGGGCGGAGTCCTACCGCAGGCGGGCCGAGGACTGGGACGCGATCAACGAGGCCCGCCAGGACGCCGGGACGTTCGGCGTTGACGGCCTGGCCGTACAGGTCGCCTTCTCCGCCTTCGGTGGGCGCACGGTCGAGGAGATCCGCGAGGGTCTCGTCCGGCTGGCCTCGCTCGCGCTCGCGGCCGTCGAACAGATCGACCGGGGGGCCGAGTGACCACCGGCCTTCCCTGCCCTCAGTTCATGGACGGTCGCGGCTGCGGCCACTACGAGCCCGTGCGCGACAACGAGGGCGCCGCACGTGAGCGCCTGCGCAATCACCTTCGCGGCCTGCACGGCGGGGTGGTCTGGTCGGAAGACGAGATTCGCCGCAGCGTGGGCCATGTACGGCCCCGCCCGCTGGAGACGCTCGCCCACCAAGTCGAGACGGCCTGTCGCGAGCACCTTGCCCGGAGGGGCCTGTGAGCGAGTCACTGCCGGGCAACCCTGGCCCGACCCTGAAGCGCATCTACGAGGAGCTGGAGCCGGACGTACGGGAGACCGTCGTTCTGCGGCTCGTCGACACCGGCTCCTCCGCCGAGCGCCTGGCCCTCGTCCTCCGCAAGCACGGGCACACCGTGTCCGCTTCCACGATCCGCACGTACCGCCGTTCTCTCCGTGATGGGGTGTAAACTTTGGACCGTTCCGAGCTGCTGAACGACCTTCTCCGTACGCCGACCGCTCCGGCCGTCCCCGGCCGCCAGGCCGACCCCGAGAAGGACTTCACCCGCCAGATAGAGGTGTCGGGCGACGCGGCCGAGGTGACCGTGCGGGGCCCCGAGGGCATCGACCCCGAGTCCACGGCGGCCGACGTACTCCGCGCGCACCACCTCGACCCCGCCGAGTGGGAGGTCACCGGCTTCCGGTCGAGCGAATGGACCATGGCCAGCGGTGAGCCCGGCGTCTCCGCCCGCTTCTCATTCGGCCGCCGCAAGGTGCCGGCGGTTCTCGAGCGACCGAACATCGACGAGCTGCTGTCCGTCTTCGACGAGGCGCCCGGCTTCGTTCAGGACGACGACGAGGGCGAGTTCACGTACGTCGTCGCCCTGGGCGACATGCAGTTCGGCAAGATCGACGGCGACGGCTACGAGGGCACCCTGAAGCGAGCGATGCACTGCATCGACCGGGCCGCCGAACTGCTCACCGAGTATCAGAAGCGCTTCGACATCGAGCACGTACACCTTGCGTGGCTCGGTGACCATGTCGAGGGCTACGTCTCGCAGGGCGGTGCGAACGTCTGGCGGACTCAGCTCACCCTCACGGAACAGATCCGCCTCACCCGCCGACTGATGGCGTACGCGATCATCCGCTTCGCGCCGATGGCGAACCGGCTGACCGTCGTTGCGGTGCCGGGCAACCACGGCGAGGCCGTACGGCCGGGCGGCAAGGGGACGACCCGCTACGACGACAGCCACGACACGGACGCGCTGATCTCGGTCAGCGAGGCCCTGGCCCTGGCAGGCGAGGAGTTCGCGCACGTCGAGGTGTACGTCCCCGACACGGACGAACTGACCGTTGTCGTCGAGTGCTCGGGAACGGTCGTCGCCCACGCCCACGGGCACCAGTGGCGGCCCGGCAAGCACTTCGAGTGGTGGCGAGGCCAAGCCTTCGACAAGACGAGTGCGATGCACACCGCCGATCTACTGCTCGCTGGTCACCTGCACCACGAGTTCGTCGACACGGACGGGCCGAGGACGTTCGTGCAGGTGCCCGCGATGGAGTCCGAGTCGACGTGGTGGCGGCATCTGAAGGGCACGCGCGGCGCCCCTGGCCTGATGGTCATGGTCACCAGGGACGGCGAAGTGCCGGTCAAGGAAGTGGTCCGGTGACTGCCCCCGACTGGCGGGTCCTCGACCTGCCCGAGGTGGTGGCCCTCGCAGGCCGGGCCGCCCGCCGCATCGCGGACGGCTACGAGGACACGCTGACGATGGAGTACGAGGACGCCCGGCAAGAGGCGTTGATCATCCTGGCGACGAAGCCCTCGATGGTGAACGAGTGCCTGGCCGACCCGAACCTCGGGCTCGGCGTCCTCTATCACCGCCTCGTCCTCGATCTGGTCGACCGAGTGAAGACCGAGGCCAAGCGCCGCATCCGGCACACCTCCTACGAGGCGGCCTGCGATGCGGCCGAGAAGGGGCGCGTGTGAGCGGGTACGACCGGCGCCTCGTCGAGCACCTGCTTCCGGCCGTGTGGGACGTGGAAGCCGCCTACGGCATCCGCAACCCCACGGCCCCGGACGCAGACATGCCCAAGGGGACCGTCGACAAGAAATCCGCGGGAGTCCTGTTCGCCCACCTCGCCGACATCCGGCGGGGCTGGGTGACGGCCCCGCTCTCCCTGGTCGAGCGTCGGGCGCTGTTCATGCGCTTCGGCCTCGACTGGGAGGACCGCCGGATAGCGGCGCGCGAGGCGGTCACCGACCGCGCCATCCGCTACCGGCTCGAACGGGGAATCGGCAAGCTCGCCGCCCACCTCAACGGCACTGACTACGTGGACAGTTACGACGAATTGGAGAACGCAGCGTGAGCGAAATGCCACCCGAGGAGCCGCCCGCCGAGGAGCCGCCCGCCGAGGAGCCCGCGCCCGGCGTGGAAGCGCCCGCCGGCATGGCTCCGGAGGAGTACGAGTTCTGGGACGACGCGACCCTGACCTACTACGAGCGCCGGGCGGACGGGACGGTCATCGCCCGGCCCTACTCCGAGGCCGAGGTCACCCAGCATCAGGACGAGTTGGCCCTCGACAGCCTGCACAGCGAGGCCGCGTTCGCGATCGGCTACCTGGACACGCGAATCAACCTGAGCCTGGCCTTCCTGGCGCTGCCCGAGCCGACCAGCGAGCAGACGGCGGCGCAGATCAAAGTGCTGTCCGATCTCGCCGCGTACAGCGCCGGAACGCTCAAGCGGCTGATCAAGGTTCTGTCCGTCATGTTGAACAAGCCGGTCTGATCTTGGCCGAGCTGCTGATCACCACCAACGCCACCACTCCCAAGGAGCGACCCATCACCACCGCCTCTGTCCCGTTCGGCCCCACCGGTCAGACCGTCTACGAGCGCACCTACAGCCGCACGAAGGCGGACGGCTCCCGCGAGACGTGGCCCGAGACGGTCCGCCGCGTGGCGGCCGGGAACCTCGGCCTCGTCTACGGCCCTGCCGAGGGCTGGAGCGAGGCTGTACGGGCCGAGCATGACGAGCTGGTCGCCCTCATGGACCGCTTCGCCGTACTGCCCGCAGGGCGCCACCTGTGGGCGTCCGGCGTGAAGGGCAGGCAGTACCTCTTCAACTGCCACGTCTCGGGCTGGGGCGAGAAGCTCAGCCGGCACTTCGAGTTCAGCTTCCTTCGGCTGATGGAAGGGGGCGGGGTCGGTGCCAACTACAGCACGAAGTACCTCCGCCCGTACGGGGCCCCGCGTCGGGAGCTGAACGTTCACGTCGTGTGCGACCCCGCCCACCCCGACTTCGAGGACATGAAGGCCGCGGGCGCCCTCTCCAGCGAGTACGACTCGGACTGGGCTGGCGCCTTCGAGGTCGAGGACTCCCGCGAGGGCTGGGCCGCCGCGATGGTCGACCTGATCGACACCTTCATGACCGATAGCGAGGTCAAGCACAGCGACCGCGTGTACGACGTGTCGCGCGTGCGCGGGAAGGGCGCCCGCCTGAAGACCTTCGGCGGCGTCGCCTCGGGCCCGGCCCCCTTCGCCCGCATGATGCAGGAGATCGGCCGCGTCCTGTCCACCTCGGCCCGCGAGTCCGGCCTCTGGCACGACGCCGACTACCTCACGCCGACTGAGGCCATGGAGATCGACCACGCCATCGCGGAATGCGTGGTCAGCGGCGGGAATCGGCGTTCCGCGAGGATGGCGATCTGCGCGTGGAACGACCCGCACATCGAGGACTTCCTTCGCTGCAAGAGCGACCCCTCGCGGCACTGGACGACGAACATCTCCGTCGAGATCGACCAGGACTTCGTCGACTACCTGTCCGGCGAGAAGCACGACGACTTCGGGCCCGGCGGGAATGAGTGGGCCTACATGGTGCATCGCAAGGTCGTCGCCGGGATGCTGAAGAACGGCGAGCCCGGCTACTGGCACTCGACCGCCTCGAACGTCGGGGAGGTTGGTACAGTTGTTGCTACAAACCCGTGTGGCGAAATCGCACTTATGCCCTGGGAAAACTGCAACTTGGGGCATATCAACCTCGATGCGTTCGTACTGGACGGGCACGAGGCGTACGACGAGACGGGCCTGAAGCGGGCGCACGAGCTGATGGCGCGCTTCCTCGTCCGGGCGACGTACGGCGACGTGAACGACGCCGAGCAGGCCGAGCGCCTGGCCGCACAGCGACGGATCGGCGTCGGCCACCTGGGCGTGCAAGGGTTCCTCGCGAAGCAGGGCATCCGCTACAGCGAGGCGCCGGCACACACCCGCTTCCGGCTTCTCCTCGGACGGCTGAAGCGGATCGTCCGCCAGGCCGCCCGCGAGTACGCCTTCGAGCTGCGCATCCCCGAGCCGGTCAAGGTCACGACCGTCGCCCCCACGGGCACGATCGCGAAAATGCCGGGCGTCACGGAGGGAATCCACCCCGTCTACGCCCGCACCTTCCTGCGGCGCGTCCGCTTCTCGATTGCGGACCCGGATCAGGCCGCCAGGGTCGCCGCCTTCGAGTTCGAGGGATACAAGGTCGAGCCGTGCGTCTACGACCCCAGCGGGAACACGCTGGTCGTCGAGTTCCCCACGCTGGACAAGCTCGTCGCCGAGGTCGAGGCGCGCGGCTACCCGGCGGATCTGGTCGAGTCGGCCGACGAGCTGAGCCTCGACGACATGCTCGCCTTCCAGGCGATGTACCAGGCCGAGTACGCGGACAACGCGGTCAGCTTCACGGCGAACGTGCCCGAGGGCCTCGACCTCGACGAGACGGCGGACGTGATCGAGAAGTGGCTCCCCCACCTGAAGGGGACAACGATCATGGTCGACGGCACCAGGCCGCAGGCTCCGTACGAGCGGATCACCCGCGACGAGTTCGACGCCTACGAGTCGTATCGGGTCGAGGACTCGACCGACGAGGAGTGTTCGACCGGCGCCTGTCCGGTCCGCTAACTCCCTTACCCACGTGTAAAGTTGGGACCTTCGCGAGGAGGTCCCTTCCGCGCGTTCTGGCGTTAAGCTGTGACCATGTTCAAGATGACGTGGGCGCTGGTCGCCGAGCATGCAGACGAGTGGACCGGCGACGACTTCGGCCAGGCCGCGAGCGTCCTGAACGAGAAGGTCGGCGCGGCGGTCGCCGGGAGCGGCATGAAGCCCGAGGCGCAAGCGCACTTCCGCGAGACGTTCCTCGCCCCCGTCCGGGACGGCATTCGCCGCGAGGGTCGCGCCGCAGTCGAGGCCGGGCACGCATGGGACGACGCGGCCGGTCCGCTCCTGGTCGTCCTGACCCCGGCCGCATAACGCACGACCCCCCTCCGGGCGCTCATCCAGAGGGGGGTCTCTTTGCGTCACGACAGCTACGGGGGGAGCTGCCGCCCGCGAGCGAGGGGACCAGGGGAGGGCGACCCCGCTCGCAAGTCTCAGGTCTTCATGGTGGCGATGACGAAGCGCTTGTACGTCTCCTCGAACCGGCCGTGCCCCGTGTCTGCCCGATGCCGGGCGATCCACTGCGTCACCTCTTGCTGGTCCTGCGTCTCGGGGGATTCCTCGCCGCAGTCCCTCTCCTCTCCAGAGACGCACGTCGCCTTCATCACCCAGTCCGCCAACGGGTCGGGGTCCACCCGGTAGTCGACCATCCGGAAGACGCGGGCACCGGCTCTCACTCGGCGGCCTCCATCCGTACGGGCGCGTCTGTGTGCTTCTCGGCGAGGTGCCGGCGCAAGAGGACGTTGCAGTCGATCACCGCACTCTGGTCGCCTTCCCCGCGCTTTACCGCCCGCTTCCTCGCGATGTCCAAGCAGGTCTGGCACGTCTTGACCGGCTGCGGCTCGTCAGTGGTCAACACTGAACGCCTCCCCGAAGTCGTACTCGGGCTCGTCCTCGGCCGGGCGGGGGCGAAGGCGCCTCGCCTCTTCCGGGGTGACCGGGCGGGCGGCGCCCTTCTCGACCTCCCACTCCCTACCCCCGCCGATGGGGCGGAACAGCCAACGCCCGCCGACCGTCCCCATGAACTCACCGGCCTTGCCGTTGTTGTCGATCATGAGTTGCTTCTCAGTCGGCATCGCGTCTCTCCTAACCGTCCTTCATCGCCAACCCCCGGCGTCCAGTTTTCGCCTGCGCGATCAGTCCGGCCACGGCAGGATTGATGCAGTGATGACGCATTCGTGATGCACGTCGTTGCACTGGGCAGACCAGAGGCAGGCGACGAAGGGGGTAGGCCGTGGGCCTAAAGGAGCAGCGGAAGGCGTGCGGCTACAGTCAGGAGTCCCTCGCCGCCGCGATGGGCGTCGACCGAACCACGGTGGGCCGCTGGGAGCGTGGAGAGACTGAACCTCAACCGCCCCTGCGGCCGAAGCTCGCTGACCTCCTGGGCCTGAGCCTCTCCGAGCTGGACGCCCTTCTCTCGCCACAAGCCGTCATTCCGGAGGTCGAGGGGAACCTCGACAGCCCGACTCCTGACGGCGGTGACGACATGATCCGACGAGACTTCCTGCGTCTCCTCGCGGTGGCCGGAGCCCTGCCTGCCTTGCCGGCGGATGAGCCCTTCGACGGGGCGGCCGACTTCCGCGCGATGAACGCCCATCTGTGGCAGGTGTACCAGCTCGCCCGCACGAAGCAGGGCGTGTATCCGATCGTGCGGGACCAGCTCGCCGCCCTGGCGGAGGAGCTGGAGGGCAGCCGCGACACGTCGGGCCTGTGCGTGGCGGCCGGTGATCTCTTCCAGCTCGCGGGCGAGCTTGCGTTCGACCAGAACCGCTACACGGATGCGGCGGCCTCGTACACCCTGGCAGCCTCGGCCAGTCGGGAAGCCCGGCACTACGACCTGTGGGCGTGCGCGCTGACCCGGCATGCGTACGTGTCCCTGTACGAGCGACAGTGGGCGGATGCGGTGAGCGTGCTCACGGCCGCCGCGAGGGTCGCCCGGCGCGGGGACGGCCACCTCGCTACCCGGCATTGGGTCGCGGCCGTGCAGGCGCAGGCGTACGCCGGTCTGGGCGATCTCGACTCCTGCGAGCGAGCCCTCGACGAGGCCGAGCGGGTCCTCGACCTCACCGCGGATTCGGTGAATGGCGGATGGCTACGGTTCGACGCCTCTCGCCTGGCCGAGGAGCGCGGGGCCCGGTACGTCGAGCTGGGGCGCCTGGACCTCGCCGAGGTCGCCCTACAGCAGGCACTCGCACAGGTGCAGTTGGGCCGGGGTCAGTCGTACCGGCGCCGAGGTGCCGTCCTTGTCGACCTCGCCGTCATAGGCGCGAAGCGTCGGGACCTCGACGAGGCTGCGACGTACGCACGCGAGGCGATGGATCTCGCCCGACGCTCGGGGTCGGGATATGTGGCCCGTAAGCTGCGAACGCTCCGGGTCGAGCTGCGACCGGTCGCCAGCGATGTGCGCGCGGCCGAGCTGGACGCCGAGCTTGCCGAGTTGGCCGCCTGACGAGAGGGGACAGCGTGTCGGAGGAGAACGGGCGACGGTTCCGCGAGGCGTGGATCGCGGGCGTGCGGAAGCACTTCCCTGGCGAGCCGAAGCCGAGCTACGTCACCCCGTGGGAGGAAACGCCGGACTGGGAGCGCCAGGCCGCCGCGTCCGTCTGGGAGCAGATCGCGCAGTTCCTCGACCTGTCCGAGGGGCACGCGAAGCGGCTCTCGCGCGAGCAGAAGGGCCGGTTCGTCGCAACGTGCTGGACGGCGCAGATGTTCAAGCACTTCGGCGACCCGAAGCCTGCCTACGTGGCTGACTGGCCGGACCTGCCGGACTGGCAGAAGGAGACGGACAGCGACATCTTCGAGGCCGTCGAGGACGCCCTCGGTCGCTGAACGTCTGGCGTGCTGGCCCGGCTGCGTGTTGGCGGCCGGGCCTTGTCCTATACGGCCACGCCCGCTTCGAGCATGACATCGACGGCCTGCCCAATGGCGACCGCGTCAACAACGTGCTCGCTCGGGCAAGTGTCGGTCTCGTCGGCCAGGACCGCGCCCGTCTCGGTGTCCGTGACGACGCTGGTCACTTCGGGCTCGACGCTCGACTCGCTGTCCATGGCGGCCGTGACCGTGGTCGTGATGGTGAGGTCGTCGGCGAGCGGCGCCTCGACGTGCATCATCAGGCGATTGCCGCCGTTGCCCACGAGCGAGAACGTCTGCGGAGTCTTGGCGGACGACGCGCTGAGCCAGTTCGTGAAGTCGTTGACCCCGTCCACGACCTTTTCGAGCGTGGGCGGAAGGGCTTCCTTCAGGCTGCCCTCGTCCTCGTACAGGTTCTCTCCGGTGGACGGGTAGTAGGGGTCGACGGACGTGGTGCCGGCGGAGGGGGCCTCGTCGGCCTTCGTGCTCGGCTCCTCGGCGGTGCTCGACGAGCCAAACTCGTCCGTGCCCGTGGTGGCCCCCTGGCGCTTCGTCTGGCCCTTCGCGGGCTCCTGGGCGCCGGACTGTTCCTCGCCCCTCTGTGGCGCTGCCTGGCCCCCCGTTGGCGCCTTCTGGTCCTCGCCCATCGCCTTCGTGTTGGACCGCGCGGGCTTCCGCGAGTCCGTGGGGTTCTTGACGTAGACCGGCCCGTTCGGCACGACGACCTCGCCCGTGTGGACGCTCACTGTGCCGTCCTTGTTCACGCGGATGGTGGCGTTGTCTCCGTACGCGAGGGCGTAGGCGTCGGCGGTTGCCATGCCCCGGCGCATGGCCTCGCGTATGAGGGCCTTGCGCTGTTCCTCGGTCAGCGGGACTCCCGCGATGCCGCCTCCGCCGTCGAGGTAAGTCGGGGCGTAGCCGGGGCCCTTGGAGTCCGTGAAGACGTCGCCCTTCTTGGTGCCGTGCGCCGTGTCCGGGCGGCTGTCCCTGGCGCGCACGGGGGCGTCCTGAAGAGTCGTCATCGCGAAGGTTCCGAATGCGGCCGTCACCAGCATTCCGTACCCTGTGAGCGCCATCTTTCGGCCGCGCGCCCCTCTCGCAGGGATCGCCAGCAGTCTCCCGATCGGGTGTGTGCTGATGGCTTCCTGCGGTGCCGCGTCGTCCCGGCGCATGGGTATCCCCCTCCAAGCGGATTGTGCTCCTCCGCAAGGGGACCATGCGGACAAAGTTAACAGAAGGTTAAGTTCTTAATGGTTACCGCTTGACACGTGGCGCCGTCCGGTTATCGGACGCACCTATCAATCAGGTCGGGATCTTCAATTTCTGCCTATTGATCACCATGTGCGAAGGTGAGCCGGTCCGACCCCCACCTCTAACGGAGGAAGTAAGTGCTCACCGTTGGTGACCAGTTCCCCGAGTTCGATCTGATGGCCTGCGTCTCGCTGGAGAAGGGCAAGGAGTTCGAGCGGATCGACGCCGAGTGGATTAAGATCAACCGTGAGAAGAAGGGTTGGTTGGTGGTCTTCGCGTGGCCCAAGGACTTCACCTTCGTGTGCCCGACCGAGATCGCCGCCTTCGGCAAGCTGAACGACGAGTTCGCCGACCGTGACGCCCAGGTCCTCGGCTTCTCCGGTGACTCGGAGTTCGTCCACCACGCCTGGCGCAAGGACCACGACGACCTGCGCGACCTGCCGTTCCCGATGATGGCGGACTCCAAGCACGAGCTGATGCGCGACCTCGGCATCGAGGGCGAGGACGGCTTCGCCAAGCGCGCCGTCTTCATCGTGGACCAGAACAACGAGATCCAGTTCTCCATGGTGACCGCCGGCTCCGTCGGCCGTAACCCCAAGGAGGTCCTGCGGGTCCTGGACGCCCTGCAGACCGACGAGCTCTGCCCGTGCAACTGGAGCAAGGGCGACGAGACCCTGGACCCGGTCGCCCTGCTGGCCGGGGAGTGACCTGACATGTCGCTCGACTCCCTGAAGTCCCGCATACCGGACTACGCCAAGGACCTGAAGCTCAACCTGGGCTCGGTCATCGGCAACTCGGACCTGCCGGCCCAGCAGCTGTGGGGCACGGTGCTGTCGACGGCGATCGCCTCGCGCTCGGCGATCGTGCTGCGCGAGCTGGAGCCGGAGGCGAAGGCGAACCTGTCGCCGGAGGCGTACACGGCGGCCAAGGCCGCCGCCGCGGTGATGGCGATGAACAACGTCTTCTACCGCACCCGTCACCTGCTGTCGGACCACGAGTACGGCAACCTGCGCGCCGGGCTGCGGATGAACGTCATCGGCAACCCGGGCGTCGACAAGGTCGACTTCGAGTTCTGGTCCTTCGCGGTCTCCGCGATCAACGGCTGCGGCATGTGCCTCGACTCGCACGAGCAGGTGCTGCGCAAGGCCGGCGTGGAGCGTGAGGTCATCCAGGAGGCCTTCAAGATCGCCGCGGTGGTCCAGGCGGTCGCCGCCACGCTGGACGCGGAGGCGGCCCTGGCGGAGTGACTCCGCACGCCGTCCCACGCGTCGGGCCCGTCCACCATGACCGGTGGGCGGGCCCGACCCGTACACCCCGCACTCCCGCACTCCGCGGGCAGCCGTGCCGCGACCGGCGTAACTGCGGGCAATCGTGCCGCTGGGGCGGCACGGGTGGGCGCAGCGGTACCCCGCAAGCGCCGGGCTGCGCAACACCCCTCGCCCCGCACCGACACCGCTCACCGGGTACCGCAGCTGCGTCGCCGGACGGTGCGGCAGCCCCGCCTACTCCTCGCCGGTGTCCCCCGGCCGCTTCTCGCCCCCCGGAGGCCGGACCTCCGGCACCGCCGGCACCGCCGGCAGCGGGGCGTCCGGTTCGGACATCGCCGTGGCACCGCGCGGCCGGGGGGCCTGGGTCGCGGCCTTCTCGTGGGAGTACGCGCGCAGATAGCCGACGACGGTGTTGGTGACCGCGACCAGCGGCACGGCCACCACCGCTCCGCCGATGCCGGCCACCATGCCGCCCGAGGCGACCGCCAGCACCACCGCGAGCGGATGGACCCGGACCGCGCGGCCCAGGATGAACGGCTGGAGGATGTGCCCCTCGATCTGCTGCACCGCCAGCACCACCACCAGCGTCATGACGCCCGTGAACACCCCCTGGGTGACGAGCGCGACGACCACCGCGAGCGCTCCCGACACCACCGCACCCACGAGCGGGATGAACGAGAACAGGAAGATGAACACGGCGAGCGGCACCGCCATCGGCACGTCGAGGAAGTAGATGCCGAGGCCGATGAAGATCGCGTCGATCAGAGCCACTATCACCGTGCCGCGCACGTACGCCGTCAGCGTCCGCCACGCCGCCGGACCCGCCCCGGCGACACCCGGACGGGCCGCCGCCGGAACGAGCTTCAGCGACCACTGCCAGATCCGCTTGCCGTCGTAGAGCAGGAACAGCGTCGAGAAGACCGCCAGCAGGATGCCGGTGAGCGCCTCGACCACGACGGTCACGCCCTCCAGGCCCGCCGAGGTGATCTGCTCGGTGTTGGCGCCGACCGCTTCCCGCAGGTTCTTGGCGATCTCGTTGATCTGCTTGTCGGTGACGTGGAAGGGGCTGTTGAGCAGCCAGTTGCGCAGCTCGTCGATGCCGTCCTGGATCTGGTCGGAGAGGTCGTCGATGTTCTCCATGACCTGCCAGGTCACGAACCAGCCGATGAGGCCGATCACGACGAACCCGAACAGTGCCGTCAGCGCGGTGGCCGGCCCGCGCGGCACGCCGAGCCGCTTCATCCGCGCCACCGTCGGCTGCAGCAGCGCGGTGATCAGCAGCGCGGCCACGAACGCCAGTACCACCAGCTGTACGGCGCTGATGACCCGCATGAGCACCCAGAGCGTGCCGGCCAGCACCAGCAGCCGCCAGCCGGCCTCGGCCGCGACCCGTACGCCCCAGGGCACGGCCTGCGCCGGGTCGGGGCGGGCCGGGACGACGGTGGTCAGGTGCTCGAGCGGCGGCTCGGGGTCGGGGCGCGGGGTCTCCACCCGTTCGGGTCCGGGGTCCTCGGCGTCCGGCCGGCGGTCCCGCTCCACCTCGGCGCGGCGCTCCTCCAACCGCTTGCTGACCTCGGTCAGTCCGGCTCCGACCCGGCCGAGCCACCCTGGCACTCGCGACATGATCCGTCCTCTTCCCCCGTTTCTCCCCACCACTCACCCCTGGAGTCGTCGGTCAGACCGTACATGGCGAAAGCCCCGCACCGTAGGACGGTGCGGGGCTGTGCCGTGGTTGAGCGGGGGCCGGAACCGAAGGGTTCCCGGTCCTTCTAGTACCAGTGGTTGGCCTGCCAGAAGTTCCAGGCGCCGCAGGGGCTGCCGTAGCGGTCGTTCATGTAGCCCAGGCCCCACTTGATCTGCGTGGCCGGGTTCGTCGCCCAGTCGGCTCCGGCGGAGGCCATCTTGGAGCCCGGGAGCGCCTGCACCAGGCCGTAGGCGTCGGAGGTGGGGTTGTCGGCCTGGTAGTTCCAGCTCGACTCGTGGTCCACGATGTTGCTGAAGCACTGGAACTGGTCCGCCGGCACGAGCTGCCGGGCCATCGCCTGCACTTCGGCGATCGTGTAGGACGACTGGACCGCGAAGCTGGACGCGTCGCGGACCGCGGAACGGCTGGCGGCGGCCTTGGCCTCCGCGCGATCCTTGGCGGCCTGCTTCGCCTTGTCGTCCGCTTCCTTCTTCTTCGCGACCGCTGTCTTGGCGGCGGCCTTGCGGGCGGCCTCCTCGGCGTCCTTCTTGGCGCTCGCGTCCGCGGCGATGGCCATCGTTTCGGCCTGCTGCGTCAGGGACGCGGTCTGCACCTGGGCCTGCTGGCCCGCGGGGATGTCCGCGAGCAGCGTGGTGCCGCTTGCCGTCGCTTCGGCGTCGTTGTTCTGCGCGGTGCTGCCCGAGGCAACGCCGACGACGCTTCCGACAGCGGTGACCGCGGTGGCCGAGGCCACTGCGAATCCCCGGACCGAGATCCGGCTCACACGGTTTCCTTCCAGCATCGCCCGCTTCGGTGACCCTCGCGGACGCAATCGTGCCCCTGGCACTGGCCTCCCCAACTACGGGTCACGGAAGGCGCGGGCCCGGTGGGCAACTCCTACGAGGGAGCGCCGCGTGGTGCTCGGGCGGCATACGACGACGCTATGGAGTTGGAACTGTGTCCTGCTGTGGTGCCGTACCGCTGGGGGTACAGATGTGTCGTATGCGGGGCCTGACAGGAGTGAGACTCTGCCGTAACCCGACGCCGCAAGGCAATTCTCTGTTGCGTGTGAAAGCTCACATCTCGTTTGGCCCCAGGGAATCCCGGAAATCCGCACACACGCCGACGCCGCCCGGCTAGGCTCTACGCCTTTCCGGACGGCGCCAACTACTGGGTAACCGACCCTTGTTGGAATGTGCGGGTCAGATCTGCCCGTCTTCCAGCATTTCGGTCACCAGTGCGGCGATCTGGGACCTCTCGGACCGCGTCAGGGTGACGTGCGCGAACAGCGGGTGCCCCTTCAGCTTCTCGACGACGGCGACCACACCGTCGTACCGACCGACCCTCAGATTGTCCCGCTGGGCGACATCATGGGTCAGCACGACCCGCGAATTGGCCCCGATACGGGACAGAACGGTCAGCAGGACGTTCCGCTCCAGTGACTGGGCCTCGTCCACGATCACGAACGCGTCGTGCAGCGAGCGGCCCCGGATGTGGGTGAGCGGCAGGACCTCCAGCATGCCGCGCGCGGTGACCTCCTCGATGACCTCCCGGCTGGTGACCGCCGACAGCGTGTCGAACACCGCCTGCGCCCAGGGGCTCATCTTCTCCGCCTCGGAACCCGGCAGATAACCGAGCTCCTGCCCGCCCACCGCGTACAGCGGACGGAAGACCATCACCTTCTGGTGCTGCCGGCGCTCCAGCACCGCCTCCAGGCCGGCGCACAGGGCCAGCGCCGACTTGCCGGTGCCGGCCCGGCCGCCCATGGACACGATCCCGACGTCCGGGTCGAGCAGCAGGTCGAGCGCGATCCGCTGCTCGGCGCTGCGGCCCTTGATGCCGAACGCCTCCCGGTCGCCGCGCACCAGACGGACGTTGCCCTCGGCGGTGACCCGCCCCAGCGCCTTGCCGCGCTCGGACTGGATGGTCAGCCCCGTGTGCACGGGCAGCTGGGCGGCCTCGGGCACGTACACGTGACCCTCTTCGAAGAGGACGTCCACCTGCTCGCCCGGCAGGGTCAGTTCGGACATTCCGGTCCAGCCGGAGGAGTCCGTGATGGCGAGCTCCGCGCGGTACTCCTCGGCGAGGAGTCCCACGGAGGACGCCTTGATCCGGAGCGGGAGGTCCTTCGACACGACGGTGACGTCGAACCCCTCGGCCTGCAGATTGCGGGCGACCGCGAGGATGCGGGAGTCGTTGTCCCCCAGGCGGTAGCCACTGGGCAGCACGCTGGGGTCCGAGTGGTTGAGCTCGACCCGCACGGTCCCGCCGAGGTCCCCGGTCGGAATGGGGGCGTCGAGACGGCCGTACCGCACCCGGTAGTCGTCCAGCAGACGCAGCGCCTGCCGGGCGAAATAGCCGAGTTCGGGATGGTTCCGCTTGGCCTCCAGCTCTGTCACCACGACGATGGGGAGCACGACCTCGTGCTCGTCGAAGCGGCTCAGGGCATGGGGATCGGCCAGCAGGACACTGGTGTCGAGAACATAGGTGCGCCGGTCGGGCTTGTGGCGCTTTGCGCTGGTCACCACGGAAGAACGTACCCCCTCGGATGAGGTCGGGGAGCGACGAGGCGGAGCTGGACCGGTCGACGGCCCTCATGCACAGCGGGCCGAGAACCGGCCCTCCGCCGCTTCTTCCGTGCCGTGACCGCACGGTCGGGCTGGTGCAAAGGGCCTCCCGGGCGGACGGCTTCTGCGCCGCCCGCTGAGATCCGACACCCGTGGTTCGGGTGTCGACCTGTCTGACTTATGCCCTCGAACGAGTGCCGCCATGCCACGGCATATGACGGCGCGCCGGTGAACTCCGTGTGACGTGCGGTGGCCGCGCGGGGTGTTCAGCCGCCGTAGCGCCGGTGACGGGCGGCGTAGTCGCGCATCGCGCGCAGGAAGTCGACCTTGCGGAAGGCCGGCCAGAACACGTCGCAGAAGTAGTACTCCGAGTGCGCGGTCTGCCAGAGCATGAATCCGGACAGCCGCTGCTCACCGCTGGTGCGGATGACGAGGTCCGGGTCGGGCTGGGCGCGGGTGTAGAGGTGACGTCCGATCATGTCGATGTCGACGGCCTCGGCGAGCTCGTCCATCGACGTGCCCCGCTCGTGGGCGTCCAGCAGCATGGACCGCACCGCGTCGGCGATCTCCTGGCGACCGCCGTATCCGATGGCGACGTTGACCACTATCCCGTCGACGTCCGCGGTGGCCTGCTCGGCTTCCTTCAGGGTGGTCTGCATCCCGGAGGGCAGCAGGTCGCGCGTGCCGACGTGATGCACCCGCCAGCGTCCGTCGGCGGCGAGGGTGCGCACCACGTCCTCGATGATGCCGAGGAGCGGGACGAGCTCCTCCTTCGGCCGGTCGAAGTTGTCCGTCGACAGCAGCCAGAGGGTGACGACCTCGACGTCCGTCTCGCTGCACCAGCCGAGGAACTCCTCGATCTTGTCCGCGCCGGCCCGGTGTCCGTGGACGGTGCTGGAACCCGCGGCCTTCGCCCAGCGGCGGTTGCCGTCCATGATGACGCCGATGTGCTTGGGCACCTGAGCGGTGTCCAGGTGACCTTCCACCCGGCGTGCGTACAGCCTGACCAGCAGGCTCCGCAGCTTGTCGCGCAGGTTCACGTGATCGTCAGCCCCTCCGTGCGGATCGGACAGGCGCGGCGCTCCCCCGCCGCGTCGCGCGGCGGGCGGCCCGGTCTCGGCAGCGGGCGGCCCCTGTCCGTGTGGCGGTCCCCGAAGGCGAAGCGTACCCCTGCCGGGGCGGGGGCCCCCAAAGTCCGGGGTGGTCGCGCCCGCCGGCCGTCCGGCGGCGGTGCGCGGTCCGTCACTTGCGCTCGTACGGGTACCGCACGCGGTTTGCCCGCCGCCCCCGGACCACCGCCCCGTCGGGCGCTCGCCCCGGGCCAAGAAAAAACGGGCCGGTCCGTGGGGGGGGGAGACGGACCGGCCCGAGGGGGGGTTTCCACCATAACCCTTCGTAAGTGATGCTGCGTACATCGGCGCGCCACAACTACTCTCCGAAACCGCCCGACAACGCGTAGACGCCCCCGGAAGGCGCTTTTCAGGGCCCTGAGGTGGCCGAAACACGGCGAAAACGCGTGAAAAAAGATCGATGAGGGGACTCTGTGCCGGATGTGGCACCATCCGCCGACAGGGTGACCACACTTTCGGCCATCCCTCCGACGGGCGACCCGGGCGCAGACACCGGATTGACCCGAGGGGGCCGACTCGGGCACCGCGCAGCCCCCTCCGCTGCGCGGTACCGCCGCCCCCGCGCAGCTTTGCTGGCGCGAATCATCTTGGTCCGAACCTATGTGATCCCCTGCTCCGCGGACCAGCCGCATCCCATAACGATGCGGAAACTCATGAGCGCGAGGCGCGGCCCCCTCCGCCCTTGCGGGCGTGGAAGAGGTGCCGGGTGCTGTGGGCCACGAAGGCTCCCTCCGCCCCGATCCGCTCGTGCAGGGCGCGCAGCCGCGGCAGATACGCCTCGACGGTGAAACCGGGGACCATCCAGATCACCTTGCGCAGGAAATGAACGACGGCGGCGATGTCGTAGAACTCGACGCGCAGCCGTTCGGCCCGCAGATCGACGATCTCCAGCCCGGCGGCCTCGGCCGCGCGCCGCTCACGGTCCGGATGCCGCGCGTCGCGCCGCTCGTCCGGCTGCGCCCCGAGGAAGTGCTCGACGAGCTCGTGGACGCTGCCGGGCCCGACATGCTGGGCAAAGTAGACGCCACCGTCCTGGAGGACCCGCGCGATCTCCTTCCACGGGGCCTCGACGGGATGCCGGCTGACGACGAGGTCGAAGGCCCCGTCCGCGAAGGGCAGCGGCGCGTCCTCGGGCGAGGCCACGACGGCGACACCGCGCGGCCGGAGCACGGCCGTGGCCTTGGCGACGTTAGGCGCCCAGCCCTCGGTGGCGACGGCGAGCCGGGGCCGCCGAGGGGCGTGGGCGAGAGCGAAGTCCAGGACCTCCCCTCCCCCGGTCTGGACGTCGAGCACGGCGTCGGCCCGGCCCAGCCACCCGGCCATCGTCGTGGCATACCCCCACGAGGGCCGGGCCTCGCTGGCCCGTCCCTCGAACCAGGAGAAGTCCCATCCCTCGGTGGGCACGGAGGCGCCTTCCGCGATCAGCTCTTCGAAGGTGCGGTGGCTCGCCCTGTCCGTCATGTACCGATCATGCCCGGCGGAGCCCCGCGCTGTCCTCCGGCTTTACGGCACCAACGGCCGTACCTCCTCCGCCACGAACCGCACGAACCCCTCCGGGTCCGGTTCGTCACTGGTCGGCTGGAGAATGACCGAGTCGGCCCCGGCCTCGGCGAGCCGCCGTACGGCCTTGGCGACGGTCCCCGCGTCCCCGGCGACCCCGACTTCCGCTTCCCCGTCGACCCCCTCGGCGACCAGATCGGCCCGCACCCGCTCACCGGCACCGACTCCCGTGGCGGCGAGCAGATACACGACGACCTTGTGGGGTCCGTCGGTACGCCCCGCCGCGGCCCGCCCCTCGTCGATGAGCCGGCGCGCCTGCCGCACCCCCTCGGGCGGGGTGTCGGCGGTGAGGATGGTCCCGTCGGCGGCCTCACCGGTAAGCCGCACGGTACGGGGCCCGGTGGCACCGGCGAGGACCTCCACCGGCCCCTGCGGCGGCCAGTCCAGGGCGACGTCGTCGAGCCTGACGTACCGTCCCTCGGTGGTGACCCTCTCCCCTCCCAGCAGGGCCCGCAGCGCCACGAGATGCTCCCGCAACAGGGTGAGCGGCGACTCGGCCCGCGCCCCGACCTGCCCCATCCAGTCCTGCACCCCGTGCCCGACGCCGAGGATCGCGCGCCCCGGGAACATCCGGTGCAGGCCAGCGGCCTCCATGGCCGTCATGGCGACGTTCCGCAACGGCACGGGCAGCAGCCCGACCCCGACCCGCACCCGCTCGGTCCACGCCAGCGCGGCGGCGGCGGTCGAAATCCCGCCCTCCCGGAAACAGTCCTCCCACAGCCAGAGCTCCTCGAGCCCGACATCGTCGGCGAGTTCGGCAACGGCACGGAGTCGTTCGGGGGCGAGCTGGGGGCGGAAGACTGCGCCGAGTGTGGTCATGGGGGTCTTCCTACCCACCGGGGGGTGGACGGGGAAACATGCTTCGCCTGGCGGCTCGACCTCGATCGTTCGAGCGAGCAGCAGGGGATCCCGGGCGATCCGGTCAACGTACGTACTGGTTGTCACCTGTTCGCCGGCAGCGCCCGCCCGAGCCCGGCTCCGCCAGTCGGGGCGACCGGGTGGTGAGCGGTGGGCCATCGGTTCCAACTCGGCCATGCGTCGGACGAGTTCGTGGTCATGTCACCCTTCTGTGACAGCGATGTCGTGGAACGACGGCAGCGGGATCCCTTCGGCTCGCGGACCCCTCATAGTGATCAAAGAAGCACCGAGAAGGCCGGAACCGCTTCGGTCTCACCCACCGACCACCAAGGGGATTTCAATGTTCGGCAACCGTCGTAAGGCCTTCCTCGTCTCCGCGGCCCTCGTGGGCGGCGCCATGCTGATGACCGCCTGCCAGGACACGGACGCGGACACGGACACCGGTGCCGCAGGCAGTTCTTCGTCCGCCGCCTCGACCGGCGGTGCGGCCGCCCCGTCGTCCGGTTCGTCGGCCAAGGGCGGCGGTCAGGGCACCGACGAGGGCGCGGACACGACGAGCAAGGGAACCGGGGACGGGGCCGGCTCCGGCGTCGACACCGGTGACGGGGAGCGGGCGGCGGTCGAGCAGACCTGCGGCGCCAACGACATCTCCTGGAGCACCAGGTCCGAGACGCAGGGCGGCGGATACATCCTGATCACGGCGAAGGCGAAGTCGGGGATCACCTGCTACCTGCCCGCCGCGCTGCCGACCGTGGCGTTCGGATCCGACGGCACCGAGGCGGGTCCCGCGGAGCAGTCCGTCGGCCGGCAGATCAAGCTGACCGGGAGCACCACCGCCTACGCCGGGGTCAACCCGAAGACCACCAATGGCGACGGTGGCAAGGAGCTGGACAGCATCATCGTCGGTGTCGGTGACGCCGACCCCAACCCGGTCTCCCTGCCGGTCGACACCATCACCGTCGAGGACCCGATCGTCACCAACTGGCACACCTCCCCGGCGGACGCCGTTCCCTTCTCCTGAACGGCGATGTCAGTCCGGCCCACTAGGGTCCTGGATCACAGTCACCACCGCGTGGTGATTCTTGCTGACGACTCGTCATGACATGGAGTGCTCATGGGCTTTGAGGCCACCTACGCCGACTTCTCCGTCGATCCGACTCGGCTGGCGAACTCCGATGTCAGGTTTCACGGCGCCCGGTTCGCCGGGTCGCACGTGGCGTTGAGCGCGGGCGGGAGCGTGACGCTGGACTTCGAGGTGGAGGACCCGGAGGACGTCCCCCAGGCGACGCTCACCGTCACGGCCCTCGTCTCCAAGCTCGGCTCCGACCTCGGGTACGCCCCCATGACCGTGCTGCTCCAGGGCGAGACGCTGGCCGAGGACCTGACGGTGCCCGGCGGTGGGGACCTGCCCCAGGACAACGTTTTCGCCGTGCCCGGGCGTCTGCTGAAGCCCGGCACCAACACCCTGGAGATACGCTCCTCGGCCAAGGCCGGCAGCATGCTCTGGCTCTACCGGATCACCCTGGACCCCGTCTGGGAGCGCGGCCGTTCCGAGCGTGCGCGGGTGGCCGAGGCCGCCCGGGACTCGGTCTTCTCCTACCGTACGGAACTCCGCCCCGCGCACTCCTCTTCCGCCTCCTGGCAGGCGGCCCCCCGGCTGCTCTTCCACATCGACCGGGACGAGCACTCCCTGCCCGCGCAGCTCGGCTGGCGCGGTGAGGACGGAGCCGAGTCCGCCATCAGCTTCCAGTCCAACATGTCCGACTTCCACGGCGTGTACCGCGCCGCGGACGGTACGGCGTACGAGTACCGGGGGCGGCTCACCGACCGCCGGCCGTTCTCGGAGGACACCGCGAACCTCTCGGCGTCCCCCCTGCACCGCTTCCACACGGAGGAGGGGTGGGGCGGCCGCTGGCACACCTCCCACGAACTGCGCCTGCTGGTCGACGACGGCGGGGCGCCCGTCGAGCGGGTGACCTGGCGCGACCAGCGGGGCAACTCCGGGGTGGCCGTGCTGCACGCCGCCGCCTCCGAGGTCGAGGTGACCGGCGTCGAGGCGAGCGACGAGTTCGACGAAGGGGGCGAGGGAGCCGACAACCTCCTCGAGGACCAGCGCAGCAAGTGGCTGACGTTCGAGGAGACCGCCCACCTCGACTTCACCCTCGCCCGCCCCGCCTCCGTCGCCTCGTACTCCCTGATGTCGGCGAACGACTTCGCCGAGCGCGACCCCCGCGACTGGACCCTCCTCGGCTCCCACGACGGCCACACGTGGACGCCGCTGGACACGCGCGGCGGTGAGAAGTTCACCGAGCGCTTCCAGACGAGGGAGTTCCACCTCCGCTCCACCGCCCGGGCCTACCGCCACTACCGTCTCGACATCACCCGCAACGCCGGCGGGTCCGAGGTCCAGCTCGCCCAGGTCCGGTTCGCCGAAGCGCCCGCCGGCCAGGCGTTCACCGGCTACTACCAGCGCTACAACGAGGGCCCCATCGGCTACCGTGGCACACCGGTCGCCGCCGCGCCCTCCGCCCTCCCCACGGCTCCCCTCGTCGCCTCGGAGCTCCAGGCCGCCGTCGCGAGCCTGTCCGAGACGGCCCAGACGCTGGCCGCGCTGGCGGCGCAACTCCGCGCGCACTGATCTCGGGCGGCCTGCGGAGACACGTTCGGTGCGGACGGTCGGGGACGTCGCACGCGAGTCGGTTCCGCAGGCACGCACGGGGGGCGTCAGCGCTCGATCACCTTCGGGGGTCCGGGTCCGGCGCGTGTGATCCACAGGGTGCGCCGCTCGTCACTGCTTCAGATACGCCGGGTCGGCGGAGGCGTGGTCGAGCTTTTGAAAAAGCGGGAGCATCTCGGTCTTCAGTGTTCATGTTCTGCTCATTTGAGCGCGCGAGTGGCATTCGGCCGCCGGATGCTCACTCTTTTCGCAGAGTGAGGAGTCATGCGCCCTCGGGGCGCCCTGGGGATACGTTCGGTGTGGACGTTGCGGTCGGTCGGTGGCGGAGGGGGTCGGTCGGGGATGGGGCGCTGGCGGGACGGGCACGGGGAGTTGACCGTACGGGGGAACGGTGAGGGGGCGCCGGTACGTGTTCCGCTGGAGACAGCCACCTCCTACCGGGCCCGTACCAGAGGGCTGCTGGGGCGGGACTCCCTGGACGGGGCGCTGCTGCTCTCCCCCGCCAACAGCGTGCACACCTTCCGTATGCGCATGTCCATCGACGTCGCCTACCTCGACCGGCGGCTCCGGGTCATCGCCGTCCGCACCATGCCGCCGGGGCGGCTCGGCCTGCCCCGGCTCCGGGCACGGCATGTGCTGGAAGCCGAGGCCGGGGCGATGGAGGGATGGGGGCTTCGGGTCGGGGCCCGGGTGGAAGTGAACCTTTAGGACGCCGGCGCAGGCCAGCACCCGGAGCGCGGTTCGACGGCGGGTGACACAGGCCGTCGCGGGCATGGACAACTCCTGGCGGCGGGTGGTTTGCGGCTCCGCCCGGTGGCTCGTCTCCCTGGACGCGAACACACCCCTCCCAGGGCAGGAGAGTACGGGCGGGCTCGCGCGATGCCGTTGCCGACCACCTGCTCCAACCGGCTCAGCTCGCCGTGCGCGGGAAGGTGATCTCGACCCTGCGGTTCTTCTTGCGGCCGGCCTCCGTGGAGTTGTCGGCGATCGGGTACTGCTCGCCGTAACCGCGCACCTCGTAGGTGATGTTCGCGTCGCTCAGCTCCTGTCCCAGGATCGCCTGCACGGCGTTGGCACGCCGGCGGGACAGGACGTCGCCGTGGGCGGACGAGCCCAGGTTGTCGGTGAAGCCGAAGACGCGGACCTTCGTCGCGTTCTGCGTCTTGATCTCGCCCGCGATCGTGACGATACGGGCCTTCGCCTCCGCGCCGAGCTTCGCACTGTCCTTGCCGAACAGCACCTCGGCCTGGAGCGCGAACGTCACGTCGGAGTTGGTGTCCTCACGACGCTCGTCGCCGCTCTTGTCCTCCACGATCTGCTTGATGTCCAGGACCTTGGGCTCGGTGAGGGTGGCGCCCTCCGGGAGCTTGAGGTCGGGGTCGTTCGGGTCGACTTCGACGGGCGCGGACGCGGACGCTTCGGTTCCCGGGGGAACACTGGGGCCGTCGTCCGCGTGAGCCACCGCCGCGCCGTACAGGTTGGTGGCGACCATGACCGTGGCGGCCGACAGAACCAGGGCGAGGCGGGGCGGCGCCGGGCGGGTCGGGGTTCGAGTCATGGCCGACCTCACCCGGAGATCTTGATCGTGCCGCTGGCGAACGTCGGTACCTGGAGGTCGACCTCGATCGTGTTCGTCGGCGGCGCGGGGAACTGCATGAAGACAGGCAGGGTCTGCCCCGCTTCCAGATTTCCCAGGCCCGTTGTGGTCAGCGGTCGGCCGTCCGTGTCCCGCAGTACGTAATAGCGCTTCTTCCCCTTCGAGTCCACGAGGGTGGCTCCACCGAGCGACGAACCATGCTTGACGACCTCGGTCTCGTCACCGCTCGTCTGTGGCGGAACCACCACTGATTCGTCACCGTCGTTCTTCACGGTCCCGTTCACCGTGATGAATCCGCCGGAATCACGCTTGGCAGAGGTGATCTGGAGGAGCAGCCCATCCGTGCCCCGCAGCTCGGCCAGGGGCGTCTTCGTCTGTTCCTCCTGAGCACTCGGGTTCGATCCACTGTCCTTGGAAGCGGATGACGAAGGCTTCGGCTTGTCGTCGTCACCACCGCCACCGCAAGCCGCCATGCCGAGAGCCAGACCGGCCACAGCGGTCAACGCGACCATCCCCCTGCAGGTCTTGGCAGTGATCCGAATGCTCATCTCTCTGCTTCCTTCATCACTCGTCGTTCGCTTGTCAGTCGGCCAGGTGGACTTCGAACAGGTCCTCGGGCTCGGGAAGGAGGTCGAGGGGCCCTTTCGGGTCCAGCTCCCATTCCTCGCCCTCGCAGGTGAGCAGCGGCAGTACGTCCTCTTCAGCGTCCTCGGACGGGAGCTGGAAAGTGCAGCGGGGCTCGATCACAGCCGTGGCGGTCGCGTGGGAACGACGGTTCTCCGTGCCGGGGACGATGGAGTCTCCAACGGTCCTATTGGTCTGAACCTCGACCTTGTAGCCGAGAAGGCCCTCCAGACCGCATCCGACCACGCTGGCGTCGTTCCGCGCGGCAAGCTCGTACGCCCGCCCGCAGGTGAGACCGATGCCATCGACATTTCCGTCGAAGATGGCCTGCCACTTTGCCGGGTCGAGCAGGTCCTGAACCCATCGGTCCGCGAGTGCGTCCCTGGTCTCCTGTGCTGCTGCGAGCGCCGCCGCATCGGCAGCGGTCTGCGCGCCGTTCCGATTCGCCGCGGCCTGGCCGACCGCGAAGTACGCGAACGCGAGAAAGAGCAGGCCCCCCACCACCGTGATGTAGATGGGAAAGGCCTGCCCTGCGTCGCCGTACCGGTGGAATCGCCTCAAGGAGCGACCTTGGCGATCTGTGCAGTGATCTTGCCGAAGATTGTCTGGCCGAGACTGGTGCCGTTGACCGCGAGCACGATCAGCACCACCACCGCGATGATGCCCAGGTACTCGACCGCCGTCTGCCCCTTGTCGGCGTTGCGGCGCCGCAGGGCCTCGACCGTCGTGTTCTTCCAGCCGTTGACGCGGACCTTGGTCGCGACGGCGGTCTTGATCATCAGGTCGCTCATGGTGTTCCCCTCCGGCTGACGCGGTAGCGGCCTGCTTCACAGGGCCGCTTTCGGCGTCTGCAACGTACGGGCGGGAGCCCCGTCCGTCGGAGGGCCCCAGGGCCCAATCCCGGGCCCAGGCGCGGGCCCAGCTCCTCGTCCCCCCTGCCGTCACCGAAGGTCACCCCACCCCTCGCTCCGGACCCGGTGCCGTGCCGAGCCACTTCGCCGCGGCCTCGGAACGGCTCGTGCTGTGGAGCTTCGCGAAGATGCGGTTGATGTGGTTCTTGACCGTCTTCTCGCTGATGAAGCACATGGCGGCGATCTGCTGGTTGGTCATGCCGGATGCGATGAGGTCCATGATCTCCGCCTCCCTCGCGCTGAGTCGGTACCCCGACCTGTCGGGAGCGGCCGGGCGGCCGCCTGTCCAACCAGACGACGATCGTGCCACATTCGGTTGCAGTCGCGAAAGGTTTTCCGCAGAAGTAGGCGGGGGCGGGATGTGAGGGAGGCCGAGTCCGTTTGTGGTGGGGTTAGTTGCGCGTGCGGCACCCAGTCCCTCCGGGAGCGTCCTGGGCGGTCGCGGGTCTTGGCGTAGTTGCGAGAGCAACGCTCCCGCCGCCGTCGGGGTGAAGTGGGGCCTGCCCTCCCTGATGTCGCGGATCGCCGCCACCAGTTGGTCCGCCGTGAACTCGCCGTGGACCAGGTAGCCGCCCGCTCCCCTGCGCAGGGCCTCCTGGACGATCTCCGACTCCCCGCTGTACGTCAGCATCACCACGGGTGCGATCCGTACCAGGTACGGGAGGGCCGAGATGCCGTCCACGCCGGGCATGCGGACGTCCAGGAGGACCACGTCGGGGCGGTGGGTGTGGGCCGCCTCGTAGGCCTCCCGGCCGTCGGCCGCCTCCGCCACCACCGTGATGTCCTCGCGGCCGGTGAGGAGGGCGGTCAGGCCGGCGCGGACCACCGGGTTGTCGTCGGCCACCAACACCCGGAGGGAGGCCGGGGGCGGGACGTTCGCGAAGGGGTTCGGTGGTGTCGTCACGGGGTGGCCTCCGTGGGAGTCGTCACGGCCGCCAGCGGGAGTTCCAGGCGGACTTCGGTGCCTCGGGTGTGTTCGCCCCGGCCCATGCTGATGCGGGCGCCGACCGAGGCCGCCCGCTCGACCATGCCGACGAGGCCGAAGTGACCGGCGCGGCGGAGTTGTTCGAGGTCGGTGCCGGGCGGGAGGCCGGTGCCGTCGTCGTACACGCTGATGCGGAGCAGGTCGCCGTGGACGCCGGCGTGGACGTCGACCCTGGTCGGCTCGGCGTGGCGGTGGGCGTTCTCCATGGCCTCCGAGGCGATGGTGAGGAGTTGGCGGGCCACGGCGGGCGGGACGGGCGGGAGTGCGTGCTCGCCGGTGGGGTGGTAGGCCGCGGGGACGCCGGTGCGGGCGGAGAAGTCGCGGGTGCGGGCGGCCAGTTCCACCAGGACGTCCGTGCCCTGTGCCGGGTCCGACTCCCTGCGCAGGTCGGCCAGGAGTTCGCGGGATTCGGCGGCGGCTCTGCGGGCCGAGCGGGCCACGAGTTCCGCCTGTTGTTTCACCAGGGCCGGGTCCGGGTGCGGGGCGCCCGCCGTGCCGGCCAGACCGTCCGCCGCCAGGGCCACTCCGTGGAGGGTCTTGGCCACCGAGTCGTGCATCTCGCGGGCGAGGCGGGCGCGTTCGGCGCTGACCGCCTCCGTGACGGCCAGGCGGGCCTGGACGGTCGTCAGGGCCTGGGTCGCCGTGCCCAGGCGGAGCATGAGGTTGCGGAGGCTGGAGCCGACCGCGCCCGCGATCACGCAGAGGCCGGGGAGGAGGAGGGCTTCCGCCGGGTCCGTCCGTGGGTTGTCCAGGGCCGCGTGGACCAGGAGGAGGATCAGGCCCTGGAGGGAGGCGAAGACCGCCGCGCCGCGCCAGCCGTAGATCAGGCCCGCGAGGAGGGGGGTGCAGACGCTGACGTAGGCGAGGGTGGTGTCGGGGCCCGCCGAGATGAGGAGCAGGGCTCCGAAGAGGGTGTCCGCCGCGAGGAGGGTGGGGTGGCGGAGGAGGAGGGGGCCGAAGCGTTCCCAGTCGCGGAAGAGGACGTAGGAGGCCATGAAGGTGGCCACCACCGCCATGCCGACCAGGCGGGTGCTCCAGCCGGGGGCGGCGTTGAGGAGGGCGGAGGGGGCGGCCAGGGCGATCATCGCCAGGCGGAAGCCGAATGCCTGCCGGCAGAGGGCCTGGAGGGCGTTGACCTGGATCTGGACGTCCGGTGCGGGGTGTGGGGGGTGTGTCCGGCCTTCGGCCGGACGGGGGTTCCCACCCGCACCCTCCGGGCGGGTCTCGTCGTCGGGTGCGGGTGACCCCTGTGGGGGCTGACCGCCGTCGGCGGCTGCCGCTTCGTGGGCCTGTGGGGGTTTGGTCCCGTCGGCGGTGTTCCCGCCGTGCGGCGGGCTGTCCGGGGCGCCTGTTCCGGTGTGGGGCGGGAGGACCGTGCCCGTCGGCGGGGTCGTGATCTCCGACGGTTTCGCGGGACGGCGGAACAGCCTCGAGCGTTCCCTTGTCGTCGTCATCGCCCCCTGCCCTACTCGCCCGTGACCGCGCCGAAGTCGATGCCGGAGCCGAGGATCAGGCCGGCGCCGAGGAGGATCATCGTGGCCGGGACCATGAACGTGGTGATCATCATGGTGGCCTTCGGGACCGCGCGGGCCGCCTTGCGGCGGGCGTTCTGCGCGTCCGTGCGGCGCATGTCCTTGGCCAGGGACACCAGCGTGTCGACGATCGGCGCACCCAGTTCCTCGCCCTGCTGCAACGCCGTGACGAACATCGCGACCTGTTCGGAGTCGTTGCGGCGGCGCAGTTCCGCGAAGGCCTGGCGGCGGCTCATGCCCAGGTCCATCTGGCGCAGGGTGATGCGGAGTTCGTCCGCCCACGGGCCCTCGTACTTCGACGACACCCGGTCCAGGGCCTGCCGGAAGCCCAGACCCGCGCTCACCACCACCGCCAGTACGTCCAGGAAATCCGGCAGCGTCCGTTCGATGACGTCCCTGCGGATGCGGATCGCCGACCAGATGCCGACCTCCGTCCAGAACGCGCCGAAGGCAAGGAGCAGCAGGGCCATGAAGAGCTGGCCGCGCATGAGGAACACCAGGAAGCCGACGACGCCCAGGAAGCCGTACACCGCGCGGCGGGCGGCGTAGCGGTCGATGGTGAGGCCGCCGGGGTTGCCCGCCAGGTCGATCTTGCGGCGGTACTTGGCGACCTGCTTGGGGCCCATGGCGCGCAGCACGGCGGGGGCGTAACGCATGCCCATGCGGTCGACGAGGGAGTCGACCGCGCCCGTGCGGGTGGAGCCGACCTCCAGGGCCAGGGCCAGGTCGCCGGGGAGTTTCGCCTCCGCCCGGTACATGCGGACGCCGGCGAAGACGCCGTAGACGGCGAGGCCCATCAGGAGGGCCAGGAGAAGTGCCATGTCGGTCGGTCCTCCTCGCCGTTCAGACGTCGATGCGGGACAGGCGGCGGATGAGGACGAAGCCGATGGCGTACAGGCCGAACGCGATGATCACCGCGGCCTGGCCCGCCGGGGAGCCGGTCATGCGCTCCAGGGCGCCGTCCTTCACGCCGTTCATCAGGAAGAGGGAGCCGACGCCGAGCACCGGGACGGCGTACGACGTCATGCTGACCTGGGAGAGCTGGGTGCGGACCTCCCGCCGGGTCTCCTTCCTCTCCTCCAGCGTCTCCGTCAGGTTCCGCAGGGCGCTCACCACCTGGCCGCCCGCCCGGTTGGACAGCACCAGGGTGGTGACCAGGACGACCAGCTCACGGGAGGGGAGGCGGTCGGCGAGTTCGCCGAGGGCGTCGTCCATGGAGGCGCCGACCGCCAGCTGGTTGGCCACCTTGGACAGTTCCTCGCCCGCCGGGGCCTCCAGCTCCTCCGCCGCCATGCCGACGGCCGTACGGAGGGCGAGACCGGCCTGGGTGGCGTTGGCGAGGATGCGGGCCAGCTCCGGGAGCTGGTTGATGAACTTCTCGATGCGCTTCTGCCGCTGCCAGTTGAGGAACTGCAGCGCCACCCCGATGCCGAGCAGGCCGGCGATCGGGCCGAAGAAGGGGGCGAGGGTCGCCTGGCCGATGAGCCACAGGCCGGCGACCGTGGCGAGCATGTAGACGAAGAACTCGCCGGGGGTGACGTCCAGGCCGGTGGCCGCCAGGCGCAGTTCGAGCTTCTTGCCGAGCCCGGTGCGGCGCAGGCGGCGGTCCAGGGTGGGGAAGTGGCGCCGACGGCCGGTGAGGGGGACCTGGCCGGTGGCCGACAGCCGGTCCACCAGCGCCTGCCGCTGTGCCCTGCCGGTGGCGTACGCGTGCACGCCGACGACCGCGAGGACGCAGGTCAGCAGCGTGATGCCGGTGGTCAGCGTGATCAGGTTCTGCAGCTCCATGGGGGCGGTTCCTACCTGGCTTCTCGGGTGGCGAGCTGGTCGTAGGACTGGGCGATGCCGAACGCCTGGGGGACGGGCTGGCTCGCCATGTAGAGGCGGTCGGCGGTGCGGCGCGGGAGGGGGTAGTGCTCGTAGGCGCCGTGGACGCGGCCGTCGGCGGTCATGGGCCGGGCGTGGAAGCGGGCGACGGTGGCCAGCCGGTACGGCTCCGAGCCGTGGCTCTCCAGCAGGGCGACCTCGGTGATGCGGCGGGCGCCGTCGGCGAAGCGGGTGAGCTGGACGATGACGTCGACGGCGCTGTTGATCTGGTCGTGGAGCGCCACGAAGGGGATCTCGACGTCGGACATGGAGGCGAGGGTCTGGAGGCGCATCAGCGCGTCCTCGGCGCTGTTGGCGTGGACGGTGGCCAGGGAGCCGTCGTGGCCCGTGGACATCGCCTGGAGCATGTCCAGGGACTCGCCGCCGCGGACCTCACCGACGACGATGCGGTCGGGGCGCATGCGGAGGGAGTTGCGGACGAGGTCGCGGATGGTGATCCGGCCCTTGCCCTCGACGTTCGGCGGGCGGGACTCCAGGCGGATGACGTGTGGTTGCTGGAGCTGGAGTTCGGCGGAGTCCTCGATGGTGATGATGCGTTCGCGCTCGGGGATCAGGCCCGAGAGGGCGTTCAGGAGGGTCGTCTTCCCGGTGCCCGTCGCGCCGGAGACGATGACGTTGAAGCGGGCCTGCACCAGGCCGGCGAGCAGGTACAGCATGTGCTCGTCGAGGGAACCGAGGCCGATGAGTTCCTGGAGGGTGAAGGAGCGGGGGAAGCGGCGGATGGTGAGGGTGGCGCCGGTCAGGGAGAGCGGCGGGATGATGACGTTGACGCGCTCGCCGGAGGGGAGGCGGGCGTCGACCATGGGGTTCGACTCGTCGACGCGGCGGTTGACGGTGGAGACGATGCGTTCGATCGTCTGCATGAGCTGGTCGTTGGAGGCGAAGCGGAGCGGGAGCTGTTCCACGCGGCCGCCGCGCTCGACGAAGATCGCGTCGGGGCCGTTCACCATGATCTCGGTGATGGACGCGTCCTCCAGCAGGGGCTCCAGGATGCCGAGGCCCAGGGCCTCGTCGACGACCCGGCGGATCAGCTGGGAGCGCTCGACGGTCGACAGGACCGGGCCCTCGCGGCTGATGATGTGGCCGAGGACGCGTTCCAGCCGGGCCCGGCGCTCGGCCGCCGCCAGCGAACTCATCTCCGCGAGGTCGATCTCCTCCAGGAGCTTGGCGCGGTAGGAGGCGACCAGGTGGCCGTCCTCGCCCCGTCCGGCCGTCTCCTCGGGGGAGTTGATGCGTGCCCGCAGGCTCATGGGTCGCTCGCTCCTCAGTGGTCTCGCGGCATCGTGGCGGACTTGCGGGCGGGGCCGAAGTCCCAGCCCGGCACGATCGAGGGGATGTCGACCGTGGCGGTGACGGTGATCTCGTCGCCACCGGGATAGCCCTCGCAGGAGGTGCCGTCGGCGAGCCAGTCGCTGATGGCGGCCCTGCAGGTGGAGCCGTACGCCTCGCCCAGCGACGCGCTGCGCGCCGCCGCGCGGGCCGCCGTGCCGGCCTGCTGGGCGGTGTAGGCGATCAGGCCGAGCTGGACGGCGGCCATGGCGACGACGAGCAGGACCGGGAGGAAGCCGAGGTATTCGATGGCGACCTGGCCGCGGTCGCGGGGCCGGGGACGGGGCCGGAACCGGGGTCGTGGTCGGGGTGCGTGCGGCGTGTACGGCATGTCAGTCCGTCTCCTCCTCGACCGCGCCCGCGTGTCCCTCCACGTCGAGGGGGAGGGAGATGACACCGGGGAAGAGGAGGGGGACGCTCAGCTTCACGTCGGCGGTGACGAGACCGCCCCCGGTCGTGCAGTTCACGGTCGCTCCCTCCGCCCACGCTCCCGACAGCTTGTCCACTCCGGCCGCCCGGCAGGCGCCCTGGCGTGCGCCCGGTGCCGCCGCCGTGCCCGCCCGTACGGCCTCGTCCGCAGCATTCCCCGCGAGGATGAACGCGTACCCCACCAGGACGAGCTGCCACAGCACCACCAGCGTCACGAGGATCGTGGGGGTCATGCCGAGGAACTCGATGGTCACCTGGCCCCGGTCACGGTCCCGGTCCCGGTCGCCGTCACGCGCGGGTGATGCCGCTTTCCCGGTCATCCCCCTCCGTCCCTGCGCCGCCGGAAGCTCACCGATCCGCGGTCGCCGCGCAGCCGGCCCGTGCGCCGGTCGCCCACGGTGGCCTTGACCAGGCCGAGTTCGCCGGCCAGACCCCACAGGGCCTGCTTCACCGTGCTCTTGTTCTCCAGTTCGTGGACGCGGCCGGCGTCCACGACGGCCTGCAGTTCCTTGAAGTGGGCGGGGATCGCGGTGGCCGCGACCGCGGTGCCGGTGATCTTCCGGATGAGCGGGGGCTGGATCTCCGTGGACCGGGTGTGCCGGTTGACGACCACGGTGGTCTCCTCGGCCTTGCGGATCTGCAGCCGGTCCCACATCCGCACCGCCCGCTTGGCGCCCCGTACGGCGATCACGTCGGGGGTGGTGACCAGCAGGGCGGTGTCGGCCATCTCCACGGCCGCCGCGCCGGCGCCGCCGAGCTGGGCGCCGCAGTCGATGACGACGACCTCGTAGCGGGAGCGCAGGGCGCTGACGATCTGGCGGGCGGCGCGGTCGGTGACGTCCTCGCCGCGTTCGCCCTCGCCGGGGGCGAGCAGCAGGGCGAGGCCGGTGTCGTGGCGGAAGACGGCGTCGGCGAGGACACGCGGGGAGATGTCGTTGATGGCGGCGAGGTCGACGACGGAGCGGCGGAACTGGACGTCCAGGTAGGCGGCGACGTCACCGGTCTGGAGGTCCATGTCGACGAGGGCGGTGGTGCGGCCGGAGGCCTGGGCGGCGAGGGCGAGCTGGACGGCGGTCAGGGTCGTGCCGACGCCGCCCTTCGCCCCGCTGACGGTGACGACGGTGCCGCCGGCGCCGGTGAACACGTCGCCGCCGGAGCCGAGGTGGCGTCGTACGCCGGCGGACCACTGGGCGACGGCCTGGACGCGGCTGGCGAGTTCCTCGTAGCTGAGCGGGAGGGGGACCAGGCCGCGGGCGCCGTAGTCCATGGCGGCCTGGAAGAGGCCGGGGCTCGCGTCGGAGGTGACGAGGATGACGCCGACGGCGGGGAAGCGCAGGGCGACTTCGCGGATCAGCTCCAGGGCGGGGACGGGGCCGATCCGCTCGTGCACGACCACGACCTCGGGCAGTTCGTCGACGGACTCGGCGGCCAGGCGGGCGAGGGTGTCGACGAGCTGGGTGGAGTCGGCCACCGGGGCCACCGGCTCGGCGTCCGGGAGCTGGCTGAGCAGTGTGGTGAGGGACCGGACCGCGTCCGCGTCGCCGACTGCCGGGAGGATCCTCGTGGGCATGCGGGCCTCTCACTTGTCCTTCGCGAGTTCGTACGTCCGGTCCTGCTCCGGGACGGTGGTGTCGGTTCCGGGTGCGACCAGCGCGAGGCGGACCTGCTGGGCGAACGACTCGGCGTAGGTGATGCGCTGGGCGTCGATGGCGGACAGCGCGAAGGTGATCGGGACGGCGTCGGTGGGCTCCCGGCCGCGGTCGTTCTCGTCGGGCTGGAGGGCGGTGAGCCGGCCCACGTCGAGGACCTTGGCGTTGGTCACGATGACCCTGGACTGGTCGGGGTCGCCCTCGCGCTCGCCCTCGAAGGTGGCGTAGACGTTGACCGAGGCGCCCGGTGTGATCTTGCCGGCGACGCCGGTCGCCGCGTCGATCATGATGGCGACCTCCTGCTGTCCCGGCTGCAGGGCGGGCCGGTCCACGATCATGTCGCTCTGCAGCAGGGAGCCCTCCCGCAGTTCGGTCACGGCGATCTTGCCCCGGATCTCGCCCAGGTCGGTGACGGCGTTCTTCGACAGCCACCGCTCGGGCATCGAGATCTTCTCGAACTGGTCCGTGCTGAGGGGGGTGTAGGGCTTCACCTCCGTCTTCAGCCGGTACGCGGTGACCTCGGGGCCGACCTTGGACTCCACGTCGCTGATGACGGAGAGCACGCCGGCGAACGCGCCGAGGGCGCACAGGACCGACAGAAGGAGGAGTATCACGCCGCGGCGCTGACGGGAGTTCATGAACCGTGCAACCTCATCGGGGATATCGGTCGAGCGGAATCGGGACTGTGCGGTGGGCGGGGTCAGGTGCCCCGGGTGAGGGCCGGGGTGCCCTCGGGGGCGGGTGGTACGGCGGAACAGAACACGCACCGGTCGCCGATGACGTCGATGCCGCACCAGTGGCAGCTGCCGCGCCGTACGGAGGTGACCAGCTGGTACAGGACGGACAGGTCGGGCAGGTAGGCGCAGAACTCGACGATCCTGCCGGTCCCCCACCAGCCGGGGGACTCGGCGGGCAGCGGTGTCTCGCGCAGGCCCTGGACCTTCCAGGAGGGGGCCAGGGTGGTGGTGACCCAGTCGGACTGGAGCTGGCCCTTGGCGACGAGCATCCAGGTGCCGAACTCGGGTCCGTCGAGGGAGGTTTCCGGGCCGAGGCGGACGAGTTGCGGCCGCGGGTGGGCGAGTACGGCGAACTGGCTGCCGGGCATCCAGGACTTCGCGTGCTGCTTCAGGTCGACGGGGACGCGGTCGAGGCGGGCGACGGAGCCGAGCAGGGCCCCGGAGTGGATGTAGTGGATCAGCAGCCGGCCGGCGGACGCGAGGACGCCGGGGCTGAGGTCGCAGGAGGCGAGCTGTCGCAACTGGCGGGCCAGGACCGCGAGTCCGAGGGGCGGGAGATCGGGGCGGAAGAGGGCTATCCGGTCGCTCTCCAGCAGGGAGCGCAGGGTGTGCAGGCGCCGCTGGACGGCGAGGGGGGCGGCCTGGGAGCAGACCACGATGACGTGCCCGTGGTGCTCGACGAGCAGTTGCAGCTCGGACAGGACCTGTTCGAGCGGGCGGGTGTCGACGTCCCGCAGCACGACGGCGGGCAGGGTTCGTTCGTCCTGGGCCGGCAGCGCCATGTCGGCGCCGGTCACGGCAATGGCAGTTGGCACGCGCGGCTCCCCGTTCTCCCCAGGCCCCTCGGCCCACCGGGCGTCACTCCGATGCACCCCGGTGACTTCACTGCGTGACTACGTCAGCACTGTATCCGCGGGCCTGTGACCGGAGAACAGCGTTTGAGTAGCCGGACGGCAACTACCGATGCACAAGGTGCGCCAAAACGGGACACGTTGAGCATCTCGCCGGTCTCGATCGGGCCCCGTAGGTGTGGATCTCGTGCACCGCCTTGACGCCGGACGGTGTCCTGAGGTCGGCTCACCGGTCGATTTTGGTCTGGACCTATTGACAACAGGATTGGTCTGGACCACCTTGTGCTGCACACGGTGGCCACCGTCGCCCGCTCCTCCCTCCCCCACCCTTCTCCCCCACCGGAGGCCCCCATGAACCGCGCACCAGGAACACCCGTCCGCCGCAGACGTCTCTGGGCCGGAGCCTTCGTCTCCGTCCTCGCCCTCGCCCTTCCCCTCGCCGGCGCGGGCCAGGCGTCCGCGGCGGACGTCAACAACGCCAAGAACGCCGGTTTCGAGGCGGGCCTGAGCAACTGGACCTGTTCGGCGAACAGCGGCACGACCGTCTCCTCCCCGGTGCACGGCGGTACGGCCGCGCTCAGGGCCACGCCCGCCGGGCAGGACAACGCCCGCTGCACCCAGACGGTCGCGGTGAAGCCGAACTCCACGTACGACCTGAGCGGCTGGGTGCAGGGCGGGTACGCCTACCTGGGCGTGACCGGCACCGGCACGACGGACGTGTCCACCTGGACCCCGGACTCCGGCAGCTGGAAGCGGCTGTCGACGAGCTTCACCACCGGCTCCTCCACCACCTCGGTGACGGTCTACACCCACGGCTGGTACGGCCAGGCCGCCTACCACGTGGACGACCTGTCGGTGTTCGGCCCCGACGGGGGCGGCGGCGGTGACACGGAGCCGACGGTCCCGGGCACACCGGGCGGTCTGTCCGTCTCCGGTACGACGTCGTCGTCGGTGTCGCTGGCCTGGAACGCGGTGTCCGGGGCGACCGGGTACACGATCTACCGCGACGGTGCGAAGGTGACGGCCGTGTCGGGCACCTCGGCGACCGTGACCGGGCTCGCGGCCTCGACGTCGTACTCCTTCCAGGTCGCCGCCACCAACGCGGCGGGCGAGTCGCCGAAGTCGACCGCGGTGACGGCACGGACGAAGGAGAACGACTCGGGCGGGGGCGGTGACCTGCCCGAGCACGCCGTCACGGGTTACTGGCAGAACTTCAACAACGGCGCGGCGGTGCAGCGCGTCTCGGACGTCCAGTCCCACTACGACATCATCGCGGTCGCCTTCGCCGACGCCACCGGCACTCCGGGCGCCGTCACCTTCAACCTGGACTCGGCGGGCCTGAACGGCTACACCGTCGACCAGTTCAAGGCGGACGTCCGGGCCAAGCAGGCGGCCGGGAAGAAGGTCATCATCTCCGTCGGCGGCGAGAAGGGCACCGTCTCGGTGAACGACTCCGCCTCGGCGACGAACTTCGCGAACTCGGTGTACGCGCTGATGCAGGAGTACGGCTTCGACGGCGTCGACATCGACCTGGAGAACGGCCTCAACGCGACCTACATGACGCAGGCGCTGCGGTCGCTGTCGGCCAAGGCCGGTCCGTCGATGATCCTGACGATGGCACCGCAGACCATCGACATGCAGTCGACGTCCAACGCGTACTTCCGCACCGCGCTGAACGTGAAGGACATCCTCACGGTCGTCAACATGCAGTACTACAACAGCGGTTCCATGCTGGGCTGCGACGGCAAGGTCTACAGCCAGGGCTCGGTCGACTTCCTGACCGCGCTGGCCTGCATCCAGCTGGAGGGCGGTCTCGACCCGTCCCAGGTGGGCCTCGGCCTGCCGGCCTCGACGCGGGGCGCGGGCAGCGGCTACGTCTCCCCGACGGTCGTGAACAACGCCCTGGACTGCCTCACCAAGGGCACCAACTGCGGCACCTTCAAGCCGTCGAGGACCTACCCGTCCCTGCGGGGCGCGATGACCTGGTCCACGAACTGGGACGCCACGGCCGGCAACGCCTGGTCCAACGCGGTGGGCCCGCACGTCCACGCCCTGCCGTAACCGACGCGCCGGCGCCCGTACTCCGCCCCCTGCCCACGGTGACGTGGGCGGGGGGCGGTCGCGTTCCGCCGTGAAGTCCGCATGAAACATTTCCCCCGCCCCACCGCATCAATGAGGTGAAGGCAGCGGACGCGGGGCGGACGAGCACAGGGGGCGCGGCAGATGAGACAGACGCGGGCGGACGAGTACGCCGAGTTCGCGGCGGCGCGGGCGGGGCACCTGTACCGGTCCGCGTGTCTGCTCACCGCCGGGGACACGCATCTGGCCGAGGATCTCGTGCAGGAGACCTTCGGGCGGCTGTACGTCCGCTGGGGACGCGTCTCCCGGGTCGGGAACCCGGCCGGGTACGCGCAGACCGTGCTCACCCGGACCTTCCTCGCCCACCAGCGGCGGCGCAGCAGCCGTGAGCGGGCGACGGACGTGTTCCCCGACCTGCCGGGCGCCGCCGACGCGGACGCTCCCCTGCGCCTGACCCTGCTGGACGCGCTCGCCCGGCTGCCCGCCAAGGACCGGGCCGTCATCGTCCTGCGGTACTGGGAGGACCGCTCGGTCGAGCAGACCGCCGACGTGATGAACGTCAGCTCGGCGGCCGTGCGGACGCGGTGCGTGCGTGCGCTCGGCCGGTTGCGGGAGCTGCTGGGGGAGGACCTCTCGGAGTACTCCAGATCCTGACGCCGGCCGTCCCGCCTTCCTCGGACCTCATATCTCACACCTTGCGGAAAGGGTGGTTCGTCATGCCCGAACACCAGCACCAGGACCCCTTCGAGGACCGGCTCGCCGCCGCCCTGCGCGACACCGGCGGTGATTTCCGGGCCGACGGCACGGCCCTCGCCGCCGGCGGGCGGACCCGCGGGCGCCGGGCGCTGACGCGGCGCCGGGCCGGCGTGCTCGGCGGGGTGGCCGGGGTCGCCCTGGTCGGGGTGGGCGGGGCCCTGCTCCTGCCGCCGGACGGCTCCTCCGACCCCGAGCGACGCACCGTCGCCTCCCAGGCCACCGCCGGCGCGTCCGCCTCGGCCACCCCGGCCCCGCCCCCCGTCTCCGGCGACGCCCTCCTCTCGTCGCTCAAGGAACTGCTCCCCGAAGGGAAGTTCAGCGAGGAGGACGCCCGGGGGTCGGGCGAGAAGCCGGGACCGTACGCGTACCTCGTGTACGACGACGCGGAGGGCGCGGCCGCGATCAGCGTGGGCCTAGCCCGGGTCGAGCCCGGAAGCGAGCAGGTGCGGCAGCTGACGGAGTGTCCGGACGAGACGTTCACCCCGTACGACGAGTGCAGCTCCACCCGGCTGCCCGACGGCTCGCTGCTCAAGCTGTTCCAGGGCTACGAGTATCCCGACCGGCGCGTCGACACCAAGCTCTGGTCCGCCGACCTCGTCACGAGCAAGGGCCAGCACGTCACCGTGAGCGAGTGGAACTCCCCTGCCCAGAAGGGCGCCCCGGTGACACGGGAGGACCCGCCGCTGTCCACCGCGCAGTTGAAGGAGGTCGTCACGGCCGACGTGTGGCGCCGGGCGGTGGACGCCATCCCGGTCGAGCCGACGCCGCCCGGGTCCGCCACCGCGCCGGAACACGCGCCGCCGGGCGCCTCCGGCAAGGACATCTCCCAGACCCTCGTCGGGCTGCTCCCCAAGAATCTGGACGTGGTCGAGCAGGGCGGCCAGGACAGCGGGTTCAGCTACGTCGTCGTCGACGACGGCCGGGGCGGGAGCCTCGTCCAGATCAACGTGCAGCACGGCATGAACGACGTCGCCGACCAGCTCTACCGCTCCGGCGAGACCCTCCCCGACGGCACCCGCGTCGCCGTACGGCAGGGCGACGGTGACGACCGCGTCGCCGGGGTCGTCATGTGGACCGTCGACACCCTGCGGCCCGGCGAGGACGGCTTCCGTGTGGTGGTCAGCGCGTTCAACAACGACGCCACGCACGCCGAGCCCACCCGCGACGCTCCCGCGCCGACCATCGACCAGCTGCGGGAGATCGCGCTCAGCCCGGAGTGGGAGAAGCTGCGGTAGGGGACCGGCCTAGAAGAACTCCGACCACGGCTGGTCCCAGATCTGCTTCACGCACAGCACCAGGAACAGCAGCCCGGCCACGGCCAGCATGCCGTTGCTCAGCCGGCCGTTGCGCCACTCGCGCGGTGTGCGGGCGGAGTTGAGGAGCCACAGCAGGGTGAGGGCGAGGAAGGGCATGAAGGCGGCGCCCAGGACGCCGTAGATGATGATCAGGCGGAAGGGCTGGCCCTGGAAGAGCAGGACCATGGGCGGGAAGGTGAGCCAGAGGAGGTAGGCGCGGAAGGCCCAGGAGCGTTCGCGGCGCCCCGAGGCCAGCTCGTCGCCCCGCGCCTCCCGCTCGCCCCGCCGCCGGGCCAGGAAGTCGGCGAACATCAGGCTCACTCCGTGCCAGACGCCGATCAGGGAGGTGAAGGAGGTGGCGAAGAAGCCGATCAGGAAGAGCTTGCCGGTGGCCGTGCCGTACTGCTGCTCCAGGATGTCGCCGAGCTGGATCAGGCCCTTGTCGCCGCTCGCGATCGCGATGTTCGCCGAGTGCAGCAGCTCGGCGCCGACGAAGAGCATCGCGACGACGAAGACGCCGGTGGTGGCGTAGGCGACCCGGTTGTCCAGGCGCATGACCTTCATCCAGCCGGTGTTCGTCCAGCCCTTGGCGTTGACCCAGTAGCCGTACGCGGCCAGCGTGATGGTGCCGCCGACGCCGCCGATCAGGCCGAGGGTGTTGAGGACGGAGTCCTTCTCGTCCGGGAGGACCGGGAGGAGTCCGGCGAAGGCGTCGCCGAGATTCGGGGTGACGCGGATCGCCAGGTAGACGGTGACGACGAACATGACGCCCACCAGGACCGTCATGACCTTCTCGAAGACGTCGTACTTGTTGAACCAGACGAAGACCAGGCCCACCAGACCGCAGGCGATGCCCCACCATTCGAGGTCCATCACGTCCGGGAAGAGGGCCTGGAGCGGCAGGGCGCTGGACGACATCGCGGCCGCGCCGTAGACGAAGCCCCAGATCACGGCGTAGACGGCGAAGAACCAGGTCGTCCAGTTGCCGAGGCTCGCCCAGCCGTCGAAGAGCGTGCGCCCGGTGGACAGGTGCCACCGGCCGCACGCCTCGGCGAGGGAGATCTTCACCAGACAGCCGATGACCGCGGCCCACAGCAGGGTGTAGCCGAAGTTGCTGCCCGCGATGAGAGTGGCCACGAGGTCGCCGGCGCCGACACCGGTCGCGGCGACGACGATGCCGGGACCGATGTGACGCCAACTGGACTTACGGGGAGCCGGGCCGGCCCCGCCTGGTGCGCCGGTGTCTCTGATGTTGCCCGTGGTGTCCGCCATGGAGGTCAAGAAAGCCCATGGCCGCCGGTCGGACAAGAGGGCGTGCGGGGATCTTCACGGGATGCACCTGGTCGAGTGATCGGCCGGAACCTCCATCTTGACCGGGCCATGTCACTCCGTGACGATGACCGCACCGCACCACGCACGTCGCCATGAACAACCCCACCTCCCACAAGGAGACTTCATGCGACTCCGCATCCGCGGCAGACGGCGCTCCGCCGCGCTCGCCGCCCTCCTCGCCCTCGCCCTCGCGGCACCCCTGTCGCTGACGGCGACCCAGGCCGGCGCGGCCGGCGCCGGCCGCGCCGCACCCTCGGCCGACGACATCCGCCAGTACGAGATCCACCAGCACACGACCCCCGTGACCCGTACGGCGATCCAGCGCTCCGGCGTCACCGTGGACGAGGCCGACGAGGAGACCGTGGTGGTCTCCGGGCGCGCGGACCAGATCCGGGCGCTGCGGCGACAGGGGTACGAGGTCACGCCCCTGGGCGCCGCTCCCGACCGCTCGTCCGCCGCCGACGGCGCGCGGCTGTTCGACTTCCCCTCGGCCGACTCCCGCTACCACAACTACGCGGAGATGACCGCGGAGATCGACCAGCGGCTGTCGGCGTACCCGGGCATCATGAGCAAGCGGGTGATCGGCAAGTCCTACCAGGGCCGCGACATCGTCGCCATCAAGATCAGCGACAACGTGGCGACCGACGAGAGCGAACCCGAGGTCCTGTTCACCCACCACCAGCACGCCCGCGAGCACCTCACCGTGGAGATGGCCCTGTACCTGCTGCGCGAGCTCGGCGCCGGGTACGGCAGCGACTCCCGGATCACCAGCATGGTCAACGGCCGGGAGATCTGGATCGTCCCCGACCTCAACCCGGACGGCGGCGAGTACGACATCGCCTCCGGCTCCTACCGCTCCTGGCGCAAGAACCGCCAGCCCAACTCCGGTTCGTCGTACGTCGGCACCGACCTGAACCGCAACTGGGACTACCGCTGGGGCTGCTGCGGCGGCTCCTCGGGCTCCACGTCCTCCGAGACGTACCGCGGTTCCGCCCCCGAGTCCGCGACCGAGGTGAAGGTCGTGGCGAACTTCGTGCGCAGCCGGGTCGTCGGCGGGGTGCAGCAGATCAAGGCCGGCGTCGACTTCCACACCTACAGCGAGCTGGTGCTGTGGCCGTTCGGCTACACCTACTCCGACACCACCACCGGCATGACGGCCGACGACCACGCCGCGTTCAAGGCCGTCGGCCAGAAGATGGCGGCCAGCAACGGCTACACGCCCCAGCAGTCCAGCGACCTGTACATCACGGACGGGTCGATCGACGACTACCTGTGGGGCACGCACCGGATCTTCGGCTACACCTTCGAGATGTACCCGGGTTCCAGCTCCGGAGGCGGGTTCTACCCGCCCGACGAGGTCATCGAGCGGGAGACGTCCCGTAACCGGGACGCCGTCCTGCAACTCCTGGAGAACGCGGACTGCATGTACCGCTCCATCGGCAAGGAGGCGCAGTACTGCCGTTGAGGGCGGCCGCTACTTCCCGGCGTCGTCCTCGGTGCTCTCCGCGGCCTCGGCGTCCTCGGTGGACTCGCCGGCGTCGTCCTCGAAGTACTCGTCCAGGACCGCGTCCAGAGCGGTGTCCCACTCGGCGAAGCGGCTCCTGGACGGGGCCTCGATCTCCAGCGGGTACCAGCGGCTGTCCGGGGTGTGGACGGTGACCGTCCAGCGCTTGCCGAAGCGGGCGGTCTCCGTCTCCACCGCGCCGATCTCGTCCCAGCGGAACTCGCACTCCTGGTCGTCCAGGCGCAGGCGTACCCCGCTGTGGTCGGCGACGATCCGGGCGCGGCGGTCGGACGCCTCGAAGACGGGACCGTCGGGGGCCACGTCCTCCTCGGGCGCGGCCTCCGCCCCCGGCTCCTGCTCCGCCTCCGGCTCCGGGGTGGCGTCCTGCTCCGGGGCCGTCCCGGGGGCGGTGTCCTCCGGCTCGTCCGTCTTCGCCTTCGCGTCCACCTCCCGGCCGGACGCGGGTGAGGTGAGCCCGGGGATGAAGGCCGGGTCGAATCCGGCGCCCTCCAGGGGCTGGCTGCTCGAACCTATGCGCTGCTCCACACCGCAGGAGTATGGTCGATAAACCTGTGCCGGGAACAGCCACCCCGCCGTTCATTCGCGCTCACCCACGTCACAGTGGTGCATCGGCCGTCATTCGTCCATGAATACGATGCGCCGCGTCCTGCCCCCCGTCGCCCGGTACGGGCGTCACCGCGCCCCGGCCTGGCGGCGGCGGACGACGGTCAGCAGGGCGGCGAGGCGCTCGCGGGTGGGGCCGGTGACGAGGTCGGCCGGCCGGTGCCGGTCGGCGGCGGCCGCGGCCGGCACGGCGTACGGATTCACTGCTCCCCCTTGCCGTCGGTTGCCCGCCGTCCGTGCCGGCCGGCCGGCGGGACTACGGACGCCTCCCGGCCAGAAGCCGTTCCACCAGGTCGGCACGGGCGTGGCGGCGCATCACCAGGTGGACGTCCCAGGGGGCGCCGCGCGCCAGTTCGGCCTCGACGGCCGTCCACAGCGCGCCGAAGCTCTCCAGGGCGGACAGCCCGCCGCGGCCGGCTCCCAGCAGGGGCAGGCAGATGGAGGTGAGCGGCGGGTCGTGGCGCCCGGACTCCGCGGTCAGCTGCCGGAAGGCCCGGCCGACGGCACGGGTGATGTCGGCCGGCTGGACGTCGTAGTCGTTGGTCCCGGGGCGGGGCACGGCGACGGCCAGATGGTAGATGTGGCGGACGCCCTGGTCCGCGAGGGCGCCGGCGGAGGTGACGGCGACCGTGCCGGGCAGGGCCGCCCGGCCGGGGATGCCGTGGCGCACGGCCCAGTCGCGCAGTTCGTCGTGGACGTGGTCCTCGACGACGCCGCCGGTCGCGTCGGTGCGCGCCCCGGCCCGGCGCAGCGTCGCGGCGACCGAGGCTTTGTAGGGGGCGGGCAACGCGAAGTACGTGTTGGAGGGGGAGACGACGACGTCGACGCCCCGCAGGAGGTCCACCGAGTGGACGTGCAGGGTGACCGGCACGGTCCGGCCGTGGACGTGCGGCTTGACCACGCGGTGCGCGGGGGCGAGTTCGGGCCGCCCGGCGGCGGGCGTGTCGTGTCCGGTCCGGGGCGCGGGGAGCCGCACGGCGTCGGTGGCGGGGGCCGCGGCACCGGCCGCGAGGCCGAGGATCCGTTCGGTGATCTGTCCCAGCACCATCAACTCGTGGTGCTTGCGGAAGCGTTCGACGCTGACGCCGTACACCTCGGCGGCCCGGCGGCGCCGGTCGGCGGGGGGCCAGTCGCGGGTGCCCTGGGCGAGACCGAGGGTGTACTCGGCGGCGTCCTGCAGGGTTCCGCCGCCGATGCCGGCGACGGCTTCCCGGAGCAGCCGCTCGACCGCGAGGACGGGTAACTCCCCCGTCGTGCCGAGGCGTTCGCGGGCGATGCGGGAGAGCTCCGGGGTGTCGAGCCCCCGGAGCCTGACGACTCCGGCCCGCCGCACCGCCCTCACCTCGGCGAGCACCGCGGCGTGATCGGGCTGGCGAGGGGGATGCGACATGGCATCAAGAATCCCATTGCCGCCTCCGCCCTCACAAGCCCGATCCGGTGCTCCCCCGGTTTCCATCGCACCGCACGGGCCGGTCGGAGGCGGGGCTCTCTCCGGTCACTTCCCGGTCGTCCCGGCGCCCGGGTGGCTCACACGACGAGACTGAGCGCGGCGGCGACCACGAAACCGGCCACGGACAGCACGCTCTCCAGCACCGTCCACGTCTTGAGCGTGTCCCGCTCGCTGATGCCGAAGTACTTGGCGACCATCCAGAAACCGCCGTCGTTGACGTGCGAGGCGAAGATCGAGCCCGCCGAGATGGCCATGATGACCAGCGCGACGAACGCCTGCGAGTGGTCCCCCTCGGCCAGCAGCGGGGCCACGATGCCCGCCGTCGTCACGATCGCCACCGTCGCCGAGCCCTGCGCGACCCGCAGCACCACGGAGATCAGGTAGGAGAGGACGATCACCGGCAGGCCGACGTCGTTGAAGGTGTCCGAGAGCGCCTGGGCGACCCCGCTGGCCTTGAGGACCGCGCCGAAGACCCCGCCGGCGCCGACCACCAGCAGGATGTTGCCGACCGGCTTGAGGGAGGACGTCGAGACGGTCTCCAGGGACTTGCGGGACCAGCCGCGCCGGATGCCCAGCAGGTAGTACGCGAGGAACAGGGCGAGGGTGAGGGCCACGAAGGGGTGACCGAAGAACTCGATGACCGAGCGGAGGGTGGAGGGGTCCAGCGCGATCGAGGAGAAGGTCGCCGCGAGGATGAGGACCAGCGGGGTGCCGATGATGCCGAGGACCGTGCCGAGCGGCACCGGCGCCTCCCGCGGCTCGACGCCGGAGGCGCGCTGCTCGGCGACGACGGCCCGCTTGGCCTCCTCGGCGGCCTCGACCATGTCCTGCGGTACGGCGACGAAGATGCGCTTGCCGATCCAGGCGGAGTAGACCCAGGCGGCGGCGACGGCCGGCAGACCGCAGACGACGCCCATGAGGATGACCCAGCCCAGGTCGACGTGGAGCAGTCCGGCGGCGGCGACCGGGCCGGGGTGCGGGGGCAGGAAGGCGTGGGTGACGGACAGGCCGGCGAGGAGGGGGAGGCAGTAGAGCAGGATCGACTTGCCGGAGCGTTTGGCGGCGGCGTAGACGATCGGCGCGAGGACGAAGATGCCGACGTCGAAGAAGACCGGGATGCCGAAGATCAGACCGGTGAGGCCCATCGCGAGCGGGGCCCGCTTCTCGCCGAACAGACCGAGCAGCCGGCCCGCCAGCACCTCCGCGCCGCCGCTGACCTCGAGGATCGCGCCGAGCATGGTGCCCAGGCCGATGATGATCGCGACATGGCCGAGGATGCCGCCCATACCGGACTCGATGGTGGACACCGCGTCCGAACGCTGGACCGTGCCGAAGAGTTCGGTGACCGACAGGCCCGCCATCAGGCCGACGGCTATGGAGACGGCGAGCAGCGCGACGAACGGCTGGAGCCGGACCTTGATGATCAGGAAGAGGAGGAGCGCGATGCCGATGGCGGCGACGGTCAGCAGGCCCGCCGTGCCGTCGAGGAGGAGGAGCAGTCCTCCGGTGTGCGGTGGTGTCTCCGCGGGTGCGGAGGCGGCGAGCGGGAGGAACGGATGGGACATGCGGGGGTCCTCTGGGTAAGGGCATGGGGCTTTCGGGCAGGGGGGATCGCGGCACGGCGTCCCAGGGGTGCGGGACGCCGTGCCGTGACGACGTACGGCGGTGAGGGGGATGTGGGGGGAGAGGGAGGGCGCGGTCAGCCGAGGACGGCGAGCGCGTCGATCTCGATGAGGAGGCCGGCGGGGAGACCGACGTAGACGGTCGTGCGGGCGGCGGGCGGCTGGGTGAGGCCCTGCTCCTCGAAGTAGGCGTTGTAGAGGTCGTTCATCTCCGCGAAGTGGTCCACGTCGGTGAGGTAGACGCGGATCATCATCACGTCGTCCCAGCTCGCACCGCCCTCCTCGAGGATCGCCTTGACGTTGGCGAGGGTCTGGAGGGTCTGCTCGCGCAGGGTCGGGCCGGCGGGCGTGGGCGGCTTGCCCTCCTCGGCGGGCAGGAACCCGACCTGGCCGGCGACCTGGAGGATGTTGCCCTTGCGGACGCCGTGGGAGAACTTCGCGGGCGGGGTGGTGTGGGTGGAGGGGGTGAGCGCGGTCTTCTCGGTCATGCGGAGCTGTCCTTCACTGGGGTTCTGCCGGAGTACTCGCCGCTGATCGCGTCCGCCGTACGGCGCACCAGCGGGAGCAGGGTGAGGAGTTCGTCGGCGGTGACGACGACGTTCGGCGCGGAGACCGACATCGCGGCGACCACCCGGCCGTCGGCGCCGCGGATCGGCGCGGCGACGCAGTTGATGGACTCCTCGTGGCCGCCGAGGTCGGTGGCCCAGCCCTGTTCGCGCACCTTGCCCAGTTCCTGGAGGAACGCGGCCGGGTTGGGTGTCGAACGGGACGTGTACATGGGGTAGTCGAGCTTCTCCGCGAGGGCGCGGCGCTCGTGCTCGGGCAGGTCGGCGAGGAGCAGCTTGGCCACGGCCGCGACGGTGATGGCGACGGGCTTGCCGATCCGTGAGTACATGCGCACCGGGTAGCGGCTCTCGACCTTGTCGATGTAGAGGACCTCGTTCTCCTCGTACACGGCGAGGTGGACGGTGTGTCCGCACGTCTCGTTGAGGCGTACGAGGTGGGCGTGGGCGATCTCGCGGACGTCGAGGTTCTCCATCGCCTCCTGGGCGAGGGCGAAGAGGCGGGCGCCGAGGCGGTAGCGCTGGTCGGACTGGCGGTAGACCAGGCCGTGCTCGTGGAGGGTGCGGAGGAGGCGGAGGGCGGTGGACTTGTGCACGCCGAGCCGGTCGGCGACCTGGCCGAGGTCGGCGGGGCCCTCCGCGAGCAGCGGGAGGATGCTCAGGGCGCGGTCTACGGTCTGGCTCATGGGGTGCGTGCCTCCTTCTCGGCCCATTCGTCTTCATCGGCTTGCGTCCAGCCGGGGCCGAGTCGCAGTCTCCCCCACGCGGTGTCGTCGAGGGCGGCGAGGCGGTCGGCGAGGGTGCGGGGCGGGGGTGGGGCGAGGTCGCCGGGGGTCGTGAGGGTGGCGGCGGCGGTGAGGTGGCCGTGGCGGAGGCGGTCGCGTACGGGCAGGCCGCGGAGGGTGGCGGAGAGGAACCCGGCGGCGAAGGCGTCCCCGGCGCCGGTGGTGGCGACTACGTCGACTTTCAGGGCGGGTTCACAGGTGCCCTGTACTGGTGCGGGACGGGGGTGGGTCGCGCGGCCCGGCGCTTGCGGGGTGCCGTCGCGCCCACCCTCCCCCACTCTCGGCTTCGCTCGAGCGGGGGGACCCCCATCGCCCCAGCGGCACGACTGCCCGCGGTGGACGGGGAGTGCGACTGCTCCTCGTGCGCCCTGTTTGACCACCAGGATGTCCGGTTCCGGGAGGGCTTCGCGGATGGACGATGGGCCGCCTGTGATGCCCCAGGCCTGCTCTGCCTCGTCCTCTCCCACGAAGACGATGTCCGCGCCGCGCGCCAGCTCCAGCAGCACCTCGGGTCCGTGGGCGTCGCGCCACAGGCCCGGGCGGTGGTTGACGTCGAAGGAGATCAGCGGCCGGTCGGGGTGGGGTGCGGTCAGCTCCCGCATCAGGGCCAGGCAGTCGGCCGACAGCGCCGCCGTGATGCCCGACAGGTGCAGGATGCGTCCCGCGCGTACCGCCTCCAGGTCGAGGTCCGCGGCCGTCATCGCGGAGGCCGCCGAGCCCGCCCGGTAGTACGCGACCTCGTGGGCGTCGGTGGAGCGGTCGCCGGCCGTGCGGAAGTAGATGCCGGTGGGCCGGGCCGGGTCGCGGCGGACGTGGGAGACGTCGACGCCGTAACCGCCGATCGCCTCGACGAGGTGGTCGCCGAAGCCGTCGGCGCCGACCCGGCTGATCCACCGGGTGGTGTGGCCCGCCGCCGCCAGCACGCACGCCACGTTGGACTCCGCGCCGCCGATGCCCCGGTCGAAGGAGGGGACGTCGGCGAGGCGGCCCGGCCGGGTGGGCAGGAACGTCACCATGGACTCGCCGAGCGCGACAACGTCCACGGCGCGGCTCCTTCTCTTCTGCGGGTGGGGCGGTGTCCGTTGACCCCGCGTGGCCGAGATGTTAGACAGCGTTAAGCGATATACGCAACGGGTGTTGCAGACAGTGCAACACACCTGATCAGGGAGGTTCCGATGGTCCTCGACGCTCTCGCCCGCCTCACCGAGGAACGGGTCGACCACCGCTTCAAGGGCCTCCCGCCGGACGCGGAGGGGCTGACCGTCGGCGAGCTGGCCGCCCAGCGCCGCAACCTCTTCACCGACGGCTTCACCACCCCCGTGCTCGCGCTCTCCGCCGAGCGCCTGGAGCACAATCTGAGGCTGATGGAGACGTACGCCGCACGGCACGGGCTCGCCTTCGCGCCGCACGGCAAGACCTCCATGGCGCCGCAGCTCTTCCACCGCCAGATCGAGCACGGGGCGTGGGGCATCACGCTCGCGGTTCCGCACCAGGTGCGGGTGGCGCGGGCGTTCGGGGTCCAGCGGGTCTTCCTCGCCAATGAGCTGATCGACGCGGCGGCCCTGCGGTGGATCGCCGCCGAGCTGGACGCCGACCCCGGGTTCCGTTTCCTCTGCTACGTCGACTCCGTGCGCGGGGTCGAGCTGATGGACGCGGCGCTCGCCGGGGCTTCCCGCCCCGTGGACGTGGTCGTCGAGCTGGCCGCCGGGGAGGGCGCGCGCACCGGTGTGCGGACGGAGGCGGAGTGCGCCGCCGTCGCCGACGCCGTGGCGGGCGCGCGGGCGCTGCGGCTGGTCGGGGTCGCCGGGTACGAGGGCGAGGTGCCGCGGGCGGACCCGGAGCGGGTGCACGCCTGGCTGCGGCGGCTGGTGTCGCTCGCCGTGGACTTCGACAAGGCGGGGCGGTTCGCGGGCCTCGACGAGATCGTGGTGAGCGCGGGCGGCAGCGCCTGGTTCGACGCGGTGGCCGATGTCTTCGCCGAGGTCCCGGACCTCTCCGCGCCCGTGCTGAAGCTGCTGCGCTCGGGCGCGTACGTCTCGCACGACGACGGTCACTACCGCAAGCTGACCCCCTTCAACCGGGTCCCGGAGGAGGGCGCGCTGGAACCGGCGTTCCGGCTGTGGACGCAGGTGGTGTCCCGGCCGTCCGCCGAGCAGGCGTTCACCAACGCGGGCAAGCGGGACGCGGCCCACGACCTCGATCTGCCGTTCGCCCAGGTGGTCCGCCGGGACGGGAGCGAGCGCCCGGCCACCGGGATCTCGGTGACCGGGCTGTCCGACCAGCACGCGTGGCTGCGCACCACCGGGGAGGCCGACCTGGAGGTGGGAGACTGGGTGGGGCTCGGGCTGTCGCACCCGTGCACGTCGTTCGACAAGTGGGTGCTCATTCCCGTCGCCGAGGCGGACGGCACGGTGGTCGACTACGTCCGTACGTTCTTCTAGGAGGCCGGCATGGAAGAGCTCGTCATCCGGGACGCGGACGTCGTCGACGGCTCCGGCGACCACGCGTACCGCGCGGACGTGGTGGTGGACGGTGGCCGCATCGTCTCCATCGTGAAGGAGGCGGCGGACGCGGGCTGTCAGCGCCCGAAGGCCCGCCGCGAACTGGACGCCGAGGGGCTGGTGCTGGCCCCCGGCTTCATCGACATGCACGCCCACAGCGACCTGGCGCTGCTGCGCGACCCCGACCACAGCGCCAAGGCCGCACAGGGCGTCACCCTCGAGGTCCTGGGCCAGGACGGGCTGTCGTACGCGCCGGTCGACGACCGGACGCTCGGCGAGGTGCGCCGGGCGATCGCCGGGTGGAACGGCTCCGGCGACGACATCGACGTCGACTGGCGGTCGGTGGGCGAGTACCTGGACCGGCTCGACCGGGGCATCGCGGTCAACGCCGCGTATCTGATCCCGCAGGGCACGGTCCGCGCGCTCGCCGTCGGCTGGGAGGACCGGGAGGCCACGCCCGAAGAGCTGGACCGGATGCGGCGGTTGGTCGCGGAGGGCATGGAGCAGGGCGCGGTCGGCATGTCGTCGGGGCTGACGTACACGCCCGGCATGTACGCCAAGGACGCCGAACTGACCGAGTTGTGCCGGGTGGTGGCGTCGTACGGCGGTTACTACTGCCCGCACCACCGCTCGTACGGCGCCGGGGCGCTGGAGGCGTACGAGGAGATGGTGGCGCTGACGCGGGAAGCGGGCTGCCCGCTGCATCTCGCGCACGCCACGATGAACTTCGGCGTGAACAAGGGCCGGGCGCCCGAACTGCTGGCCCTGCTGGACGACGCGCTGGACGCCGGGGCCGACATCACGCTCGACACCTACCCCTACACCCCGGGCTGCACCACCCTCGTGGCGCTGCTGCCGAGCTGGGCGAGCGAGGGCGGTCCGGAGGAGATCCTGCGGCGGCTCGCCGACGACGGGACCGCCGAGCGGATCCGGCACCATTTGGAGGTCACCGGCTCGGACGGCTGCCACGGCGTGCCCGTGGAGTGGGAGACCATCGAGATCTCGGGGGTCGGCGACCCGGTGCTCGGCGAGTACGTGGGCCGTACGGTCCTGGAGTCGGCGCGGGCGCGCGGCGAGTCGCCCTGGACGGTCGCGCGGGAGCTGCTGCTGAAGGACAGGCTCGCCCCGACGATCCTCCAGCACGTCGGCCACGAGGAGAACGTACGGGCGATCATGCGGCACCGGGTGCACACCGGCGGCTCGGACGGCATCCTGCAGGGCGCCAAGCCGCACCCGCGCGCGTACGGCACGTTCCCGCACTACCTCGGGCACTACGTGCGGGAGCTGGGGGTGCTGTCGCTGGAGGAGTGCGTGGCGCACCTGACCTCGCGCCCGGCCGCCCGGCTGCGGCTGCCGGACCGGGGGCTGGTCCGCGAGGGGTACCGGGCGGACCTGGTGCTCTTCGACCCGAGGACCGTTGCCGCGGGGTCGACCTTCGCCGAGCCCCGGACGCTGCCGACGGGCATCCCGTACGTGCTGGTCGACGGGCGGTTCGTGATCGAGGACGGGCGGCGCACGGACGTGCTGGCGGGACGGGCGGTCCGCAGGACTCCCCGCTGACCGCCCGCCCTCGCGTCCTCACGTCCTTACGGCTTGGGGACGGCGCAGCCGCTCGCGCTCAGGTCGAGCTTGTTGTCCACGCCGAAACAGGCGGGGAACAGGTAGGTCTGCTGGGCGTAGTTGATGCCCTGGCGGACCGTGACCCGGCCGTTCTCGTCGACCTCGCACGGGTTGTTGACCGTGCAGCGCTCGCCGTCCGTGTTGCCGGTGTTGTTGACGGCGACCACCTGGCCGGTGGCGCCGTCGACGACCGGTGAACCGGAGGTGCCGCCGATGGTGTCGCAGGCGGAGGTGTAACGGACCGAGTCCTTCCAGGTCCAGTCCCCCTCCTTCATGCGGTACGCGAATCCGTCGATGGAGCAGGTGTAGATCCGCTTCCAGTAGCCGGACACCACGCTGATGGCCGTACCGGCCGTCGGGCGGGTGCCGCTCAGCTTCAGCGCGTCGATGCCGTACGCGCTCTTGATCTGCGCGTACGTCGTGCCCAGCCGGTAGATCGCGGCGTCCGTGTCGGTCATGGTCGCGTAGACGAGCCGGTCGGCGCGCAGGGTGGCGACCTTGGAGCCGGCGGAGTTCAGCAGTCCGAAGGTGCGGCTGGACGCCCGGTCGACGAGGACCTGGCCGGGTGCGGGGAAGCCGCTCTCCAGGCAGTGGCCGTTGGTGAGCACGAGTGCCGGGTCGTCGTCCGCCGAGCCGGGCATGCGGACGACGGAGCCGGAGCAGTTGCTGAGCGAGACGGTCCCGGCGAAGTTCACCGCGCCCTCCTCGGGCGCGGTGAGTCCGGACAGGGTGTCCGCCGCGGTCCCGACCACGCCGTTGACGACATCCGTCAGCGTGGTCGGGACCGCGTCCGTGGTCGTGTCCGCGCCCGTGGGGGAAGGCGCGGCGGCGACCGCGGGAGTCGCGCCCGCCCCGGCGAAGGCCAGGGCGCAGAGCGCGACGACGAGAGGTTTTCTCATGGGGGTCCCCTCTTGCGGCGTCGGGCGGCCGGGAATCCTCCGGCCGCCCACAGAATTGTCATGCGCATTGTCAGCACGTGAGCGGCGAGGGGACAAGGACTTGTTTCCGGCCGGTAGCTTCGTCGCGTGATCAGGGTCCCCCGAGGGGGCGGGGGCGGAGGCGACGGGCGCGGGGAGAGTCCGTGTGAAGGTGATGGACGGAGGGGGCGGAGGGGATGAAGGGGCGGGCGGTCGTCACCTGGACCACTTCGGCCCCTGCCCCCTCCCCGGCCGGTCGTCGGAGTCGCTCGGGTCGGGGTCGCCCGGCTCCGTGGTGACGGGGGGAGCCACCGTCGGGTCGTCCGCCGGTGCGGTGGTGGTGCCGGTCGACGGCTCGGCCGACGACTCGGTCGACGGCTCGGCCGACATCCCGCCGGACGGGTCCTCTTCGCCCTTCCGGTCCTCGTCCGGGACGCTCGCCCCCGGGGAGCCCCGACCGGCCGAGGGGCCGCCGCCGGCGGACGGCTCCCCGGCGGGAAGGGACGCGCCCGGCTCCCCGGACGACGCACCCGGTTCCCCGGACGACGCCCCGGCCTCCCCGGCCTCCCCGGCCGTCGGTCCCGTACGGCCGCCCTTGCCGCCGGAAACGCCGGACGGCGAGCCCGAGAAGGCGAACCCCGCGATCAGCGCCGCCACCGACACCGCGCCCACCGCTCCGGCGACCGCCACCGCGCGGCGCGAGCGCCGGGCGCCGGCCGCACGCCGGCCGCGCCTGCCCGAGCCCCGGCGCGAGCGTCCCGCACCGTCCGCGGCCACGCCGCCCTCACGGGGACCGGGCACGCCGGGCCGCGGCCCGTCCTCCCCTCGTACGGAGGACGCGTCCTGCTCCCCCACCGACGGCAGCTCGCGCGTCTCGTCGTACGCGTTCTGCCAGCCGTGAGCACTCGCCGGGTCGACGTACGCGTCGTACTCCGGGGGCGGGGCGGTCTGCGGGAGGTACACGTTCGGCGGACCCTGGGGCGCCGGCGTGCCGTTCCCCCCATCGGCGTACGGAGAAGGGATGGACATGGCGGCGCATTGTAGGGAAGCGGGGCGCTCCGAGGACAGTGAGCGGACAAACCATCCGAATCGGAGCGTCTCACGTGGCGGAAAACACGGTCCGAGGGTCCATACCGGGCCGTAAGCTCCCAGCATGCAGGTGATCCAGTCGACCAAGCTCGCCAACGTCTGTTACGAGATCCGGGGCCCGGTGCTCGAGGAGGCGATGCGGCTGGAAGCGGCCGGTCACCGCATCCTCAAGCTGAACACCGGCAACCCGGCGGCGTTCGGCTTCGAGTGCCCGCCCGAGATCCTGGAGGACATCCTCCGCAACGTGTCGACGGCACACGGCTACGGCGACGCGAAGGGCCTGCTGGCCGCGCGCCGGGCGGTCGTCATGCACAACCAGACCCTCGGCATCGAGACCGACGTCGAGCACGTCTTCATCGGCAACGGCGTCTCCGAGCTGATCGTGATGGCGATGCAGGGCCTGCTGGACGACGGCGACGAGGTGCTCGTCCCCGCGCCCGACTACCCGCTGTGGACGGCGGCCGTCTCCCTCTCCGGCGGCACGGCGGTGCACTACCGCTGCGACGAGCAGTCCGACTGGATGCCGGACCTCGCCGACGTGGAGCGCAAGGTCACCGACCGCACCAAGGCGATCGTCATCATCAACCCGAACAACCCGACCGGCGCGGTCTACGACGAGGCGGTCGTCAAGGGCCTCACCGACATCGCCCGCCGCCACAACCTGCTGGTCTGCTCGGACGAGATCTACGACAAGATCCTCTACGACGACGCGAAGCACATCCCCACCGCCTCCGTAGCCCCCGATCTGCTCACCCTCACCTTCAACGGCATGTCGAAGGCGTACCGGGTGGCCGGCTACCGGGTGGGCTGGATGTCGATCTCGGGCCCGCGCGCCCACGCCGACTCCTACATCGAGGGCCTGACGATCCTGGCGAACATGCGCCTGTGCGCGAACATGCCGGGCCAGCACGGCGTGGTCGCGGCGCTCAGCGGACGCCAGACGATCAACGACCTGGTGCTGCCGGGCGGGCGGCTGCGCGAGCAGCGGGACACGGCGTACGAGCTGCTGACCCAGATCCCGGGCGTGAGCTGTGTGAAGCCGAAGGGGGCGCTGTACCTCTTCCCGCGGCTCGACCCCGACGTCTTCAAGATCAAGGACGACCGGCGGATGGTGCTCGACCTGCTGCGCCGCGAGAAGATCATGGTGGTCCAGGGCACCGGCTTCAACTGGCCGGAGCCGGACCACTTCCGGGTGGTGACCCTGCCGTCGGTCACCGACCTGCGGGACGCGGTCGGGCGGATCGCCCGCTTCCTGGACGGTTACGGCCAGCCCTGAGACCTTTCGCGAACATCCTTTTTATGAACGACTCAACTTTAGACTGAATCCAAGCTAGGATGGTTTCCTGTTGCATCACAGGAGGCCATCCATGTACGAACCGATCCGTGCCAAGTCGGTCCACAGCACGATGGCCGGCACCCCCCACGACTTCCCCCACCGCTCCCGTGAGGAAGAGCTGGACATCCAGCTCGCGGGGCATCTCGCCGCGCTGCTCGCCGTCACCGACGAGCTGCGCGCGGCGGTCCCCTCGGCCGATCTGGACGCCGCGGCCGAGCGGCTCGCCGGGCAGATAACCCGCCTGCGGGGAGGACGTACGCCAGCCCGCGCGTCGGCGACCACGACGGGTCGCGAGCCGAACGCGGCGGCCCTGCACCGGCGGGCCCACGCGCTCGCCGGCCGCGCCCTGGTCGTCGCCGCCTCCCGCGCCGACACGGCGGCTGCGATCCTCGCCGCCGAGCGGATGGACGCGCACACCGCGGCCCTGGAGCCGCGCGCCCTCGCGTCCTCCCACTGAGCCCCCACGGGGGCTCCCCCCGACGGCCCCGGTCCGCGTGCACCCGCAGCGACGCGCGGACCGGGCGCCACACATCCCCCACCGTCGACGGGCCAGCTGACCGTGTAGGTCGTCTCGCGCCGGGTGCGCGGCAGATCGTCGATGGTGAAGGTGCCGTCGGCGGCGACCGTCACCGACGACAACGTGCCGGTGCCGAGCCGGTCGGCGCGCTCCACCTTCAGCACGGCCCGCTCCGGCAGCGCCTTGCCCTGCGCGGCGAACGTGCCGGTGATCCGGACGCCGGTGCTCATCGACGCCTCCGCCGGAGCCGTGAGCGCGATCGAGCTGGCCGCCTTGCCGACGGACACCGTGTGGGTGACGTCGGTGGCCGGGCGGTGGGTGAGGTCGCCGAGGAACGACACGGTGTACGTGGCGTCGCCGACCAGGTCCGGCTCGTCGAGGACGGTGAAGGTGCCGTCCGCCTTGACGGTCGCGGTGCCCAGCTCGTGCGTGCCGTTCGCGTCCGTGCGGGTCGCCGTGACCTTCAGCGGCTCGGCGGGGGCCGGGCCGTCGAACTCCAGCTTCCCGCGCACCGCCAGCGGCTCGCCGGCGGTGGCCTGGCTGTGGGTCAGCCCGCCGGTGAAGCGGCTGTCGTACTGGACGGCCGGCGGCTGGACGATGTGCAGCCAGTACTGGTTGCCGGCCGCGTTGGTGGTGACCGCGAAGAGACGGGAGCCGTCGGCCGACCACTCCATGCCGCGCGGCGCGACACGGTCGCCGTCCTGGCTGCCCTCGAAGACGAACTCGAGCGGGGCGGTGGAATCAGTCGGGTCGGCGGGCTGGACCAGCAGGTCGGGGGTGGCGCCGGTGGCCGAGGCGCCGCGTGCGATGTACGTGCCGTCGCCGCTGAAGGCGACCGAGCTGGCGGTGGCGCCCGTGGGCAGGGCCTGGTAACCGTTCGCGTCGTCCGACAGGTCGCCGGTGTTCAGCAACCGGGTGCCGGCGGAGGCGTCGGCGAGAGCGACCTTCGTGCCGTCCGGGGAGACGGCGATGTCCTTCAGGTTCAGGGCGCCGTTGCCCGCGCTGTCGGCGAACCGGCGGGTGGCGTTCCGTACGGGGGTCTCTCCGCTGCCGTCGAAGACGCTGACGAACGGGTTGGGCGCCGAGGAGTTGAGCACCCCCTGGCCCATCACGAACGTGTCGTTCGGGCCGCCCTCCAGCAGGAGCTTGCCGGAGTCGTTCCAGCCGGTGCGCTGCCAGCCGCCGTTGACGACCGTGTCCATGTGGGACGTGGCCGTGGAGCACTGGGAGAGAGGGTCGGCCACCTGCGAGGTGTAGTAAGGCTTACCGCCCGCGACGACGACTTCCCGACCGCAGTAGTCGCTGTTGGCGTTGGCCGTGCTCTTGAGTGCGAGCGTGGTGGTGTCGTAGGCGTAGAGCCGGTAGCGGTCCCCGGCGAAGAGGGTGCCGGCGTCGGCGCTGAGCGCCAGGCCGGAGGCGTGGTACGGCAGGGTGATGGTGGAGACGCGCACGCCCGTGAAGTCGTAGACGGCGATCTGCCCGGTGTTGCTGGAGGAGCCGAGGTTGGCGTCGGCGAGGAAGACACGCTGATGGACGTTGTCGACGGCCAGCGCCGAGTACGTGGTGAACGGCAGCTTGGCCACGCTGTCGGATGCGGCCGCGTGCGCCGCGGGCGCGACGGCGACGGTGAGTCCGGTCCCGGCGAGTGCGGCGGCGAGAACGGTGGCCGCGAGGCGTCTGGATCGTCGTGCTGTATTCAACTGTGCCCCCCACAGGCTGTGTCGGCGACCCGCACGGAAGGCCGTTCTCACCCGCGGAACGGGGGAACAGCCGTTCGGGTCGTACAAGATCGGGAGCGTACACCGGCACACCGCGCGTCGCGGCGGGTTTCCGACGGCGTGGCGCCGCACCTCCACCCCGGCCGGACGGACATCCGCATCGCACGGTGTGCCCCTCGGGTTGACTCGGCGGCGACGCGGTGCCCGATAATCGTCCGCCGCATCCGTGGCGGCGTCGGCCCGACATGGCGGAAGGAGCCTGGTGACGGCAACGACTGGCCTGTGGCTGCGCGGTTTCCTGGCCGTCGGCCTGTACGCCGTCGCGGTCGGCACGCTGGCCCTGGCCCTTCCCGCCGTGGGCGCCGAGCACACTCCGACCAGCGACCCCGACACCGCCGCCGGCGCCTTCCTCTGCCTGACCCTGTCCACCCTGTCCCTCGCCCTCACCGCGGGGGTGTCGCGCCGGTGGAGGACCGCACGGCTGCTGTGCCTCCTCCATCTGGTGCTCGTCGTGATCGTCTGGACGCGGGTGCCGAGCCCGTTCGCCTCGTACGGCGGGGAACCGGAGCGGCGCTTCCCGGGCGCCTTCCCGGGCAGCATCACCGATGTGAGCGCGGACCGGGCGTTCCGCGACCACGGGCTCCGGGTGCCGGCGACGGCGGAGGTCGTCGGGTACTGGGCGTGGTCCGCGGACGACACGTACCCGATGGCGGCCGTGCTGCGGATGCCCTGCTCGGCGCTGCCGGACTTCGTCTCCGGCAGCGGGCTGCGCCCGGCCTCCTCCGCCGAGGGGGGCGTCACCGGTGTCCGGGTCTTCGCCGAGGACCACGGGTGGGCCGGCGACGAGTCGGACCCGCTGTACCTGCGGGACCGGGACCACGCGGGCGTCATCACCCACCGGACCGGCCCGGAACGCACGGTGTACCTGCACACATGACCGGCGTACGGATACGCGCGGCCCGCGAGGCGTCGGCCGGCACCGGTCCGGTTCGCGGCACTCCTCGACCACGCCCGGACGGCCGACCGGCTCCCGCCCGGCCCCGAGGAGTCTCCATGGAGAAGTCAAGCTAGTTGGCCGCGAGGGCACAGGCCCCGCCAACGACACGGTCGGCATCGCTGCCCTATTGAGCCCTCAAAGCCGTTGGGTGGAGTTCCTCTGCGGAGAGAGCTGATCCGGCGAGACGCTGATCGGGGGTGTGAACAGTGGTCAACTGCGAGTCAGAGCTCTCAGCTTGCCGCTGATGTCCTGTTGGAATGAGCTCTGCATGTCTTCGTACGGGGTGGTCGAATACCAGCGTCCCTCCACGAAGAGCGGATGGCCGGACGCTGTGAGCCGGCAGGGGATGTCACCCTTCTCCAAGTCGGCAAGGAACACGTCCGCCTTCACGACGGCCGCTTCGTACTCACTCGCTTCGGGGTCCCGGTAGGTCGTCACGCGGAACAGCAGGGCGTAGCTCTTGTTCAGCCCGACGTCGAGGATCTTCCTGAGCCGCTTGGCGGGGTCCTTCTCGACGCCCTTGTACGGCTCGTAGCCGTATTGGCTGGTCACCTCGAAGTGATGGGTGCCCAACGGACCCTGCGGGCCGGTGATCCACATGCCGCGGATGAGCCAGCCTGGCGCCACTGCGAACCTGCCCAGCCTCCAGCCGGGATTGTCCGCGATCCGCTCCGGGGCGCCGGCCTCGCTCGCCAGCGCTATGTCGACATTGCCCCCTTGGCCGGGGCTGTTGTAGCTGTCCAGGACAAGGGACTTGTGGTCGAAGTAGTGGAACTCCGGCTGCGGGTCCAGCACTCTGTCGCACGAGTCCTTGCCGGGGTTCTCCTTGGGCACGTGCGAAGCGGCGGCGGCGAGAGCCGCACGTCGCTGCTCAAAGCGCGGCCGGTACTCCTTGAGAATCGCCTTCAGGGCCTTGTCCGTGCGCTCCTCCTCACTCTCACCGCCCCCGCCGCAGCCGGACAGCAGCATCGCGACCCCGACCGCCGACATGCCCAGGGCGGCGCCCTTCCCCGTCCTCGTGCGCATCGGAGCCCTTCCCCTTGATGTCACCGTCCGCAAGCGTGCCCGACACTGGCTTCCCTGACACCGGTATGGGGGAATCGGCCGGTCACGGGGCGGACTCACAACGAAAATCCACCTGCCAAGCGACGGCGGCTGTCGTCCGCTGGCCGCCCTGATCATGGCGGGACAGTGGGGTACCGCCCCTCAGCTCATCCCGGTCATGGACCGCATCCGTGGTCCCAGCCCTGCTCAGGGGCCTCACCCTCGCTAAGAACTTAACGGCTCCGGCTGAATGGGGGGTAGCCCTGGGAATGGCTCGAATCACGAAATGGTACGGCGAGCGAGCTCGTGACGGCAGTGGCCAGAACGCACCCCTCTTGTCGAAGGGGACGGCCACTCCTCGCTAGCCACTCCTCGCTAGCCACTACTGGCAGGCCCTACTCAGCCACATCCGGCCCTCCCGGACCGCCTGACAACTTACGGAGACCCTGCTGGACGAGTGCCGTGTGCGGTGGACGGGTGTGTACGTCCTCCTCTACGCCGATGACCGGCTCGAGCCGACCCACCTGGGCGTCTTCGGATACTCGGGCGACTGAGCCGTGGAGCTGCTCGGAGAGCTCCCGCTCACACCCGGGAGGCATCCGGCTCCAGGAAAACGGCGACGAGCCGGTCGCTGAAGGAGCCGGCGGCGCTGTCGCCTGTCGTCTCGGCGCGGTACGCACGGATCGCCGGGTCGGTGAGGGTGAGAGTCAGCACCGGGCAGTCCGCAACGTCGTTGGTGTGCTCGGGCGAGCACGTGTTGACGTCGAGCAGGCTGTGGCCCGGACACACGGCCCCGGCAGGCAACTCCACGTCCAGAAGCAACTCCTCGCCCGGATCGACACGGAAACGGCCGGATGCCGGGACGTCCACAGGCTTGCCCATGAAACCGCTGTCCACGACGGTCGCGGTGAGACCGCGGGCGGATGCGCGGACGCCCTCACCGTGGGGGCCGTAGAGATCGAGCGTGACCCGGCCTTCGGCCACCGGTGCGTCGAGTACCAGGGGGCGGTCGCCCGTTCGGATGGCCGCGTGGACGGTGAAGCGGGGTTCGCCCGGCGTCTTCGACCCCGGGTCGTGGTAGCCCCAGCTGGTGAGCACCAACTGTGGGCCCCTGCTCCCCTCACCTTCCCCTTCCCCCCGCGGTTCCGGGCGCGGCCATTCGTCCATCCCGCATTTCGAGAGCTGGGCCGTGCCGCCGGCGGAAAGCGGACTGTCCCGCAACGGCTCGGCAGCGGGCTGCCGATCCGCGGATGCGCGCGGCTCGGGCGTTGTGGCGGAATACGTCAGTACCAACAGACCCACGACGAGCACGGCGAGGATCGACCAGGAGCGCAGGGAAACGCGGAACACTCAGCCACGTCCTCGCGCTCGGCCGACCGTCCCGGCACCGTCACCGTCACCGGCACCAGGTCGTCCGCGGTCGTCGGCCCGGGGGAACCATTCCATGACGCTCATGATTCTTTCTGCGCACTCGACGGCAAGAACGTCACTGGAGTGCCCGCCGGCCACGGTGGGCAAGAACAACGCGGATCGGCGGGCGACATGCTGAGGATCGAAGAGCTGGAGGCCGTACTGCCGTCGATGACACGATGGCGTGTTCATGGGGAGCGCGGCGTGAACTGGGCTCTCCTCGAGGCGGAGCTCGGGTCGGCACTGCCCTCGGACTTCCGCTCTCTGGCGGAGGCGTATCCGGTCCTGGTCATCGGCGGGTTCCTGACAGTGTCCGTTCCCCGGCCCGGGGCTGAGGCCTTGTGGGCGTCCGAGTCCAGGGAGGACGAGGTCCTTCACGATCTGTACGAGAGGGACGACACCCACGGCTACATCCCCTTCCCACAACCGGGAGGCCTGCTCTCCTGGGGGGAGTCGCACTCAGGGGATTCCTTCTACTGGAGGACGAGTCCCGCGGACCCGGACGCATGGCCGGTGGTCGTGCGCGGAGACAACGGAGACTGGTCGGAATTCCCGGTCGGCGCTGTCGAATTCCTGACCGGCGTGTACCGGCGCACCATCCACGTACCCGGTATGCCCAGGGGCTTTCCGAGTGACTCCCCCGAGGTACTGGGCCTGAGCGACCGCATCGACTGAGCTGAACGGTCGGAGCCCCGTCCAGCGGCCGCGCCACCCCGTGTCAGTGGGCGACCCTATGATCACGCCCGGATCCCGGAGGCGGCCCACCTGAGCATCTTCGGACACTCGGGCGACTGAGTTGCCCCGCCGTGACCCGTCGTTTCCCTGCCCTCGACCACCCACCGACCGGAGAGTGCCGTTGTCCTCGATACATGACCTCGCGACCTGGGAGCCGCTGCTGCGGCTGGTGCGGGACTCCCACGCGGAGCAGCTTGCCGCGCCGGGTGGTTGCTTCACGGGCCAGATCGGTCTGGGCGGTTGGACCCTGCCCGCGCCGCAGCCGCGACCGGAGCCGGGGCGAGCCTTGCAGGTGGCGGACATGCAGGACCAGTTCACCGCCGTGGAACGGGTACAGGACGCCCTCCGGGCCGACGGCGTGAACAACGTGTCGTACGTGGTCGAGACGGCGCCGGACGGGAGGTCGCTGCTCCATGTCGTCGACTCGGGCCCTGCCGTGGAGTACGGCGTCGTCAGCCCCTTCCTGGGAGCTCTGCTCCTGGTCGAGGGCGCCGTTCCCGAACCCTGGCGGCGCCTGCCCGAGGCGGTGCCGGGTGCTGCGCCGGCGCCGTCGGCGGACCCGGCGCTGCTGGAGCGGACTCTTCGCGAGCGGCTTCCCGACGCCATCGGTGCCACCGAGGAGGAGATCGCCGCAGCGGAAGCGCGCCTCGGTGTCGCGCTGCCCGACGAGCTCAAGGCGCTCTACCGGGTGACGCGGGCGCGGTGGCAGGACTGGAGCGGCGACTACGAGGCGCAGGAACGCGTCAGCGACGCGGTCGGCTGTGAGCTCTTCTCCCTGGACGGGCTGTACATAGCGGACGCGGCCTCCCGTCCCTGCCCTTGGCAGTTCGCTGCCGACGACGCCGTCGTCACCGCCCCGGACGCCGCCGTGCAGGGCCTCGTCGGCTCGCCCGGCTGGATCGTCTTCGGCGACAACGGGGGCGGCGACCGGCTGGCCCTCGACCTGACGCCGGGCCCGGGTGGACACACCGGGCAGGTCATCGTGATCGACCACGAGCGGACCATCGGCGCCGGACTGTGTGCCGAGTCCCTCACCGACATGGTGATCAACCGCCCCGACGGCCGACACCAGGACCGTGACGCGGACAACCCGCCGGTGGTGGCCCGGGTGAACATCCACTACCTGGACAGTGTGGAGGCCGCCGCCCGTCCCGAGCTGGAGGTGCTCGGCATCGGCCGGCGGAAGGGCGAGCCGGTCAGCCTCGCCCCGGTCGTCGGGCTTCCCCGCCTGCGGACCCTCACCGCCATTCCGGGCACGCTCGCCGACCCCCTGGAGATCGCCGGGCTGACGGGTCTGGAGTACCTGAGTCTCGGCCCCGAGGACTGGCGTGTCCTGCTCGACGCCGGTGCCGTCCCCCGGAGCCTGTCGGCGGCCCACATCGAGGTGCAGGGCGAACAGCACCCGCTGCCGATCCTCGACCTCGCCAACGAACTCCTCGCCCTGTGGGACCGCCCCCTCATCAGCCGGACGGTCTTCGAAGCCCGCCTGGACACCGACCGGTGAGCGAGGACGGACTGGAGGAGTGGGCGCCTCCGCGCGAGTACGAGATCGAGATCGGTACCGAGCCGCTGGACCGGCCGGCCCGGAACTCGGTCGGCGGATGGCCCTACTTCGACGACGACCAGGAGTGGCCGCGGTGCTTCTGCGGCGAACGTATGGCGCTGTTCTTCCAACTGGATCTGCCGGACGACATCGAGTTCTTCGGCGGAGAACACCTGTCGGTGTTCCAGTGCGCCCACCACAACAGCGCGTCGAACCCGGTGGCGGTCGACGACCGCCTCGTGCCCCGGTTCTGGGAGGCTCCGCAGCCGCCGTTCCCGGGCTCGTTCTGGCGGGTGCTGCTCCAGCGCGACCCGGGGATTCCGGAAGCGGAACCCGAACCGACCGTACGCGCCCTGCCGCTGGCCCTGCGGCCCTGCGTGGCCACGCACGGACCGTTCACCATGTTCTTCAAGGTAGGTGGTACGGCGGCCTGGGCGCTGTACCCCGAGCACTACCGGTGCGCGTGCGGCGCGGAGATGGCGTTCGTCTGCCAGATGCCGGAGTTTCAGGAGTTCGGCGTCCACCCCGGGGCTCCGGTGCAGCCCCACAGCATCCGGGACGACGCCTACTTCCTGTTCCTCGGCAACGAGGTCTACCTGCTGGCCTGCCCGAAGCGTTGCGACCCGGCGGCCGTCTTTCCGGTGAACCAGCGCGGCTGACCTTGGATCACTTGAGGGACGCGACGAACGACGTCCACGCCGGGGCCGTGATGGTGAGGACCGGGCCGTGGGGGACCTTGGAGTCACGGACGGGGACTACGGCGGTGTGGGCGTCGCAGACCTCGAGGCAGTCGCCGCCGTCGCCGTTGCTGTAGGTGCTCTTGCGCCAGCGGGCGGCGCCGGGTGCGCCCGCGGCGTCGCCGCGGGCGCCGAGCCGTCAGGCGGGCTGGACGGTGAGGGTGCAGAGGCGCTTGGTGGCCCGGGTCAGGGCTACGTACAAGTCCCTTTCCCCGCCAGGGCGGGCCGTGATGATTTCCTCGGGGTTCACGACGACGACCCCGTCGAATTCCAGGCCGCGCGCCTCGGACGCCGGCACGATGCGTGCGTGGGGAGCGACGCCCTGGGCCGTCAGCTCGCTCACCCTGGTGTCCGCGCAGATCACTCCCAGAAGCTCGCCCGGATGCGCGGTGCTCTGGGCCCGGAGTTCCCGAACGACGGAGGTGACCAGCCCGTCCGGAGGTGTGGTCACGGTGCGAGGGCTCTCACCGCTTCGCAGCGACCGTGTGGGCTTCTGGTCCGGAGCGATCCGCGTGAGCAGGTCCCGGACGCTCTCCAGGATCTCCTGCGTGGTGCGGTAACTGACGGTCAGATGGTGCAGCTTGAACCGCGGTCCGACGTGGGGGCTCAGTGCTTCCTTCCAGTCGCGTGCTGTCGCGACCGGGCCTGCCTGGGCGAAGTCGCCCACCAGCGTCATCGCCCTCGCCGGGCAGCGGCGGACGATCATCCGCCACTGCATGGCGGTCAGTTCCTGCGCCTCGTCGACGACGACGTGCCCGTACGTCCGCTCAGGGGGGCCGTCGACCAGGCTCGCCGCCTCGTCCAGCAACGGCACATCGGCATCGGTCCACGGGGCGTCCGGACCGCGCAGCAGAAGGGACCGCTCCTGCGCGGTCAGGCGGGGCAGGTGCTCGGCGAGAGCGCCGGCGTCCGTCAGGAGCATCTTCACGAGGTCACCGGGTACCAGCCGCGGCCACAACGCCTCGACCGCTCGGTCGACGCCGGCGTCG
>NZ_JAGMUJ010000217.1:462-6631 GCF_019049255.1 Streptomyces sp. AC558_RSS880 | reverse complement strand
CACGAGAGCACGCGATGCATGATCGCGAACAGGCGGAGCAACGTACTCAGCCGTCCGGATCACAAGATCGTCGACAGAACCCTGATCTTGACGTTGATCGCATCGACGAACAGAACGGGATAAACACGGTCGAGGGGGCGGCTCTGCCATTCGGCCATGCCGTCCATGGCCTTGTCGGTGATCGTGGAGATCGTCTGCTTCGACACCTCGGCGCCGTAGACCTCGGCCAGATGGGCGGCGATCTCGCCGTGGGTGAGGCCCTTGGCCGACAGCGACAGGACCATCTCGTCGACCCCTGTCAGGCGCCGCTGTCGCTTCTTCACGATCTGCGGCTCGAACGTCCCCGTGAGGTCCCGGGGCACCTTGATCTCGACCGGTCCGACATCGGTCAGCACCGTCTTCGAACGGGTGCCGTTGCGGCTGTTTCCACTGTTCCGGCCGGCCGCCTCGTGCTTGTCGTAGCCGAGGTGATCGGTGATCTCGCCCTCCAGGGCGGACTCGAGTACCCGCTTGGTCAGCTGCTGCAGCAACCCGCCCTCGCCGGTCAACTGCAGGCCCTCGCTCCGGGCCCGGTCCACCAGCATCGTGATCAGCTGGTCATCCGCAACCTGCGAAGCCTGACCCGCCTCAGCGGCCCCGACCTGCTCCAACTTCACGCTCTGATCCGCCACTTGGCTTCTCCTCCTTGCTGGGCGGATCAGCCGTTAGTTTTACAGTCCCTTGCCGACTGATCAACGGGTGCAAACTCGTTCTCTTCGCCGGGCAGGTCAGACAAGGGGGCGGGGCCGGTAGACAGGGTGGTGCGGCGGGCGAGGTCGGGCAGGACGGTGGCAAGGCCGACCAGCGCCAAGACTGCGCCGAGCCAGAGCGGAGCGCGCAGGCCCCAGGTTTCGATCACCACAGCGCCGATGGAGGAACCGAGGATGATGCCGAGGGTGATGAAGGAGGAGTGCACGGTGTTGACCAGCGGTCCGGCGTTGCCGGTGCGCTGGACGCGGGTCACCATGGCCGGGTTCATGGTGACGCCGACCAGGCCGATGCCCATCATGCAGATGATGGCCGGGGCGGGCACGTCGGCGAGGAGGGCGAAGCCGGTCAGGAACACCGTGTTGAGGACGAGCCCGACGGTGAGCACCGGGACGGTGTGCCCGTCGGCGAAGCGGCCCACGACGTTGTTGCCGATGACGGTGGCGGCGCCGTAGGCGACGAGCAGCAGGGGGACGGTGCCGGTGGAGAAGCCGGTGACGTCGGTGAGAATGGGGTTGAAATAGCTGAAGGCGGAGAAGGTGGCGCCGATGATCAGTGTGCTGCTGGACAGCACCAGCCACATCCTGGGCTTCTTGAAGACGCCGACCTCCTGGCGGAAGCCGCCGCCGCCCTCCGCCCGCTCGATGCGGGGCACACCGAACAGGGTGGCCACGGCCGCGATCACGGTGATCAGGGTGATGGTCCAGAACGCGGCGCGCCAGCCGAAACGCTCGCCGACCAGGGTGGAGATGGGCAGCCCGAGCAGGGTGCCGAGCATGAGGCCGTTCATCGCGACGGCGATCGCGCGGCCACGGATCTCGGGGCGGGTGATCTGGGCGCACATCGAGATGCCCACGCCGAAGAACGCCTGGGAGGCGATGCCGGTGATGATCCGCGCGGCCATCATCGTGCCGTAGCCGGTCGCGGTGGCGGCCAGTACGTTGCCGGCGAGGAAGATGCCGAACAGCACCATCAGCGCCGTACGCGGTGGGAACTTCATCAGGGCCACAGTCAGGAAGGGGCCGCCGGCGGCCATGGCCACCGCGAAGGCGGTGATGAGGTAGCCGATCTGGGGGATGGTCGCGTCCAGTCCTTCGGCCATCTGCGGCATCAGCCCAGCGACCACGAACTCACTGGTCACCATGGCGAAGATGCCGAGTCCCAGGACGTATACGGCACGAGGCACGGTTCGTTCTCCTCCGAGGTTCGTTATGGATTGATCAGTACAAAACTTGGGTATGCGTGGACGCGGCCTCCGGCGGCGTGCGCCGTCAGCCGGCGAGTGCGTCCAAGGTGATTTCGGCGATCGACTCCAGTACGGCCCGGTCGGCACCGCCCTGGCTGGAGATGCGCATGCCGCCGATCGCCGCGTTGACGAAGCGGGCAAGCGCCCCGGCGTCGCGGGGGGATGTGATGCTGCCGTCCCGCTGCCCCTCCTCGAGCACCGCGCGCAGCGCCGTCAGCCGACGTCGCGTGTCGCGCTCCAGCATTTCCGCCGCCTGCGGGTCCCGGGCGACCAGCTCGACCGTGGTGTTCACGGTCAGACAGCCGAGGCCGCGTCCGCCCGTCCGGTGCACCGTCTCGCCGTCGACGACCATGGCGAACAGGGTGCGCAGCCGGTCAGCGGCGCTGAGCCGCGTGTCCTCCAAGACGACCAACTGGGCGGCCGTCATGGAGTCGATGTAGCGGGCAAGTACGCGCTCGAAGAGGTGGTGCTTGCTCTTGAACGTGTTGTAGATGCTGCTGCGCCCCAGCCCTGTGGCGTCACACAAGTCCTGCGTGGAGGTAGCCTCGTAGCCCTTCTCCCAGAACGTGCGCATCGCCGCATCCAGGGCACCTTCCTCGTCGAACGTCCTCGGTCGTGCCATGGCGCGACCTTAGCCGTTTTGGACCGTACGTTGCAATACTCCTTTGGGAGCCCGCTCCTACCGCGACCTTGAAGCCTTACTGGTGTGGTGGCGTAGTCCGGAAAAGGGCCAGCGGCCTCACCGAACTCCTTGCGCGAGCGCTTCGCGAATGCGGCCACGATGTCGAAGTCGAGCACCTTCACGTCCACTTACCCCGTGTGCTGTCGGCACTGGCGGAGCCGAGCGCTACGGCTTGTGAAGCGATCTGCGGCACTCGTTTGTGAGTGCGCTCCAGCGATTCTGATACTCGTCCTGGTAGTCGTCGGGATTCGGTAGCTCCACAACCGGATCGCCGTGACTTCCTGCCACGGCAGCGTCCAGCATTTCCACGGGGCGGTGAACGTGCTGGAGGAGTGCGTGCGCCGCTCGCACGACGGCTTCGGGTGCTTCTACCTGGAGAACGTTGGCGGCTCGTCGCACACCTTCGACATCAACACGGCCGAAGCACGCGTACGCGGCGTCCCGGTCTCCATCGCGCCAGCAGATAAGAGCTTCGAAAACGGAGTTGAAGATGGCCTCGATCGAGGTCAGGTAGGTGGCGTAGTCGCTCTGGAGAAGCTGGCGAAGCCACTGCTCATGCTGATACGCCGCCTGAGCGTCTGCTTGGTAGCGCGCCCCTTGGCGCTGTCACGTTGGCTGAGCGGGTGGGATGATCTTCGGGGTGATCGTGGTGGAGGGGGTCCGTCCATGGAGGTCACGTCGCCGTCGTACAAGGGGCACCGGTACCCGGTCGAAGTGTTCTCCCACTGCGTGTGGCTGTACTTCCGCTTCCCGTTGTCCTACCGCGAGGTCGAGGAACTGATGCTCGAGCGCGGCGTGATCGTCTCGTACGAGACCGTGCGACGGTGGTGTCGGAAGTTCGGGCAGGCCTACGCGAACGGGTGATGAAGGGCTTCCGCTCCGTGGGCGGGGCGCAGAGGTTCCTGTCCGCGTTCAGTGGCATCTCACCCCACTTCCGGCCTCGTCGCCACCTGATGCCCGCACCTCACTACCGAGCCGAAATGACCGTCCGCTTCACCATCCGGGAGCAGATCACCGGCGTCACGGACCGACCTGCCACGGCCTGAGCACCGGCCCGGAACCCGGCCCCACCACACCTCGACACACCGTCAGACGCCCACACACCCAACAACGTGACAACGCCGCGGGAACGGCACGAGCGCTCCCGGGACCGGGTCGCCGAGCCGGACAAGGAGGCCGTCCCGCACCTGGCCGCCGGCAGGCGCACTCCTCCCGGGACGAGTGGAACCCGGTGGACCCGCAGGCGCTGCGGCCGGCCGGGGAGGCGCCCTCGCCGCAGCGGCGGCTCACGCCGCCCGCGCAATCCTGACGCTGGGTGATGCCCTGCTAGTGTCCCCCCTGGTGTGCGGGAAGCGGACGACGGGGTCCTCACCGCTCCGATCCACCTGCGCCGCTTCCCGTCCCGGGTGGACAGGTCACCGTGACAGGGGTCGCGACGATCACGCGGATGCCCGTGCGGGGCGGCGCCCGGCGTTCGCCGCCACCCTCATGACGCGACCGTCCCTGTCCGGGAAGGGCGGCGACCTGCGGCCGGAGCGGGTCGCTCACCTGCCGCTGGGACGTGCGTGCACGGGTGGTAACACCGTTGAGCGGGGTGCCGGGTGGAAATGGTGACGACTGTGGAACATGGGCTTGATTTCGGGTTGCTGGGTCCGCTGGTGGTGCGGCGGGCGGGCGCGGTGCTGGATCCGGGGCGGCGCAAGCAGCGGCTGCTGCTGATCCGGCTGCTGCTCGCCGACGGCCGCGCGGTCGCTGCCGAGACACTGTGCGAGGAACTGTGGTCCCCGGGGCCGGGACGCACCCCGGGCGGGGCGACGGCCTCCCTGCACGCCCACGTCAGCAAGGTCCGCGCGGTCCTGGAACCCCCGCACCTGCGCCGGGGGACATTCGAGGTCCTGGTCACCGAACCGGCCGGCTACGCCCTGCGCGTGGCGCCCGAAAGCCGGGACACCGTACGCTTCGAGCGGGCCGCCGCCCAGGCACACCGGCTGCTGGAACAGGGCCGCAGCGGACACGTCGTGCAGGAGGCCGACCGGGCCCTGAACATGTGGCGCGGTACCGCGCTCGCCGACGCCGCCCACCACCTGTTCGCCGCCCACGAAGCCACGCGTCTGGAGGAGCTGCGGCAGAGCGTGCGGGAGGTCCGCACCACCGCCCTGCTCCTTGGGGGGCGGATACCGGAGGCCGTGGAGGCGGCGCGGGAGTTGACGGTGGAGCACCCGCTGCGCGAGACCGGCTGGGCCCTGCTGCTGCGTGCCCTGTACCTGGCCGGCCGCCACCCCGAAGCGCTGCAGCGTTATGCGGACCTGCGCCGGCTCCTCGCCGATGAACTCGGCCTCGACCCCGGGCCCGAACTGCGCGCCCTGCACGACGGCATCCTCCGCCACGACCTGCCACCCCTGCCCCTGCCCGGGACGGGAACGGCCAGGGCAGCAGGCCCGGCAGCCGGCACCGCAGGCAGCCGTGATGCGAGCCGACCGGCAGGAGCCGAGGCGCTTGGGGAGCGAGGCGAAACCGCATCCGGCGGCGTGCGGCCTGTCGCCGCGGCCCACGGTGCCACGTCCTGCGAGCCGACCGCCGACGCGACACCGGCCGGCACGACCGCCGGTTCGGTGGCCACGTCCGGTGCGAACGACCGCCCGATCGGGAACGACGGTGGAAGTGAGCCGCCGCCCTTGGCGCGGCCGGCGCAGCTGCCACGTGATCTGCCGGTGTTCGCGGGACGGACCACCGAAGGTTCATGGCTGTCCGCCGTGAGGGAGGCATCGGGGTCGGTGGGTGCTTCCGTCGTGGTGATCGGTGGTGCTCCCGGTGTCGGCAAGACCACCTTCGCCGTCCACCACGCCCACCGGATCGCGCCCGCCTTCCCCGACGGACAGCTCTTCGTCAACCTGTGCGGCTTCCACCCCCACGCACCCGCCGTACAACCCGGCGACGCCCTCCACGGCTTCCTCACCGCCCTCGGAATCCCCGCCCCCCGCATCCCCGAGGACACCACCGCCCGCAGCACCCTCTTCCGCACCCTCCTGGCCCACCGACGCATCCTCCTCGTCCTGGACAACGCCCGCGACGAACAGCAGGTCCGCCCCCTGCTGCCCGCGGGAGAGGGCTGCCTCACCCTCATCACCAGCCGCAACCAGCTCCCCGGCCTGATCGCCACCGACGCCGCCAAACCCCTCACCCTCGCCCTGCCCTCCCAGACCGAAGCCCACGAAACACTCGCCCGACGCCTGGGAGCGCAACGCCTGGCCGCCGAACCGGACGCCACCGCCGACATCATCCGCCTGTGCGGACGACTCCCCCTGGCACTCGCCGTGGTCGCCGCCCGCGCCGAACTCGACCCCGCCTTCCCCCTGCACGCCCTCGCCGACGACCTGCGCCACGCCCCCACCGGCCTGGAAGCCTTCACCGCCACCGACACCACCACCGACGTCCGCAGCGTCTTCTCCTGGTCCTACCACTCCCTGGACCAGCCCGCCGCCCGCCTCTTCCGC
>NZ_JAGMUJ010000217.1:0-452 GCF_019049255.1 Streptomyces sp. AC558_RSS880 | reverse complement strand
ACCGAAGCCCACGAAACACTCGCCCGACGCCTGGGAGCGCAACGCCTGGCCGCCGAACCGGACGCCACCGCCGACATCATCCGCCTGTGCGGACGCCTGCCCCTGGCACTGGCAGTGGTCGCCGCCCGCGCCGAACTCGACCCCGCCTTCCCCCTGCACGCCCTCGCCGACGACCTGCGCCACACCCCCACCGGCCTGGAGGCCTTCACCGCCACCGACACCACCACCGACGTCCGCAGCGTCTTCTCCTGGTCCTACCACTCCCTGGACGAGCCCGCCGCCCGCCTCTTCCGGCTCCTGGCCCTCCACCCCGGCCCCGACATCACCGCCCCCGCCGCCGCCGCCCTCACCAACCTCCCCCTCCCCCACACCCGCCGCCTCCTCACCGAACTGACCCGCTCCTGCCTCCTGGAACAACCCCAGCCCGGCCGGTTCGCCCTGCACGACCTGCT
>NZ_JAGMUJ010000216.1:10647-58042 GCF_019049255.1 Streptomyces sp. AC558_RSS880 | reverse complement strand
GGCGAAAGTCGCATGCGTCGTTCGGGCTGGGGGCCGTTGGAAAAGGACCTGCTCAGCAGGTACCTCGCTGACGGCCCACCAGTACCCTCTGGCACAACGTGAGCGAGGCTGCCGAACGGGCCGTCGCTCAGCACCGCCGCTGCCTCCGCGCCCTTGTTACGGCCGCCCCCGCCCCCGATCCCGAGCCTGCGCCGGAGAAAGATTCCTCTGGCTCGCCATGGCCGACCGGCCATCGTTTCGCCGACCGCACAAGGGCTCGGCACGCCGATGTTCACGCACTGCTGGAAGCCGGGCACAGCCGTCGCTCTGTCCAGCGGCAGCTCGGCATGACCTGGCGGACCGTCAAGCAGCTCGCCGAGGCCAAGGCTCCGGAGGAGCTGTTCACCGGCCAGTGGCAGAACCGGCCTTCGGTCCTCGATGACTACAAGCCCTACTTGGACGACCGGTGGAACGAGGGCTGCACCAACGCCTGGAAGCTGTGGGAAGAGATCGTGCCGCTCGGCTACAAGGGCAGCTACCAGCGCGTCCGCGCCTACCTGCACAAGAAGCGCACTTCCCCACGACTGGCAGTCGCCCGGCCGCCCTCGCCCCGAACGGTCGCCGGATGGATTCTCCGGCGACCGGAAACCCTTCCCGAGCCCGAACAACTGCTGCTCAAAACCGTGCGCACCCACTGCCCCGAGATCGACGCGCTCACCCGACACGTCCGCGCCTTCGCCGTCATGCTGACCGAGCGCCAGGGCGAGCGTCTCCCGGACTGGCTTGTTGCCGTCCGGCAGGACGATCTGCCCAGTCTCCATACCCTTGCCGCCGGCATCGACCGCGACCGCGATGCCGTCATCGCCGGTCTCACCCTGCCATGGAGCTCGGGCGCAGTCGAAGGCCATGTCAACCGCATCAAAATGATCAAGCGGCAGATGTATGGACGCGCTGGCTTCAACCTCCTGCGCAAGCGGGTACTGCTTGCCTCCTGAGCGCACTGTCAGTGGCCAGTGCGACGATCCCCAGACGACCGCGCGAGGAGAGACATGGGCACCTGGGACATCGGCCCCTTCGACAACGACACCGCCGCCGACTTCGCCGATGAACTGGACGAGGCAGCACTGGAAGAGCGCGAAGCCATGATCCGGGGCGTGCTCAAGCGTGCCGCCGGGCCCGCGGACTTCCTGGGTATCTACGACGGCGAGCGAGCCGTGGGCGCGGCGGCCCTGGTCGCCGCCCAGCATCCTGACTGTGATCGGCCGTGCTCGAACTATGGCCCTTCAGAGCCGCTACCGGAGTTGCCTGCAGACCTTCGAATGCTCGCCGTCGACGCCCTGGATCAAGTGGTCTCCAACCGGTCTGAACTCGCCGAGCTGTGGGCCGAAGCCGCGAACTGGTCGAAGTGGCGCCAGGACATCACTCGCCTCCGCGACGTCCTTGACCCTCCGCTCCCGCCACAAGAGGACGCCCTGTTCGAGATTTAATCGGTGACCCGCAGTCACGGAGAGTGGCCGTGTCACAGAAGTTGAGCCAGAGCCCGAGATTGGGAGGCGCCTGGAGGCCGTCAAGATTCGAACGAGCCCAGCCGCCCGAGCCGAGGGCGGACGCCGCGTCCATGTCGACGGCGCGATTCTCGGCCGTGCCTTCGGCTCCGGTGATTACTTGGTGTATCTGCACAGGGCCAGCCTGAACCCCGATGACATCGATCTGGGCGAGGGCCTACTGAACGAATGGCGCAGCGGAGGGCCGACCCTCTGGACCCCTGACAGCGGCGGGACACGAGCGCAGCAGTACGGGCCGCCACCCAGGGAGAGGCGGCCCGTACCAGCGCGCCGGGGACCACTGGCGCCCGCGCCCGGGGACGGGTCAGCTGACTGTGACCGCGTCTTCTTCGCGCACCGGGCGGGTCGGTTGTCCTGTCCGGTGCGTGGGGTGGTGTCAGGCGTTGGTGTCGTCGTGTGCGAGGTTGCCGCCCAGTTCGCGGGAAGCTTCGGCCTGGGCGAGGAGTTCCTGGGCCTTGGCGGTGACGCCCTCGATGGCGTCGGCGCCGGCGACGAAGCGCAGCGGCGGCTGGTCCTGGCCGGCAAGGGTCAGCAGGGCGTGGGCGAGCTTGACGGGGTCGCCGGGCTGCCGGCCGTTGATGCTCTTCCAGGCTTCGACCGTGGCGGTGGTGCGCTCGGCGTAGTCGTCGATGGTCGGCTCGGGCCAGGTGGTGGAGGCGTCCACGAGCAGCTCGGTGCGGAAGTAGCCGGGCTCGACGATGGTGGTGCGGATGTTGTACGGGGCGATGTCGTGGTGCAGGGCTTCCATCCAGCCCTCGACGGCGAACTTGGACGCGGCGTAGGCGGAGGTGAACTCCGTGCCGACCTGACCGGCGAGCGAGGAGATCGTGATGACGTGGCCGTCGCGCTGGCTGCGCATGACGGGCAGGACGGCGCGGGTGACGTTCATCGGGCCGAAGAGGTTGGTCTCGATCTGCTGCCGCATGTGCTCCGGGGAGACCTCTTCGAAGTAGCCGGCGAAGAAGTTCCCGGCGTTGTTGATCAGGACGTCGATGCGGCCGAAGCGGTCAACCGCAGCCTGAGCGGCCGCGTGCGCGTCGTCCAGGCTGGTGACGTCCAGCTTGGTGACCAGCAGGTTGTCCTGCGGGCCGCCCAGGGTCTTCTCGACCTCCTCGGGGCGGCGGCCGGTGGCGACGACCTGGTGGCCGGCCGCGAGGGCCTGGCGGACGATGTCCGTGCCCAGACCGCGTCCGGCACCGGTGACGAAAATGACCTTGCTCATGAGGGATTCCTTCTCGGGTGCCGCGTGCGGCACCCGGCGGGTTGGGGAAGTTGGCGGGTGGCGTTGGCCAGGCTGTGGCGGGTCGGTGGTGGAGGTGTTCACGCCTGTTCGGTGGGCATGATCCACAGCTCACCGACGGCGGCGTGGCGGGGACGGGTGACCATGTAGGCGACGCCGTCGGCGATGTCCTCGGCGGCCAGGACCTCGGTCCCCTCGAAGTAGGGGTCGATCAGTTCACCGCGGACTTCGGGCTTGTTGTGCGTGCCCAGTTCGCTCTCCACGGCGCCCGGTTCCAGGACACCGACGCGCACGTGGCGCTGGGTGACTTCCTGGCGCAGGGACTCGGTGAAGGCGTGCACGCCGAACTTGGTGGCGTTGTAGACGCCGAAGCCCTTGCTCGCCACGCGCCCGGCGTACGAGCCGATGTTGACGATGTCGGCGACCTGGCGCGGGTCCTGTTCGGCGGCCTTCAGCAGGTGCGGCAGGGCGGCGCGGGTGGTGTAGAGCAGACCCTGGACGTTGACGGCGATCATGCGGTCCCACTCCTCGGCATCCGCGTCGACGACGGGCCCCAGAAGCATCAGGCCGGCATTGTTGACCAGGGTGTCCAGCCGTCCGAGCCGGTCGACGACCTGCTGTACGGCGTCCTCGGCCTGGAGGCGGTCGGTGATGTCCGCCGCCACCACCGCAGCGGTGCCACCGGCCTGCCCGATCTCAGCGGCAAGAGCTTCCAGGCGGTCCTTGCGGCGGGCCACGAGGGCCACCGAGGCCCCGTGCTCGGCGAGCCGGCGGGCGGTGGCGGCGCCGATACCGCTGCTCGCGCCGGTGACGAGTGCGACGGTGTCGGTCAGTTTCGAAGCCATGGGGGGTCCTGTTCTTCAGACGTACGGCGTAAGGGCAGACGGCGGGCGGCGGCAGCGACGATCTCCGACGGCCGTCACGGCGCGTACTTCTCGAATGGTCGGTGCCGTGCACCGGGCCCGCTATCCAGGCAACCACCCGCGAACGTCCCGTGGGCCGCTGTAAAGGGCACCGCTCTTCCAGGGGTCTGCCAGTACCCCTTTCAGCACGCTGACCTGCCAGGTACGGCCGTACGGTGGACCCATGGACCGCAGCAGCGAGATCCGTGAGTTCCTGCGCACCCGCCGGGCCCGGATCACCCCCCGCCAGGCCGGGCTCACCCCGCACGGCGGCGCCCGCCGGGTGCCCGGACTGCGCCGTGAGGAAGTCGCCCAGCTCGCCGGAGTCAGCGTCGACTACTACATCCGTCTGGAGCGGGGCCGCACCCAGGGCGTCTCCGGAACGGTCCTGGAGGCCGTCGCCCGCGCCCTGCACCTGGACGAGGCCGAACGCGCTCACCTCTTCGACCTCGCTCAGCCCACCGCCACCACCCGGGCCCGCCGCCGGCGCCCCCTCGCCCCTCAACGGGTCCATCCGGTCCTCTACCGGACCCTGGACTCCCTCAGCGTCCCCGCGGTGGTGCAGGGGCGACGCACGGACGTCCTGGCCGCCAACCGGCTCGCTCACGCCCTCTACACCGACTTCGAGGCCCGGCCCCGCCGCGAGCGCAACTTCGCCCGCTTCGTCTTCCTCGACGAGGCCGCCCGCGCGCTGTACGCCGACTGGGAGCGGGTCGCCGGTGACTGCCTGGCCATGCTGCGCCTGTACGCCGGACGCCACCCCGACGACCCCCAGCTCACCGAGCTGATCGGGGAGCTGTCCCTCCACAGCGACGCCTTCCGCCGCATGTGGGCCGACCACGACGTCCAAGCCCACACCACCGGCACCAAACGCCTCCACCACCCGCTCGTCGGCGACCTCACCCTCGACTACCTGGTCCTGGCCGTCGAAGGCGACCCCGAACAGACCCTCACCATCTACACCCCCGAACCCGCCTCCCCCTCCGCCGAAGCCCTGGCCCTCCTCGCCAGCTGGACCGGCACCTCCGCTTCCCGGCCGCAGGCTCCCGAAGAGACACACCACCGGGCCGGCTGACCCGAGAGCTCCCGCCACGCAACGGCACCGAACCCCAGCGGGACGTCGGCCCGGCGAGGTTCCGCACGATCGTTCTCACTGATAACCGCCGCTGGACCGATGTTCCCCGAGGCCGTAGTCAGCGAACTCACCTCGACGCTCTCGCACCAGCAGGAGGATTCGAACAGTCACCAGTCCTCCTGCCTCCCGAAGTAGTGAACATCTGCTGCTCGTTCTCGGTTCTGGCACACATTCCGTGAGGACGATCACCTGGGTTCTGCCACGGTGACCTGCCGTCATCTGGGACCGTGGTGCGGTGTGATGACCTCATATCGGTGCTGTTTCCGCACTTCAACGGGGTGCTGGTGGAGCGGGTGTTCACGGAGTGCGGGGTGGTGCACATTGTGGCGAGGACCCTTGATGGCAGTGCTTCGTGCCCTGACTGTGAGCTCCCGTCGGATCGTGTGCACAGCTGCTACGGGCGTCGGCTAGCTGATACCCCGGTCGGCGACCAGCCGGTCGTGATCGAGCTGACCGTGCGACGGTTGTACTGCGACAACGACCGGTGCGGGCGTCGTACGTTCGTCGAGCAGGTCGAGGGGCTGACGTTCCGCTATGGGAGACGGACGTCTGCTTCGCGCCGGCTCCTGGAGGCCGTGGCCGTCGCGCTCGCCGGTCGGGCGGGAGCCCGGCTGGCCGTGGTCCTGCACAGTGTGGTCAGTCGGACGATGCTGCTGAGAATGCTGATGGCGCTTCCTGACCCAGCCTGGAAAGTGCCTAAGGTGCTTGGGGTCGATGATTTCGCGACCCGCCGCGGGCAGCACTACGGGACCGTGCTCATCGACTGCGAGACCCGCAAGCCACTTGGCCTGCTGCCAGGACGGGACGCCGGGACTCTGTCCGCATGGCTGCGTGAGCATCCTGGCATCGAGGTGATCTGCCGAGATCATGCTGGCTCCTACGCGGAAGGCGCCCGCACCGGGGCCCCGCAGGCCGTCCAGGTCGCTGACCGTTTTCACCTGTGGCAGAACCTCGGCACCGCGGTGGAACAAGGCGTGCGCCGGCACAACGGATGCCTGCGATCACCCGCCTCCGGTCCCGGTGACGTGCCGGACACTGAGCCGCCGCCGGCAAAAGAGATGTCACCGTTCGAAGCCCGTATCCGTGCACGTCACGCCCTCGTCCATACGCTCCTCGACCAAGGCCATGGCATACGGGAGATCGCCCGCGAGTTACACATGGGCGGGAACACGGTCCGGCGATGCGCCCGTGCGGCAAGTCCAGAGGAATTGCTCGGTGGCCGGCGGCAACCACGACCCAGCCAGCTCGACCCTTTCAAGCCCCACCTGGACAAACGCTGGGCAGAAGGACTCACCAACGCGATCCAGCTGCACTCCGAGCTCCAGTCTCTCGGCTACCGCGGCAGCTACCAGATCATTAGTGACTACCTGCGGCCACGACGCCGACGTCGCATCCGCGCCGTCGGGCCCGTGCCACCAGGGGCCCGGCAAGTCACCAGGTGGATCATGCGTCACCCCGACCGGCTCTCGGAGAGTGAGAACCAGCAGCTGACTGGAGTCCTCACCCGTTGCCCCGAACTCACGGCAGCCCACCGTCTCGTCCGCAGCTTCGCCGAGATCCTCTCCACCCGCACCAGCCAGCATCTGAAGGATTGGGTCGCCAGCGCGCGAGCCGAGGCACTTCCCGACCTCCACTCTTTCGCCACCGGCCTGGAGAAGGACTGGGACGCCGTCGTCCAGGGCCTGACCAGCCAATGGAACTCCGGCCCAGTCGAAGGCCGGGTGAACCACATCAAGATGATCAAACGCCAGATGTTCGGCCGCGCCAAGCTCCCACTCCTCCGGAAACGGGTACTTCTCACCGCCGCCCGATGACCGTCCTGCTCAGGCAGGACGAAGCCGTCGGAGTACGTAATCCGACGGCCAGCAGAGGGCTCGAACAACCGCATTGGTGACGACGAAGTACTCCGGGCTCACCCAACCGTCCTCTTTGCTCACGAGCCCCGGACCGTCCTCACGGTAGTAGCGGCGCAGCATGCGGCGCCGCAACGGAGTCCCGGCGACCAACAGAACCGGAGCAACGACGATTGCACCGATCGTCACGGCGAGCCGGACTGCCTGGATCCCGACGACGCTCTCTATCCGCATCGCCCCAGTCTGCCGATCAGAAGAGACTCGTCCACCACTCTCACGGAATGTGTGCCAGAACCTCGTTCTCGTGAACAAAGCCACAGGTGCCCGCGCTGCCACACCATCACAGTGGACAGCCCTTCTTCCGGCGAGGTGTATACGTGCTGTAACTGCGGCACCCGGTTCGCCCGTTTCCCCGCCTGCAACGCGCCCTGCGTCACGCCGGCATCACCTGCGAGGCGTGCACCAAGCGGCACCCGATACCCGTGGACGGCCGTGCCTTCGGATTTCTGCGCCGCCACCACGCGGGTGTCGGCACGTCCGCACGACGCCAGTTCGAGGCATGGCTGCATGAGACCGATAAGGTCCCCGACCACCGGGACCGCGTGCGCTACCTGAACACGCTCACCAGTCGCGCGGACGCGATAGCCGAGATCGCCGAGTGGCAGACCTTCTGCCTCCACGAGGAAGAGGACCGCAGCCCCGTGATCGCCGTCGTCGTCGACGAGGACTACGACCGGTGGGGACCCAAAACCCCGCTGGTGGTGCGAGACGGCTTCGTCGACGGCTCACTCGAGGTCTACGGCGTCGGCATCATGGGACCCCATCCCCGGCGCGGGCGTTTCCACGCCGTCCCGGGCACCTTCACCTGGAGTCTGATCGCCCCCTGCGGCCTGGAAGGTCTGTACTCACAACCTCGGCTTCTACCTGAGGCACTGCTCCCGTACGCCCCACAGACCTGACCTCCGTTCGCTCAGGCCACCCCCTTGCCTCTGGGCTGCCCCTGCCGGGGCAGCCCGCACCAGAAGGAGTCCCGTCATGTCCCGCCGCCGTCCCCAGCCGTCCGTCCGGTACGCCGTCGCCGAGCACGAGGGTGCGCACCAGGTGGTGGATCAGCTCCACGGGTACGCGCTCAGCAGCCACACCGCCCGCGAGGCCGCCGAGGCTGCGGCGTGTGAACTGGCCGCCGACCCGGCCGCCGCAGTGGTGACTGTGGAAGCGCTCGACGCCGCCCAGGGCGGTCCGGCGGCCGCCGAGCGGCGCATCCTGCGCCGGTTCGGGTACGCCTGGAGTCTGCGCCAGGACGAGATGCTGTCCCTGATGCGGGAGTTCAGCCACCACCGTCTGGAGGCCCTGGTCTCCGCCGGCCATCTGGCCCTGGTGTTCAGCCCGGTCGGGCAGCCGTACTACACCACGCCCGAGCGCTTCGAGCAGCTGTCGCCGCGCTGGGTCCGCGACGGCGAGGTGTCCTTCCCGGCCGCCGACCTGAGGCGCCTGGAGCGCCCCCGTCCTGCGCTGGAGGCCCTGCCGCAGCGCGAGCGCTACCAGCCGTGCGAGCTGCACGGCATCGCGCTGTGGCGGTGCCTGCTGTGCGGGCCGCGCGAACAGTTCGAGTGCCGATGGGGCGAGTGCACCGCCAACCGCGTGACCGTCTACTGCGAGCAGTGCGCGCGGTTCGACCCTTGGCGCACCTTTCCGCTGCCGCCGCGCCACGACCGCGACTAGCAGCAAAACCCCAGGTCAGAGGCGGGTTCACACCCAACAGAATTACCCTATTATTGGAAGTGTTGGTGATGCGGCAGCCCGGACGGCGGGCCCCGCCGCCACCTCGCACGAGGAGGACGCCACCCATGAACCCGATCGAACTGGCCGGACTGCTGGCCACGCCGACCGAGTCGCCGGTGCGCGACGCGCTGCGCCGCCTCGCACCCAGGGCGCTGGACGCACTGACCATCGAAGCCCTCTCGGCCACCGAGGAGGCGTGGCGGCGGGTCGTGGTCGACCGGGTCGCGGCATTCGCGGCCGGGCAGCCCGGCGACCGCCCGGTGGTGGCCGCATATTTCACGACGGCCGAGCGCCGGACGGCAGAGGGCATGCGCGTCGGGTGGAGCCCGTTCGTCGCGGCGCTCGCCAGCACTGAGGAGATCCCGGACCTGCGGCACACCAGCACCACGGCGACCGCCGTGCCGATCGGCGAGGCGGCGATGGCCGAGGAGGTGTTCGCCGACCCGGAACTGGCCGCCGCGCTCAACCGGCTCGCGGCGCTGGACCCGCCCCGGCACGAGGACGTCCTGCGCGTCCACCTGCCCACCGGCCAGATCACCCGCCTAACCCCCTGACGTCGACGCGGGCGGGCGCTGCGGCGCCCGCCCGAAGGAGGCATACGAGATGCCGGTCCCGATCCTGTGCCACGTCTGCCACGGGGGCCGCTACGCGCCCCAGGGCCCAGGCCTTTACGCCTGCCGATCCTGCGGCAACCGGGCCACCGCGGCAACCTTCCCCGTGCAGAGCGACGAACGGCTCGTCGTGCTGGCGGGCGTGCTCCAGGTCCTCACCGTCCCGGCCGGCCATCAGGTGATCACCCCCACCCGACGCTGCCACGCCCCGCACCTGGGCGCCGGCCTGGCCCTCGCCCTGCGGCTCAGCCGGACCCAACCGGTGTACCGGCGCCCCGAGGACATCGCGACCGCCGAAAGCCTGCTGGCCACTCTGGACGCCGACGAACAAGGCCCCTGGGTCTTCTCCCCCGAGCAACTGGACGTCCTCACCCGGGCCATGGCCGCCCGCAACGCACAACTGCCCTCAACCGCCCGGCAGCACCCCGACTTCGACGCCGCAATCCGGGCCGCCCACACCCGCAGCCGACCCCCGCACCTCGGCTGACCCCACTCACCCCGCAGCCCGCATTTCCGCAGGTCAGGGGGTATCTGGACCCACAAAAAGAAGTACCTATTATGGATATCGAGAGGTCGCCCGACCTGCAAAGCACCTCCGATACGCCACTACGGCAAGGAGAAGGAGAGCCCCATGGCTACCGCCGTCTCGACCCCGACCAGTACGCCCGCCACCCCCGAGGAGGACACCACGCAGGTGGTTGTGCTGGACGCCGCGCTGCTGGTGCGCGACGAGTGCAACGCCCGTGAGCACGACACCGAGCCGGACGAGAAGCTGATCACCTCCGTGAAGGAGATCGGCGTCGAGGAGCCCATCAGCGTCCGGCCCCGGCCCGACGGCACCTACGGCGTGTTCAAGGGCTGGCGGCGCGCGCAGGCCGCGCAGGTCGCCAACGCCACCGCCGAGGCGGAGGGCCGCCCGGTGCGCCCGGTGAGGGCGTACGTGCGCCAGGACCTGGTCGGCCGCGATGGTTGGACGCGGTTTTTGTCGCTGGTGGAGAACGACCACCGTGAGGGCATGAGCGCGCGTGACACCCTGCGCGCCCAGGAGTTGGCCCTGATCGACATGAGCGAGGTCGACCGCCGCACGGCCGCCAAGGCGCTGGGGGTCGGCCGCAACGCGGCCAGGCAGGCCAAGGCGGCGCAGAAACTGGACGACGCCACGCTGCGCCGGGCGACGGCCGGAGGCATGGACCTGGAGCAGACCGCCCAGCTCGCCGAGGTCAGCGACGTGCGCGGCGCGGAGAACCGTCTGCTGCGGGCGCTCCAGCGCGACCACGAGGAGGGCAGCGGCGGGCGCGGTCACTGGGACCAGGAAATGGCCCTGCTGAAAGCCGAGCAGGCCGACGCCGAAGCGCGGGCCAAGGCGGTGGAGGAGCTCAAGACGGCGGGGATCCCGCTGCTGGGGACGGTGGGGTACGGGCAGAAGGACCCCTCCCGGCCGCTGGCCGAGCTGACCACGGGTCTGGGTGCGCCGCTGACCGAGGACAACCACAAGGGCTGCCCCGGTCACAGCGCCCGGCTGGACGAGGAGCACCGGCCGGTGTGGCACTGCGTCGACCCGGCCGCGCACGGCCACAAGATGCGCCCCAAGCCCAAGCAGCCCAAGACCGAGGAAGACGAGCGCCGGGTCGAGGAGCGCGCGCGGACCGTGGCGTGCAACCGCGCATGGAAGGCGGCTGCCGGTCCCAGGCAGGAGTTCATCAGACGGCTGGTGCGCGGCAAGACCCTGCCCGAGGAGGCCCGCCAGTTCGCCCAGCGGATCGTGCTGGACCTGCCCCGCTTCTACGGAAAGTGGGCCGACAAGCAGCGCACCGAGACCCTGGCGCTGCTGCTGGGGGCCACCGACCCGCAGAAGGAGGCACCGTCGCAGGTCGCGGCCGGCTTCCCCAAGAACCGGCTTGCCAACGTGCTGTTCGCCCAGGTCGCCGCCGCGTTCGAAGACGACATCCGCGAACCCAAGCAGTTCGACACCGCCCGGGGAGCCCACGTCTGCCTGTGGGAATCGCCCAGCCCGCTCCAGGCCTCCTACCTGCTGCTGCTGGAATCCCTCGGCCAGGCCGACAACGGCAGCTACCAGCTGTCCGAGGTCGAGCAGCAGGCCGTCGCCAGCCACCGACCCAACGCCGACGCCGACAGCGACGCCAGCGCCGACGCCTGACCCTCCCTCCCCCCTTCCCCAAGGCTCCGGCCGGGCGCGCCCGGTGCCCGGCCGGTCATCCCCCCTCCCCTCAGAGAGGAAGAACTATGTCCATCGGTATCGACGAGGTGCGCGCCTTCATCCGGCAGCTGCCGGATGCGGCAGCCGTCGCGCAGGTGCAGGAGGCCGCCGCCCGGCGGCTCGGCGAGCTCGACAAGGCCGCCCACGACGGAATCGTGGCCGGTCGCCGGGCCCGCATCAACGACTCGCTGCGCCCGGCCTTCCTGCGCCGCCTGACCGGCACCGTGCAGGAGCGCAACCGCACCGGCACGCGCGCGGGCTTCCTGCTGGACGAGGAGTCCACCCGGCTGCTGCGCACCGACCTGCGCAACAACCGCTACCGCATCCCGGAGGAGACCAAGCGCTACCGGCTGCCCGGCAGCGGCATCCCCGTCTCCTGCCTGGACCTGATCGAGGACTGACCGCCCCATGCACCGCCGGGCAGAGCACTCACCGCCCTGCCCGGCGGTGCCAACAGCCGCGCAAGCGCGGCCACTTCCCCTCCGCCAGACCGTTCACGAAATCAGAGGCGACCATGGTCATCTCTCCCGACGCCGTTGCAGCCGCCCGAGCGTACGCACGCGACATGAGCGGCGTGCCCCTGCCCGAGCCATCACCCGCCGATGCGGACGCCGGCCCGCTGGAGCCGGCCCACGAGGCGGCCTACTACCTGGCCATGGCCGAGACGTTCCGCATCCTCACCCGGCCCGGCGAGCCGGCCCCGCCGGACGTGAAGGAGCTGACCACGGCCGTGCGGGCGGTATCCGGCGGCGGCACCTGGTACCGCCGCGGCGACGAGGCAGCCCGCCGCATCACCGCCTCCGACCAGCGCATCCGCAACCTGCCCCAGGACCCCGACCAGCTATGGGCACTGCTGGCCGACGTCCTCCAGGCCCTGGACCTGTACGGCCAGGCACCGCAACTGGACGGCAGCAACCTGCGCCGTGACCACCTCCTCGGCTACCCGGCGGCGATCCGCCGCACCCACCCGATCTACGGCGGGGGACCCACCCGCGTGAAGTGGAACCCCGACGGCGCCCACCGCTGGACGGACCTCCACCACGGCACCTGGCACTGGCCCGGCCAGACAGCCGAACCCGCCGAACCGGACCCGACGACGCCACGCGACTGACCGCCCCCCGCCACCGGCCGCCTCGTCCTGCCCGGGGCGGTTGTGCACGAACAACCGCCCCGGCCTCCTTCCCCTCGCGAAAGGCCGCCATGTCCGAGAAGACCCCACCCGCCGGCGACGCCCTCGCCGAAGCCGAGGCAGCCGAACGCCCGCTGACCCTGGCCCTGCTGCGCTACCTGGTCAACCGCCTCTGGCGACACCTGCCCGGTGACCGCCTGGTCGTGCTCGCCCTCGACAACGAGGACAACGGCTACTCCCCGCTGGCCACCTGGGGCGAGGGCCGTTACGCGCCGCTGCCCGACGACGAGTTCACCGGCGAGCTCTTCCCCACCCCGGAGGAGATGGCCAAGGACCAGGAACTGCGGGAGCTGTTCAGCGACGGCATCCCCGACACCGCCGTTCCGGCCCTGGTCCTCTACCCGCTCGGCTGACCCGACCGGCGCGGGGGCGGGACCGCCCACACAGGTTGTCCCGCCCCCGCCTGCCCGGCCCTCAACCTATTCCCCGATGACGAAAGCGAGGCGTTCCCGCCATGCCCAACTCAGCGCCAGCGCCCCAGGAGCGAGCGCGTACGCCGGTGCTGGTCATCAGCGATCACCCCGACGACGACCCGATCGGCCTGCGGCCCTGCCCGGTTCCGCTGCGGCGGCTGCCCTCCCCGCTGTTCAGCGCCGAGGAGTACCGGCTCGCCCCGCTCGTGATCCTGGACGACCGCAGCTACCCCGCCTTCACGCTGCGCCACATGCCCCACCGCCCCGGCCTCATCCTCACGCTCGCCGACCCCGGCGACGACACCGTCCACCCACGGGCCGCGGCCATCGGCGCCGAAGCCGTCCTGCGCACCGGACAGGACCTGTCCTGGCTGCACCTGCGCCTGCACGAGGCAACCGACTGCCGCTACGCCCACTGGGAGGAACTCCTGACCGGCCCTCCCCCGCCGCCCGGCACCTGACGCCCAGCTGCCCCGCCCCGCCATCCGAAGGAGACAACCGATGCATTCGATACCCCAGCGCTGTGCGCGCCGGCCGCTGTCGGGCGGACTGGTCGTGCCGTGGGTGTCCCTGATCCACGGCGGCCACGCCGCCTTCGGCAGCCTGGACGCCGACCGGGCCCGCACCGCCTTCCTGCGACGCCTGTGCCAGATCTGCGGCCAGTTCCTGGACGAGCGGTGCTGCCTGATCGTCCGCCCGGCCGACGCCGCCCGCGGGCACTCTCCCGAACCGGCGCTGCACCCCGAATGCCTGCCGTATGCCGCTGCACGCTGCCCCATGCTCAACGGCACCACCACCCATTACCGCCGCCGCCCCGTCCTGGCCACGCATCCCGCCGGACGGCCCTGCACCGACCCGTCCTGCGCGTGCCCGTCCCGCTCCCCCGACGAAGGCCACACCGCGCGCAGCGGCAGCCCCGCCGACCGCTACGAGGCGTGGATGATCCACACCCGCACCTACCGCCCGGTCTTCACACCCGGCCGGCCCGGCGCGCCCGTCGGCATCAGCGTCGACGTGCCCGTCCTGCGCCGGCGCCTGCTGCGCACCGCCACCCTCACCCCCGACCAGCAACGCCTGATGGGCCTGTGGAGCGCCTTGTGGAACGGGTCCTGACCACCCCTGCCGCATGAAAGGAGACAGCTGTGTCGATCACACCGGACCCGGCCATACCCGAAGGCGCGGCCGTCATCGAACTGGCCGAGCTGCTGGACGACCTCCAGGAACGCACCGGCGAATGGCCCGGCGCGGACATCAAGGAGTGGGCCGTGCACCACAGCTGCCGGTCATGACGCGCTCTGGCTGCCGACGAGATTGACAGCCACCCATCAAGAGCGTCATATCCTGTCTGCAGATCCGCCGACGATGGTGACGGCCCAGCGCCTCACAATGGAGGCCCCCATGTCGCAAGCCGATCACGTCCTTCATGTACTGATCGACCCGCTCGTGTCTGCCGAGGACGCCGCGCTCATCGCCAGCGTGCCGCCGGAACTGCTTCCGCCCCCTGAGGGACCCGTTCCTGACAGGCCTAAATGGGCAGGCCGGCCGCCCAAGCGGCGCGAGCAAGGGGATTCCTACAGGTGGCTGTGCTACCGGGACGGCTATCGGGCTGCCGCTCGCCACCGCGGAGGCTACCGCGTCGTCAAAAAACCGGTGCTATGGAGAGAGTTGGAGCCATACCAGGAGAGCCTCGACCGCCTGACGGCTGCCATGATCCACGACGAGGTGGCGCGCGCCACCGTGCGGGACGAGGTGTGGGCACTCACGCAACTGCTCTGGTCGTATGCCGAGTTGACGGCCAAAGTCACCGTACTGGAGAGGCAGGCCGACAACATCGACGCAGGCCCGCTTTCCAGCGTTCCTGCCCAGCCCCTCGACTCAGCGCGGAGTGCGATCGCCGACCGGATCAGCCGCCTGGAGTACTACGTTCAGACCGTACAGGCGGCGGAACAGGCCGAGCTGGACGCGGTCGAGCAGGAGGAACGGCGTACCGTCCTGCAGCCCTTGCTGCATGATCAGGCTGTCCAGTACGGCGATCAGGCTCTCGACTTGCTGGCCCAAGCGAGCGTGGGTTCCCTGGCTCCAAACCTTCCAGCTCCATCGCCGAAGGTACGCGCACCCGCGACTGCCCAGCCTCCTGCGCATGATCTCCGCCACAGGGCTGACGACCTGGTAGAACGCATTCAAGCGCTGGGGGCCGACGCACCGGCTGAACTCGCCGCAGCAGCACGACACCTCAATGCCTGGCTAGAAGACCAGCGCGAGCCACCTACAGAGCTCCGCCCGGCCATCGAAGTCGACAGAGCCCCCACATAACCCGCAATACGCCGTCGGGAAAGCCGGCGCATCGGCCCTACACGCTCCGGCTCAGGCGCACAGCGTCCTCCTGGCAGGGATCCTCGCCTTCGCCTACCTGGACACCGGCATGCGGGCCGCCCGGGTCTCGGTACATCTCGACACCGTCGACCAGCAGCTCGTCCACCCCGACCATACGCTCCCGCTCCAGGTGGAGGTCGAGGACGCCACCGTGTTCAGCACTCTCGGGGCGCGGCCGGCCCTGGCACGCGTCCCCGCGTGGAAGGCCCGCCTTCGACGGCTCGCCGGCCGTACCGCCCTCCACGCCGCCGGAGCGCAGCGAAAGGGGGATTGACCCATCCAAGTAAGTAGCTATTATGGGAACAAGGAGGTGTTCGTATGGCCCCGTCCGTCACGCACGTGTCCGGCACCGTCACCGGCGACGTGGAAGTCCGCTTCACCGACTCCGGTGTCGCCGTCTGCCGGTTCCGCCTCACCCAGACCCCCACCCAGTGGGACGCAGCCGCGCGGCAGTGGCGCGACGGGACCGCGATCCGCTACGTGTGCACCGCCTGGCGGGGCTTGGCCCGCAACGCCACCGAGTCCCTCACCGACGGGGTCAACGTCCTGGTCACGGGGCGCATCACCGAGATCCGGGAGAACGCCGTCTACCTGAGCGTGGACGACCTCGGTATCAGCCTGCGCCAGCGCATCGCCTACACCGAGACCAGCCTGCCCAGCCCGGCCGCCGCCGCCCCCATCTCCCCCACCGCTTCGGTCGCTTCGGTCGCTGCCCCCGCAGCGGCGCAGCCCGCCGGGATGGGTGCTGGTGGCCCGGCCGCCGGTCAGGCGAGCGGCCCGCCCGCCTGGTGGGAGCGGCGGCGGACCGCCGGATGGCACCACCCCGCCGCCCGTACTCCGGCCGACGTCGGCCCCTGACCCCTTCCCTTCCGCCCTTCACTTCGCCGCCGGGTACGGCACCGGTTCGCCTGCCGGTACCGCACCGCCGCTCCTCCCCTTCACCGCGCCACTCGGTGCGGCACCGGCTCACCCGCCGGTAGCGCTCTCCCCCTTCACCCGCCCCACCTCGTGGGGCGCTGGTTCGCCTCCCGGCGCCCCACAACTTCCCTCGGCCGCCCCTGCCAGGCCTGCGACCCGTGGCCCGCCCACGACCTGGTCTTCATCATCCCCGCCCACCGCCTGCCCGAGCAGAACGCGAAGGAGTGAGCAACCGCCATGTCTATAGCCCTCTACACGCCGTCGCTGCCCGGCCTGAGCACCGCCGACGAGGTGGACACCGTCATCAACTGGGGCCTGGGCGCCGACTCCACCGCCTGCCTCGCGCGCATGCTCACCGACCCATCCGCGTACGGCATCGACCTGGAGCGCACCGCCGTGCTGTACATGGCCACCGGCAGCGAGTGGCCCGAGACCCGGATGCTGGTGGAGGAGTTCATGCTGCCGCTGCTGCGCGAACACGGGGTGCGGTTCGTGCAGCTGTCCCGCTCCGGGCATCTGAAGGCGGCCGGCATCACGGTCCTGGACGACTCCCGCCGCCCCGAGCGGCTCTTCGCCCGCGGTCCGTGGACGCTGTGGGACGAGCTGGAGTCCGTCGGCACCGTCCCCCAGCAGGCCGGCACCCGCAAATGCAGCCTGCGTGCCAAGGGCGAGGTCGGCGACCGGTGGCTCGTGCAGGTGATGGGCGGGCGCCCGTTCCGGCAGATCATGGGCTTCAACGCCGACGAGCCCGGGCGTCGCTTCGGCGACGCGGCCGCCTCCAAGATTCCTGGGCGCACCGGGGTCTATCCGCTCATCGACTGGGGCTGGCACCGCCGGCAGTGCGAGGACTACCTCCTGGAGCGCTTCGGCGTGCACTGGCCGAAGTCGTACTGCACCTTCTGCTGCTTCCCGGTCTCCATGGGCGCGCTGCCCGCCCATCTGGAGCGCATGCGCTCGCACCCGGACATCGCCGGTGAGGTGCTGCGCCTGGAGTACACGGCGATGAGCCTGAACCCCAACGCCAGGCTGTACGGCAAGCGCAGCCTGCTGGAGCTCCTCGACCCCGCCCGGCCCAGGGACCGCGCGTGCGTGGAGGCGTTCGAGCGCGAGCTCGATGTGCCCTGGGCGCTCTACCACGTGCGCCGCCTGTTCCTGCTGTCCGAGTCCGGCAAGCGCCGGCCGGTGATGCGCTCCACCGAGCGCGTCGACATCGGCCGCCCGCGGCAGCTGGCCCGGCGGCTGATCACCGTGTCCGAGCGGCACGGCGTCGACGTCGAGCACGACCCTCTCTACGGGCGCGCCCGTGCCTGGCTGCGCCCCCGCCGTGAGGCCTGGCCGATGGCGGAGGAACTGTTCGTCACCGCCCCCGCCCGCGTGATCGACAAGCAGGACAAGTGCTTCGAGCGCGAGTGGCGCGCCCTGCTCTCCGGCTCCGCCGCCCGGCTCCCCCTCGCCTGATCCCTCTCCTCCTCTGCCTTCTTTGGAGCAGTCATGCCCGTACGCCCCACCGTCTGCCCGTCCGACACCCCGGACCTGGCCGCCTACGACCTGCTCGCCCCGCAGCTGTCCGGCGGCAAGGACAGCGGTGTGATGCTGTGGTCGTTCATGCAGGACGCCGTGGCGGCCGGGGTCACCGACCGGGTGATCAGCTATCACGCCACGCTCGGGCCGCTGGAGTGGCCGGCCGTGCACGTCGACGGCACGCGCTATGCGTCGATGTCCGAGCTCGCCGCCGCCCAGAGCGCAGCCTGTGGCATCCCGCCCGACCGCCATGTGGAGGTCGCGCGGCCCGCGTTCCTGCTCACCGAGATCGCCGCCTACGGCCGCTTCCCCCGCATGGGCAGCCCCTACTGCCGCAAGTACGCCAAGGAGTCGATCATCTCCACCGCCTGGACTCCTCTGGTGCGCCGGCTGCGCCGCGAGCTCGGCCGGCCCGTGCGGATCCTGAAGGTCATGGGGCTGCGGGCCGACGAGAGCCGCGACCGCGCCCAGCACCCCGCCTACCGCAATGTCCTGACCAACGGCGCACGGATCGTGGACGAGTGGCTGCCGGTGAAAGACTGGCCCACCGCCGCGGTCCTGGAGTGGTACCAGGACGCTCCCCTGCCCTACCACTGGACCTACGACTCCTTCCCCGGTGCCGGGGACTTCAAGGGCACCAGCCGCTGCTCCTGTTCGCTGTGTGTGTTCGCATCCAAGCGGGACCTGCTGCTGGCCATCGCCCGCCGGCCCCGGCTCGCCGAGCTGTACGCCGAGGTCGAATCCGCCCGCGGCGACAGCTTCCGTCCCGACTGGCGCATCACCGACCTGATCGAACAAAGCCGCCTGCCCACCGCCCCCGACCCGGGCATCGTCCTGCCCGACGACTGCCCCGACATGGACCTGCTGGAGAGGCAGATCCGCACCGCCCTGCAACAGTCACCCCGCAAGGCCGTCCACCTCGCCGCCCGCCCGGCCTCCGGCCCGGCCTGCGGCGGCTGCGCTGCAGGCCCCACCGCCCCCGACCTTCCTTCCCAACCCTTCTAGAGAGGCATACTGACCATGATGACAACGAGCACCCAGCGCCTTTTGGAACTGTCCGCTGCCGCACCAGCCGCCGACGGCGAGGACCTCCTGGACCTGCTGCGCGAAGGCAACGTCCTCTACCACCAGGGCCTGCAGGAGACTCACCAGGCGACCGCGACCCGCCTGCAGGGACTGTCCACCACCGACCTCGCGGCCGCAGCCGATGCGGCCAAAGTCCCCTACGACGCCACACGGGACCATGCGGAAATGGTGCTGCTCCTCGCCCTGGCCGAGTGGGACATGACCCCTGCAGCACTCGCCTACTCCGCCATGGTGGAAGACGCCGCCCGCCGAGGGATCAGCCTTCTCCCTGAGGAGTGACGTCTCGTCCACGACCTAGACCCGAGGCAAACGGTGGGCATGCGGCCCTTTGGCATCCGGCGTGGGCGGCCCGGGCGCGCTGGCACACCCGGGCCGCCCACGCCGTCGGGGGTCGACGTCTCGGGATCGAAATTCTGACCGTTCCGAGAAGACCACCAAGCCATGGTCCACCGCCTTCGCCCTGTGATGTCCCAGTCGCTGACACCTCAAAACGCCACCACCGGGCAGACAGGCTGATACCCGAGGCAGGCCCGGGCCGGCTGACCTGAAAAGTGTCGATCGGCTGGACTTCACCATGTGACTTACGCCATTATGAGCGACGTGAGCCGGACGGGCCGGCTCCTCGCTACACGACGGGATGTTCAGGTCATGGCTGCCCAATCCGCGCCACGCCTCATCGACGCTGCAGGGATCCGCGCGGAACACGGACTGAGCGCGCAGAGCGTCAGCCGCCTGTACGCCGAGCGGGAGACCAACGGCTTTCCCGAGGCCGTCGGGCAGCGTGGCCGCGGCCGGGCCCGGCTATGGAACAAGGACGAGGTGGACAAGTGGATCGCCCAGCGCAAGCTGTCCCGCTTCCAGGATCACAAGCCGCCCACCCGCGACCCGAACGAGCTGCTCAACGCCGCCCAGGCATCACGGTTTCTGGGCTACAAGAGCTCCAAGCAGGTCACGACCTACATCCGGGAGCACCCCGGCTACTTTCCCGAGCCTGACGTCGTCGAGGAACTTGGCACACCTGAGCGGCCCTACCGCCGGCATCTGTGGCGAGTACAGACGCTTTTGGACTGGATGACGACCCGGCCCGGCCGCGGCAAGCGCAGCAACGCCAAGCGCTCCGCCGCACTTCCCCCGGATGTGCCCGTCGATGGTGATCCGGACGAACTTCTGGGGGCCTCTCAGGCCGCCGTCCTGCTCGGGTTCAAAAGCATCAACACATTCAGCAGCAGCCTCGCCCAGGGCAACCTGCCACTGTTGAATACCGTCGATGCATACAGCGAGAAGGGCGGATACCGTCGGTGGACGCGCCGGCGCGTCCTCGAGCAGGCCGCCCAGCGCAAGGTCAAATAACACAACGGGCAGGGAAGCAACTCGCTCACAGCCCCTCACAAACGCGGTCTCCGGCTATGGGTTGTTGATCCCCGTGCGGGCCGGATACCGCAACGATGGCCGGCATGGCGTAGCTCGCCACTACGCCCCGCAGCAGCAGATGCTGCTGCGGACCGGCCATCGCCCGGCCACTGCTCGGCTCCTGCCGTCTGTGCAACCCAAGAAGTCCGTGGTCGGGGGGACACGGGGCCGACCACGCGCCGACCACCGGGATGTTTTCCATTCGTGACCATGGTCGGGCCTTGGTGGTCGGTGGTCTGGTCGGGGCTGTTGGGTTTCCTCGTCGGCAACTGATGCCGTCGGTCGAACGGCCCGTGCTCGGCTCAAGCCGCACGTGCGCCGAAAGGAAGTTCCCATGCCCCGCTCCGCTTCGAGGACACGCGTTTCCCCTCTGTCTCCCAGCCCAGTCGAGGCTTTGAGTGATCAGATCATGACCGCGCTCGCTCAGCACCGCATCGCCACTACCGGTCAGCTGCGCCGGATGCTGCGCCCGGACGGCACCCGTCAGCTGGTCTCCCGTGCCCTGAACAAGCTGCGCTCCGACGGTTTCGTGGACTACACGGTGCTGCCCGGCTCGGACCGCTCTGCCACCCACGCCTGGTACCTCACACCCGACGGCGCGCGCCTGACGAGGGACCTGCCGGTCCTGCGGGGGCGGCCCCCCTACCCGATCACCTCCACCACGGCGGCGTCGCTGAAGACAGCGCACACCCTGACCGTGGTGCGCGCCCATCTGGCCTTCGCCGCCGATGCCCGCCGGCTCGGGCACGAGCACGGCCCCTGGGACTGGACGCCGGAGGTGTCGCACTCCATCGGCGAAGGGGAGCGGGTGGTGGCCGACGCCGTCATGTACTACACCGTCGTCAAAGGCGAGCAACGGCGCAAGCTGCGCGCGTTCGTGGAGGTGGACCGCGCCACCATGAGCGGCGAGCGCCTGGCGGTGAAACTGATCGAGTACGCCCGGCTGCATCAGTACGAGGCCCAACCCGTCGGCCGACGCCGCCACGTCGCCGCGGAGCCCGGCTGGATGCGCTGGTATCCGGTCTTCCCCCGCGTGCTGTTCGTCCTCACCGGCGCCTCCCGCAGCCGATTGGAGGGCAGGATCAGCGACCTGCAGGCGATGACCGCCCAGCACCCCCTCGTCACCGCGCTCGCCCGCGAGGTGCCGCTGGGAGCCGCCGTGCTCGAGGACCTCGAACAGCACGGCCCCGCCCAGAACGTGTGGACGCCCCTGACCGGCGGCAGACCCCGCCCCTGGACCGACCTGTAACGCGGTCGGCCACCTCTGCCAGTGGATAGGCGAGCGCGCCCCGGACCGATACGGTGTGACTGAGCACTTCAATTGGCCAGTTGGGCACCGCCCTCAGCCCGCCGGTCACCGACCACCGGGCGACAGGTCCTTCTTGTCGGTGTCGGGATCGAGGACCTCGATACACCCCTGCGGCAGGTTGAACCAACCAACGCCCTACCTCCCTGGCCATGTGGCGAACGGCGTGACCGAGGATCGCTCAACCCGCTGGTAGTGGTTGAGGCACCTGCAATTGAATGAGTCCATGACGATGCCCCTGCCGCCCGCAGACCCGCCCCTCGTGCAGTCGCGGGAGGTGACGTTCGACAGTTGGAGCGAGGCGTTGCGGTGCAGCGCTGCGGACTGCTTCGGTCGACGCCTAGCCACCTGGAGCCCCGCCAGGGGAAGGTGGGAGCCGATCCGTACTGCGGGGAATGATGCCGAGGTCTGCCTCCACCACGCCGACCCTGGCCAGCGCGACGTCTACTGGAATCTGCTACGGCCCGGCTCTCCCGTCGATCTACGGCGCACTCCACTCACCGAAGCAACACTGTATAAGTTGAGGGAGAGTCTCCAGAACCGCTTCGGTGCGGCTGACTTCCAAGAAGCGAATTTCACTCAGTACGCAAATTTTATTGGAGCATGCTTCAACGGCAACGTGCGATTCTCCTGGGCAACCTTTGCGCAAGGTGCACGCTTCGCCGGAACGACCTTCAGTCGGGAAGCTAACTTACACGGAGCTTCTTTCGCGCAGGACACGGAATTCATTGGAGCAAACTTCACCAATGGCGCAGACTTCGAAAAAGCCAGTTTCGACCAAGATGTGAATTTCTATCAGGCACGCTTCGCCCAAGATGTGCGCTTCAACCTGACGTCCTTCGCGCAAGATGCCAACTTCCTCGAAGTGTTCTTCGCGCAGGACGCGATATTTAACGGGGCATATTTTAGGGAGGGATGGGTGGCAGCTGATTTGCGATGCGCGGGCGACATACTCTTCTTTCGCGCCAGGTTTGATGGGCCAGTGGACATCAGGGTCCAGGCGCGGAACCTTGACTTCACCTTGACGCGTTGGGAGCACAACGTAACGCTGCGACTGGATGGCGCCCACGAGGTGAACCTCGCTCACCAGGTAGCTGGCCGCCGCGCCGTTACGCGGCTCAGGCTCGCGGATATGGTGCGCAGTGCGGAGTATCCGTTTCTTGTCCTGGCCCCTGATCCTTTCCTTGAACCCGGCGAGGTTCTCGCCTCAGAAGATGCTCTCGACCACGCACCAGATGCAGGGAGTTCCGCGCGGGCTGTGGCTCTAGAGGACTTGTCAGGTACGGACACGACGCGAATGGTCCTGACCAACGTGGACGTGTCACGCACGGACTTCGTCAACGCGCTCAACCTCGACCAGATCCGTCTGGAGGGCCGCTGCCGCTACCTGCGCACGCCGCGTCCCGGCTGGAAGCGCCGCGGGACCTGGCGCCACACCGGACGGAATATCATCGTGGCGGAAGACACGTGGCGCCGTACCCAGACGCGACAAACGAGCAGATCACTGGTGCACTCCCCACCTGCAACCGCAGCATCCGTCCCGCAGCCGGCGTCCCTGGCTCCTGTCTACCGTTACCTACGCAAGGCATTGGAGGACGGCAAGGACGAGCCGGGGGCAGCGGACTTTTACTACGGTGAGATGGAGATGCGCCGTTTCGACGGTACTCGCCCGTGGGCCGAACGGTGGTTGCTCACCCTCTACTGGGCAATCTCAGGTTACGGACTGCGTGCCTCCCGAGCGCTGTGCGTGCTCTTGGTGGTCATAGGTGTCTCGTTTACCCTTCTCATGGTGTTCGGGATTCCGGCGAAGGAGACTAGTACCTCGACCGTGGGTTACATCAGCGCCGACGCCACCGCCTTGGCCGACGCTAGTCTGAAGCTCCCGAACAGCTGTAACGCCGACTTCCCATCAGGCACGGAATGCCGGGTAATGGTGACGGTCGGCGATTCGGTCGACCCCACCGCTCCGACCAACGCCTTGGCTGATCGATTCACCTTCGAACGCGCGGGCAAGGCGCTGGAAATTGTATCCTCGGTCTCCTTGTTCAACGCTGACGAGCAGGAACTCACCGGCTGGGGCAAGGTCACTGCCTTCTCCTCCCGCCTACTCGGTACGCTTCTGCTTGGCCTAGCCATCCTCGCCGTCCGCAATCGAGTCAAACGCTGATCTCTGCCCTCGGTGCGCCAAGACCGGCTTACGGGCCATGGCTAAGCAATTCAGTTCGTCGACGCCCACGCCGAGCAGCTCAGCCCCAATATCGACACGGAGTACTCAAAGGGCTAACTCGCACGCTCAGCGGCCAACTGGGACGCTCAGTCACAGTCGGTCCGGGGCGCGCGTGGGGGCGGGGCGGTTACAGCTCGAACTCCAGGTGTTCGATGTCAGTGAAGCGGACCTCGTCCAGGCTCCCGGCTCGGCGGCCGCCGTCTTGGAAGTACACCTCGCGCAGCGCGTCGGCGGCAATCTGCTGGAGCTGCTGGTCGCTGGCGCCGGCCTGCTGGGCGTCGAGGAGGCGTGCTGCGGGGGCAGGGCGACGGTCAGGTGGCGGATGCGGGACTCATCCGTCGATCCGATCGGCGCGGTGTAGCCGAGGCGGGCGCGGGTGTCGATGACGATGCCGCCGGTGATGGCCGCCCTCTGCCGGGCCCTGGCGCGGACCTGCGGCTGCCACCGCTTTTTCACCTCGCGTTCCATCCGGGCGGCGAGGTCGGGGCGGGGCTTTTTGATCTGGTCCTTCACGTACCGTTCGACGGTGCGCTGGGAGATCCGCAGCATCTGGGCGACCGCCTTGGTGCTCTTGAGCTGCTTGACCAGGTACCGCATCTGCGCACCCGCGCTCTTGGGCGCCGGGCGGGTGAACGCCTTGTGCACTGCGGCTTCCAGGCCGTCCCCGAACAGGCTCATCGTGGCCTTCTCCTACTCTCCGTTGTCGACGTCGGTGACGGTGCCGTCCTTGATGTAGCGGGCGAGGTTGAGTTCCGGGGCGTTGAACCGCTCGCGGACCTCCTCGCCCCATAGGACGGTCTGGGTGCCCTCGTGCTTGACTAGGCCGGGGTTGATGCCGAGCTTGAAGCCGCCGGGCAGCGGCTTGTCCTCTCGGTAGGGCAGGAAGTCCAGCGGCGACGTGCCGTCGGCGGCGTAGACGACGCAGTCGGACAGGATCGCGACCGGGTACTGGCCGGTGAACGCCGCGTGCTTGACGATCTTGCGGTGCAGGTTGATCCGGGTGCGGGAGATGACCGCCGCGCGGATGTCCGGCCGCCATGTCGGGCGGGACAGCGCCCGCCACGGCTGCCCGGGCCGCCAGCCCTCCCCGCGCGGGCGCTCGCGCAGCTTGCCCAGGCCGCCCTTGACCGTGGCCTTGATCGCCGCAGCGACGATCGCCAGCTGCGGGTCACGGCTCTTGTAGCCGTCCATGGCCGCCAGGAAGTCGGTCGGCGCCATGTCCGCGTGGACGCCGAGGTCGGCCATCGTGGCGAGGTAAGCGTCCCGCAGCCGCTGGTACCAGCCGTCCAGGTAACGGCCGTTGTCGTACCGGACGTATGCCTCCAGCGGGCGGACCTCGTAGCCCAGCTCGACGGCGTAGGCGACGGTGGGCGTGGCGTACCAGGCTAGCCCCTCAGGGCGCTCCCCCTTCGGGGTGAACGGGCTGGGCAGCAGGTCGCCGTCCAGCTCCACCCACTCCTTGCCGACCTTCACCCTCGACAGGTCGACGTGGGAGAGATCAACCAGCCAGGAGCCGGGCAGCTTCGGGTCGAAGACCGGGTTGGTGACGTGGGTGGGTGCGCCGAGGCCGACGATCAGGCCGTTGGCTCCGGCGGCGAAGGCCATGTTCACGTCGAGGCCGACCAGGTGCCGCAGGGTGCACTCGGCGTCCGTCATGGGGCGCACCCAGTCGTAGGCCTCCTCGAACAGCTTCTCGGCGGGGCCGCGTACGTGAAAGCGGGGCAGGTTCGCCAGGATCGGGTGCCCGTCGGGGGCCTCGCACGGGGCGCAGTCGACGGGGTCCTTGCCCAGGCTGCCGGGGTTGTGCTCGGAGTGCCGCCTGCCGTCGGCGCCGGGTTCGGAGGCGCGGGTCGGCGGGTGCAGCACGGTCATCAGCTCCAGGCCCGTCACGGCGGTCGAGCCGCGCGGCGTCATCACCCGGGACGCGTAGACGCCCAGGACGCGGGCGAGGTCCGCCGGCGGAAGCTGGGCGGCGTTGCCCCAGTGGCGGGAGTCGAGCGCGTGCCACGACGGGATGCACAGCTGCACGCAGGCCCGCTCCGAACCGGTCGCGGGGCGGTAGATCCGCGCCCACGGTCCGAGCCCGCGCTTGGTCAGCTTCCAGTCGGCGCGGGCCAGCTGCTTGATGACCTTGTGGCCCTCCGGCAGGCGCCCGGCGAGGCGCTCCTCCTCAGTGAGGGCCACGGGCAGGCCGTAGCGCTCCAGCGCGGCCTCGGTGAGCACGAGCAGCGGGTCGGCGTCCTTGCCCGGACCGGACAGCCTCGGCTGCCCGAGCCTGGCCTCCTGCAGCGTCCACTCCACCAGGGCCGGCAGGGACTTGGCGGGCACGTCCAGGACCAGGCCGCCGGTGCAGTACGCCAGGACCTGGCCGTCGGTGTCGACGTCGACGACCGCCAGGGGCCCGTTCTCAAAGCGTGGGTCAAAGCCGCCCGCCGGGCTGCCGGCCGGAGCCGCCTTGCGTGCGCCGGGGCGCCGCGACGTCGACGTGCTCCCGGTGGTGCGCGCCGAAGCAGGCGCGGTCGGCGGAACAGGAGGCGGAGGGCCCGGGTTGATCTGAGGGTTCTCGGTTGCAGGCGTGGCAGCCAGAGCAGCAGCAGGAGGAGGGCCCGGGTTGATTCGGGTGTTCTCGGTTGCCGTCGTGGCCGCGGTATCGGGCGCCGGGCTGGGGGGCGGAGTCTGTGCTTTTGCCGGGGCGGGTGCGGCGGTGAAGGCGGCCGGCGCCGCCGGGGCGGCTGCCCCCTCTGGCACTGAGGGTGGGGGGTAGAGCTCCGCGAGCTTGTTCAGCAGCCGCGCATACGCCTCACGCTCCGGGCCCGCGGCTCGACCGTCTTCTTCACCGACTCCCAGCCGGACACCGTCGCCCGGCGCACCTTCAGCGCAGCGGCCACCTCGTCCAGCGTCAGCCCATGAGCCTGACGCAGCCGCTTGCGCTCCTGCGCCGACGGCAGCGGAGCACGAGACGCAACCAGCGCGTCGACCGCCTCGAACAACTCGGACATGAAACACCTCCTGACCAGCGTTCCACCCCTTTAACCGTACGCATAGCGCACTTTCTCCGTACGAATCGCGTACGAATAGGGCAGCGAGATAGCAGAACGGGCTCATTGCGAGGTGCTCACCTGGACGGAGTGGGTCAGTGCGGTGGCGCAGGTGGTGCAGCAGCCGTCGCCGTCCGGATGGGCGCGGCGGGGGGTGGGGCCGGGGCAGGTGCGGCACGGCGGCCAGCCCAGGCAGGTCGGGCAAAGGTCCTCGCCGGGTGCGGTTCCGGGGACCCCGCAGCCCGCACACTCGACGAGCGCCCGGTAGGTGAGGGCCTCATTGACCGTACGGGCAGCGGCCCTGGTCGAGGAGCGCTCCGCCCACGACTGCTCAGTGGCCGGCTCGGTGAGCGGCTCAGTCGGCCGGAGCGTACCCGGGTGGCCGGCCACGGTGGCGGGCGGCGGGTAGGCCTGGGCGGCGCGCAGCCGGGCGGCGATGATCGCGCCGACCGAGGTGCGCACCGGGTGGGGCAGGGGCCGGTCGGTGATGACGTGGCGCAGCAGCTCGGCACTCCAGCCGGCTTCCAGCATGACGGTGACCACGCGGCCCTGGTCGGTCAGTGCCTTGCCCGTCAGCAGCAGCTCGGGACGGCTCGCTCCGATCTCCAGCAGCAGCCGGATCCCCGGGTGCATCTCGTCGGCCGGCGGAGCGGGCGCGGGAGCGGTCGGCGGGTGTGGCTGGTCCGTCCGTCCGGGGATGCGCGTGGCGGTGTCGTGGGCGCACGGATGGAAGGGTCTGGTGTTCTGCTTGTTGGTCTTCTTACTCATGGTGTTCTTAGTGCCGGGATTAGCCAATACAGGTTCAGCCAATCCTGGAAAACCCGACTCTGGCTGTGAGCTGGGGTTTTGCAGTGCAGGCAGGTCGGTGATGCAGTATGCGGCCGCGCCCAGGGTGCCGTCGGGGTTGCGCAGGCGTTCACGCAGCAGGAAGCCGTACTTCTCCAGCTCTTTGAGGCCGGTGGTGACCGCGTCTATGCCTTCTTTGCCGCGGCGGACCAGCTCGCTGACGGTGATCTGCCAGCCGTCGCGGTGTGTGGAGATGTAGCCGAAGATCCCCTTCGCCTTGTATGACAGCCGACCGTCACGGAAGAGACCGTTGGCGATCTGAGTGAACTGATCGGCCGCCATCACCCCGCGCCGGACTCCTCCCGCGAAATCGGTGTCACCGTCGGCAACCGGGGCTGCGAGGGCAGGGGGAACCTCGTCCGGGGCTGCGTCGAGCATGGTGGGCTGGTCGGTGATGGAGTAGACGATCTCGCCGAGTGTGCCGTCTGCGCGGCGTAGGCGTTCCCGGATGAGGTAGCCGCAGTGCTCCAGTTCTTTCAGGGCGACACGGATGGCTTCCTTCCCGTCGGGGCCCACGGCGGCCAGGTCGGCGATGGTGACCTGCCAGCCGTCGCGGTGCGTGGAGATGTAGCCGAAGATCCCCTTCGCCTTGTATGACAGCTTGGCGTCGCGGAAGAGGCGGTTGGCGATCTGGGTGAACTGATCGGCTGCCATCACCCCGCGCCGGATCCTGGCGCCGAAGCGGCTCACCGTGCTCCCCCACGCACCGGAAGCGCGCCGGCGCTGAGGTCCTGCGGCCAACGTGGCGCCGGAGGATGACCAGGGTCGCTGGGTGGAAAGTGGTGGACGAGATCCATGCCGTCAGCTCATCGGGCGCCCCCGACCAGACTGCCGACCACCAGACCCGACCACAGGTCACGATCGGGCAACATGCGCCGTGAGCTGCCGTGGTCGGTCTCATGGTCGGGCCGACCACGATCCTCACCACCCCAACTACGAGACCGACCACGGGGGTTTCGGTGGTGCGGACGGCTGCGCAACGCAGGGCATCCGACTGCGCAGACCTCTGCGTAATGAGGGTGGGGTCCTGCGCAATCGGCGTGCGCATCCGATTGCGTACAGCAGAATGCGCAAGTCCGCCGTGAGGCTGCGCAACCGGCAGAGTCTGCGCAACCGACCTGCCCTACCGACTTCTGAGAACACGTCCGACCCGCCGGGGATCTCGCCCTGTGCGCGGCCGTTCGGCCCGCTGCGGCCAACTCCCCTGCCCGGTAGTGGACTCAGGCATGCCCGGTCGTGTCCGGGGCCGTGGTCGGTCTCGTGGTCGGGCCGACCATGAGACCGACCACGGGTTTTGTGTCCTGTTCGTGACCGTGGTCGGGCCTTCGTGGTCGGTGGTCTGGTCGGGGTCGGCGGGTTTTCTCAAGGTCAGCACGTACACGTTGATGACCTGGGAGTTTGACCATGTCTCCTGGCAAGCAGGCCACCGAACCCGAGACGGTTGCAGTGACCGCGGGCGTCCGGCTGGAGAAGATGCACCGCCGAGTACGCCTGTCGCGCCTGGCCCTGTTCACCGCGATCGCGGCCGGGCCCGTCGCCCTGGGCGTGGCGGTGGTCTCCGGCCCAACCACGGTCACGGCCGTCCCGAAGGCCGAGCCCACCACGGTGCGCACCACGGCGGCCGCGACCGACCCGTCCGGCTATGCGCAACTGTTCCTCGGTGCATGGTTGCGCAGCAGCGCCGATGACGCTGCCACTGCGCAGGCCCGGTTTGCGCAGTCGCTGGCGCCGGATGTCGAGCTGCCCGACCGGGCCGCCGATACGCATGATGCGCAGGCGCGGCTGGAGTCGGTGACCGCGGTGCGCAGTGCGCAGCACGAGGCCGGCCGGTGGTGGGTGACGGTGGCCGCACAGTATGCGAACGCCTCGGTGCGCTACTTCACCGTCCCCGTAGCCACTGACCGCACGGGCGGCTCGTTCACGGTGACCGGCGCGCCCGGCGTGGTGGCCGGCCCGGGCCAGGCCGAGGCGGCGCCGTCGCCGTATGGCGTGACCGTTCCCAAGGGCGAGCTGTCCTCCACGGTCGGGCAGTTCCTGGGCGCGTATCTCACCGGGGCCGGGGAGGTGGAGCGCTATCTCGCGCCCGGCGTGCACCTGCCGCCGGTTGCTCCAGCCCCGTACAGCGCGGTCGCCGTCCGGCAGGTCCTCGCCGTCGAGGAGGCCGCGGCCGGGGAGAAGGTGCCGGGTGACGGCACCGCAGTCCGGGTCCTGGCGCAGGTGGAGGCCCGGGATGAGGCCGGGCGGTGGCCGCTGGCCTACGAGCTGGAGCTCACGGCCCGCTCGGGCCGGTGGGACGTGACGGCGCTCGAATCCGGGTCCGTCAGGAACGGGGGCCGGTCGTAATGAAGGAACACGGTGTGGTGCTCGCCGGACAGCTGGACGATCTCGGCGACGGCTGGATCGCCATGTTCGAGGGCTGGGCGACCAAGGGGCTGCAGGCCGGCCTGATCATGCTGGTGGTCGTCATCATGATCCAGAAGTTCAGCCTGAAGGCCGGCATCGGCGCCCTGCTGCTGATGATCATCGCGCTGGGGCTGTACAACTCCCGCGAGGACTTGGCGGACATGTTCGAGGACGAGGTGAAGAACCCTGCCCAGGGCGCCCCCGCCATCCCCGGCCCCGCAGGCGGTGCCGATCCCCTCGCTCGAGCGCACTCCGCCGGTGCTGGAGGTGGGCTGTGAGCGCGGCCGCAGGACGGGTCGGGCGGTTCTACACCTCGGCTCGTCGTCATCCGTGGGTGCTGGGCAAGGTCGCTGACTGGAAGATTCCGCTCGGCCCCTACACCCCGGCGCAGATCGCGGTCGCCGTCGGCGGCGGCTTCCTGCTGGTCAAGACGATCCCACTGTGGTCATGGATGGGGCCGGTGCCGATCGCGGCCTGGGTGCTGGCCGTCTGGGCGACGCGCCGCCCGAAGATCGGGGGCCGTGCCCCGTTGCAGGCCGCGCTGGGCTGGGTGCTGCTGGCCTGGCAGCCGCACGGCGGCCGGATCGGTGGCCGCGCCGCCCGCGACCGGTCCTCCCGCGCGCTGCTGGGCGGCTTCACCCTCGAGGGCGCCCCCACCATCGAGCACGACGCTGTCCCCTCTTCGTCGCCTGCGGCCGTACCGGATCAGACCGCGCAGCACGCTGCCAGCCGGAGGCCGCGCTGGAGTTCGGTGACCCGCATGCCCACGCCGCGGCGCCAGGCGGCACCTGCGCGCCAGGAGCCGGTGGGGCCGGTCTCGGGGGTGCAGCGGCTGCTCGCGCTCACCGAGCAGGGTGGGGGTGTGCGGTGAGGGTGCCGATCCGTCACATCGCCGGGCACTTGGTGTGGTCCACGCACGGCAGCGTGTGGGCCGTCTACCGGCTGCACCCGGGCCCCGACGCGCAGGGACGTCGCGAGGAGAGCGTGCAGGGCACCTATGTGCCGGCCGCGGTCCGCGACGAACAACTCGCCAGGATCACGCATCTGGTGCGTTCGCTGTCCGGGGCGCCGCGCCTGTTCGGGCTGTGCGCGCAGGTCGATGCCGGGGAGATCGCCCTGCGCATGATCGAGGGCATCGAACCCGCGGGGCAGGCGCCGGACGGGGAGCCGCATCCGTGGGTGGAGAACGTCGAAGCCACCCTGGACCTGCTGGGCAGCCAGGAGATGCACCGCCGCACCCTCTGGCTGGCCGTACCACTGCACAACGATGCCGCGGGCGGGCAACTGGCTGCCTCGCTGGGAGCGATGTGGGCGGACGTCGCCCCGATGCTGGGCATGCGGACCGCTCCCGTGGCCCGGCGCGAGGTGACCGCCTACCGCGAGCAGGCCTCCCGCGTGGAGGCCGCGCTCGCCGGCGGCATCGCCTTCCGCCCGGCCCGTCCGGCGGAGATCGTGTGGATGGTCCAGCACGCCCTGCACCGCGGCACGCCCGAGCCACTGCTGACCGAAGCCCAGACGAGCGAGCTGTACGGCGGGCAGGTCCGCAGCGGGGTGCTGCACTCCCCCAGCTACGCCGACCTCGGCCAAGTGCGCCTGCAGGAGGGCGGCATCGACCCCGCACTCGACGACGTCGACGAGCTGAACGGCGCAGGTCAGCTGACGCGGTCGGGCGGCAAGGCGTGGTGGCGGTTGAAGGCATCGTCTCCGCTCAGACGGCGGTGGCTGCAGGTGGAGTCCGATGCTGGGGTGGGTTACCAGGCGCAGCTGGTGCTGGCCGAGTGCCCGCCCGCCGTCAGCCAGGATGCCGCTGATCTGTTCGCCCAGCTGGAGACCCTCGACTTTCCCGTCGACTACACCATCGACCTCACGCTGGTGCCGGCGGAGAAGGCCCGTGATCAGGTGCGGCGCAAGAGGACTGAGTTAATCGACCAGGCCGACCAGTATGACGCCCGTCCGACGGGGATGCCGGCCTCGCTCACGGAGGCCGCCCGTGATCTGGGTGAGCTGGACGCCCGCCTGTCCCGCACCAGCGTGGAGGTCGAGGTGCAGTCCGTCACCGTGCTGACGGTGTGGGGGCCGACCGCCGCGATCTGTGATGCCCGCGCGCGGGCCTTGTCGGCGCTGCTGGGCGGCGCCGACTACCGGGCGGTGCGCCCGGTCGGTCTGCAGGAGGCCCTGTTCACGCTGGGCCTGCCCGCAACGGTGCGGCCCGGGGTGGTGCGCGAGTTCACCCAGCACCAGCTCTCCGAAGACTGGGCGTTGGGCGGAGCCTTCACCGCCGCGGAGGTCGGTGATCCCAACGGCATGTTCCTGGGGATCGATCTGGACTGCGGCACCACCCGCCCGGTGATGATCAATGTGGCCGATGCGCCGAAGCAGGACGCCTCCGCGTCCATGGGCATCGTTGGTGACCTGGGCGCCGGCAAGAGCGTGCTGGAGAAGCTGATCGCCGAAGCGGTGTGGGCCCGCGGCGGGGTCGCGATCTGTATCGACCGCACTCCGGTACGCGAGTGGGCGACCTTCGCACGCACCGCCGCCGCGGGCCGCTGCCAGATCATCGACGCCGCTCAGGCGGAGGTGTCCATCGACCCGCTGCGCATGTTCACCGGGCCGGAGGGGCGTCACTACGCCCTGTCCTATCTGACGCTGCAACTCGGCATCGGGCCGATGTCCACCAGCGGCGAGGTACTGCACCACGCCGTGGAGCAGGCCGCCGCCGGCGAGCAGCCGTCGATGCACCGCGTGCTGGAAGTCCTTCAGGAGATGGCCACGCGGGAGGCGGGCAAGCGGCAGGACGCGGCCGCCACTCTGGCCGGCCTCATCAAGGTGGTGGCCAGCAATCCGCTGGCGGCCATGGTGTTCAACCCGGCGCTGCCGCCGGTGCGGCTGGACGCCTCCAGCGCCTGCGACATGATCGTGATCACGACCACGGGGCTGAAGCTGCCGCCCAAGGCCGCGTTCGACAAGCCGGAGGTGCTGCACCAGCAGCCGCTGGAGGCACTGATCGGCCGCGCGGTGCTCTACCTGATCGCGGCGATCGCCCGGCAGACCGCGTTCGAGGACCCTGAGCGGTTCACCGCGGTGGTGCTGGACGAGCTGTACTGGCTCACCTCCTCCGCCGAGGGCACCGCGTTGGTCCACGAGATCCTCCACGACGGCCGCAAGCACGGCGCCGGCCTGATCGCCGGCTCCCACGACGCCGAAGAACTGGGCCCGGACCGCGGGCTGATGGCCTACCGGGCGCTGGCCCGCACCACCGACCGCGAACGCGCCCGGCGCGGGCTGGAGTTCGTCGGCCTGGACCCCACCGACCCGGAGCTGCTGCGGCTGGTGACCACCGGCCTGTCGCCGGTTGGCCAGAAGGGCCGGGAGGGCGAGTTCCTGCTGACCTGCCCACGGCAGAACACCGGCCGGGTCAAGGCCGTCATCCCTCGCATCGCGCGCATCGCCACGTCCATCACCACCACACCGGGACACCGCCCCACCGCCCCCACTCCCGCATCCGCGCCGCTCGCCGGTGCCACCACTGGTGATCGTTCAGGTGGCCGTCCAGAGGAACCCCTCGCATGAGCTCTTTCTCCCCCAGCCGCTCCCGGCGCATCGCCACTGCCGCGAGCGTCCTCACCGTCATCGTCATGGCCGTCGGCGTGCTCGTCCTGGTGCTGTCGGTGAGCCTGCCGGAGGCGTGGTGGCCGCGCACCGGGCAGGCCTTCGCCGCCGAGGACCATCCCGCCCGGCACGACCCGTGCGGCCCGATCGTGGGCCCGGCCAAGGAGTACTGCAAACGCGGCACCGCGGCCTCCGCCTCCGCCGGGCACCACGAGGCGAGCGGGACGGCGTGGTGGAGGCTGGTGCCGGCTGGAGCGGGTCTGGCCGCCCTGGTGCTGTGGCGGGGACGGAACACGGCGGGACGAGGGCGGGGCTGATGGTGCGTGCAGACCGCGGCACGCTGCGCTCAGCCGGTTTCGTTGCGCTGCTCACCGTCGTGTTCGTCATGGTCAACAGCCAGGTCGTCTACGCGGCGGGCAGCAACGGTGAGAGTGAGGGCCTGCTCGAGCCGCTGAACATCGACTCCTCCGAGGGTGTGCCGATCGACGGCTACGAGCTGAACGCTTCGGGTGGCTCCATCCTGGCTTTCAAATCCCAGGCTTTGACGTTCGCGCTGTCGGGGCTGTTCACACTGATCCGGCTGCTGGCCGGTCTCGCCGGGTGGGCGATCGAGGTGGCGTTCCGGTTTCCGCTACTGAAGATCCTCACCTCTCCGGCGCAGAAGGTCGCCGACACCTACGACACCGTAGTGGTTGACACGCTCGGGCTGAAGGGTCTGCTGCTGGCCTGGGCATTCGCGTTCGCCGGATTCATGATCGTGCGCGGGCGGGTCGGCCGCGGCCTGGGCGAAATACTCCTCACCCTTCTCATCGGGGCAATCGCCGCCTCGGCTCTCATCCGCCCCGACACCCTGCTCAGCACAGGGGGCCCGCTGGGACAGTCCCAGCAGGTGGCCGCCGAGGTCGCCCAGCAGAGCGTCAACTCCTACGACTGGGGCGGCAAGCTCTCCAGCTACGACCCGTGCTCCCGCATGACAGGCAACGCCGAATTCGCGTGCGGGAAGCGTGAAGGCGAAGGGCCAGTCTCCTCAGCGGCGGTGGCCCGCCCCATCCAGGACTCGGTCACCAACGCCCTGATCGTCAAGCCCTACATGCTTCTCCAGTACGGCCGGATTCTCGACCCCGCCAACAGCTCCGATCTCAAAGCCTACGCCGTCCATCTCAGATGGGTCAGCGGTGGCTACAAGGCGGGAGACGTCCAGGTCTCGGACCGTGGAAAGGACATCTGCAGGAAGATCAAGGGGCCTGCCAGAGAGTACTGTGAGCGCCCCTACGAGGAGGGTGTCCGCAGCGAGGACGACCCCCTCGGCTCGAAGCCAAGCGAGGCCCTGCCCCCGGGACTAAGTAGGGAGCTGGAGGACGCCGCCGTCACCGACGAGGACCACGAGTTCGCCGAGTTCCTCGCCGATATGAAGCAGGCCGGCGATGTCGGCAAGGCATGCGCCGCCTACGCCGAGAAGCCGACCTGGTGGCGGCTCGGCGGAGCCTTTCTGCTACTGATCGCCGCGCTGTTCATCTGCGGCATGCTGCTCTCCAGCGCCATCGTGCTGCTGGGCACCCAGGGCATCTGCGTGGCGGCCGCGGCTGCGGGTGGTATCGCCTTCATCGCCGGCATGCTGCCCGGGCCCGCACGCCAGTCCGTGTGGAAATGGCTGTCGATCTGGGGCATCTCGGTCCTGACCGTGGTCGGGATCTGTGCGTTCATCCCATTCTTCGGCATCGCCATGGACGCCACCATCACCGACGGGCCCGACTTGATGGTGGAGCGGATCCTGCTGATCGACGTCCTGGCCGTCGCGGGCGCGGCCGGGCACCGCAGGCTCCTGACCGGGATCGCCTCCTTCGGGCGGCGTATGGCCATGCGGATGCGCTACGCCAAGGTCGGCGGCACCCACATGCCCGGCGACACCTCCGAGCTCGGCGCCGCACTCGCCATGAACTCGCCTGCTGCGCTGGGCGGTTACGGCGGGAGCTTGCGCGCCTTCACCGGCGGCGGGGGCGGCCGGTTCGGGATGCTCGGCACCCGGCAGCGGCTCATGGGCGCCCTCGGCTCCCTGGTCGACGGGGCAGGCATGCCCGTCAACACCGGACGGATCCTCGCCGACGCGAGCGCCGAGGCCGGGCGCGGACTCGCCCCACTGACCGCGGCGGCAGCTGTGGGTGGGCTGGGAGTGCGACTGGGCGCGAAGGGCGGCCACTGGTTACTGATCGGCAAGCGTCCAGACAGGGAGCAGCTGGCCAAGTGGCAAAAGCCCACAGCTGACGGTGACGAACCGCACGCCGACGGCCAGCCCGGTCAAGAACCGGGCAGGCCGGGCAGCGGCGGGCTGGCAGGCCCGGGCGCAGGAGCGCACAGGCCCGGCGGCCCGCGCGACCGCTACCGCGACGACGACGGCCAGATCATCAACACAGCCACAGGTGAGATCCTGCACGACCAGCATGCCGACCGCACCCTGCTGTCCACCCGCGCCCACAACCGGCTCGTGCGCCTTCGCGGCTACCGCATCCTGCACCGCGGCGGCCGGGCCGCCTACGGGGCGACCATCGGCCTGCCGGCCACTGCCCGTCAGGCCAAGGCAGCCGGTTCGCGCTACTCCAGGGACGCCCGCCAGCAGGTGCGGGTGTGGGGCAACACCGTTCGCGAGGACAGCCGGGCCTGGAGCGGCACCGCCCGGCAGATCTCCCGCGCGCTGCGGGAGAACCCTGACGTCCCTGACAGCTCTGCGCCGTCGGGCGCCCGCCGGCTCCCTACCGCATCGGCGTCGGCTCCCGGCCGACGGCCGAACACCCCGCAACAGACGGCAAGCGCTGGCAGTGTCACGAGCAGCCCTCAGTCCTCCTCTACACGCAGCAGCACGTCGGCGTCCTCAGCCCAAGGCAGCACCACGCCAGCGAGCGCGCCAGCGACGTCCCCGAACCGGCTCCCGAGCGGTACCGGCTCGGGGGAGCAGGGGCCGGTGCTTCCCGGCGGCGGCAACGCGAACAGCCGTGCGCGCGATGAGGCCCGCGCCCGCATGCAGGAGCTGATGCGCAGGACCGCGCCCGAGGCCGAACGGCTGCGCCAGGAGCGAGACCGACAGCGATCATCCGGGGCGCCCGAGGGCGGTGAGCAGGAGTGAGGCCAAGGCCAACTCGGCGCTGCCTGGGGCGGTGGGGGTGCGTCGGTGTGGTGGTGCTGTTGTCCGCAGTGTGCTGTGCAGCTCCAGTCTCGAACGTGATCAGTGCCTATGTCGCGCTGCAGAACGCCGCGAACGGCGACGGCACCGTCGTCGACGGCGGTACGGCGGCGGACATTCCGCCGCGCATGCTCGCCGCGTACAAGAACGCCGTGCAGCGAGTGGGTCGGCACGTGCCCCGGTGCCGGGGCATGCGCTGGCCGGTCCTGGCCGGGATCGCCAAGGTCGAGTCCAACCACGCCACCGGTCGCACCGTCAGCGCGAGCGGGGACATCCGTCCGAAGATCTACGGGGTGCTCCTCAACGGCTCCGGCGCCGGCGGCAACACCACCGTCTTCCCCGACACCGACAACGGCCGCTACGACGGCACCGCATCCGGGGAACGCGCGGTCGGCCCGTTCCAGTTCCTGCCCTCCACCTGGGAAGGCGTCGGCCAGGACGCCAACGGCGACGGCACGGCTGATCCGCACAACGCCGACGATGCTGCCCTCGGCGCCGCGATCTACCTGTGCGGCAACGGGCGCGACCTGGGCCAGCGCTCCCAGCTCAAAGCAGCGATCTTCCAGTACAACCGCTCCAACGCATACGTGGCCAACGTGCTGGGCTGGATCGACCAGTACACCACGGCCGCCAAGAGCCCCGACCTGAAGGACGTGTCCGGCAAGGTTCGCACCGTGATCGAGGCGGCCCTCGCCCAGCGGGGGGTGCCGTACTCGTGGGGCGGCGGCAACGCGAACGGCCCCTCCTACGGGATCTGCTGCTCCCCCAGCGGCAAAAGCGGCACGGCCATCAAAGGCTTCGACTGCTCGGGCCTGACCGTCTACGCCTACGCCAAAGCCGGGATCCGTCTGCCGCGCACCGCTGCCGCCCAGGCGGGTGTGGGACGGCGGATCCCCGCCAGCGGCGGTACCCGGGCGCTCAAGCCCGGTGACCTGGTCTTCTACGCCTACGCGCCCGGGCGGGACTCGACGATCTACCACGTCGGCATCTACCTCGGCGGCGGCCGAATGATCAACGCCCCCCGGCCCGGCGCCGTCGTCCGCCTGGACCCCATCGACGCCATATCCGGCTACGCGGGAGGAGCCCGCCTGTTATGACCCCATCCTCGCCGTACACGCCGCGCTCGCCGCGTCCGCTGGCAATCACCGCCATGGTCCTGGCAGTCGCCGGGCTTGTCCTGCTGGCCATGCCGCACCCACCCACCACGCCGGCCCCTGCGGATGCAGCGACCGCTCCTGCCACCCCGCCTGTGCGTTCCTCAAAACCCGCTGCCGGGCGTCACTTCACCGGCAGTGCCCCGCCGGCTTCCCGTTCAGCTCGCGCGACCGCCTCTGCACCGAGCCGATCGGCGCCTGCCTCGATGCTGCCGCCACGCGGAGAAGGCGCGGCCGGTGACCGGGCCATCCAGCAGACCCTGGAGGACGCGTGGCCCGCCGACCTTCCGGCCGGTGATGAGCGGCAGCTACTCACGGCCGGCCGGGCACTGCTGCGGGCCGACGCGACGGGTGAGGGCCGCGACCGGTGGCCCGCGTACTTCGTCCGGCAGGAGACGGTCGCGCCGGCGTTCTCCACCGCTCGCTTCCGTATCCAGGCCGCCATCGCCCGTCGCGGCGGCCGGCCGGACCGGGCGGTGGTGCATCTGGTGTGGGCGGGTGCCGACCGCGGCGGCACCTACAGCGACGGCCGCATCACCGACCTGCACTTCACCCGCACCGCTTCGACGAAGGGAGCCTCCACATGGGTTCCGCAGCCCCGTACCTGAGCGGTCAGGCCGCCGCATCGATCTTCGGTGAGGCACTCGGCCTGCTCACCGGCCTCACCCACACCGCCGGCTGGCTGATCACCCACTGGTGGGTGCCCGCCACGGCCGTCCTCATCGGCTGGGGCGTGAACGAGATAGTGATGCGCCGCCTGGCACGCGCGGCCTCGGCCCAGCGGATGGCGCTGGAACTGGTGCCCTCACGGCACTTCGACCCGTCCTTGGAGGAGATCTTTCGCCGCGGAGTGCAGCTGGCCAGGGCTTCCACGTCCATGCCCTGGTGGGCGCCGCGCCGGTCCAAGACGGTGCAGATCCGGCTGCGCGCCGACGGCACCGCGCCGCTGCGCTACCGCATCGAGGGACCAGCCGGCGCGCAGCGGCTGCTGTCGATCACCCCGTTCGGACCGGACGTCACCGTGAAGAAGGCCTCTGCCCTCAGAGACAAGCCACGCAAGCATGCGGTGCGGGCCGAGTTCGTGCTGCGGGGCAAGCCCACCGCGCCGCTGCGCGAGGTGCCCCTCGAGCCCGACCCGCTGCAGCCCTTGGTCGACGCGGTGTCCGACCTGCGCGCGGAGCTGGGTGACCTTGCCGAGGTCCGTCTGGACATCCAGCGCGCTCCGAAGTGGGTACTGCGGGCGCGTCGTGTGCAGCTGATGGCCCAGGCCCGCCGCGTCGAGCGGCGCGAGGCGCAGCGGGCCGCCCGCTGGGTACGCCAGGACGCCAGCGGGATTGAGGACTCCCTGACCTGGCAGCTGCAGCAGCTGGTCGCAGGAAAGCAGGGCGGGGGCGTGGGTGGGCGCCGTCTGGTCATGCCGCCCGTCCCGCGCCGGGTGGAGGCGGCCGAGGCGTTGGGCAAGCTCGCCGAGGACGACCATCTGGTGCGGGTGCAGCTGCTGGTGATGTGCGCCTCCGACACCGAGGGTCGCGCCCAGGCCCGGCTCGCCCAGCTCCAGGCCGCCTTCGACGTGTTCGGTGGTGGTGCGCGCTGGGCGATGCGCGGCTGGCGGCTGGGGCCCTGGCGGTTCGGGGCGGACCGCTGGCCCAGCCGGCGGGGCTTCGAACGCCGCTGGAAGCTGGGGCACTGCCAGCCGCCCCGGACGAACTGGGTCCGCCTGGAGGAGCTGACCGGTCTGCTCAAGCCACCCACCGTGCACTGCCGCCTGCCACTACTCGCCACCGACCTGCCGACCTTCCAGCACGGCAATCCTGACCTGCTACTGCAGGGCATCTACCGGGCACCGGACGGACGGCGGCGCCTGGTCGCCACCCACGCGCGCGAGACGCTGTTCGAAGTCGGGGTGGGCAAGGCCGGTGGCGGCAAGACCGAACGCGCCCTGGCACAGGCGATCGGCTGGGCGCACGCCGGCGGCGGACTGATGTTCCTCGACCCGCACCGCGACTCCTGGCCCCGCGCCCTGCCGTTCCTGGCCCACGACCATCTGGCCCAGCGGATCGCACTGATCGATCTCAACGCCGTCGGACCCACCCCGCAGATCAGTTCGTGGAACCCGATCGGTATGCATCAGGGCCAGGTGGCGCACGAGGTCGTCGAAGCCGTCACTGACGCCTACGCCTCCGCGCTGGGCTGGGACGACGCCAGCGCACCCCGCGCACTGACCATCCTCACCGCCGCTGTGGCCGTCCTGGTGGCCGTCAACGAGGCCGTTTGCCGGGCCGGGCGGCCGGAAGATCAGGCGACGGTCTTCCACGTACGGGCCCTGCTCACCGACGCCGGCTTCCGCAAAGCAGTCCTCGCGGCGGTGGAAGGTCGGCTGGGCGAAGAGACGCGCTCCTGGTGGCGCACCGTGTTCCCGACCTTGCCGCCTGACGCGTTCGCCGTCGTCCTCAACCCGATCGCCCGGCTCGCCGCCAACCCCGTCACCCGCGCCTTCCTCGGCCAGCCGGTCGGCGTCTACAACATCCGTGCCGCCATGGACGACCGGATGATCGTGTGGGTGTGCCCAGGCGGCAACGGCCCCACCGACCGGCTCATCACCGCCCTTCTCGCCCGGGACCTGCTGCGCGCGGTGCGTTCCCGCCGCGACATCCCAGAAGCCCAGCGGGTGCCGTTCCGGGCGTACTTCGACGAGCTGATCACGTTGACCGGCGCCGCCCCGGAGACCATCGCCGCGATGTTCGAGGACTTCCGCAAGTACAGAGTCCATGTCCACGGCATGACCCAGCTGCTGGCCCGCCTGCCCATCGCGGTGCGGCTGTCACTGGTGCAGAACGCCTCCACCCTGGCCACCACCGCAGGGTCGCGGTCCGCCATCGCCCCGATCACCTCGGAGTGGGGTGACAACCCCAGCCCCGACGTCGTCGCCGCCCTGGACCGCTTCGAGCACTACATGTCGCTGACCGTCCGCGGCCACCGCGTCGGACCCGTCCGAATCACCGGCCCTCACCTCGACGAGGTCTTCGCCGACCACGCTCGCCCCCACCGAACCACCGCACTCGAGAACGCCGCCCGCGCCAACGCCGAAGCCGCATCCCTTAGCCAGCTCACCACTCGCGCCACCGAACAGCTCAGCCGGGTCAGTACCCTCCTCACCCAACTCACCCCTACTGCGGCGCGAGCCTCGAAGGAGAATCACTACAGTTAACCGCGGCCAGGGCCTTGCCGACCGCTCACACTCCGGGTCCGGTCGAGTCGCTGCTGCATCAGCTCCTGGTCGTGCTCGGACAGCATCAGATAGCGCCCCGGCCAACTCCATGACCTGCTGCGGCCAATCGCTCCCGCGGAGAAGCACGCTCTATGACAAAGCGGTCTTTCGCTCTGTTTGAGTGAGGGGCGGGCCTTGCAGGTGCGGTTTTTTCGGACCGATGAGCATGGGGATGAGCATGTCGGGCGAGAACAGACGGGTCGCGGGTAGCTCCAGGCTCATGACGTCCAGCAGGGCTTCCATGGCGCGTGGATTGCGTGCGCCGGTTTCCACGGCCTTGTCGACGAAGCGTGCGAGAAGGCGTTCGATGCTGTTGGGGCGGGTGTCACTGGCTCCCGGATACTGGGCGTCCTGGCCGACGGCCAGGTCCCAGGCGGCGGCCACCGGCCGCGCGGCAGCGCGCTGGAGACGGCGTGCAAGGCCCGGCTGTCCTGGCTCTGTGGTGCTGAGCACGTTGCGGACAGCGAGGGCGCACTGGGCGGCGACAGTGAGACCGTGGCCGTAGACGGGGTTGTAGCCGGCGATGGCGTCGCCGAGGACGAGGAAGCCGTCCGGCCAGCGTTTGGCCTGCTCGTAGTAGCGGCGGCGGTTGGCCGTGGCGCGGGTGGTGGTGATGTCCCCGAGTGGCTCGGCGTCTTTGATGAGTTCGCCGATGACGGGGTCGTCCAGGCCGAGTGCGAAGTCGATGAAGGCGTCGGGGTCGTCGGTGGGTTCGCCGCCGCGGGTACCCGACAGCGTGACGATCCAGCGGTTTCCCTCGATGGGCAGGATGATGCCTCCTCGCCCTGGTGCCTTGGCCGGGTTGGCCTGCACGTTGACGAGGGGGAAGTTGATGTCCCGGGTTGCCTCGGGGGCGGCGTAGAGGCGGGTGGCGTAGGCGACGCCGGCGTTGACCTCTCGCTCCGTGATGCTCGGTGCTCCCAATTCGGCGAGCCACTGTGGCGTGCGGGAGCCTCGCCCGGAGGCGTCGATGATCAGGTCGGCGCGGAGGGTGCTTTCCTCGTCGTTCGTGCGTATGCGGACGCCGGTGACGGCTGTGGCGTCACCTTCCAGGCCGAGTGCACTGGTCTCTTGGCGAAGTGTAATGCGCTCGTCGGCCAGGACGCGGTTTCGCAGGACGAAGTCGAGGAGGTCGCGGGAGCAGACCAAGTTGCGGTGATGGGTGGCTGTGAAACGGCGGAACCACACTTCGTTGGGGGCTCGGGAGACCATGTCGCCCATGATGTGGACCAGGCGGCCGCCGTGGGCGGTGATCTCGCCGGTGAGGCCGGGGAGGAGGTCGTCGAAGGCCTTGACTCCTCCGCTCCACACCAGGTGGGCGTGGCGGGCCTGGGGAACGCCCCGGCGTGGTTCGGGTCTGTCGGGGAGGCGGTCGCGTTCGATGACGGTGACGTCGGCGAAGTCCATGAGGGCTGCCGCAGCGAACAGGCCGGTGGCGCTGGCTCCGATCACTACGGTGGTGGGCCGACGGGTGACGGTTTCTTCAGCCATGGTGATTCGCGCTTTCTGTGCTGGTCATTCGCCGGCGGACGTTTTCGAGAATGTGGGGGTGGCTCAGGGCGGATGCGATGCCTTCGATGCGGTCGCTCACAACTACGCCTCCCTGTAGTCCTTGGGGGTGCGCGGTTGGGGGCCCGCCCTGCTGATAGGTGCTGATGGCGGCGCTGATCGTTATAGCTCCGGCGATATCGTCCGCGGTCGGGGTCTCGTGCCTGGCCTGTGCGGCTTTACGGGCCCGCTGGTGAAGAGCCGGGTCGAAATAGGGGCTGAGTACGCGCAAGGCGTCGTGGATTCGCTGTCGGCGTTGCATGAGGCGCAGGTCGAGAGGAGTCCATGGTCCGAAGCGTGCTTTGGCCGCCGCTGGTGCAAGGACGCGGAGTGCGCACCACAGCGGGCCCAGCCGCCGGTATTCGCGTTGGTCTCGGATCCATTTCTGCAGGAACGGTCCGGCTTGGGGGACGATGAAGCCGAGCGCGACGAGGGCGGCTTCCATGAGCGCGAACGGGGGTGCGGCCTGGGTGCTGAGTACGTCCCAGTCGTGTCCCGACCAGCGAGCGCCGATCGCAGCCATCTTCGCTACGTCGAAGACGAGTCCTGATGCGAAACCGAGTTGCAGGAAGACCACGCCCGCCTTCAGCCAACGGTTGGCGACGTCGGGGAACCACTTCCACAGCATGGAGACCGCCACGAGGGACGAGACCATGTGCGCAGCGATGTAGAGAAGGATGTGTTCGCGCATCCAAGGGGTGCTGGCGTAGTAGGTGTCCAGGTCATAGATGCGTGCCGTGGGAACGTCCGCCAGGATGAACGTCAGCCACAGGACGGCGATGATGCCTGCGTAGAGCCAGTAGATGCGGCGGATTCTGCGGCGGCGTCTTTCCGACGGTTCCTCCCGCCAGCGCATGATCATGGTCAGGCCGGTGGCGCAGAATGCGGTGAGGAACGAGTAGGCCCAGGGGGCGGCGATGTTCGGTATGCCCGTGAGGACGTTGAGCCGTTCTATGTTGACCGGGGTGATCACGACAAGGACGGCGGTGGCCCAGGTCAGCAGGAGGGTGGTCGCCCTGACGTCGGGGTCGCGCGAGGCCCGCAGGAACGTGGGGAGCTTCAGTACGAGGGCCAGCGCCAGCAGTACTGTGGGCAGAATGTAGGGGACGTGGAAGGACGGGCTCATGGCAGAATGTGCCCGACGCGGTTACTCAGAGACAGGTTGATGCGGCCTTCCACGGTGTCCGCGCTGACCGGGCCCTGCGCGTAACGGCCTTTCATCCAGGTGCGGACCTCGCGTCCGAAGAGCAGCCCGAACGTTTCGGCGTCCGCCTCATGGTCGTCGGTCGATTCGGCACGGGCCGCAACGGCAAGGAGCGCATCCAGGGGTATTTCGTGCGCTGCGAGGATCTGCTCGACGGCCCGCTCGATCACTTCCGCGGCCTGCTCGGTGGGCAGTGCACGGGCGGCTGTCGGCATTCCCGCGACGTGGTGTCCGCAGTCCCCCTGCTCCTCGTGCCACAGCTCATGGCCGAGGATAACCAATTGGGCCTCGGGGACCGTGCGTTCCTCCACGACGATGATGGAGTGGTCTCCGCAGTCCAGGCGCATGCCGGAGACGGGAATGTCCGGCGGGAAGGCCCGGAACACAAGGTGGATCGGCCGACCGGTTCGTGCGCTCATGGCCGCGCAGAACGCTTCCATGACCTCCTGGGGTTCGGCCGGCCGTTGAACGGCCCCCGCCGCGCGCCGACCCAGGACGGCGAGTAAGGACTTCATCGCCTTGGTGCTCACTGCTCGCGACCTCCTTCCGGAGGCACGACGGACCGTAGAACTCCTTCGAGGAGGCGCTCCAGCTGCTCACGGGTCAGGGAACCGTGCATGCGCAGGTCGGTGGATCTCACGCCGTAGCGGTCCATCAGGGCGAGCACGGGATCGCTCTCGGGATGTTCGAGCTTGTGCAGGAGTGGGAGCAGGGCGCGGTTGAGCGCGTCGGCGGCTGATGCGGTGAAGAACGCCTCTCCCTCCTCGACTTCGAAGTATTCGACGAGCCCGTGAAGAAGTTCGACGCTGGGTACTTTTTTGCCGTCGCAGATCTGACGTGCCCAGTACCCGGAGACACCCAGTTGGTGGGAAATGTCCGAGGCCAGGTCGGACATGCGTCTGCCGGTCGCGGCCATGTGGGCTTTGGCGAGCGCTGCGATCCGCGTCCGGACCCGGTCGTTGACGGAGTCGTCCGGTGATGTGCCGCCCTGGAGCAAGGTGCGGACCGTGGACGTGGGCAGGGCGGTCTTGGCGGCGAGTTCTGCTACGTCCAGCAGGTCCGAACGGATGCCCTTCTCCTGGATGGCCTTGTCAAGACGCCGCAAGGTTTCGGAGAGAGGAGGGGGTGATGCCACCGTTGCACTCCCGGGTCGGGGGACTGACGCCTGGTGTTGCTGGCGGGACCATACGTGACGAACACGCCAAGCAGCAACGATCGTTGAGTACAAGCAATCGATGATTGTCCAGATTGAGCCACGAGGCGGCGACTGCGGCCAGCCCGCACAGTCGCTCCCGCACGCGGAAGCGCCTCATCACTTTGACGTGGTTCAACCGATAAGCCCAGGAGGCGATTCGGGCGGCGGGTGCCCAGTACGCCTCATTCCGGCCTGCCGAACGCCGAAATCAACGATCGATGAGTAGCTTAAATCTATCGTTGACAGCTTTTCATGCCCATAGCAACATCTTGAGCACCGCTGCTCTCCTCGGTTTCCGCAAGTGGCCGGGCCGGCGGCGGTGCATCGCGACACCCTGCACGACAGACACATGATCAAGAGGGCGCAAGCGGAAGGGCTGCTGGCGCACGTGTCACTGGAAAACCGGGCAAGCACGGCTGACGGGCCTGCCCAATGATCCACATGACTGAAAGCGCCCTCGTGGTCCACGATGCCGCGGGCCGGACCCCCGCACAGAGCAGCGGGGGTCGGCATAACGAAGCCCTGGTTGCCCTTCGCCCGCCACATCGCCTTAAGCCTTTCAATCGACCTGGAGGGATGCACATGCCATGGCTCCGGCCTGAGGCTCACCAAACGAAGGCAGCAGTGAGAAACCCGGAGGCTACGGCACCTGGAGCGTTAAGGGGGATCTGTTGAACACGCCGCCGTCCCTGCTCCCGGAGCACCTCACCCGCACGGAAACCGAAGAGTTCCTGCGGCTGATGACGCACCTGGTCACAACGTGCCGGTCGGTCGCCGAGCAGTACCCCGACGGATGGCGGCCCCCCTCACCTGACAGGCCCGCCGACTTCGGTGCGTCCATGGCGCTGATCGCCGAGATCTCCCGCACGCTCAACCAGACGCGTCGCGGCATCCGCCGGATCAGCGACGGCGCCCGCTACCGGCTGCACACCCCCGGGGCGCCCGTCAGTCTGCCGTACTAGGCAGGCCAGCCCTGAGCAGCTCCTGGTGCCAGCCCCCTCCCCCGCCGAAGCCCGGTACTGACCGGCCTTCTTCGGGCCAGTCCGCGTCCCGGCCGCGCCTCTAGGACCAACACCAGCCGCTGCCTGGCGGCCAGTGGCCGGCCAGAGCGAGACAGCACTGTCTTGCCGGGCAGCACAAGGCGCCCCGAGTGCGCCCGGGCGCACTCGGGGCGCCATCAACAGTTCAACTGCTCACGCCACAACATCACTTCAGGAGTGACCCCCACGTGTCCCCAGCACCGATGACCACCATGACTGCCGCATCGCTCACGCTGTGTGCTTTGGTCGCCCTCTCTGCCTGCGGCGCCTCCGACGGTGATGGTGAAGCTGCCGTCGAGACATCACCGACGCCCTCGGCATCATCATCTGCCTCCTCCGATCCAAAGGAAGCCGTCAAGCGGGAGGCGATCGCCGCCTATCAGGGCTACTGGCAGGAGATGGAGAAGCTGTACGCCGACGAAAGCGGTGCTGGTGCGAACCTCAAGAAGTACGCCGCCTCGGCCGCCCTGAAGAACGCTACAGCTGACGCCAAGCGCACCCATGACCGTGGGCTCATCAACATCGGTGACGTCCGCGTCATCGACCCGGCCGTCACCAAGTACGACGCCAAGGGAAAGATCCCGAACGCCACCATCTCCGGCTGCCTGGACATCTCCCAGTGGCAGACCGTCGATGTCGACACCAAGAAGCCGGTCACCCTTCCCAGTAACCGGCTGACCAAGTATCTGATCGTCAGCACACTCGAAAAATGGCCCGAGGGCTGGCGCGTCATCCGTGACAAGCCCCAGGGCAAACCATGCTGACCCGCCGTATTACCGCCGTGGCGACGTGCCTTCTCACAGCTTTATCCATGCCGAGGGTCGCGGTTGCCGATGAAGAACCGAAAGGCAACGGCAACACCGAATGCGGGATGTACACCTGTCAGGTTGAGGTGGAGGTCCCCGGCCAGGCCGGCGGCCAAGGCAGTGGCGGCAGCGGAGCGGGCGGCGGCAGCGCAGGAGACGAGGCAGACGGCGGCAAGAGCACCGACCTGACCAACTGCACCTACAAGCTGGTAGATCCGCAGCCGCCTGCCGGCAGCTTGGACTGGGACGGACATGGCCCCGGCGATGGCGCGGTCTATGAAGAGACCTGCAGATGGAATGACAGCGGCGACACCATCGTCCGCATGGTGTGGCTTGCCGAGCCGCCTGGGGACGAGACCACCGTTGACCCGGCTGTGCTCG
>NZ_JAGMUJ010000216.1:0-10637 GCF_019049255.1 Streptomyces sp. AC558_RSS880 | reverse complement strand
CTGCAGATGGAATGACAGCGGCGACACCATCGTCCGCATGGTGTGGCTTGCCGAGCCGCCTGGGGACGAGACCACCGTTGACCCGGCTGTGCTCGCCCAGCAGGCCGTGGACAAGATGACGCTGCTCGGCCCCGACATCGCCAGCCCTCGGTCGGCAGGCAGGTACACGGTCGGTATACCGATGTGGATGTGGGTCAACCAGAGCGCGACGACCTATGGGCCCAACACGGCGTCGGCGTCGGCGGGTGGTGTGACGGTCACGGCCATCGCCAAGGTGTCGAAGATCGATTGGCGGATGGGGGACGGCTCCACAGTGACGTGCACCGGCCCCGGCGTCCCCTACACCGGCTCGGTAGGCATGGCTGAGTCACCGACCTGCGGCCATGTCTACTCCAAGACGTCAGCCGGTGCGCCGGGCGGGAAGTACGCGGTCACCGCCACCTCGACATGGACGATCGACTGGCAGGGCGGTGGGGCAGCCGGCCAGCTCACGGAGATCCGGCACTCAGATGTGCAGGTGGCCGTCGGTGAAGTGCAGGTCGTCAGGTAGTCGCCGAGCCGCCGAAAGGACATGAGGGTGAGCAAGACCAAGGAACGTACTGGCACACCCGTCGCGAACGGGGTGTCTCCGCAGCAGGCGGTGGCGGGTCCGGTGGCGCCGCCTCGGGTATCCGCCCGTCGGCGACGGCCGGGCGTGATCGCTCTGTCGCTGGCATTGATCGCAGCTGGTGGCGCTGGTGTCGCTGTGCTGCTCTTACAGGTCGGGGACCGCACGCCGGTGGTGACCGTGGTGCGTGACGTCCAGGTTGGTCAGGTCCTCACCGAGCAGGACCTGGGCGAGGCATCCGTCGCCTTGGACCCGGCGGTCAAGGCCGTACGCGCCGATGATCTGAAGTCGGTCGTGGGCAAGCGGGCCGCGGTGGAGCTGAAGCTGGGCTCGCTGCTGTCGCCGTCGCAGGTGACGAAGGATTCGCTGGTGAAGCCGGGTGAGCAGCTGGTGCCGATCGGCTTGAAGCCTGATCAGGTTCCGGCGACTGCTCTGGTGCCGGGGCAGCGAGTTCAGTTGGTGCAGGTGCCGGCCCAGGGCGCGGCCGCCACTACGGAGGAGGCAGCCGACGGCGCCGTACCCAAAACCATTGCGGGTCGGGTGGTGAAGGCGTCGACGGCTGCTCCGGGTACCGGGGTGGTGGTCGTCGATGTGGCCACGTCCGCGAAGGACGGTCCCACCGCGGCGGCGTGGGTGTCGTCCGGCACGCTGCGCCTGGTCCTCGATGCCCCGGATGGCCGCTGATGGCGGTCATTGCGCTGGCCGGGTGCAGCGGTGCACCTGGTGTGACGACCAGTGCTCTCGCCCTGCTGCTGTCGTGGCCGCTGGAGCCGGGCCGGCGGATGATCCTGGCCGAGTGCGACCCCGACGGCGGCGCCGTGCTGCACGGTCTGCTGCAGGGCACGCTCGGGGACCGGTACGGGCTGCGGAACCTGTCGGTCGCGGCCCGCAAAGGCGAGTTCGGTGAGGCTTTCTGGCGGCAGCTGATCGACCTGAGCAGCGAGGACGGCAAGGCCGAGTCGCCACGCGATCGGCTGCTGCTGCCCGGGATCACCGACCCCGCCCAAGCGGCGAGCCTGAGTTCGGTCTGGAAAGGGCTCGCGGCGATGTTCCGCGGCATCGACGCCGACCACGGTCACGACGTCCTGATTGATCTCGGTCGCCGTGGAGCCGTCGGTCCGTCCGGTGTCCTGGCCGAACAGGCCGATGCCGTGCTGGTCGTGGTCCGCAACACCTTGCGGTGTCTGCAGGCCACGCAGAGCCGGGTGGCCGCGCTCGAGGAACGCGTCGGCAATATCGGCCTGCTCATGATCAATGAAGGGCCCTATCCCGCGGGTGAGGTGCAGCGGGTGCTGCAGGTGCCGGTGGTGGCGACCCTGCCGTATGCACCGAAGGAGGCCCACGTGCTGTCCGACGGGGCCGACCAGCCCCGCCACTTCACCAAGTCCGCGCTGATGAAGGCTGCCCGAACAACTGCCACCCTGCTGGTGCAGCGGGCGGCCGCGCGCCGTGCCTGTCTTGGTCCGCCCAGCGGGCCGGTGAGGGGCCAGGTGGTGTCCCATGCGCGGTAGGCCTCTGCACGCCGACCCGACTGTAGTGCCGCCGCCCGGCAGTCCCCACAAGGCGCCGCAGCCGACGGAGGGCACGCCCGCGGGCACCAGGGTTCTCGGTGCAGCGCCTCAGGTCACGGTGGACTACAAAGTCGCTCGGCACATCGCCTCGCAGGTCGCCAAGCAGCGCGAGGAGCTCCTGAAGACAGCCCCGGACATGGACCGGGCCAGCGAGGAGCAGCGCTGCCTGGACTGGATCACCGAGGCTGTCGCGGTGTGGTCGGATGCCGCGGCGATGAGTCCGCAGCAGGACGAGGCGCTGCGGCAGGCGGTCTATGACCTGCTGTACCGGGCGGGGCGGCTGCAGCCGTATCTGGACGATGAGCGGGTCGAGGACATCATCATCCAGGGCCCCCATGAGGTATGGCTCGACTACGGCGACGGCGAGCGCAAGCTGGTGGGCCCGATCGCGGACTCCGAGGAGGAGCTGCTGGAGCTGTTGCGGGAGCTGGCTCGGGACTCCGGGCACAGTGAGCGCACGATCTCCACGGCGAATCCGACGCTCGCGCTGTCCCTCAAGGACGGCTCGCGTCTGCAGGCGATCGCGGGGCTCGGGCCGATGACGTATGCGGTCATCCGCCGGCACCGCGTCTCGCACGCCGATCTGGACAACCTCGTGCGGCTGGGCACCATCGACCCGATCCTGCGCGAGTTCCTCGGCGCGTGTGTGCGCGCGGAGAAGAACATCATGATCGCGGGGAAGCAGAAGGCCGGGAAGACGACGCTGCTGCGGGCGATGCTCAAGGAGTTCGACCCGGAGACGCGGTTCGCGACCATCCAGACCGAGGACGAGCTGTTCTGCCACGCCAACGGCTACCACCGCCAGGTCGTCTCCCTGATCGGGCGGGAGTCCAACGGAGAGAAGGACCTCACCGGGCGCGGCGCCGGCGAGGTCACGCTGCTGGACCTGATGCACCCGGCGCTGCGGATGTCGCTGGAGCGGATCGTCGTCGGTGAGGTCCGCGGCCCGGAGGTCGTGGCGATGATGCAGGCTCTCACCAACGGAGCCGGCGGCAACCTGTGCACCATCCACGCCCGCCGCCCGGACATCATCTTCGACCGCATCGCCGAGCTGTACGCGCTGGCGCAGGGCAACCTGTCCGAGCAGCTCGCCTACCGGCAGACCGCCAACGGCCTGGACTTCGTCGTGTACGTCGACATGACGGACGAGACGCAGATCGGCGGCAGCCGCCACCGCTACGTCTCCCACGTCCTGGAGCTGGCCGGGATCGGTGAGTCGGGGCGTCCCGCCACCAACGAGGTCTTCTCCCCCGGCCTGGAGTTCGGTGAGCTGCGGGCGGTGCCGCGGATGGACCCGGGCTGCATCGACGACCTGCGCCGTGTGGGTTTCGACTCCAGCTTGCTGCAGCAGCCGTATGGCGCTTGGACGGCGCCGTTGCCACTGAAGGTGGGAGCGATCCGGTGACGTTGCTGTTGGCCCTGTTGAGCGGTATGGCCGTAATGGGCGGACTGATCGGTGTGGTCGTCGGTGTGGTCGGTACAACCGCGTCACGCCGGGCGCCGCTGTTGCAGCGGCTCAAGGCCGGCCAGGGCCCGGCCGAGGACGTCCGCAGGCGCCGTCAAGCACTCACGACAGCAGCTGCGGTGGTGTTCGTGGGCGTGTGGCTGGTCTCGGGTAACTTCGTGGGCGGCCTCCTGCTGGGGGCGGCCGTGATCGGCGTGCCGTGGCTGGTCACGCCAGGGCAGATCGCGGCGGAACGCATCGGCCAGCTGGAGGGCCTGAGCGAGTGGACGCAGCGGCTGGCGGGCCTGCTGCGGCTGGGCATGGGCCTGGAACAGGCGATGATCACCAGTCGTCAGGGCGCCCCGGACGAACTCGCCGCCCAGATCGTCAATCTGTCCGACCGGCTGCGGCTGGGCTGGCGCCCCGAGGATGCCCTGCGGGCGTTCGGCGATGAGCTGGACGACGTCACCGCGGACAAGGTGGTGGCCGCGCTGATCCTGTCGGTCAACGACCGCGGCCCGGGCCTAGCTCAGGCACTGGAGGACCTGGCGGGCACAGTCCGCGAGGAAGTCGCCAAGAAGCGGAGCATTGAGGCAGACCGCGCCAAGCCGCGCACCACGGTGCGGTGGATGACCATCATCACCGTGGGCATCGTGGTGGCCGGGTTTTTCGTCCCCTCCTACACTGCCCCGTACTCCACGCTGCTCGGCCAGCTGGTCCTCGCCTTCCTCACCGCCGGGTTCGTCGCCACCCTCGCGCTGATGCGGCAGCTGGGCGCCTTCCGCCGCATCCCACGCTTTCTGATCACCGATGCCCGCAGCACGGTCCGTCTCCCAGCACCGGTGTCTCCTCTTGCAGCCGAGCCGGCCATCGAGCGTGAGGCGGAAGGAGCCCGCCCGTGAATCTCCTTCCCGTCGTACTCACCGGAGGCACCGTCGGCGCCGGCCTGGCCCTGCTGGTCCGCGAAATGCTGCGCCCGCAGCCCGCCCTGGCCCCGGCTCTGCAGCGTACGGCTCCGGGCAGCCTGTCCGTGGCCGCCGAGCAGGATCTGGACCGGGACGAGGTGTGGGGGCGGTGGCTGCTGGCCCGCCTCGAGCGCCTGCCCGGCGTGCGGGTGCCCGTCAAGAACCTGGCCCTGCTCGGCCAGGGCCCGGGCCAGTTCATGCTGAAGAAGACCGCGCTCGCCGCGCTCGGACTGCTCTGCCCCGTGCTGGTCACGATCCCGTGGATCGTGGCGGGCATCTCGCTGCCCTTCTACGTGCCCGCCGTTGTCGGACTCGCCGTCGCCGGCCTGCTGTTCATCACCCCGGATTTGGCCGTGCGCGACCAGGCCAAGCGGGCACGGGCGGAGTTCGCCCACGCCCTGGTCGCCTACCTGGACCTGGTCGCGCTCAAGCGGGCCGCGGACGCCGGCCCCACCGAAGCCCTGGAGAAGGCGGCCGCCGTCGGACAGGGCTGGCCCTTCCTGTATCTGCAGGGTGCGCTGCGCCGGGCCCGGCTGGAGAAGATCCCGCCGTATCAGGCACTGGGTGAGCTGGCTGCCGAGTACGACCTGCCCGTCCTGGACGATGTCGCCGACATCATGCGCGGCTCGGCCACCGACGGCGCCGCCGTCTACAAGGCGCTGCGGGCGCGGACCGCCGCACTCAGCGCCGAACTGCTGGCCGATCAGGCCGCGGAGGCGAATGCCGCCAGCGAGCAGATGACCGCGCCCGGTGCCCTGCTCGCCGTCTTGGTCATGTTGTTGATGGCGTTCCCGGCGGTGATCCGCATGCTCACTGTCTGAATCGCGGCCGGCCCTTCCCGATCGGCCCTTACCCGACCTTGCTGACCGACAAGGAGAACCTCGTGAAGTACACCGCCGCCCGTTCCTACCGCGCCGTGCTCGCTCTGACCACGCGGCTGGAGGAAGGTCTCGCCGAGCTGCAGCGGCGCCCGGACCGGGGCGACATCAGCATCACCACCGTCATCATCTGGGTCGCCGCCGTCACCGGCGCCCTGGTGATCGCCGGGACGATCGCCGCGGTGATCGCCAAGTACAACGGAAACCTGAGCGGCATCTGATGCGTGATCGCGCTCGCCTTACGGCTTGGTGGCGTGGGCGGAGATGGGCCGACGACCGCGGGGACGCGTCGATCCAAATGGCGATCGTCTACCCCTTCGTGCTGCTCGCCGCGATCGCAGTGATCCAGGCCTCCATGTGGTACTACGCGCGGCAGATCGCCCTGACCGCCGCCCGCGAGGGAGTCACCGCGGCCCGCGTCTACCAGGCCTCCCCCGCCGACGGCGTGGCACGGGCCCGGGAGGTGCTGGGCCGCACGGCCGGAGACAGCCTGCGGTCCCCCACCGTCACCGCCGGCAGCACCGGCGAACGCATCCGCATTCAGGTATCCGGAACGGCGCAGTCGATGATCCCCGGCATCCCGGGTCTGACCATCACGCAGTCGGCGTCCGGGCCGGTAGAGCGCTGGACCGTACCGGGAGAGGGGTGAAGACCATGTCTCGCCTGGCACGGTGGGCCAGAAGGACACGCCGTGATGACGGCAGCGTCGCCATCGAAGCGGCCATCGTCGTGCCGCCACTGCTGATGTTCCTCTGCCTGGCGATCGCCGGCGGCCGCATCGTCACCTCCGGCGCCAAGATCGACGCTGCCGCAGAGGACGCGGCACGGGAGGTGTCCATCCACCGCACCGCAGTCTCCGCACAGGCCGCCGCCCAGGCCGCGGCCGCCGAATCCCTGAACGATCAGGGCATCACGTGCGCCTCCAGCAGCGTCAGCATCGACGTCGGTGGGCTCAGTGTGCCGGTCGGGCAGGTCGGCACCGTCACGGTGACCGTCTCGTGCACGGTCCCCCTGGCGGACCTACTGCTGCCCGGCGCCCCTGGGGCACGCACCCTGACGTCGACCGTGACCTCGGTCGTGGACCAGCACCGGCAGCGGGGAGCGTGATGAACCCCCTGCACCTGCACCTGCACCTGCGCCTGCGCCGGGGCCGGTATGTCTTCGGTGACCGTGGCGGTGTCACCGTGTTCGTAGCGGTGTGCGTGGTGGCATTGCTCGGGATCATCGGCATCGCGATCGACGGAGGCGGCAAGCTGCGCGCCATCGAGCGCGCCGACCACATCGCCGGGGAAGCGGCCCGGGCCGGCGGGCAGGCCATCGACCCGGCCAAGGCCATCAGCGGCGAGGCCGTCATTGTCGACCCGCAGGGCGCCGTCGCCGCGGCCCAGGCCTACCTGAGCTCCGTCGGCGCCACCGGCACCGTCAGCGTCTCTGGCGACGGCAGGACGCTCACCGTGAACGTCTCCGACAGCTACGACACAAAGTTCTTGCCCGTGGTCGGGATCGGCTCCATGCCGGTCACCGGCCACGGCAAGGCGACGCTCCTGCACGGCGTCACCGCACCCGAAGGACCCTGATGCCCACGCCCACCACCCATGCTTCTCGTTCGGCCGGCCGCACCCTTGGCCGGGTGCTCAAGGCCCTGGGGAGCCTGCTTGTCCTGCTCGGCGCGGTTGGCGGGCTGCCGCTGCTGCTGGCCTGGGCTACTCCGGTCGTCTGGGAGTCCAGCCGCGACGACCTGGCTCACCTGCTGGACCGCCAGGACACCGGCGCGGCCTTCTTGATGCTGCTCATCGTGGTCGGCTGGATCGGCTGGGCGCAGTTCACTTTCTGTGCGGTGCGCGAGATGGTCGCGCAGCTGCGCGGCCGGGCCTGGCACGCACCCCGAGGTCTGGGCGCCTCACAGCGCGCGGCGGCCACCTTGATCGGCGGCATCCTGATCCTGCTGCCCACCAACTCCGCGCTGGCATCCCCCGCCCAGGCCGCCGGCCCCAGCACGAGCGCAGCCCAGGCACCCGGCCCCTCCCCGGCGGAACAGCCCGCTGAGCAGGGGCAGGAAGCGGTCGGCTCCCAGCCGGGCCCGTCGCGGACGGTGCAGCCGGGTGAGAGCCTGTGGAGCATCACCGAACGGGAGCTGGGCGACGGCGAGCGGTGGCGGGAGATCGCCGCCCTGAACGAGGGCCGCACCATGCCCGACGGGCAGGTCTTCCAGTCCACCAGCTTTCTGCAACCGGGCTGGCAGCTGCAGATGCCCGAGACCACCGCGGCGGCCGACGGGCTTCACGTGCAGCTCACGGGCCAGGCATCCACTGCCTCAGATGAGAGCGAACGTGTCGTCACGGTGCACGAGGGCGACTACCTGTCAAAGATCGCCCAGGAGGAACTCGGCGACGCCGGCCAGTGGCAGGAACTGTTCGACGCCAACCAGGGCAAGCCGCAGCCGGACGGCCTACCCGCCATCACCGACCCGGACATAATCTACGCCGGACAGCAGATCACCATGCCCGAGCCCCGGACACCGGACGAGGAACGGCACACCCCTCCGGCCGACAGCCACGACAATGCCCCGTCCGACGAGGCAGATGATCGGCCCTCCACTCCTGCGGCCACCCCGGCACCCGAGGGCGAGCAGCCCAACGACCGTGCAGAAGAAGAGGCGCAGCCGCCCGCGCCGAGCCAGACCGCGACGCCTGCCCCGGAAGCGTCCACGGCCGCTCCCAGCCAGCAGCCCAGCCGAGATGCGAGAGCACCGGGGGCGACGCCTGAGCAGGACTCCAGTGCGTCTCCTTCCGCCACGCCGTCGGAATCGGCCGGGCCGTCCGGCTCCGCCGAGTCCTCCCCCGCCCCGGCGGCCTCCGAGCCCTCCGCACCGGCCGGCAGCTTCCTGAATCTGCGCACGGTTCTGGGTGCCGGTGCGCTCCTGGCCGCCGCCATCACCGGTGCGCTGGCTCTGCGCCGTACGCTGCAGCGTCGTCGCCGTAAGCCCGGCGAGAAGATCGCCATCGCCCCGGAGACGTCGACCGCGGAGGCCAAGCTGGCGGCGGCCGCCGAACCGGACGGTGCCGTCCGCCTGGACCTGGCGCTGCGGACCCTGGCCCACCAGGCGGCTCGGCGCGAGGACGACACGACGCTGCCTCAGCTGCGCGCCGCACGGATCGGCGCCCGCACCCTGCAGGTGCTGCCCGAAGACCTCACGCAGGACCCTCAGGCACCCTTCGTAGCAAAGGAGGGTGGCTGGTGGACGCTGCCTGCCGACGCGGACCTGCTCAGCAAGCAGGACGCACGCGAGGTGCCGGCGCCGTATCCGGCCCTGGCCACCATCGGCACCACCGAGGGCGGAGACCTTGTGCTGCTCAACCTCGCCCAGCTGCCCGCGCTGCTGCTGGACGGTAACCCGGTCCACATCACCGAGGTGTGCACCTCGCTGGCGTTGGAGCTCGGCATGAGCCCCTGGGCGGCCGAGGCAGAAGTCGTCGTCATCGGGTTCGGTGAGGACCTGCCGCAGCTGCTGCCCACCAGCCGCATCGCCCACATGCGCCAGCCCGAGCACGCCCTGCGGGACCTGAGCGAGCGGCTGCTGGAGGCCCACCAGATGCCCGAGACCCGGCACCAGCCCTATGTGCTGCTGTGCGCGGCACCGCTGGACGCGGACACGGCCTGGGAGTTCGCCGAGGTCATCGACAAGGCCGACGCGGTGCCGGTCACCCTGGTGGCCCCAGCGAGCACGGCCGCCGTGCACTTCCCCACGGCCGAAATCCTCAACGCCTCACTTGGCGTTCCCCAGCGCTTTGACAACGCAGGATGCGACATCACGGTACAGCGCCTGGAACACGCCGCCTACCAGCAGATCACCACCGCACTGAAAGTATTGGGGCAGCCGGCCCACCCGGCCGAAGGGGCCTGGCGGGAGGTTCCGAACGAGCCTGAAGCCCAGCGGCCCAAGTCGCCCACAGCGAAGGAGCCGACGGCTCCGGTGGGAGAGCCTGTGGTCACGAGCGAGCCCGTGTCGGCCGCCTCGCCGCAGGCAGCGGAGGTGAGGGAGGCGGTCTTCCCCGCTCTGCTCGCCGCCTCCACCGACCCGGCCGGTCTGCGTCTGCTGCCCACCGCCGACGGGCCGTCTCCAGACGAGTCATCCTCGGGCCAGGATGATCGTTTCGGGCAGGCCCCGGACGCGGCGGCGGTGCCTGCGGCAGTGACCGAGCCAAACAACGAGCACTCCGGCGCGGAGAGAAAATCACCAGGTGCCGCCACCGGTGCCGCACACGACCTGCACGCCCCGGAGATCCGGGTCCTGGGGCCGATCGAGGTCACGGGGGTGGACAGCAGCGGCCACGGCCCGCGGATGGCGCAGCTGGCGACATTGCTCTACTTCCGGCCCGGCCGCCGCGCGGACGTGCTATGCGAGGCCATGGACCCCATCAATCCTTGGTCGACGAGCACCCTCAACGCCCGGCTGCAAGGTCTGCGCCGCTGCCTGGGCAACGCCCCCGACGGCCAGCCCTACGTGCCGCGCCGCAGCACCAGCGAGGACCCCTACCGTCTCTCCCCTGGCGTGCGCTGCGACTGGACCCGTTTCCTGCAGCTTGTCGAGCGCGCGTTGCCGCAGGGTTCCTCCGGCCTGACCGACCTGGAAAAGGCGCTGGCCCTGGTGCGGGGCAAGCCGTTCGGCGGCCGGCCGCTGCCCTGGGTCGAGCCCCACCAGCAGGAGATGATCACGCGGATCATCGACGTTGCGCACACCGTGGCCACCTACCGCATCCCCGCAGGCCCTCACCACGACCTCAGCGTCGCCCGCCAGGCCGTGGCGACCGGCCTTGAGGTCGACGACACGGCCGAACTGCTGTACCGCGACTGGCTCCGCATCGAACACGCAGCAGGAAACCGGCAAGGACTGCACACCGCCATCACCCGCCTCCAGCAAACCAACCAGGCCCTGGACTGCTCACTGGAAACAGAAACCGACCACCTCATCAACGAGCTGCTCCAGTCTCGAACCGGCGAAGACCACAACCTCTGACCCGCATCCCACACACCCCCACCCGCTGAAAGGATCACACACGTGGCCGCGCCACTTCAGCTGACACGGATGCACCGGGTTCTCATCGGCGTGGTCGTCTTCGGTGCCGTGATCATCGCCGGAATCGGCTTCGCGGGTTCGTACGCGGCCGTCCG